>NZ_FRBU01000013.1 GCF_900142695.1 Flavobacterium xanthum | reverse complement strand
TTCTTTCTCTTTTTTACAAGAAAATAATAAAGCTGTTGACAGGATAATAAAAGATGTTTTTGTCATTTCGATTTTTGTTTTTATTGTAGCTAACGTTTTGCAGCTACCCGAAGGGCGGGATTTTTACCACTAAACTTCATGCGGAGAACTGAACTTTCGGCTACCACAAAACTGTCTGCGAAGCACGAAACCCCGCCTTTTGGGTAGGTGCTGTTACAAGCTGGTGTTCTTTCTGTCGTGGTTTTTCTGTCCATTTTTAACGGTTTCCTTTTGCTCTGTTATGTGTCTTACAAAGCATTTCACAATTTTTAATGTCTGTCGCTCCGCCTTTGCTCCAAGCTGTTACGTGGTCTGCGTCCATTTCTGCCAATTTCCAAATTTTGGTTTTGTTTGCATCGTGTCCGATTGCACAAAGTGAGCAATTTGATATATTTTTTTTTTCTGCTTCGGCTGTCTGAATGGCGTATTTTGATTTTTTAGTTGCTTCGTCAAATACACGAACTTCCAAAAGTTTATAGTCTGTTGAACCACCCAAAATAAATTCAAAAACGCCTTTTCTGTTTTTTATGTATGGGTCAGCATACAATTTTTTCACTTGTTCAGAAACTGTCTTTGAGTTGTAAGGTTGTTTCTTGTAAGTTTCATAAAGTCTGCCATATTCAAGTCCTTTCATTTCGCTTTCTACGTCTGTAAATACGGTAGAAACCCAGTCAATAACACTTGTAAAATAGTTTTTCAGTTCTGTAATGTTAGTGTCAAATCTGTGTCGGCTCATATAATCGCCTATATTTTCTTTGCTTACCCATTCCAAAGCTCTTTCCAAATAGTCTTGTCTGTTTGCACTGCCCGAAATGTAAGCACTCCATTTTTGAATGTTGGCGTTTTGGCTGTTGCTAAATTCTTCTTTTCCAAGTGTTACAAAAGGACCTGAATAAACTGCATTCAAAAGTTCTTGATTTGTCAATGGAACGCCTGAAATATTAATGGTTCTGAACCATTCTTTTATTTCGCTTTCAGTTCCTTCACATTCGTAAATTAAGAGTTTTGCATTTAATATTTTTTGTTGTTTGTCGGTTGCAATACCACTAAAATATTGCTCCATTCCGTTCTCGTCTTTTATAGCAAACTTATTGGTTACAAATCGTCCAAAACTTGTAATGCGTTGTTGTCCGTCCAAAACTTCAAGACTGTCTTTGTTTACTCGGTTGAAATAAATTAAACCTAACGGATAACCTTTTAAGATTGAAGAAATTACTGCAACATCTCTTTTTCCGTCTGCATAAATATAGTTACGTTGGTATTCGGGTTGAATTGTCAAAGTTCCCGAAAGTCCAAATAATCCTTTGCCTTCAAGTTCGTTGTATATGAACCCATCGCAAATGTCTTTTATAGTTATATCTGTTCTTAAAGTTGTATTCATTATTTTCTTTCTCTATTTTTTATAAATACACGAGCATAAGTATTTTTTCCATTTATCAATGGTCTTGCATCTTTGTCGCCTAAAAACGGGATACCTACGACTTCATTATTGTAACCTGCCGATGAAGCCATCCCTAATATTTCAAATTGTTCAGGTGAATATTTGTCAAGAAAACTTATTGGCACACCCATTACGCCATTAAAATCACTTGGAATTGCATCTGTAAAGGGAACTTCAATAGCATCATAATTGTCATATTTATCGTAAAAAGTTTTGCCTTTAAGTTTCTTATTAAATTTTAAATTGTCACTAATAGTCATCAATTTTAAAGGTTGATGTCTTCTTCCGTGGTCAAGGTTTGTGTACCAAACAGATGGGGAACGTAAATAAACTATTCCTTCAACTGTTCTTGTTGCAGAATCAGGTTTTTCTGATGGGTCAATTTCTTCTGGTGAAATGAATAACATATCCTTACTAAAACTTGTTGTCCCAACCCACATTTTATTTGACTTGATTAAGGAAAATATTTCTTTGTAGGTAATTGCATTCTTACTACCAATTACTACAAATTGTTTTTCTGCTTGTACCATCCAAGCTAAAAATTCCCTAAATAATGAAAATGGTGGATTTGTAATAATTATGTCGGCTTCGTCTCGTAGTTTTTTAATCTCTTCGCTTTTAAAATCTCCATCGCCTTTTAAGTATGTCCATTCTAAATCATTCACATCAATTTTCCCGTCTGCACTTTTGTCGTGAGTAAGTGTAAATATCTTTCCGTTTACAATTGTTTTTGTTTTGTCAAATTGTGGGGCAGTAGTTTCAAAAAGTGTTGGTTGATAGTTGCTTTTTAAACTTTTACTTTCGGGTGCAAAACTTGTGCTTATAAGTTTTTTTATTCCATAACGTTCAAAATTTTGAGCAAAAAACTTTGTAAAGTTGCTCCATTCAGGGTCATCACAAGGCATTAAAACAGTTTTACCACGAAAAGCGTTTGGGTTCAATTCTAAATATGCACCAATTTCTTTTTCTATGTCGTGATATTGAGTATAAAACTCATCATTCTTTGCGTTACGTGCATTTTTAAGATTGCTATTTGCCATTAATTTATTTGTCAATTCGTTAAGTCGCAAATTTACGATTTTTATTTCTGTTATTTGTCGGAATGTCTGTCGGTTTACGGTCGTCCTACACTTGCTTGTAACTTGTATATAGGCGAAACAAACCTTCGCCAATCTACCCAAAAATGGGTGTATATGCGAAGGTTTGTTTCGCTTTATATTATAATCAAATGTACTATTTTTTTCTTACAAATCATCAAAAGGACTTTTTATTTGTTGAATACTTTTCGTACTAACGTGAGTGTATATTTCGGTAGTTTTGCTGCTGTTGTGTCCTAATAATTCTTGTATGTATCGCAAATCGGTTCCGCTTTCTAATAAATGAGTCGCATAGCTATGGCGCAACCAATGTAGCGTAACAGGCTTTTTGATATTGACTTTTACCAAGGCTTGTTTTAAGATGAGCTGCAGACTTCGAGAATCATAAGGTTTTCCTGCAAATTGCCCTTCAAACAAGTAGGTCTTTGGTTTATAAAGGGCGTAATAGTCGCGCAGTAGTTTTAGTATTTTGGGACTCAAGGGTACAATCCTGTCTTTTTTGCCTTTTGCGTTTTTGAGCAAGACTATGTTTCTTTTCGAGTCGATATGCACAGGTTGCAAGGCTAATAATTCGCCACAACGCAATCCGCAACTATAAATCAACGAAAGCATTGTTTTGTGTTTGCTATTGGTGTGTGCTTCTAAAATTAATTTCACTTCCTCTTTACTCAATACATTAGGCAAAACTTTGGAACGTTTTGGTCGATGAATTTTATCTATTTCGATTTTGGTTTCCCGAATGGTCGCAAAGTATAATTTTAAAGCGTTGGTTAGCTGGTTTTGGTAGGATGCCGAAAGATTGTTTTTCAAGATATACTCGTTGTTGTAGATAATTACGTCTTCGTTATTAATTTGGGCAATAGGTTTCTCCCGATAAAATACAAAAAAGGATTTCAACGCGTCAGAATAAGTTGAAAGTGTGCTTTCGCTGTAGCGTTTGGAGCGCAGCCATTGTTTGAATTTTTCGATTTGTTCTATTCCTTCAACTGAAGGTAAAGAAGGTGAGGCAGGTTTTATTTTAAAACGTCCTCGGTTTTCTTCCGTGTCAGGTAAATGCCATGCTACTAAAGATTGGCTCCATCGTGCGCCGTCTATTTGTTTGATTCGGGTGATGAATTCGATATTTTTTTCGAAATAAACGGCTATTCGTTTTTCGTTTTTGTGTGTGAGGAGTTTTGCAGACCAGTTCATATGGAGCGAATTAAAAAACTAAAGATATTGATTTTTAATCTAGTAGCGGGAGCTGCTTAATTGTTTACGGTAAATAGATTGAGTTATGGTTGTTTACCATATAAGTCATATAAGTTTTGTGTTTGGTGTTTTTAATTGTTTATCCTATAAGTCATGTAAGTTTTTGTTGTATTCTTTAGGTTTAGAAAACGCCATATAAGGTGTTGCGCTTATATGACTTATATGTTTTTAATTATTTATCCTATAAGTCATGTAAGTTTTATGTTTATTGATTAGAGTGAGAAAAAAGACCATGTACGGTGTTGCGCTTATATGGCTTATATGTTTTTAATTATTTATCCTATAAGTCATGTAAGTTTTATGTTTATTGATTAGAGTGAGAAAAAAGACCATGTACGGTGTTGCGCTTATATGGCTTATATGTTTTTAATTATTTAACATATAAGTCATGTAAGTTTTATGTTTATTGATTAGGTTTAGAAAGAGGCAGTGAATAGTGTTACGCTTCTATGGCTTATATGACTTATATGTTTTGAGATTTTTTATACTATAAGTCATGTAAGTTTTTTGTTGTATCGTTTAGGTTTAGAAAGCGCCATGTACGGTGTTGCGCTTATATGACTTATATGTTTTGAGATTTTTATCCTATAAGTCATGTAAGTTTTAGGTTTGTTGTTGTGTATTGTATAGTGTACTGAAATGCTTTGGTATTTTTTTTAGCCCTGATGGCAGTGAAAATCCTCTGGCTAGGGATGGCTATTTTTTTTCTGGCTGCAAAGAGCGACCATCGGAAGCTCCTTTGCCGCCTTGAAAAAAAAGCCACCCCAGGCAGAGATTGCAACGAACAGCAGGATTAGCTCCTAAAATGTCATCTTGTCAGATTTTTTTACGCCAATTTTAACATAAACTGACAATTTATTAGTGGGTTTTGTATTGGCACAAAGATTGACTTATCGACTTCGAGTCATTAAAACTAGTATACAATAAAATTAAATATATTTAAAATGGGTAAAATAATCGGAATTGATTTAGGTACGACCAACTCTTGTGTTTCTGTAATGGAAGGTAATGAAGCAGTTGTTATTCCTAATGCAGAAGGAAAAAGAACAACTCCATCTATCATCGCTTTTGTTGAAGGTGGGGAAATTAAAGTAGGAGATCCTGCTAAAAGACAAGCGGTAACTAATCCAACTAAGACTATTGCTTCTATCAAACGTTTTATGGGACGAGGTTTTGGTGAAGTTTCGGCTGAAGCAAAAAGAGTTTCATACAAAATTGTAAAAGGGGACAACAATACACCACGTGTGGATATTGATGGTCGTTTATACTCTGCTCAAGAATTGTCAGCTATGACACTTCAAAAAATGAAAAAAACTGCTGAAGACTATTTAGGTCAAACAGTTACGGAAGCGGTTATTACGGTTCCTGCTTACTTTAATGATGCACAACGTCAAGCTACGAAAGAAGCTGGTGAAATTGCAGGTCTTAAAGTAATGCGTATTATCAACGAGCCTACAGCAGCTGCACTTGCTTATGGTTTAGATAAAAAAGGAAAAGATCAAAAAATTGCTGTTTACGATTTAGGTGGAGGTACATTTGATATTTCTGTTCTTGAATTAGGAGACGGAGTTTTTGAAGTATTGTCTACAAACGGAGATACTCACTTAGGTGGAGATGATTTTGACCATGAAATTATTGACTGGTTAGCTGCTGATTTCTTAACGGAAGAAGGTATTGACTTGCGTTTAGATCCAATGTCTTTGCAACGTTTAAAAGAAGCTGCTGAGAAAGCAAAAATTGAATTGTCTTCTTCTGCGGAAACTGAAATCAACTTACCGTACGTAACGGCTACAGCTTCAGGACCAAAACACTTAGTTAAAAAATTAACGAGAGCACAATTTGAAAAATTAACTGACGCACTAGTAAAACGTTCTATGGCACCAGTTGCTAAAGCGCTTAAGGATGCTAATTTAACAGTTTCTGATATTGATGAAGTGATCCTTGTAGGAGGTTCTACTCGTATGCCAAGAATTGCTGAAGAGGTTGAAAAATTCTTTGGTAAAAAAGCGTCTAAAGGAGTAAACCCTGATGAAGTTGTTGCAATTGGAGCAGCTATTCAAGGTGGAGTTCTTTCTGGAGATGTAAAAGATGTATTGTTACTTGACGTTACACCTTTATCTTTAGGTATTGAAACTATGGGTGGAGTTATGACTACATTAATTGAGTCTAATACTACTATTCCAACTAAAAAATCTCAAGTTTTCTCTACTGCTGCAGATTCTCAACCAACAGTTGAATTGCACGTATTGCAAGGCGCTAGAGCAATGGCTGCTGATAACAAAACGATCGGTCGTTTTAACTTAGACGGTATTCCACCAGCACCAAGAGGGGTTCCACAAATTGAAGTAACTTTTGATATTGATGCTAATGGTATCATCAAAGTTTCGGCAACTGATAAAGGAACTGGTAAATCTCACGATATTCGTATCGAAGCTTCTTCTGGATTAACATCTGAAGAAATCGAAAGAATGAAACAAGATGCTGAAGCTAACGCTGAGTCTGATAAAATCGCAAGATCTAGAGCTGAAAAATTGAACGAAGCAGATGGAATGATTTTCCAAACTGAAACGCAATTGAAAGAACTAGGAGCTAAATTATCTGACGATAACAAAGTGGCAGTAGAATATGCATTGACTGAATTGAGAATGGCACACCAATCTCAAGACATTCCTGCAATTCAAACGGCTCTTGACAACATCAACGCTGCTTGGAAAAAAGCAACTGAAGCGATGTATGCTCAAGGTGAACAAGGTCAAGGGGATGCACAACCTCAAGGGGATGCAGCTCAAGGAGACAATGTTGAAGACGTTGAATTTGAAGAAGTAAAATAAGCAGAGAACTCCCGATATATCGGGATGTGAATCGCTTATCCCGATTTTAATCGGGATCTAAATAAGAGAAACCGAGTCAGCAATGGCTCGGTTTTTTTGTGTATTTGTTTTTTTAGGGTTGCTTTCTTGAGTACTAAATAAGTACAAATCGACAATCCTTATAGTAATCGAAATTTGAATAGTGAAAACCGAGTCAGTAATGGCTCGGTTTTTTTTATGTCTCTATTTTGTAGTTTGTTTTGTGCCAAACATTCTTGTGATCACAACTGCATGTGGAAAAGTGATGGCAGCCAAGAAAGAGAAAAATAAAGCATTGAAAAGCTGCTCTTCTCTAAATATAAAATAGATCAGTGCAATCCCTACAATGGAGATGAGCCAGTAAACTCCTGCTGCTCGACAATAGGCAACAAAATAGGTACTAGAAAAGGAGCCGTTTAAAAACTTAATTTGGTCAATTATAGAAGGAATACTGTGCCATAAAACGAAGTAGATTGCAAATCCCCATATTAGACTGGAAGATTTAAAAAGGATCGCAAAGAGCAGTAAAAAAAAGAATTCTACTAGTAATTTTTTTCTGATTTTTTCTGATTTCCAATAAAAATAGGCGCTTAAGCCTAGGAAAGCACCAACTGAAACCTGCAGTGCTATCCAAAAGTAGGGAAGAGGCACAAGCACATTTGCTATTTTAAAGATGATGTTCTGCACTTGAATGGTGTGAAAATTAAATAACAAGAGCAAAATAACAAATCCGTAAAAAAAGTGGAATAGTAATAGGAGCCAAGATGGAAAGTCTTGTTCTAAATTTTGCCATTGCTGTTCTCCAAAATGATTCGCGCTCACTATGATAAAAAGTAAAAGTGCTACTTGCGGAATAATGTAAAACAAAAATATCCCTGCTAAAACAACCATTACGTAATATGCTAGTATTTTAAATCGAGAATTGGTTTGCTTTATCGTGTTTGTATTTTTAATTAGGAGCAAATCATTTGCGCCATGTAAAATTCCAAAGGTAAAAATCAAAAGGAAACCGGATAGTATTTGCATTTTTGTGGATAAGAAGGAATCCATCCACAATCCGAAAAAGCTAGCTACTATTGCGATATTTGAATAATTTTTCATTTAATTTAATTATTGTTTAAAATTAGGTAAAAAATAATAAACAAAAATGTTTTTTTATCGTTTAGCTTTTCATATATTTGGTTAAACAAAACCATTTAAAATTAATTTTTATGACAAATTTTATGTTTATTTCTGGATTAGTCGGGAAAATGTTACCTACTGATTATGTTGGATTTACTTTTTTTGTAGGCTGTATGGCTATGATGGCTGCATCAGCATTCTTCTTTTTATCACTGAGCCAATTTGATAAAAAGTGGCGAACTTCAGTATTAGTTTCAGGTTTAATTACCTTTATTGCTGCGGTACATTATTTCTACATGAGAGATTATTGGGCTTCATTTGGAGAATCGCCTACTTTCTTTCGTTACGTTGACTGGGTACTAACGGTACCGTTAATGTGTTTGGAATTTTACCTAATACTAAAAGTAGCGGGAGCCAAACAATCATTACTATGGAAGATGATTATTTATTCTATTGTAATGTTAGTTACAGGTTACATTGGAGAAGTAATTGCTCCAGATAGTGCTGCTTTATGGGGATTCATTTCCGGAGCTGCTTATTTCTTAATCGTGTATGAAATATGGTTAGGTGAAGCATCAAAATTAGCTACAGCAGCTGGTGGAGAAGTGCTTAAAGCACACAAAATTTTATGTTGGTTTGTACTAGTAGGTTGGTCAATCTATCCATTAGGATATATGATGGGAACAACAGGATGGTACAACTCATTTATCCCTGCGGGTAACATCGATGTAGTGTACAACATTGCAGATGCTATCAATAAAATTGGATTTGGTTTAGTAATCTACAGTTTAGCTGTTAAGTCTTCTAAAGATTAATTCCTTTTTTCATCTTTAATTTGAAAACCGAACTAGAAATAGTTCGGTTTTTTTTATGGGTAAAAGTAATATCCGATTTTTCTATTCATTGCAATTCATAGTAAGTAGTTGGACTTATTTATTGCCGTACTATAAAATGAGTGAAATACTATTTAACATAAAAAGTCATGTAAGCATTAAACCTTAAATGACCTTATTATTGCTTAAGTTATCAGTCTTACACACATGAAACTTCAATGACTTATATGGTAAAAAAAATACGTCATTGTTTTATTCTTATTACTTAGGTTGCTGTAATAAGTAATAAATAGAGATTTATATGTTTTCAGGTTTAACATAATTCACTTGTTATTTTGCACCATTGCACAGGTTTCCATTATACTCACTGTAAAAATGCAACATAATTTAGACGCTTCCAGCATGACAAATAGCAAGAATACAGGCGTACCAATTTTAATTGTGTTGAAAACAAATTATATTGGTATAAAATAATTATGTATCTGATTAATGAAAGTATACATCTGTGAAGCTGCGGTAATGAAAATTTCCTGTATCTCAAAATACCCTGGGAGTAGTAGAAATAAAAAAGGAATACTTTCGCCAAAAGTAGTTATGCGATATTACTTAAGATACAAAAAAGGCTTTCCACTCTTGTTCGCCTAATTACTATAGCTATAAATCTGCGAATTTGTGATTAGTTTTTGAGAGTTTTGTTTAGTGTAAAAAAAAAGGGAAAATGTAGTGATACATTTTCCCTTTTTAATTCTATTTAATTATTTTATTTAGGATCTAAAGCTTCACTAATTCTGGATATTAAATCGAGTACGTGATATTTACTCATTCGATCAGTCATTCGAGAAGATGACATTTTCAAATCATTTTTTAGTGCATTCAATTGGCCTCTAGCAATAGATGGTAAGTCCGTTTGAGCTAAGTTAACTCTTCTGGTATTGAAACCATACGTTACGCCCACAGGTACTGATCGCACCGTGGTAGAACCTGGTTTTAGCAGTTCAATCATTTTATCTACATACAATTTTTGCACGTTTCTGCGATACATATCGATAGAACTATTTCCTTTCAACTCAGAGAAAATTCCTTTATTCAAATCAGTAATCAATTCATCAACAGAATAATTGTCTTTACTGGCTGTAGAAGTTTCTAAAAGGCGCACCATTCGGTCTCCTGCCATCAAACTTGACAAGGTCGCATCTTGCATTCCTTTGATCGCTTCAACACCACTTTCAGGATTTATTTTGGAAAGAATGTTTTGATCCAACAACCATTTTGGCGTAGTGAATAATTGTGTATTCAAGAACGCTACCGCATCTTTTTGGATGCTTTTTGGTACTACTTGAAATTGATTTCCAGACATGTCATAGGTTTTAGGAGAATCATAAATCCCCCCTACGTTTTTCGTAACATGGCCCATATATCTTCTAAACTGTCCGGTAAGTGCACCATAAAGTTCCTCTAATTCTGAATAACTTTCGCCATCTTCCTTAGACCATTGCAATAAATTAGGAAGGATTCTTTTCAAGTTTTTAATTCCGTATTCAGAAGCGCGCATTGCATTATCACCTATATCTTCTGTTTGATATCTTGGGTCGTAAGGGCTAGATTCAGAACCAAACCACAAGCGATTATTTTTATACGCTTCCTTAGTCATTTCGTTTAAGAATGCTTTTTCTTGCGCTTCAGTCTTAGTGTCTTCAAAATAAGAATAGCCCCATTTGATAGCCCACTTATCATAATCTCCAATTCTTGGAAACAAAGCTGTAACGCCATCTTCTGGTTGTGCTACGTAGTTAAAACGAGCATAATCCATGATTGACGAAGTGTGACCGTTTTTGTCTTGGTAGTCTTTGTCTCTTAGTTTTTCAACTGGAGTGGCTGAACTGGCTCCCATATTGTGACGCAATCCTAAAGTGTGTCCCACTTCATGCGAGGAAACAAATCGGATTAATTCTCCCATTAATTTATCATCAAATTTCTTAGCTCTTGCCGCAGGGTCAACCGCAGCGGTTTGAATCAAATACCAGTTTCTTAAAAGACTCATGATATTGTGGTACCAACCAATGTGGCTTTCTAAAATTTCACCTGTTCTTGGGTCATGAACATTAGGACCATAAGCATTTTGAATTTCGGCGGCAAAATATCGTAATACAGAGAAACGGGCATCTTCCAAGCTCATTGTTGGATCATTTTCTGGCCAATATTCACCGCGGATTGCATTTTTCCAACCGGCATTTTCGAAAGCAACCTGCCAATCGTCAATACCTTGTTTGATGTACTTTTTCCATTTTTCTGGAGTAGCCGGATCAATGTAGTACACAATAGGTTTCAAAGGCTCAATCAATTCCCCCATTTTTTGTTTTTGGGCATCTTCAGGAGATTTTGGTTCTAAGCGCCATCTTACCGCAAAGACTTTGGTATCTGATTTTTGAGATTCTTCTTCAAACACACCATATTGATTGGCAAAATAACCTACACGCGCATCAAACTCTCTTTTACGCATCGGATTTTTTGGCAATAAAATCATGGAAGTATTCATTTCTACAGTAAGTACTCCAGCATCTAAAGCTGATGGCAAATCAACTCCAATTTTTGGTGTTGGCGAAGTATTTATTTTTGGAGGGGTTGTAGTAAAGGTTTTTACACTTCTAATTTCAGTATTGATCGGGAAACTACTAACTTTTGAAATAAACGATCGGTCTTTCTGAAACGCTTGAATGTTTAATAGTTGTTTCTTTATTGGATCCAAAGAAAAAGTTTGCACATCAGCATCAAAAGTGGTAGCTAAGTCGACCACATAACCAGTAATTTTTCCAGCTTCATCTTTTTTATAGGCCAGCACGTCATAATTACCAATGATTGGATCCGAAGTTGAATTCTTAACCGCTTGAGCCAATGGTTTATCTGCATCTGGAGACATAATCACATAGGTGATAGAGCGCAGCAGGATATTGTTATTTAATCCTTTTTCCCAGCGAACCACTTGTCTGTTGATTTCTTCTCCACCAAAGATTCCTCCGCCGGCAGGAGTTTTAGAATAACGGGTGATGGTCATCATTTCACTTCCTAAAATAGAATCTGGAATTTCAAAAAGGTATTTGTTGTCAATTTTATGAACATCAATCAAACCTTTTTGGGTAACAGCACTCGAATCAATTACTTTCTTATACGGTTTAGGTTCTTTTTTGGCATCACTTGCCTTAGTATCTACTTTGGCAACGGCATTTTTATCTGCTTTTCTCTTTTTTCTGCTTTGAGCAAAGGTCTCTGGAGCGGAAAAAATCAACAGAAATACAATAATTAGGGTTAGTTTTTTTTTAAGCATGTAGTTCTACATAAAATGGTTAATAATTAGTTTTTAGCATATAAAAAAGAGAATCTTCTATTTATATACCATTAATCCTCAAATCTATTGATATATTTTGAAAAATATACCGTTTGAAAATTCAATTTCAAATAATTAACATAAATTAACATTCGTTGAAAAGGATTGTTTTGCTTATTTTACATGATTTTTCTCAGCATGAAGCGACTTATTTCTGCTTATTTTTGTCGCTACAATTGCAAATCAAAAACGTGTTCGTGACCGTAGGAGCTTCAAAGTGGACCAGCTGCGGTACATTTGAAAAAGATTTTTTGTAATATTACTTCATAAATCAGTTGGAATGAGAAAAATTAAGTACAAAAAAGGAAAGAAATTACAACCCTATAATCTGGAGTATACTGGAATTCATAAAACTAAGGATTCAGAGATTCAATTGTTCGTTTATGATGATTTGAACTTATCAGAGTACGAAGATTTTAAAGTGGCTAATCTAGATAAGTATATAGACGGTCAAAAAACAAATTGGATTAATATTCATGGATTAAATAATGTAGAGTGGTTAAAATCGATAAGCGCTTATTTTAAAATCGATAACTTCATGTTGGCCGATATTATGAATACGGTACGAAGAACCAAACTGGAGGAATCACATGAATTTTTATTTTTCAATATAAAATCAATATTGCCTACGGAAAACTCCGATAATATTAATGTGGAGCAAATCAGTTTTCTGTTAAAAGAGGGGGTTTTGATTTCTTTTCAGGAAAAAAGAAGTGATTTTTTTACCCACATTCGGGAGCGAATTCGCACCCATTCTGGACTAGTGAGAGAAAAGAAAGCAGATTATTTATTGTACGTTCTGCTGGATGCTATCATGGAAAATTTTTACATTACGTTAGAAAATGAAGAGGATAAGCTAGAGGAGTTAATCAATCTAAGCAAGCAGAGCCCAGATCCCGAAATTCTCGAACGGATTGAGAAGCACAGGGATAATTTTAATTTTTTGAAGCGGTCCATTATTCCGCTTCGGGATTCCTTGTATGACATCAAAAGCATTAAGGATGATAATGTTTTTAATGCGATGGAAAGTGATACTTTTAGCTTTTTTGCCCGCTTGCATCAAAAGAGTTTAGAACTTTTAGAGCAAATAGAATCAGATATGGGTTCCTTGGAGAGTGCTTCTAATTTCTATTTCTCGGCACAAACGCATAAGATGAATGAGATTATGAAAACGTTGACCATTGTTTCTGCTATATTTATTCCACTTACTTTTATAGTGGGAGTTTACGGAATGAATTTTGAATACATGCCAGAACTCAAGCGGCATTACGGTTATCATACGGTCATGGGTGCTATGTTTTTAATAGTAGTTGGAATGATTATTTACTTTAAAAAACGCCGTTGGTTTTAATAGCGATCATTCAAAACATTCAATTTTTGGAATTAAATAAAAAATAAAAAAATGAACAAGGCCATTTATATAGCGACAAGCGAGCAAAATAGCGGTAAGTCGATTATCACACTAGGACTAATGAGCATGCTAATTGGTAAAACTGCCAAGGTGGGCTATTTTAGACCTATAATTGAAGATATTGAAGAAGGAGGATTTGACAATCACATTGAGACGGTGATTGGCCATTTTGGTTTAGATATCGCATTTGAAGATGCTTTTGCTATTACGAAAAGTAAGCTAATCAAGAAAAAAAATAAAGGAAAAATAGGGGAGGTTCTTGATTTGATTATTGAAAAATATAAAAAACTTGAGGAACGATTTGACTTTGTTTTGGTCGAAGGAACTGGCTTCAGCGGAGAAGGAACCGTGATCGAATTAGATATGAATGTGCTGATTGCTAAAAATTTGGGAATCCCAACCATTATTGTTGGATCTGGAGTAGGTAAAACTTTAGAGGAACTCTTGGACAGTTTGTATCTTGCCTATGATTCTTTTAAAGTGAAAGATGTAGAGGTTTTGGCCGTAATTGCCAATAAAGTGCAGCATGAAAATATAGACATAGTCACAACTGGCCTACGAAAAAGTTTGCCTGAAAGCGTGTTGGTAAATGCGATTCCTTTGATCCACAATTTGAATAATCCAACAGTTCAAGAAATTGTTAAGGAGCTGGATGCAAAAGTACTTTTTGGCGAAGCCCACCTAAACAATCAAACAGGAAATTTTAGTGTAGGCGCGATGCAGTTGCGAAATTATTTACTGCACTTAAAAGAAAACAGTCTGGTAATTACTCCGGGCGATAGAGCCGATATTATTTTGGGAGCTTTACAAGCAAATGAGTCGGCTAATTATCCTACTATTTCTGGGATCGTTTTAACAGGGAATATTGTGCCTGAAGTCAGTATTCTCAAGCTTATTGAAGGTCTTTCGACCATTGTGCCTATTATTGCAGTAGAAGAAGGAACGTATTATATTACCAATAAAATAGGTTCTATCAAATCTAAAATTTACGCAAACAACAAGCAGAAGATTGAAATTTCGATTTCTACTTTCGAAAAATATGTGGACTTAGACAACTTAGCTGAAAAATTAATCACTTTTGAAGCAGAAGGAATGACACCCAAAATGTTTCAATATAATTTGGTAAAAAGAGCGAGACAGCATAGAAAACATATTGTGTTGCCAGAAGGCAATGACGACAGAATCATAATGGCAGCTTCCCGTTTATTAGAGATGGATGTAGTCGATATTTCTATTATTGGAAATAAAAAACAAATAGAAAGTAAGGTAGCAGAGTTGGGATTATTTTTTGACTTTTCCAAAGTAGAAATCATCAATCCCATAGCATCTGAGCATTATGACGATTATGTAAATACGTATTATGAGTTGCGAAAAGCCAAAAATGTAACCTTGGGAATGGCCAAAGATTTAATGGAAGATGTTTCGTATTTTGGAACCATGATGGTGTATAAAGGCCACGCAGATGGAATGGTTTCAGGTGCGGCACATACCACGCAACACACCATTTTACCTGCGCTGCAGTTTATTAAAACAAAACCGAATTCCTCCGTAGTTTCATCTATATTTTTCATGTGTTTAGAGGACAGGGTTTCTGTTTTTGGAGATTGCGCCATTAATCCTAATCCTACCGCGGAGCAATTGGCTGAAATCGCTATTTCCTCAGCAGATTCTAGTTTGGCTTTTGGAATTGAACCAAAAATCGCCATGCTTTCCTATTCATCTGGTTCATCCGGAAAAGGCGATGAAGTAGACAAAGTGCGAACAGCTACTGAAATAGTGCGGAAAAAACGCCCCGATTTAAAAATTGAAGGTCCTATTCAATACGATGCTGCCGTTGATATGGCCGTTGGAAAAAGTAAATTACCCAATTCAGAAGTGGCAGGACAAGCGAGTGTTTTGATTTTTCCGGATTTAAATACAGGAAATAATACCTATAAAGCGGTACAAAGAGAAACAGGTGCGCTGGCAATTGGTCCAATGTTGCAAGGATTGAACAAACCGGTAAACGATTTGAGCCGCGGTTGTACGGTAGATGATATTATAAATACAGTCGTGATTACGGCCATTCAAGCACAGGGATTGTAAAGAGGCACTAAGGTTCTAAGTGACTAAGGGCCTTAGTGTCTTTGGATCTTAGAACCGTAAAAAAATTAAAAAATAAATGAAAATAGTAATTATAAACTCAGGCAGTTCGTCTATAAAATACCAGTTAATCAGTATGCCGGCAAACGAAGTGATTTGTTCAGGGATGATTGACAGAATAGGATTGGAAACTTCGAATTTAACGTATGTAACGGATACGACTAAATTAGAAGAAAACGTGCCTATTGCAAACCATAAAATTGGATTAGAAAAAATTGCCCAACTCTTACTGGATGAAACAGTTGGAGTGATTACAAGCACCGCAGAAATTGATGCCGTTGGACATCGTGTCGTTCATGGAGGAAGTGCATTTTCTAATACGGTAATTATTACTGCTGCAGTCAAGGATAAAATTAGACAGCTTTTTGAATTAGCTCCTTTGCATAATCCAGCAAATTTAGAAGGAATAATTGTGGCGGAAGCGATTTTTAGTGGAGCCAAACAAGTGGCTGTTTTTGATACGGCCTTCCACCAAACTATTCCAGTTGTGGCCCACAAATATGCAATACCCAATTACCTTTTGACAGAAAATAAAATACGCGTATATGGTTTTCACGGAACGAGTCACAAATATGTTTCGGAAAATGCGATTCAGTATTTGAAGCAAAATTCTTTAAATAAAGGGTTTAGAATTATCACGATCCATTTAGGAAATGGTTGCAGTATGACCGCGATAAAAGATGGGAAAAGTATTGATCATACGTTGGGTTTTGGTCCAATGAACGGATTGATTATGGGAACCCGAAGCGGAGATGTAGATCAATCTGTGATTTTTTACTTGGTCAATACATTAGGGTACTCGCTTGAAGCCGTGAATACGATGTTGCAAAAACAGAGCGGAATGCTGGGACTTACCGGCTACAGCGATTTAAGAGATATTGAAGCCAATGCGGAGAACGGAAATGCCGATTGTCAATTGGCTTTGGACATGAATGCCTACCGAATAAAGAAATACATAGGTTCCTACACCGCAGTTTTAAATGGATTAGATGCTGTTATTTTTACCGCTGGGATTGGAGAAAATTCCTCTTATATCCGGAAATTAGTGTGTACGGATATGGACTATTTCGGAATAAAATTGGATGCATCCAAAAATGAAATTCGGTCCAAGGCTATTCGAGAAATCAATACCGAGGATTCTAAAACTAAAATATTAGTTATTCCTACCAATGAAGAAATCGAAATTGCCAATCAGGTTTTTGAATTGCTAACGACTTAATAAAAGCAATAGTACTAAAAAAGCTTCTCTAACCAGAAGCTTTTTTTGGCTCTATATTTAATAAATCTGTTTATATTTGGACATAAAATACCCTATTTTGAAAGTAAAAATTGCCCTCTTCTTCCTCTTATATTTTAGCTCCTTGCCCTTTTATTCGCAAGAGTTGCTTCCGTTTGTTGAAAATTACAACAAATCAAATTATCAAGGTGATAATCAGATCTGGAGTGTAGCACAAGGGAATGATAGCGCAATGTACTTTGCTAATAATTATTACTTACTGCGGTATGATGGGGTAAAATGGGAGAAATATAGTTTGCCAAACAAAACCATAATTCGTTCCGTAATGGTCGATGGTGATCGTATTTATACAGGTTCGTATAAAGAATTTGGCTATTGGACCCGAAAAAAAGGAAAGATGATTTATGTCTCTATTTCTGATAAAACAAAGGTTTTTGATGATAGTGATAATGAAGAAATTTGGAAGATATTTAAATTCAAAGGTAAAATTTACTTTCAATCGTTTAACGGACTTTTTTTGTATGATGGAAAAGTAATACAGAAAAATAAATTCCCTTTTCTGGTTTCGTATTGTTTTGTGGTAGACAATCAATTATTAGTAGCTTCAGTAGAAAAAGGAATTCATAGAATGAATGGTGCCGCATTTGAAAAAATTCCAGGATGGTCCATCTTAGAAAATAACGTAATTCATGCTATTGAAAAATTCCAAAATAAGATCTATTTTTTCACCAAAAAAAATGGTGTTTATGTAGCAGAAAACGGAGTTCTCAAACCTTGGAATAGTACTCTAAATCCAATTTTGAAAGCAGCTAACATCAATGTTGCGGCCTTCATTAAAAACAATAAATTAGTTATAGGAACGGCTAATAAAGGGGTTTATATTTTTGATTTAAACACGAATTCATATCAAAATATCAATCGGAATAATGTCTTGATGAACAACTCCATTTTGAGTATTGGTTTAGACAAAGAGAATGACTTATGGTTGGGATTAGACAATGGAATTGCTCATATTGAGGTTAATTCTCCTATTTCTATCTTTTACGATAATTCAGGTGTTTTAGGATCGGTTTATTCTGTTGCAAGTACGCCAAAAGGCTATTTGATGGCTTCTAACCATGGGATTTTTAAATATGAAGACAAGCAACTTTCCTTAATACCGGATACGCAAGGACAAGCTTGGAATATCAGTAAATTAAATGATAAATACTTGATAGGTCATAATGAAGGGACTTTCCTCTACGATAATGGCGTGTTTTCTAAACTAAGTACTATAAATGGAGGGTGGAATGTAACCAAAAGCAGCATTAATAATTCGTATTTGCAAGCAACTTACAGCGGCGTATTTATTTATAATGATGTGAATAATTTGAATCAAAATATAGTAATAAAGGGAATTTTAAAACCGATAAAATATGTTGCTCAAAACCGAAAAAATGAAATATGGGCTGCGGATAATAATAGAGGTTTGTATCGAATTCTTTATAATGATGCGTACGAAACAACTGCTTTAAAGAATGTAACGCAAAGCAGCAAAATTAAGAATGATTTTGGGGTGAAAATATTTGAGTTTAGAAATGAGATTCTATTTTTAATCAATAAGTTATGGTACACTTATAATTCCATCACTAACCAATTAGAAGAAAATGAATTGTTTAATGCAAACTTTAAAAATGTATCAAATATCGTATCCATTGATGAAAATCACTTTCTACTACTACAAGAAGGGCTTTTATATACTATTTATGCTAAAGGGAATAAATTTGTTCGCAACATTATCCAAGAGAAATATTATAGGGGTAAAATTATCAATGACAATTTAAAAGTATTCAAATACAAAAACAATTATTTGTTAAATCTGGATGATGGTTTTATTTCGCTGCAATTAAAAGAGGTAAATAAGAGTGATTCTAAAATTAGGATTGAAGCTTTTGTGAACGACGTTTTGGTTCCAAATAAATCTAAAATCCCTTATAATTCTGAATTACAGTTGCATGTATTGTCTGGTGTTTTTGGAGCAGCAAGACCTAATTTATTTTATAAAATAAGCGGAACAAAAGAATTTATTCCTGTAAGCGAAGGATTGATTGTTTTAAATAATTTAAATAGTGGCTCTGCAGAGATTAGCGTTTATCTTCATGATGGACTTAATTATGACTTGCTTTCTAATTTCCAGTTTATTGTGGCCAAGCCTTGGTATTTTTCGCTTTGGATGATTGCATTGTATCTAACTGTTATCGGTTTGATTTTGTATCTGTATTACAAATGGAATAAAATGCGATATGTTCAAAAGTTAGCGTTGCGAGATGAAGAATTAAAGCATCAAAAGAAAATTCTCGAAATGGAATTAAAGGCTGATAACGAATTGAATATTCAGGAATATGAGAAACATATTTTAGAATTAGAATTGCAATCCAAATCCTCAGAAGTAGCAGGAAAGTCACTATCAATTGCAAAGCAAAGTGAAATGATAGAGAATATTCAAGGAATTTTAGATTCGGATATGGATTTCAATAAATTGAAAAGTGAAATTAAAAAAGTCATTAAAATTAATGCTGTCAACAAACATGAATGGGAAACATTTGAGACAAATTTGAACCAAATTCATAATGAATTCATCATTCATCTTTCTAAAAAATATCCGGCTCTCACCTCAAAGGATATTAAGCTTTGTATTTACTTAAAAATGAATCTTTCATCTAAAGAAATTGCACCCATGATGAATATTTCTTTCAGAGGAGTGGAGTTGCATCGCTATCGTTTGCGTAAGAAATTGAACCTTACTCAAGAAGAAAATCTTTCTAAATTTTTATTAACGATATAAAAGACGCGTTATTTTTATTGATACGTTATTAAATAACCTCTTTTGTTGTGAAATCCTAGTACATCATTACTACATCATACAGTCATGATACAGCACACTTGTGTGGTCGTTAGCTCCCATAAAACATTGATTTATTGTCTTATTTTACAATTTTGATGTAATTATGTAGTAATTTCATTTAACTAACTATAACGTTGTAATTATCTACTTTGGCTGTAATTAATTTAACAAATTATTAATATATGAGAAATATTATTTTTAGCTTTTTAGCACTCCTATTGCTTCCAGCCTACATGTCTGGTCAAGTAATTAAGGGAAAAGTAGTGGATAAGGTAGGGTTAGGAATTCCTGGAGCAATTATTATTGCAACTGAATCTAAAACTTCTGCTGATACTGATTTTGATGGTAATTTTGATATCAATGCCAAAATCGGTGAGGTATTAAAAATAAGTATGCTCGGTTTCGAAGCTATTTCTGTTACAGCAACTGACGGGGTAATGAATATAACATTAAGCGATTCAAAGGATACTGAATTGAAAGAGGTTGTTATTATTGGGTATGGATCTCGAAAAAAATCAGATAATACAGGTTCAATTTCACAACTTTCCGCATCGGATATCACCAAAACGAAAGTACTGAATGCCACGCAAGCGATTCAAGGAAAAGCAGCAGGTGTTCAAGTTATTGGAACTGATGTGCCAGGTGCCTCTCCTTCACTTATCATTAGAGGTATTGGTACGTATGGTGCTGATAGAACACCATTATATGTTGTGGATGGTATTCCTACCAAAAATATTAATAATTTAAATTCAAATGATATTGCGTCTTTTGATATTTTAAAAGATGCTTCATCATTAGCAATTTATGGTAATCAAGCGGCTAATGGAGTAGTTATTATCACTACTAAAAAAGGAAAAGGAGACAGAACGACGGTTGAATATGATGGTTTTTACGGGGTTCGTACACCGCTAAAAACAGTTAAAATGGCTGGTTCTAATCGGTTTGCTTATTACTCTGATGTGGCAGAACAAAACACTAGATTTTCAACAGATCAACGTTATAATACGAATTGGTTTGATGAAATTACTAGATTAGGAATGTATTCGTCTAATAATTTATCCATTTCTGGTGCATCTGAAAAAATCAATTATTTATTCAGTTTGAATTATTATGACGAAAAAGGTGTTTTAGACGGATTGGATTTTAATCGTTTTACTTTTAGAAATAATAACGATTACAAGCTTTCGGATAAACTAAAAATCACTCAAACTTTAAGTGGTTCGATATCTAAGTCTACGCCAAAGCCATTATCTGCTTTTACTTCGGCTTACAAACAATCGCCTTTGGTACCAGTGCGTTATGACAATGGAAGATGGGGAATGCCAATTATTGGGGCTGATGGACAAGCTTCAACTACTGGATCTTTATTTAATAACGTTGGAAATCCTGTAGCTCAATTAAACTATTTTACCGAGGAACAAAAAAATCTATTGCTACAGGGAAGTATTGGACTGGAATACAAAATTTTTGAAGAATTAAAATTCACATCTAGAGTTGGATTGGAGTACAATACTTTTAAAAGATTTTCTTATACGCCTACACGTGAATTATGGTTGGCAGCAGATCCTTCAAGAGATGTGGCTAATTACTCGGCTTCAGAGCCAATAAATGAATTGGTAACTGGAAGAAGCGATTACTTTAACTGGAATTTTGATAATTTCTTGACGTACAATAAAAAGTTTGCCGATATTCATGATGTTGAAGTAACATTAGGTATGTCAGCTCAAGAATTTGGAAGCCGTGAAGAATTAGAAGTAAGAGGCAGAAACGTACCTGAAAACTCTAATTATTGGAGTTTAAATTTGTCTAATGCTCCTTCTAATAATCTTGTAACACGACACGTTATTGGAAATCAAAGAAATTTAATTGGGTATTTTGCTCGATTTCAATATACATTAATGGAAAAATACCTTTTCACGGGTACGATTCGTAGAGATGGTTCTTCACAATTTGGTTCCGATAATAAATGGGGTAATTTCCCGTCATTTGGTTTAGGATGGGTTCTTTCAAAAGAGGGCTTCCTTGCAGAAAGTAAAACAATTAATTTCTTAAAACTACGAGGTGGTTGGGGAAGATTAGGGAATCAAAATGTTCCTATTAACCAACAAACTTTTAGTTCTGGTGCTGGATTAGGATATGATTTTGGAGGTTCACTTTATTCAGGAACAACTATTGGTGCATTTATTGACCCTACTTTGGGTTGGGAAATTACGGATGAGGCTTCTGTTGGTTTAGATTTTAAAGCTATAGAAAACAAATTATCTGGATCATTTGATTGGTATGATAAAAATACATCTAATGTAATACTTAATGTTACTCCACCGCTTACAGTGGGTACAGGAGCTACTCCAGCTCATGCCGGTGAAATCTCTAATACTGGATTTGAAGTTTCGTTGCGTTGGGATGATAACATCAATGATGATTTAAAATATTGGATTGGTGCCAATTATTCGAATAATAAAAATGAAGTTTCAAAAGTATACAATCCATTAGCCATTAGACAAAATGGAGGTTCCATTAACAACGGTCAGTTTACAAAACGATTGGAAGTAGGAGAACCTTTGGGAAGTTTCTATTTGTTTGAAGTAGCGGGTTACGATGCGAATGGTAATTTCACTTATTTTGATCAAGATGGCGGAATTACTTCTAATCCAGTGGAAACAGATAGAAAATTCTTTGGGTCTTCATTACCAACGTATTATTATGGTATGAATTTAGGTTTTGAATACAAAAACATTGATTTTTCAGTTGACGGTTACGGAGTAGGCGGAAACAAAGTGTATAACGGTAAAAAAGCACAACGTTTTGGTAACGAAAATATTGAAGCCAGTATAGCTACTGATTTTTGGACTCCATCAAATACTACTGCTGGAAATCCGGCACCGTTTAATTCAGTTCCATTATCTTCAGATTACTATTTAGAATCAGGAGCTTTCCTTAGAGTAAACAACATTACTTTAGGATACACATTACCTAAAATGACAAAATCTGTTTCTTCAGTTCGTATTTATGCAAGTGCTATAAATCCATTTATATCTCAAAAATTCACCGGATATTCTCCAGAATTGAATAATGATGGTGATCCAATGGGACTGCAAGGAATTGAGTTAGATGCTTATCCGACATTGAGTTCTTTCATTATTGGTGCTAACGTAAAATTTTAATAAGATGAAAAAAATATTTATACCCATAACTTTAGTAGCTGTAGCGCTGCTTTCTAGTAATTGTTCCAATGATTTTATAGAAGTCGCTCCCACAGAAAACATTGCCGAAGCCGATTTGCTAACAATCTATAATAACAATGAAGGAGCAAAAAGTTTTGTAACGGCTATTTATAGCAACGCTTTAAGCTTTAGTGCGAGTTCATTTTCATGGAACGGATTAACCAGTATGACCTCAGATGATGCTGATAAAGGATCAGATCCGGGAGATTCAGGGACCGATAAAGACAAGTGTGATGCATTGACCTTAGATGCTACTTCATTATCTGTTCAAGAAGTTTTTGAAACTAATTACCAAGGGATAAGCAAGGCCAATATTGCGCTAAACTACCTTCCGAGGTTAGACAAAGCGGATGCTGCTGTTATAGAACGATTAACAGGTGAAGCTAAATTTCTTCGCGCTCTAATGTATTTTAATCTGGTTAGATGTTACGGTGGTGTGCCAATTGTGGATCACGTTCCGGTTCCATCATCAGCCGAAGATACCGATATGACATTAATTCGCAAATCGAAAGAAGAGGTTTATAAATTCATCGAAACAGATTTATTAGCGGCTATTGCTGCACTTCCTGAAAAATCCGGCTACGCAATTTCTGATTTGGGAAGAGCAACAAAAGGTGCTGCTCATGCTTTATTAGCTAAGGTATATCTGTACCAAGGAAATTGGCAAGGTGTCAAAGACCAAAGTACTGCTGTAACCGGATATAATTTAGTTACTGATTATGCTACAATTTGGAGAGAAGTTGGAGAGGATAGTGTTGAATCTATTTTTGAAATCCGTGGTTACGGAGGAAATCCATCGCAAGGGATTGAAGGGTATATGGTTTCTCAAGGAGCCAGAGGAACAAGTGGCTGGGGCTGGGGTTTCAATACTCCTTCGGCAAGTTTAGCTAATTCGTATGAAACTGGCGATGTAAGAAGAGACGCTACAATTATTTTTGCAGGCGAAACGATGTGGGACGGCAGAATAGTTTCTCCACTTGTTGCTAATCCGAGATATAATGAAAAAGCGTATGTAAGTAATACAGCAGAAACGTTTAATGGGGATTGGGAAACTACTAAAAATATCCGCGTCTTGCGTTACGCAGAAGTATTATTGATGCAAGCGGAAGCTGCAAACGAAAGCGGTACAGGTGATGTTACAGGACCGTTAAATAGAGTAAGAAGCAGAGCTGGTTTAGCTAATACAACCGCTACAGGACAAGTTGCTTTGAGAGCTGCTATCAGAGCAGAAAGAAGACATGAATTGGCTTTTGAGCATGACAGATGGTTTGATATCGTTAGAACAGGTCAGGCAAAAGCAGTTATGGCGGCAGATGGAAAAACTTTTGTAGAAGGTAAACATGAATTGTTTCCGATTCCTCAAAAATTCATCACACAAGCTAATGGAAAAGCGACACAAAATCCAGGGTATTAATTAAAAAAAATCCAGCACCTTTTCTCTTTTCTTAGCTAGTTCAGGAAGGAGTTAGAGGCAAGGACAAACACATAAAAAATCTAAAAATGATTAAATTTTCAGCTTTATTTATGCTCATTACGTTTCTTGGATGTGATTCTTCTGGATCAAGTACAGATAATGGTCCCGTAGTTACACCGCCAGTTACCGTTCCTCCGGTGGTAAAACTAACGGATGACGAATTGTTAGATGTAGTTCAAAAACAAACTTTCGCTTATTTTTGGGATTATGCGGAATCAAATTCAGGGATGGCCAGAGAACGTTATATTCCACAGGATCCTTCATTTGATCAAAATATTGTTACCACAGGTGGTTCTGGTTTTGGTTTGATGGCGATTGTTTCAGGAATGTCTCGTGGTTATATTTCAAAAGCACAAGGAGCGGACCGTTTGAACAAAATTGCTAATTTTCTGAACACTGCAGAGCGTTTTCACGGTGCATGGCCACATTGGATCAATGGTACTACAGGTCGCGTAATTCCTTTTGGGACTAAAGATAATGGCGGTGATTTAGTAGAAACCTCTTTTTTAGTAGCAGGAATGATAACTGTTCGCGAATACTTTAAAAACGGAACAACCGAAGAAAAAGCTGTAGCCCAAAAATTCGATACGTTATGGAAAGGAGTCGAATGGCAATGGTACACTAACAATCAAAACAAATTGTTCTGGCATTGGTCTCCTAATTACAATTGGGAAATGAATTTTCCGCTGGAAGGCTACAATGAATGTTTGATTACGTATGTCATGGCAGCAGCTTCACCAACACACGCAATTGCTCCAGCAGCTTATCACGAAGGATGGGCAAGAAGTGGTGGCATAGTTTCAGCCAAAACCAAATACAATCTCCCTTTGATTTTAAAACACAATGGAGCTGAAGAATTTGGCGGACCTTTATTTTGGGCTCATTATTCTTATTTAGGTTTGGACCCAAATCAATTGACGGACAAATATGCCAATTATTGGGATTTGAATACCAATCATACTAAAATCAACTATTTATATGCTGTGGCTAATCCAAAAAATTTCAAAGGATATGGTGCTAATTATTGGGGATTGACGGCTTCGTATTCTCGTAATGGCGATGGCTCAATAGGTTATGATGCGCACATGCCAAGCAATGACAAAGGCGTTATTTCGCCAACAGCTGCGATAAGTTCGATAGTGTATACTCCGCTAGAATCTAAAGCTTTCATACGTAATTTGTATGAAAATTATAAAACAGAAACTTGGGGTGTGGCTGGATTTTATGATGCACACAGCCAGCATTATCAATGGACAGCGCAACGTTATTTGGCGATTGACCAAGGACCAGAAATGGTGATGTTAGAGAATTATCGTACGGGTTTATTGTGGCAGTTGTTCATGAATGCTCCGGAGGTTAAACAAGGTTTGATTAATCTTGGTTTTCATTCTGGTAAATATGGTTTTTAACCAAATTCATCCAAAGAAATACTAATAATTATTTGTAATTAATAAAATATAAAACATGAAAAATAGTATAAAAATATTTTGTCTTACTACGGTATTTTCAATGCAGTTATTGACAAGTTGCTCAGATAATGTAGACAGTAATGAGCCATTAGAATATCCTCCAATAGGTTCTTACAATACATCTGATGATGTAAATGCAGAAAATCTGATTGCAAAATGGAATTTCGATAATAGCATAGCCGATACAAAAGGCGGACTGACAGGAACCGGAAAAAATGTAACCTACACAGAAGGTATTAAAGGACAGGCTTTTCAAGGTTCGAATGCGCAGGAGCGTTATGCAGTTTACAATAATGCAACTGCTGTAGGTGCATTGAGTAGTTTCAGTTTCAGTTTTTGGATGAAATCCGGACAAACCGTTCCTGATGGTGGTGCTCCAGGACAAGGAAAAGGGATTCAAGGAATATTTTCTTTAGTAAACCCAGCTGGTTTTTGGGGAGGCTTAAACTTGTTTCTTGAAAATCCTGATAATGCAAGACCTAATACCCTTCGTTTGAAAATGGGAATTGAAAACAAAAGAGTAGCTTGGGGAGGACAAGGCCCAATTTTTAATATCGATGGTGCAATTGATACTTGGATTCAAGTAGTTTTAACTTATGATGCCGTAACTTCGAGATACACTGTTTATAAAAATGGAGAAAAAGGTACGAGTAGTATTTACGGAACTCCTTATGGTCCTTTTACTGATGTAACTGGTTCTTGTATTCTTTATGGTGATAATCCAGGTGGTCCTGACGGAAGCAATGCAAACCCAAACAACGCTCCACTATACGGTGCATTGGTTTTTGCAACTCCAAATTTATCTCAGCTAGTGATTGGATCCAATCAATTTAGTACTTCACCATCGTTAACAACTACGCATGGAGACGAAGGCTGGGCTACTGATTATGCCGGGTTGCTGGACGAAATGAGAATTTATAAATCAGCTTTAAGCACAAGTGAAGTAGTAGCGCTTTATAAATTGGAAAAAACAAACAGATAATAATTTTACATCAAAAACAGATTACTTAATCTTAAAAGTAATCTGTTTTTTTTAATTCTTTTCTAATGAATAAAAAGCTTCTTTTTCTACTGCTTTGTGCAACGCAATTTATGTTTTCACAAAGTGATATAATTGGTACCCTAAAAACCGAAATCGTACAAAAACGCGAATTGGCTTTTGCTTTACACATTCCTAAAAATACTAAAGAGAAAAAACCTTTAATTGTATTTCTTCACGGTTCTGGTGAAAAAGGAACTGATATCGAAAAAGTAAAAGCGCATGGACCATTCAAGTATTTGAAAAATCACGAAATCGATGCTTATGTTTTGGCACCACAATGCCCGGAAAATGAATATTGGAATGAAGAAGTGCTCTACCGATTGATTCTTAAAATCCAGAAAGAGAATAACATCGACAGCAACAGAATTTATCTCACAGGTCTTAGTATGGGAGCCTGGGGCGCTTGGAATTTGGTTGTAGCACATCCTGAAACCTTTGCCGCTTTGGTACCTATTGCAGGATATGTAGATCGAATTCCTATGATTGAAAACTGTAAAATTGCAGCGATCCCAACCCGAATTTTTCATGGTTTACTTGATGATGTTGTAAATGTCGACTATTCGATTGCGATGTATAAAAAATTAAAAACCTGTAATACTAATGTGACACTAACAATTTTTGATGATGCCAATCACGACAGTTGGTCACGAGTATATGACAACCAAGATATATATGACTGGATGTTCAAACAAACAAAAAACAGACAAGATGAAAATTAAATTGATCATACTACTTTTTGGAATTTCACTTTTTGGCTACAGCCAAAAAAAGATCTCTAAAAAGCAGGTTAAAATTAAACCTAGAACAGAATTCGTAGCAGATTTACTTTCGAAAATGACTTTGGAAGAGAAAATTGGACAATTGAATTTGCCTACTTCCGGCGATATTACTACCGGTGCAGCAAGCAGTTCTAATGTGGCGAAGAATATCGAAGACGGAAAAGTGGGTGGCTTATTCAATATAAAATCGGTTCAAAAAATAAAAGAAGTACAAAAAATTGCCGTCGAAAAAAGCCGATTGAAAATTCCGTTGCTTTTTGGAATGGACGTTATTCACGGCTATGAAACGACATTTCCTATTCCGCTAGGATTATCCGCAACTTGGGACATGAAATTAATTGAAAGAAGTGCTCAAATCGCTGCTCAGGAAGCGAGTGCCGATGGGATTAACTGGACATTTTCTCCGATGGTTGATATTTCCCGCGATCCACGCTGGGGAAGAGTTTCTGAAGGTTCCGGTGAAGATCCGTTTTTAGGAAGCGAAATTGCAAAAGCAATGGTCAATGGCTACCAACAAAATGATTTGTCAAAAAACAATACCATTTTATCGTGTGTGAAACATTTTGCTTTGTACGGCGCGCCAGAAGCAGGACGTGATTACAATACGGTGGACATGAGCCGAATTAGAATGTACAACGATTATTTTCCGCCTTATAAAGCGGCTATCGATGCCGGTGTAGGTTCAGTAATGGCGTCTTTCAACGAAATTGATGGAATTCCAGCAACCGGAAACAAATGGTTAATGACTGATGTTTTAAGAAAACAATGGGGATTTAAAGGTTTTGTAGTAACTGATTTTACTGGAATCCCTGAAATGATCGAACACGGAATGGGCGATTTACAAACGGTTTCTGCTCTGGCCCTGAATGCTGGAATAGAAATGGATATGGTGGGCGAAGGTTTCTTGACGACTTTAAAAAAATCATTAGAAGAAGGAAAAGTAACCATTGAACAAATTGATAACGCTGCACGTCTTATTTTGAATGCCAAATATGATTTGGGACTTTTCCAAGATCCCTACAAATATTGTGATGAAAAAAGAGCTAAAACAGAAATTTTTACAAAAAGTCATAGAGATGAAGCAAGAAATATTGCTGCACAATCGTTAGTTTTATTGAAAAACAACAATCAGTTGCTTCCGCTTAAAAAATCAGGAACGATTGCTTTAATCGGACCATTGGCTGATGCCAAAGAAAATATGGCAGGAACTTGGAGTGTAGCTACAAATATGGAAAAATCCATTTCATTACTAGCAGGAATCCAAGAAGTGGCTGGGAAGGATACGAAAGTGCTTTACGGCAAAGGGAGCAATCTGGATTATGATGCCGCTTTCGAAGAAAAAGCAACCATGTTCGGTAAAACGTTACACCGCGATAACAGAACTTCCGAAGAATTATTGGCGGAAGCCTTGAAAATTGCAAATCAATCTGATGTGATTGTAGCTGCTTTAGGCGAATCAGCAGAAATGTCTGGAGAAAGCAGCAGCAGAACGAACTTAGAGATTCCACAGGCACAAAAAGATTTATTGCAAGCCTTATTGAAAACAGGAAAACCAGTTGTGCTAGTTTTATTTACAGGTCGTCCATTGGTTTTGGTACAGGAAAATGAAACAGTTCCAGCTATTTTGAATACTTGGTTTGCAGGAAGTGAAGCCGGAAGTGCGATTGCTGATGTTTTGTTTGGAAATGAAAACCCTTCTGGAAAATTAACGGCTACTTTTCCAAGAAGCGTTGGTCAAGTCCCTATTTATTACAATCAAAAAAACACGGGAAGACCGTTAGGTAATAAAGAAGGAAAGTTCGAAAAATTCAGATCGAATTATATCGACGAAAGAAATGAACCTTTATATCCGTTTGGTTTTGGATTGAGCTATACAACTTTTGCATATTCAAATTTGAAAATTTCATCGGATAAAATGAACTTCAATGAGAATGTAAAAGTTACTGTTGATGTTACCAATACAGGAAATTTTGAAGGTAAAGAAGTGGTCCAGTTGTACATAAGAGATCTAGTGGGTTCCGTTACAAGACCACTAAAAGAGTTGAAAGGTTTCCAGAAAATTGCTCTTAATAAAGGAGAAAAACAAACGGTTACTTTTGAAATTTCAGTTGAAGAATTAAAATTTTATAATTCAGAGCTGCAGTTTATCGCTGAGCCTGGTAGATTTGATGTATTTGTAGGTACGAATTCCAGTACTGATAACAAGGTTAGTTTTGAGTTGATTAAATAAATTTGGTTTGTTTATTTAAGATCAGCCCTTCGGTATTTATATCGGAGGGTTTTTTTTGTAACAAAAAAAATGGATTTGTTAAAACGGATACTTTAATACAACCCTATTTTATTTACTTTTATCAATTCAAAAAAATCAATCAAAATGAAATATTTATTTTCTCTTTGCCTGCTCTTTGTATTGAGTTTTGCACAGGCGCAAAACGTCGCATCGCCCTCGGGTAAAATTGCCTTAAGTTTTAAATTAGAGGCTAACGGACAGCCTTCTTATGCGGTCAACTATAAAAATAAAGCAGTCGTTTTAGAAAGTGCTTTGGGAATAAAATTAAAAGAAAAACCAGCTTTAGATGCAAATTTTGAAATACTGACTTCAAAAGCAAGTACTTTCAAAGAGTCTTGGAAACCTGTTTTAGGGGAACAATCTAGTATTCTTAATAATTACAACGAACTTATTATCTCCCTGCTAAACAAAGAAACGAAGGTGAAAATGAATATCATTTTTAGAGTTTTTGATGAAGGAGTAGCTTTCAGATATGATTTTCCAAAACAAGCAGAGCTCAATTATTTTATTATTTCGGATGAGGTTACCCAATTTAATTTAACTGAAAACAATAAAGTATTTTGGATTCCAGGAGATTTCGACAGCAATGAATACGAATACAACGAAACTAAATTTTCTGATATTGATAACTCCAAAATCAATATGAATAACGGAATTGGAGTAAAATCAATTCCAGGGAAATACATGGTTCAAACGCCGTTGATGATGAAAGCGCCTTCCGGTTTGTATCTCAATATTTTTGAAGCGGCAGTAGTAAATTATCCAGTCATGCATTTGAATGCTGATGTGACAAATTACAAATTAAAAGCTGAATTAGTTCCGAATGCTATTGGTGATAAAGCCTATTTGCAAACGCCATGTGTATCGCCTTGGAGAACCATCATGATTAGTGATGATGCTCGGGATATTGTAAGTTCTAAGATGATTTTGAACCTAAATGAACCGTCAAAATTAGAAGATACTTCTTGGATCAAACCTATGAAATATGTTGGAATTTGGTGGGAAATGCACGTAGGAAAATCGACTTGGGATTATGCCGGTTCTCAAAATGCCACTAATTTTGCAGATGCACCTAAAGCATCGGGAAAACACGGCGCAACTACCGAAAACACGAAACGATATATTGATTTTGCTGCAAAAAACGGTTTCGACGGGGTTCTTGTCGAAGGTTGGAATGTAGGTTGGGAGGATTGGAATGGAAACTGGAAAGAGGAAGTTTTTGACTTCACCACGCCTTATCCGGATTTCGATATTGCGGCTCTTTCGGCTTACGCCAAAGAAAAAAACGTAAAAATGATCATGCATCATGAAACATCGGGTTCCGTAAGCAATTACGAAAGACACTTGGATCGCGCTTTTGATTTGATGAAAAACTACGAATATTCTGCGGTAAAATCGGGTTATGTGGGCAAAATCATTCCGCGTGGCGAATTTCATGACGGGCAATCAATGGTGAATCATTTTAACTTTGTGGTAAAACGCGCTGCGGATTATAAGATTATGATCAACTCTCATGAATCGTCAAGACCAACTGGTTTTGGAAGAACGTATCCTAATTATATCGCTGCCGAAGCGGCTCGTGGGAATGAGTTCAATGCTTGGAGCGTTGGAAATCCGCCTATGCATGAAACTATTTTGCCATTTACCAGACAATTGGGCGGACCTATGGATTACACGCCGGGAATATTCGAAATTAAAATGAGCTATTATGATAAAAATAAAACGGAGCAGGTTCATACCACTTTAGCCAAGCAACTAGCTTTGTACGTAACGATGTATTCTCCGCTGCAAATGGCGGCCGATTTATTAGAAAATTACGAGAAATACCCAGATGCTTTTCAGTTTATCAAAGATGTTGAAACGGATTGGGACGAAAGTAAATATTTAGAAGCGGAACCAGGCGATTATGTGACAGTTGCCCGAAAAACAAAAGGAAAAGAAACATGGTTTTTAGGAGCAATCACCGATGAGAATGCCAGAAAATCAGAAACAAAATTAGACTTCTTGACCAAAGGGAAAAAATACAAAGCCATCATTTATGAAGATGCTAAAAATGCTGATTGGCAAAACAATCCTATCGCTTATAAAATCAAGACTATTATGGTGACCAGCAAATCAAAAATCAAATTGAATTTGGCTCCAGGTGGAGGAACAGCAATCAGTTTTGAACCGATCCAATAAGTATTAAATCCTGCCAGAACTTTTAAACTTGCAGGATTTTTTTTGAATCTAACCTGAAATATTCGCAAAGAATTACGAAATTGCGAAAGCAACCAAAATCAGAATTGTAAAGAAGAATACCAAAAAAAGCTCCAAATTTATTATGAAAAAATCAATTGTTTTAGCCGCACTTTTATTTGGTGGAATCACCGTTTTTGCGCAAACTAAAGACGAACAAGCGTTAAAAGATATTTATAAATCTTCCCTTACTAATGCCAAATGTTATCCTTGGCTGGAACATTTATCCAACACCATTGGATCTCGATTATCAGGTTCCACAGGAGCCGATAAAGCGGTTTTGTATACCAAAGCACAATTAGAAACACTAGGTTTAGATAAAGTGTACCTTCAGGAAGTAATGGTGCCAAAATGGGTTCGAGGCGAAAAAGAAATAGCGTATTTACAAATGGGGAAACAAAAGATCACTTTCCCAATATGTGCGTTGGGTGGCTCAGTTGCCACTCCAAAAAAAGGATTGCAAGCACCAATACTAGAAGTAAATAGTTTGGAAGAACTGACTGCATTAGGAGAAGCAAAAGTAAAAGGAAAAATTATTTTCTTTAATAGACCGATGAATCCAGAATTCATAGAAACTTTCAAAGCCTACGGAAGTTGCGTAGACCAAAGATCATCAGGAGCAAGAGAAGCTGGAAAACTAGGTGCTTTAGCCGTTATTGTCAGATCGATGAATTTGCGCTTAGATGATTTACCGCATACCGGTGCAACTAATTATGGAGATATTGCCAAAGAACAACGAATTCCGGCTGCAGCCATTAGTACAAACGGAGCAGAACTTTTAAGTAAAAGTTTAAAACAAAATCCAAACGCAGCATTATATTTCAAGCAATCTTGCGAGACCTTTGATGATGTGTTGTCCTATAATGTAGTCGGTGAAATAACGGGTTCTGAACATCCTGAAAGAATAATGGTTGTTGGCGGGCATCTTGATTCTTGGGATCTTGGAGATGGTTCTCATGACGATGGCGCAGGATGTGTCCAAAGTATGGAAGTGTTGAATATCTTCAAAAATATTGGTTACAAACCTAAAAACACGTTACGCGTGGTGTTGTTTATGAATGAAGAAAACGGTGTTCGAGGCGGAAAAGAATATGAAACACAATCCAATAAAAATAATGAAAATCATATTTTTGCTTTAGAAAGTGATTCGGGAGGATTTTCTCCAAGAGGATTTTCAATTGAAGCTGACGAAGCAAATTTTAACAAAATTAGCAGTTGGTCAACTTTATTTGAACCGTATTTAATACACAAATTTGTAAAGGGACATTCCGGGGTTGATATCGGTCCGTTACAATCCAATCACATTGTAAAAGTCGGATTGCAACCAGATTCTCAACGTTATTTTGATTATCATCATGCTGCAAATGACACTTTTGATGCTGTCAATAAAAGAGAGTTGGAACTAGGAGCGGCAGCAATGGCTTCTTTGCTTTATTTGATGGATCAAAACGGTATAGCTAAGTAAAAAAAGCAATAGTTTTTGGTTTTAAGCAATAAGAATAAAACAATGTCGCATTTTTTTTACCATATAAGTCATAAAAGTTTAAGTTTCACTTCTGTTGAGCTTATATAACTTAAGTAACAATAAGGTCATTTAAGGTTTAATACTTACATGACTTATATGTTAAAAATTATTCCACTCATTTTATAGTGCGACATTAAATATTTCCAACTAATTACAATCATTTTTTTTAATATTTAAAAGAAATTGTGAATGTAGCACCTTCATTTATTTTACTTTCCACGGCGATTCTTCCGCCTAAACTAGTGATGTGATTGTACACTAAATACAATCCTATTCCATTGCTGTCTATGTTATTATGGAATTTTTCGTATAAGCCAAAAATCTTATCTTTAACTTTATCCATGTCAAAACCGAGTCCATTATCAGAAAAAATTAATTGATTTACTCCATTGACTTTTCTAGATTGGATGGTAATAATGGGTGTTTTTTGTGGTTTTGCATATTTAATTGAATTGGTTACTAAATTCAAAAAAATACTTTTGATATATGCTTTGTTAAAAGTAATATTCTCAAAAGCTGAAAAGTCAACTTTAATAACTGCTTTTGAATCTTGGACTAGAGAATTTATGGAAATTAGGACTTCTTCAAGTGATTCATTTAAATTTATTTCTTCAATTTGAGTATTTATACTTTCGTTTTCTACTAATTGATCAATAGAATCATTTAAAGTTTGTTTTAAATTTTCACTGGTTAATTTAAGAATTTCTACTAACTCCAACGTTTCTGGATCATTGATTTTTGAAACGTCTATAAGGCTGAAAACAGAAAGCATATTATTTATGGGAGACTTTAAATCATGCGAAGTTTTATGAGACAAAACGGTTAGTTCTTTGTTGATTTGCGTCAAATTTGCAATAAGCAAATTGCGCTCTTCTTCCATTCTTTTTTTATGGGTGATGTTTTTAGCAATTGCATAGACTAATTTGTCCGACTCAACAGGCATTGATGTCCATGATAACCAGACAATTTCGCCACTTTTTGTTAAATAGCGGTTTTCAAAATTTAAAAGAGGTTTGTTTTTATAAACTTGTTCTCTGGTTTCTATAGTGATTTGGAGGTCCGGTGTGTAAACAAAACTGCTGATAGGTCGAGAATATAATTCCTCTTCCGTAAAGCCTAATAACTTTGAAACAGCGGGATTTATTCTTCTAAAATAGCCATCAAATCCTGCAATGCATATGAAATCTGCTGAGATATTAAAAAAATTATCAAAGTGATAGTCTGTTTTTAAAGAAGGTATAGTGGTGTTATTTTTGGTCATTTATAATTTTAAGAAATTATACTGTATTAAAATTACGCAACTTGAAACTAGCAAATCCGATTTATAAATTTAACTAATTAAAATTAAAAAAAAGAAAAAAAAATGAAACACTTGTTAATTTTATACGTTTTGTTTTTTTAAATCAAATTCATAAAAAAAGCCATCATTTATGACAGCTTATTTAATTTTTTTATATAGGATGAATTAAATTCTAAATATTCCTCCCACTGCGATAATTCTCTGGAAAAAGAAAAAGTCTTGAGAAGCACTGTCTTCAGTATTCTGTGTAGTTCGAATGTCTTGCATGTTGATGTAACCTCCTTTGAGTTCTCCTTGTAAATAAAAGTGCTTGAAAAAAGTAACATTCAATCCTGCCTTTAACGAGGTACCATAGCCCGAAACATGGAAATCATCATGTCGTTCTTTTCCCAATAAAGTTGTGTTTGTTTTTGGATACAATAGACCAAAACCAACTCCTTCCGTTAAATTGATTTGAATTTTATCAGTGTTTTCAATAGCGAACATTGAGGAGATATCGTCATGTCTGGATACTTCAGTATTGACATAATTTAAACCATCAGTGTGCTCGTACTTCAGAAATTCTTCTGTCAATAACACTTGATTGTTGGGCAATATTTCATCATACGATCCTGGATTTTGATAATAGCCATCAATAGGAACAGCCTGATCTTGCGTCATGACATATTTCATGTGATCTACTCCTATTGCTACGCTGTAATGGTCACTAATGAAATACCCCATTCTAAAATTAGTTTGGGGAATCGTCATTCTCGAAGGATTAATATAATCCACATGCCAACCTTTTGGTTTGTCATGAGCTTCCACATTTTCTAATGTAAAATTATAATCTTTACCTCTAAAAGTGATGTCTGAATTGGAGTAGGTGTCTCTGTTTCCTCCCCATGACATAAAAAATTTCCCTTTGTTATGTGTTGTATATTTATTTTGAATTTCTGTATTTTCCTGTGCAGTTGCGTTATTGGTAAATATAATAGTAAGGAATGCGGAATATAATAAAAAATGTTTCAATGTATTTGGGGCCTAAATTTAAAATGTATTAATTGTTTTTCTGATGGCAACTAGCTTAGTCATTAAGGATTCAAAAAAATCTAAATGCAACATATTAGCACCATCACTTTTTGCATTAGCAGGATCAAAATGAGTTTCAATAAAAATTCCGTCTACGCCTACAGCGATACCAGCTTTGGCGATAGTTTCAATCATATCAGGTCTTCCGCCAGTAACTCCAGCTGTTTGGTTGGGTTGTTGGAGCGAATGGGTAACGTCAAGAACGGTAGTAGCATATTGTTGCATCGTAGGAATTCCTCTAAAATCAACAATCATGTCTTGGTAGCCAAACATGGTTCCTCTGTCCGTAACCATCACGTTTTCATTGTGACAATCCAATACTTTTTGAACGGCATGCTTCATGCTTTCTGGACTCATGAATTGTCCTTTTTTCAAGTTGACTACTTTTCCAGTATTGGCAGCAGCCACGACCAAGTCAGTTTGGCGCACTAAAAAAGCGGGAATTTGCAGCACATCAACATATTGAGCAGCCATATCAGCATCTTCATTGGTATGAATATCGGTAACGGTAGGAACTTTAAACGTTTCCGAAACTTTTCTAAGGATTTTCAATGCTTTCTCGTCTCCAATTCCTGAAAAACTGTCAATTCTAGATCGATTGGCTTTCTTGAAAGAACCTTTAAAAACGAAAGGAATTTGTAAATTATCAGTAATACCAACTAGTTTTTCGGCAATTCGCATAGCCATTTCTTCCCCTTCAATAGCACAAGGACCCGCTAGAAGAAAGAAATTGCCACTCTCAGTATATTTGATTTGTGGAATATGTTGTAGGTTCATAGTATGATTTTTTAAAGGTGCAAAGGTAGTTATGATTTACGATTTACGATTTATGATTTCCAAATAATTTGGTGCATTAACTTTTTTTTAGGAGCTGTTTCCTGCTGTTCGCTTCAATCTCCCTGAAAAACGGGAGGATTTCCACTTCCATCAGGGCTAGGGAATTGGTAAACATGGATGTTATGGGATTTTAAAGGGATTATTTTTTCAATGTAAGTCCCACTGGAACCATCAAAATACCTTTTTCATAGATGTTTAAGTAAAGTAGAATTGGTTTTTTTTGCCCAGCCCATTTTATTTCAAATACCTCTAAAAATCCAGCGCCAAGTTCACTTCTTTTTGTCGGAAACGGACAGCAGTTTTCTAATTTTATAAAAGTTATTTTTTCACCATTAGGCCCAGCAAGCGCATTGAAAAATCGTTGTTGATTAACGGTTTCATTTTTCGTGTTATTGAAAAATAGATTGATAGGATAGTCTTTGTCAAAGCCATACTTTTTGTCTTTACTATATTCTGTAATTACAAATGTATTGTCTTTATTCAGCACTAGGTTTGGGGCATTATCATCCGTATTTTTCAAAGTAGATTGTATACTCGAACAAGAGGTCATGCCAATTAGTATAGCAAAAAATAGAATCGATTTTTTCATGTTGTAGGTAGTATTAAAAGGGAAAAATGTAACTAGAGAATCTTATGTTTACAATGCCACAAAGATAAACAGAACTTTATACGTGAAACGTGTTTCAGAGATATTTTGAAACCTTTTTCACGGAATTTTTTATTTATCATTTTATCTGCTAAAATGCTTCTTATCTTTGCCCAAAAAAAACAATTATGGATGTAATTTTTCAAACTTGGTCTTGGTATATTTCTGGGTTTTTGATCGGTATGATTATGTTAGCGCTTATTTATTTTGGTAAATCATTCGGGATGTCTTCTAATTTACGCTCGCTTTGTTCTATGGCTGGTTTAGGAAAACGAGTAGCCTTTTTTGATTTTGATTGGAAAGCACAACGGTGGAATTTAGTGGTCGTTTTAGGAGCCATGTTAGGTGGTTTTGTTGCCGTACATTTTATGAGTGATGCTTCAAATGTAGCTATCAACCCTAAAACGATTGCACAATTAGCGGAGCTCGGAATCGATGCTCCTAATGGAAAATTAGTGCCAGAGGCACTTTTTGGAAACTCTATTTTAGAATCTCCAAAAAGCATTTTTATTCTGCTTGTTGGAGGTGTTTTGATCGGTTTTGGCTCGCGTTATGCCGGAGGTTGTACTTCAGGCCACGCTATTTCAGGATTAAGTAATTTGCAAATTCCTTCTTTGAAAGCGGTGATTGGGTTTTTTATCGGTGGTTTGATTATGGCTCATTTTTTATTGCCATTAATTCTAAACTAGTAAAGTAATCATCATTAAAAATTTTAAATAAAAAGTATGAAAAATATAGTAAAATATCTTTTGGTTGGATTTGTTTTCGGAATTGTATTGACCAAATCAGAAGCGGTTTCCTGGTATCGCATTTATGAAATGTTTCAATTTCAGTCTTTTCACATGTACGGAATTATTTCGGTTGCGATCTTGACAGGAATTATTGGAATCCAAATCATAAAACGAAACAACATCAAAGACATTAAAGGAGAATCCATTGAAATTCCTGACAAAGAAAAAGGATCAGCACGGTACTGGATTGGAGGACTATTTTTTGGATTGGGTTGGGCTCTAGTGGGTTCCTGTCCAGGGCCTATATTCATTTTGCTTGGTGCTGGTTTTTGGACTGTATTAATTGTGCTTTTTGGAGCACTTGTAGGAACCTATCTCTACGGATTATTAAAGAGTAAATTGCCCCATTAATGAAAATAAAGCTATCGATGAAGTAGTGTTTTCAATGGAAAACACTACTTTTTTTGGTTTAATTTCAAAATGCCCCTAACAATCAAGTACTGCGCAATGAGGTAAGTTGTCATAATTAAAAAGGAGCTGTATTGCAATGGGGTATAAAATTTGTCCAATGCCAAAATACTATCTGATGCTACAAAAACAATAGCTCCAATCAGAATATAGATATTAGCTGGTTTTTGCCAGTTCAAAAAGCCTTTCAAGGCAAATAATAGCATAATTGAAATTGTCAGTGCATAAATAATAACTGGAATTTTTAAGTCTCCCAAAGTAGGTAATAAAAGCAACAGCAGCACAATTAAATAAAAGGCGATAGCAGTAACTCCAACCCAATAAATGATTTTACTTTTCTTTAAATATATTTTTAATTGTTTGCTAAAAAGCAGGATGTAGAAAATATGCGAAAGTAGAAAAGCAATTAATCCTGCGATAAAATAAAACTTCCCTTGATCCGCAAACATTAAGATCATATCACCTATCCAAGACAGTGTCAATGCGGTTAATAGAATTTTTTTGGTAACGAATCTTTCATGTGCATAAACTGCCAGAATTAAAAACGACAATAAAAATGGTTTTAAAAACCATGCAATATCCTCTCTTCCCAATAGAATTAGCAAAAGATAAACCAGACTAAAACCAATAAAACTTTTTACTATTATGTTGCTTTTCATAAGTTGATTTTAGAATTGAAGTACCATTAATGTTTGTTTTTCAAAATTACTTTTTACAAAATAGAGCGTTACTACTAGAGATAAAAGAAGGTAACCCGCAATAATGTAACTGGCAAAAGGAAAAAGTTGGTTCATTCCAAACCAATCTCCAAAATAGAAAATTAATCCAATACCAACCACAAAACGAATACTTTCCCATAGTATAGAAATTTTGCGCGTATCCATTAATTCCGTGTAACTATAAACGGTCAAAAAAATAAAAGCACCGTAAATAAATACATTTGGTAAGCCTATTATTGCAATGGAGTTGTACAGATAGCTAATTAATAATAAAGTAACAATTGCCTGAAAAATGGACCAATACATCAGTTTTTTGGAATGTAGAGTTCCATATTTTTCAAAGTTATATACATTGGTGATTTTCGTTACTGGATATTTTTCTTCAAAATTTTCTGGACGCCAACCTGTAGGTTTGAACCAAATTGTAAACTTATCTTTCCAGTTTTCGGCGCGCCAAGCATCTGTAATTAGCAATGACAAATGTTGGAAATTAATGCGGATTGGATTCCATGTTCGTGCTGGTCTCGTTATGCCGAAAACGGGCGGAACCGCTGCTAATTCTGCTTGAAAAGTGCCAAACAATTTGTCCCAAATTATAAATATTTGGGAATGATTTTTATCCATATATTCGGGATTTATGGCATGATGTACCCGATGATGTGAGGGAGAAACCAATATTTGTTCTAGAAAACCAATTTTTTTAATGTGCTTAGTATGGTACCAGAATTGCAGGAATAAATGGATGGGTAAGGTAATCGCAATCACTTTGGAGGGAACTCCTAATAGGGCTGCTGGAATCAATAAAAAGGTAAACAAGTTGACAAAACTTGAAATGGGTTGACGCAAGGCGCATGCCAAGTTGAATTCCTCACTACTATGATGAATGGCATGTTTATTCCATAGGAAATTAATTTGGTGAGACAATCGATGGCTCCAATAGCCATAAAAATCGATAGCAATGAATCCAATAACATAAGTTAAAACAGTTGCCTCTAATTCAAATAAAGCTATTTTAGAGGCAATCCAATCATAGGAAACTAGCGTGATACTGAGTCCCAATACATCTTTTAAGGAATTAACCATTCCAGAGCTAACACTCGAAACAGAGTCCATATTGGGGGATGTATCTTCTCCTTTGTAATGCCCATATATTTTTTCAAGGATAATTAAAATTAAAAAAATGGGCATTACAAAAACTAAAATTTTACCATATTCTTCCATAAAAACTATTTTTAATATTCAAATATAGAATAAAAGAAAATGTTTTTAAATGATGCACAGTACTTTATTTCTCTCTGGGAAGTTTCTACTATTCTTTAAATGATCTCTGCATTTAAACCTGCTTCCAATAATTGGGTGCATTGTGGTTTCAATTTTTCGTAAGAACCTGTTTTTACGGTACACTTTCCGTTATAATGCACAATCAAGGAGCATTGTTCTGCTTGTTCAGGCGTGTGATCACAAACGCGAATTAAAGTTTCAATAACATGGTCAAAAGTATTTACATCATCGTTGTAAACTACAATTTCATGGTCTAATTGTATTGCTTCTTTGACACTTACTCTTTCTCTTACTTTTTCTTTAGTACTCATTTTTGTAGGTTTTTGTACTTTCGTAATTAATAAAAAAACATCACTACTAATTTACATATTTTAAAGATACCCAATTGTTTCTTTCTAGTTTTTTAACATAAGTTAATCCTTTCTCCGTGCAAGAAGCGTCTATGAATGGAATATCCTCTTGGTAGAAACCGCTTAAAAGCAATGTTCCATCTGGATTTAAGCTGTCAACATAACTTTGCATATCGTTCAACAAAATATTTCTGTTGATGTTGGCAATAATCAAATCGTATTTTTTGCCTGCCAATAAAGCAGCTTCTCCTTCATAAACGGTAATGTGTTTGCAGTTATTGCGTTCTGCATTTTCAATAGAGTTTAGGTAACACCAGTTGTCAATATCAATGGCATCGATAGGTTGTGCTCCTTTCATCTCAGCAAGGATTGCTAAAATTGCAGTTCCACAGCCCATGTCGAGCGTTTTTTGTCCGGTAACATCCATTTCTAGTAAATGTTGAATCATCATGTGCGTTGTTTCATGGTGACCCGTTCCAAAACTCATTTTTGGCTCGATTACAATATCAAATTCGGCATCTGTTTTTGGGTGAAAAGGCGCACGGACATGGCAATTTCCATCGACATCTATGGCATCAAAATTCTTTTCCCATTCTTCATTCCAATTGACTTGTGCTATCTCTTCAAAAGTATACGTGATTGTAAACTCTTCCGACTGCAAAATATGAATGTCTTCTAAAATAGTTTCGTCCCATAAATCCTTTTGAACAAAAGCGGAAATTCCCGCTTGCGTTTCGGTAAAACTCTCAAACGCTTTTTCTCCTAACTCGGCGATTAATATTTCAGAACCTAATTGTTTCGCTTGTTCGCTATCGCTTTGGTCTTTTGATTCAATAGTAAAATGATATCCAATATATATGTTTGACATGCTTCTTTTTTTTGCAAAGGTAACAATCACTATTTAAATCGCATTTGGAAATCAATTTTTATTTTACATTTGCAAAAGGAACACACTACTAACAATGAAAAAAACGACACTTTTTTTGGTGTTTTTGTACAGTTTTTTAGGAACTGCGCAAGAAAACATCAAACAAACGAAACAGGATAACGATTTAAAATTATCGGCACTTCCGTACTACAGCTTTGGAAAAGGAATTGGAATTACTTCTCCGGACAGTTTATACCAATTGAATATTCGGTTTCGGATGCAAAACAGAGTAACTTATCTAGAGAATGATGGGGAAGATGGAGCTTACGATGGACAAATTAGACGCTTGCGTTTGCGATTGGATGGATATGTAGGAACGCCAAAATTCTTGTATGCCATTCAATTATCTTTTGCCCCAGGTGATGTGGGAGAAATTAAAGAAGGGGAAAATTTAAATATTATTCGGGACGCAGTTGTTTTTTACAGACCCAACAAACATTGGAATATTAGTTTTGGACAAACTAAATTACCTGGAAATCGTCAGCGTGTTAATTCATCTGGGGGGTTGCAATTAACGGATCGCTCTATTAATAATGCCCGCTTTACGATTGATAGGGATTTTGGTTTTCAAGTCCATAATATGAATGAATTTAAAGATAAATTTTCATATAATTTTAAAACGGCTATTTCTAGTGGTGAAGGACGCAACATCACCGGAAATTCGGATGCCGGAGTCGCAGTGACTGGTAAAGTGGAACTTTTGCCTTTTGGATCTTTTGCTAAAGACGGAACTTATTTTGAAGGGGATATCATCAGAGAAAAAAGACCTAAATTATTACTTTCTGGAGCTTTTCAACAAAATAATCACGCCAAAAGGACACAAGGGCAATTAGGAAATGATTTATTTGAAGAGCGCACGATGAAATCAGTAATGTTAGATGCCATGTTAAAATACAATGGATGGGCTGCAATGTCAAGTTACATGTCTAGGGTTACGTCAAGAAATGCTGTGACAGTAAATCCAGAGGATAGTTCACAATCAAATTTCGCTTATGTTGGTAGTGGATTTGATTATCAGTTGAGTTATAATTTTCCTTCAAATTATGAGGTCATTGGGCGATATTCAACACAAAAACTAGGGAAAGATATTCAGGCGTTAGCCCCAAATTCCAAACAATATACGGTGGGCTTAACTAAATATATTTGGGAGCACAGTTTCAAACTTCAAAGTGAATTAACTTTTGATACTTTAAATTATTTTGATGGAAGTATAAAAAATAATTGGTATGTGCGTTTTCAGGTGGAGATAGGCATATAAAAAAAAGCGGTGATAGAGAAAATCACCGCTTTTTTTATGTTTTTTAATAAACTTTTATAATGCGTTTACGATGGCAACAAAATCGTCTGCTTTGAGTGCGGCACCACCAATAAGACCTCCGTCAACATCTGGTTTTGAGAAAATTTCTTTTGCATTGTCCGGTTTTACGCTTCCACCATAAAGGATAGATACGTTTTCAGCAATAGCACTTCCAAAAGCTTTGCGAACTGTTTCTCTGATAAACTCATGCATTTCTTGTGCTTGTTCTGGAGAAGCTGTCTCTCCAGTTCCTATTGCCCAAACTGGCTCGTAGGCCAAAACAATACTTTCCCAGTCCTTAGTTTCAATGTGAAATATACCATCTCTTAATTGATTTTCAACGACATTAAAATGATTTTTAGATTGACGGTCCTTTAATTCTTCTCCAAAGCAAAAGATAACTCTCATGTCATGTTCCAATGCGGTATTTACTTTATTCGCTATTAATGCGTCTGTTTCATGGAAAATAGCCCTGCGTTCTGAATGTCCCAGAATTACAGTATCCACACCTACACTTTTCAACATATCAGCGGAGATTTCGCCAGTAAAAGCACCACTTTCTGCTTGATGAACATTTTGCGCAGCAACCTCAATATTAGTAAATTCTAAATGATCAACAGCAGAAGCCAAGTTTACAAAAGTAGGAGCTACAATAACTTGTACTATCGTCTCAGTTGGGATTTTTGCTATTAATTCATTCAATAAATCTTCTGTTTGTTCTGCATTTTTATGCATTTTCCAGTTTCCTGCAACAATTTTTTTTCTCATCTTAGTTGTGTTATTTTTAGTTTTGGTTTTAAATTTTTGAAAGTTCTTTCAATAGAATTCCCTTTCTCTTTGTTTTAGAAATTTTATCTTAAACTTTCCAAGGTCTCGTTGATTTGATCAAAATCAGTTTCAATAGCACGGTACAAAGCGATTTTTCCGTTTTTGTCAACGACTATGTATCTCGGAATCCAATCTACATCCACAGCTGTGGCAAAAACGCCCTTCATCTGGTCATTTGCCATGAAATGATCTCCTTTTAAATCGTGTTTTTCAATTCCAATTTTCCATTTATCAGCGGTTTTGTCCATTGAAATAAACAGGTACGAAACATCAGGATTTTTAGCTTGTAGTTCTTTTAGTTTTGGCATTGCTTTTACGCAATCACCGCACCAAGAGGCCCAGACTTCAATGACTACAGTTTTTCCTTTATGTTTTTCCAAGATATCTTTAAAAGCGACTTGACTTCCATCCGTGGCTAAAAGGGTTTCTGATAAAGCAGCTTTGGAGAATTCTGTTTTTTGAGGTTTAGAACACGAAAATGTTACAGCTGTAATTAGTAGTAGTATTATTTTTTTCATTATCAAATTGTTTTCTAACAAAGTTAATAAAACAATTTGAACCATTCCCATAGAATGCTCTTTTTTGGAAGTTGAACTTTAATAATACGTAATGATATCGTTGTAGTTGATAAATAATTAGGATAAAAAAAAATTTCAAATCAGTAGCATGCCTTTTGTTTTTTAGACTAAAAAATAATGCTTTTTATCCTACTATTTCTTGTCTTACAGTTCACTGATAGGTCCAATATAAAAAGGATGGGAACCTGCCAGCACTCCTAAAAAGTGCTTGAAGTTCCCATCCTAATTTTATAAAAAATAATAGTAACATAAAAGTATTCTTAGTTTCTCTTACTTGAATACTAACTGAAATTTCGTCTATAATTTCAAATCTGCGAGATCATTGTGATGCACTTTTTGCAGTATTGTTCCTTTATCTAGAATGACGATACTAGGATTAGCTCTTTCAATGGTTTTCAAGGTGATCGCATCACAGAAATAGAAATCAAAGGTCATTCCGAATTGCTTTTTTGCTGTCGCTATTTCTTCTGGTGAGGAAGCGGTCATCCCAATTACTTGGTATCCTTTTGCTTTAGCATCTGTATGTAGCTTTTCCATTTTGGCTAAGCCATCTTCATCTGCATGTACTAAATCGTAGGCCACAATTAGCATCACTTTTGGTGATTCTAAAAATTCTTCTTTATAGTCTGAACCCTCTTTTTCCATAGTAAAATCATGAATAGGGGGTACATAACCTTCCGTAATAACTTTGTCTTTTCGGTCTACAAATACGGCTCCTTCTGGAATATTCATTAAGTCTTTTTCAGTGAATTCTTTATCAACACCACCCACTTTGTAAATAAAAACCATTTCAACCACTGATTTTTCCGCACCGTCAGGAATACGCATGCCTTTTTGGATATTATTTCCCACTTTGAAAGGTCTAAAATCGATTAGTGGTAGGTGATTCAAAACCAATACTCCCAGTAAGGATGATAAAACGATACTGGCATAAATAACAATATTTTGAACGTTATTGTTAAACAATGGCTGGATCAATTTTCTATTAAAATACAATATAATGATAAAAAATAACAGGACAATATCCTTTGTGAAGGATTGCCAAGGCGTCAGTTTCAAAGCATCGCCAAAACAACCACAATCTTTCACCACATTAAAATAAGCAGAATAAAAAGTTAGGAAAGTGAACATCACGATTAAGAGTAATAAACTCCAAACAGTAAATTTAGTTTTATATCCAATAAGAAGCATAATTCCTAAAACTACTTCTAAAATTACTAAAAACAACGCGATTGCTAATGCAAACGGTACGAAAAAAGGCATATTGAAAACAGGTTCACTGAAATATTCTGCCAGTTTATAGGAGAAACCAATAGGGTCATTTAATTTAATTAATCCCGAAATTATGAACAGTATTCCAACGAAAATTCTAGAAAATTGAGTAATTATATTTTTCATTTTTTTTTTGATTGCTTATATTATTTATTTCCAAAACCCATTAAAATCAACGCGAAAACCGAATAATTAATCATATCCTGATAATTAGCATCGATTCCTTCAGAAACTATAGTTTTTCCTTTATTGTCTTCAATTTGTTTGACGCGAAGTAATTTTTGTAAAATCAAATCGGTTAGCGAGCTCACACGCATTTCGCGCCAAGCTTCGCCATAATCATGATTTTTATTTTCCATTAAATCTTTGGTCAGTTTTACCTTGGAATCGTATAATTCAGTCGCCTTTCCAACACTTAATTCAGGTTGGTCAGCAACGCCTAATTCCAGTTGAATCAACGCCATAATGGAATAATTGATGATTCCTATAAATTCGCCTGTTTCATCTTCTTCAATTTTACGAACTTCGTTTTCTTGTAAGCTCCTAATTCTTTGGGCTTTAATGTAGATTTGGTCGGTAAGCGAGGGCAATCTTAAAATGCGCCAAGCACAGCCGTAATCTTTCATTTTGTTGACAAACAGCGCGCGACATGTTGCAATAACGGTGTCATATTCCTTTGAAGTATTCTTCATTATTGGTGTATATTTGTATTCAAATTTTTTCAAAAATAAGATATTTTTTTTGAATGCAGAATTTTGAAGTCTTTAAAACCATAAACGCATGACCATTAACTGTAAAGGAATACTCATTGACTTAGCAACGCCCAAAGTAATGGGAATTTTGAATGTGACGCCAAACTCCTTTTTTGATGGAGGAAAGTATAAAAATGAAACTGAAATCCTTTCCCAAGTCGAGAAAATGCTACTTGATGGCGCTGCTTTTATAGATATTGGTGCTTATTCAAGTAAACCCAATGCAGAATTTGTGTCTGAAAAAGAAGAAATTTCAAGAATTGTTCCAGTAGTCGATTTAATTCTAAAACAATTTCCAGAAACACTGCTGTCCATTGATACCTTTAGAAGTGAAGTTGCTAAAGCGACTATTGACATTGGTGCCGCAATCATAAATGATATTTCTGCAGGAAAACTAGATGATAAAATGTTTGAAGTAATAGGAAAATACAACGTTCCTTATATTATGATGCACCTGCGAGGCAATCCGCAAACCATGCAAAGCCTTACAAATTACGATGATATTGTTAAAGAAATGCTGTTTTATTTTTCAGAACGAGTAGCAGAAGCGAGACGTTTTGGAATCAATGACTTAATCTTAGATCCAGGCTTTGGCTTTGCTAAAACGACCGACCAAAATTTTGAGGTTTTTCAAAAAATGGAATTGTTTAAAATGTTAGAATTACCATTACTTATTGGAGTTTCCAGAAAATCGATGATCTATAAAACGCTTGACACCTCAATAGAAAAGGCTTTAAACGGAACAACCATTTTAAATACTTTGGCATTGACCAAAGGGGCTAAAATTCTTCGGGTGCATGATGTCAAAGAAGCTATGGAATGTATTACCTTGTTTAATAAAATTAATTTATAAAGATGAAATATTTTACACTAATTGTTCTTTTTGTACTTTTTTCTTGTGGAAACAAAGAAGATATCTTACTGCCAAAATCAGCTGTTACGGTTGTAGCCGATGTACAAGATCATTCGCCTATTTATATTTTTTTCAGAACAAAAGATAAAGATACAATGGCAGAGGTAAACCGAAAAAACAGCATTATTTCTACTAATTGGATTTTAAATATTGACAAACGGTTGCCATTGCGACTAGTTATTCCTGAAGTGATTAAGTTGCAACAAAAGAAGCGTGAAGAAAAAGCACACAAGAATGAAAAGGCCGAAAATTATTATTCTTACGCAGATACGATTGGAAAAAATTTAGCTTTTATCCCTTTTACAAATGTGTATTACAAAATGGAGAAACCTACTGGAACCATCCTATTTTTCAATAAGAATAATGAGATTTTAATTGAAAATACAATTGTCAAAAAAGAAAAAGTCAAAGAAGTATTGATCCAAATTTTATCAAAAGAACAATCCAATAATTTTACTTTGAGCTTTAATAAAGATCTTAGTTTTGGAAGTTATTTACAAAATAAAATTTTTATAGAAAGCTTAAATTTAGATTTAAAAAGCAAGGAGGAATATGTTCATTAATCAAATCAACTGAAAACTGCGACTGAATATGGAACAGTCTTTATTGATGATGATACGGTTCGTTTTTTAAAATCGTGAAGCCACGATACACTTGTTCGATAAAAAATAAGCGGACCATTTGATGCGAAAATGTCATTAACGATAGTGAAATTTTGCCTTGTGCTTTGGCATAAACCGTATCCGAAAAACCATAAGGGCCGCCAATTACAAATACCAAAGTTTTTATTCCGGAGTTCATTTTCTTTTGTAATTCCTCTGAAAAACCTACGCTGGAAAAATTTTTACCGTTTTCATCTAATAAAATCAATTGATCGGTAGGCGTAATTTTCGATAAAATCAATTCGCCTTCTTTCTCTTTTTGTTGACTTTCCGATAAGTTTTTTACGTTCTTGATATCAGGGATAATATCCAAATCAAATTTGATATAAAAAGACAAACGCTTTGTATAATCGTCTATTAAAGTTTGTAGTGCCTTATTATCGGTTTTACCAATAGCAATCAGTTTGATGTTCATTTTTATTACGTTTCGGGACTGCAAAGATAGAGAAATTGAAACTTTTGTATCAATTATTATGGTTTGAATCTGTCAAAAAGTAGCTACTTGGCCTCAATTCGATCCAAAACCAATTGAAATTGTTCCTCTTTTTTATTCCCAATCAAGAAAGCTATTTCTTCTAAATTAGAACCATTGTAATTGGGGATATTTAATTTTTGTCCTCTAAAAGCAGGATACAATTCGATGATAGGAATTTCTATTGTTTGCCAGTCAGTGTTAGTTTGAAAGTGATAAACATAAGAATGGGAATCACTGGTGTTGGATTTTACTCTAAATTGATATTTTTTGCCATCTCCTTTTAAACGGATGGAAATGAACGTGCTTTTTTCTAAAGTAATGGGTTCAAAGACATATTTAACGGAACAAAATCCCCCATTATTTTCTAAAGAAACAGCACCTTCAAATGTGCCATTTCCTTCAGTATTAAGGTGGAATTGACTTTTTGATTTTCCGCCCATCACTGCATCATTGACTACTTTCCAATGACTTAAATCACTGTCGGCATTAAATTCAAAAATTAGTTTTCGATTCATTTTTCTTAGTTTAAAAATAAATTTTTACAGTCTTATTTTGGTAATGGTGCGCCTACAGCTATGTCACATCGATGGTTGGTTTGCCCGTGTGGCGGATTCATTCCTTCTGGTGTTGGAGTTGTTTCTACTGGAACTGCAGTGGTAGTTACTGTTGGGGCAGGAGCGGTTGCAGTTTGTTGCGGTGTTGTTTGTGTTGCTGTTGCAACTGGAGTATTTAATGGAGCTCCCACTGCAATATCACAGCGGTGACCTGGCTGACCATGCGCCGGATTTGCAGTAGCGGCGGCGGTTGTTGGTTGCGCAGTTGTATTTTGTTGTTGGCTTGCTGTAGCAGTTTCAGTTTTCATTTGTCTGCCAACTTCCGTAAACGGAACAACGTTTGTTGGAGTGGTATTTTGGGTTTCTGCCTCCTTTTTACAAGAAGTAAAAACTAAAGAGGCTGCAAAAAGTAAGCTTAAAAAAGATTTCATACACAGTGTTTTTAATTACTAAATTCAAATATAAGATTTTAAATAGGATTGCACTACATAAAATAGTAGGATTCTAAAGGTTGAATTTTATACGTCAATTGTAGTCAGTTATTTAAGAGGATTATTATAAGATTCAACTCTGTAATTTTATTTAATTTTCTGCTAATTGAGGAGTTATCTCTAAATAAAGTACATTCATTTTTATCTTTTTTCCAAAGAACGCGACCTTCAAATTTTCAAATCCACAAAATATATCTTACTTTAGCATTCGATAAATTTCCTATAAAATGATTAGCGACATACAGTTTAAAAACGAGTTAGACATACTCATACAAAACGCCATTCGAGAAGATGTTGGTCCTGGCGATTACAGTTCATTGGCTTGTATTCCGGCTTCTGCAACTGGAAAAGCAAAGTTATTGGTGAAGGAAGACGGTATTATTGCCGGCGTAGCTTTTGCTAAAATGGTTTTTGAATATGTAGATCCTACATTGCAAATTGAAACTTTTATTCAGGACGGAACTCCAGTACAAAAAGGCGATATCGTTTTTCATGTTTCAGGAAGTTCACAATCGATTCTAAAATCAGAACGGGTAGTTTTGAATTCAATGCAAAGAATGTCAGCAATTGCTACTAAAACCAAAGAATACGTTCGTTTATTAGAAGGAACAAGTACTAAAATTCTCGATACACGTAAAACTACTCCGGGTTTTAGAGCTTGTGAGAAATGGGCAGTAAAAATTGGTGGAGGTGAAAATCATCGGTTTGCATTGTACGACATGATAATGCTCAAGGATAACCATAATGATTTTGCCGGCGGAATCACTTTGGCTATAGCCAAAACAAAAGCGTATCTCAAGGAAAAAAATCTGGATCTTAAAATCATTGTTGAAGCCAGAAATTTAGACGAAATCAATGAAATTTTGAAAAGCGAAGGTGTTTACAGAATTTTGATAGACAATTTCAATTTTGAGGATACTAAAAAAGCAGTAACTTTGATCGGAAATAAATCCCTAACGGAATCTTCGGGAAATATCAACGAAAATACGATTCGCAGCTATGCGGATTGCGGAGTAGATTTTATTTCCTCTGGAGCCTTAACACATTCTGTTTATAACATGGATTTGAGCTTAAAAGCAATATGAGTAGAGAAATTGAAGCAAAACTGCTAAGAATTCCAGTTGTACGGAATCTCGTCTATGGTCTAAAAAAGATAAAGCTTCCGTGGTTAAAAGGGTTATCTCTCTATGATTTGTTGGAATTGTATGGTCTAGGAATCGTAGAAAGCGCTTTGACCTATCATGCGAGCGCCATTGCATTTAGTTTCTTTATGGCGTTGTTTCCGTTTGCTCTTTTTATCTTAAATCTAATTCCATTTATACCTATTGTGGGTTTTCAGGAAGATTTTTTGATGTTTGTCAAGGATGGAGTGCCTCCTAATACTTATGATGCTATTTATAAAATCATTACCGATATTCTTAATAATAGTGATTCAGGTTTATTGTCTTCTGGATTTATATTGTCCATCTTTTTGATGGCCAATGGATTGAATGGAATCCTAGGAGGATTTGAAACCTCTAGACATGTGCTTATAAAAAGGGGTTTTATACGCCAGTATTTAGTAGCATTAGGCATGTCCTTATTATTATCGCTTTTACTAATCGTAACCGTATCGATAATCGTTGTTTTTGAGGTTATTATACAAAAAACAGTATTTAGTGACCAAGTTCAACTGGTCGTTCTAGGGCGGTACGCATTCGTTATTGCGATGATTCTAATCACAACCTCTATACTTTTTAAATTTGGTACCAAACACGACAAAAATAGAGCTTTCATTTCCATAGGGTCCGTATTTACAACCATTTTGATTGTTTTGGATTCGTATTTTTTTGGGATTTGGGTCACAAAGTTTTCACAATACAATGAATTATATGGTTCAATAGGGACATTATTGGTCTTGATGTTTTATATTTGGATTAACTGCATGATATTACTGTTGGGTTTTGAACTGAATGCCTCAGTAAACAAGTTAAAAGCAAAAAATGAATAATTAATTAAATCAAAATAGTTTTACTTTTTGGAGCTATTTCCTGCTATTCGTTACAATCTTTTTTCTCGTTAAAGAAACGAGAAAAAAGGATTTTCACTGCTATCAGGGCTAAAAAATAAAAAAATGAAAAACACTATTACAATGCTTGCCTTATTTATTTCAATGGCTTTTTATGGTCAAAGTCACAGCGTCCTCGGAAAATGGAAAACTATTGATGACGAAACGGGTAAAGCTAAATCTATAGTCGAAATCTACGAGCGTTCTGGAAAAATCTACGGAAAAATAATTGACATCATCGATGTGGATAAGAAAAAAAGCGTGTGTACCGAATGTTCAGGCGAAGAAAAAAATAAACCAGTGATGGGACTTGTTATTATTAAAGGTCTCAAAAAAGATGGTAAAGAATACAATTCAGGCAAAATTCTTGATCCAACTACAGGGAAACAATACAAATGCTTTTTGGCTTTGGACGGAAATGACAAATTGAAAGTACGCGGTTACATTGGCGTTGCTTTATTTGGAAGAACACAGACCTGGAATAGAGTAAAATAATTTTTTTGTTTAAGTTCTTTATTCCTTTGTCCGCTGTTCAAACTTGATAACGATAACGGACAACCTATAACCGATAACAGACAACCAATAACCGATAACCGATAACTGACAACCGACAACCAATAACCGATAACCGACAACCGATAACGGAAAACGGACAACCGATAACAGATAACCGATAACCGACAACCGATAACCGAAAATCAATGCATTTTGTAGAAGTAATTTTACCACTTTCCCTAGCTAAAACATTTACCTACAGTATTTCTGAGGCAGAGTTTCATTACATTCAAATAGGGATGAGAGTGGCAGTCCCTTTTGGAAAAAGTAAAATTTACACGGCTTTAGTCATAGAAATTCATCAAAACAAGCCCGCTCTATATGAAGCTAAGGAGATTCACCAAATTCTCGATGAATTCCCTATTGTAACCGAAATCCAAATTGCACATTGGCAATGGATAGCTTCCTATTACATGTGTGCGATAGGGGATGTGTATCGAGGCGCTATGCCTAGTGCACTTTTGCTGGAAAGCGAAACCCTGATTTCTCAAAAAACCAATGCGATTATCGATACTAGCCTTCTCACAGATGATGAGTTTCTGGTTTATGAAGCTTTGCAACAACAAAACAGTTTAAAAGTTCAGGATATTATTGCAATCTTGAACAAGAAAAATATTTTTCCTGTTATCCAAAAGTTAATTGATAAAAACATCTTAGTACTTCAAGAAGAAATTCAAGAAAGCTATAAACCGAAGTTAGTGCGCTATGTGCGTTTGCATCCTAAATACGACAGCAATCAAGGATTAAGCGAATTATTGGAAATTTTGAAAAGTGCTCACAAACAAAAGGAAATCGTAATGCGTTATTTCCAGTTGAGCGCTATGGAAAAGAAACCAATTACTGTAAAAAAACTCGTTGAGGAAGCTAATTCTTCTTCGGCGATTGTAAAAGCCTTAATCGAAAAAGAAATTTTACAAGATTTTTTTTTGCAGGAAGACAGAGTGCTATTCAATGGAGAAATAAATGAACAAGAATTGATATTGAGTGCTGCTCAGCAGGACGCTTTTGTAGCCATAAAAGCTAGTTTTGTTCAAAAAGAGGTCTGTTTGCTTCATGGTGTAACGTCTAGCGGAAAAACTGAAATTTATATTAAACTGATTGAAGAATATCTGGAAGCTGGAAAACAAATTTTGTATTTACTTCCTGAAATTGCTTTAACCACGCAATTAGTAGGCCGATTAAGAACTTATTTTGGCAACAAAGTGGCTGTTTTTCATTCGAAATACAATAATAATGAACGAATCGAAGTTTGGAATCAAGTACTACAAAACTCCCAGAAAGCACAAGTAATAATAGGAGCTAGGTCCGCTTTGTTTTTGCCCTTTGATAATTTGGGATTTATAATCGTTGATGAGGAACACGAACAAACATTTAAGCAAGTAGATCCCGCTCCGCGTTATCATGCGCGAGACGCAGCAATTGTTTTGGCTCATTCCCACAAGGCTAAAGTGCTCTTAGGCTCGGCAACACCTAGCATTGAAACCTATTATAACGCTACATCCGACAAATTTGGTTTGGTCGAGATTTCAAAACGGTATGGAAATGTAATGATGCCAAATATCGAATTGGTGGATTTGAAAGATAAATACTTTCGGAAGAAAATGACAGGACATTTCAGCGATGTTTTGATTGCAGAAATAACTAGTGCATTGTCTTTAGGGGAACAAGTAATTTTATTTCAAAACAGACGAGGATATTCTCCTGTAGTAGAGTGTATTACTTGTGGTCACGTACCACAATGCCAACAATGTGATGTGAGTTTGACCTATCATAAACAAAAAAACCAATTGCGATGCCATTATTGTGGTTATACCATGGCTAAACCAACTCATTGTCATGCCTGCTCTAGTATTGATTTGACTACAAAAGGCTTTGGAACCGAACAAATTGAACAAGAACTACTTTCGATTTTTCCAAATTCAAAAATAGGACGAATGGACCAAGATACGACCCGAGGTAAATTTGGTTTCGAAAAAATTATTGATGGTTTTAAAAACCGAGAAATGGATATCCTAGTTGGAACTCAAATGCTTGCTAAAGGATTGGATTTTGATAACGTAAGTTTAGTGGGGATCATGAATGCTGATAATATGTTGTATCATCCTGATTTTAGGGCTTTCGAAAGAAGTTTTCAAATGATGACTCAGGTTGCTGGTAGAGCTGGACGTTCTGAAAAGCAAGGAAAAGTAATCATACAAACCTATAATCCCAATCACAATACGATTCAACAAGTCACTACTAATAATTATCTTGGAATGTATAAGGAACAGTTATATGACCGACAAATTTACAAATACCCTCCTTATTTCAGAATTATAAAACTTACGCTGAAACAGCGTGATTTTGATAAATTGAAGGAAGGATCGATGTGGTTGTACCAAGTGATGAGTCAAAACCTGAATATGCCGGTTTTAGGGCCTGAGGAGCCTGCTATTAGCCGCATTAGAAATGAATACATTCGTACAATTATTATTAAAATACCGCACAATGTGTCTATTGGAAACACAAAGAAAACCATTCAAAAAATACTGAATAGTTTTGAAGCTGTTGCTCAGTTTAGAGCCGTAAAAGTTTCGTTAAATGTAGATTTCTATTAACGTAATAGTTTAAGAGAAAGAAAGTGCCCGCACTAAATCTTCTTTTTTGTGTCGGCTCAAAGGAATTTTTGTCATTCCAATTTCAGCGTATTTACTATTGAATCGCTCTACTTTGTCAATGTTGATAATGTATGATTTATGTACTCTAACAAATTTTTCTTTGGATAAATCATTCTCAAAAGATTTCATTGTAGAAAGTACTAAATTACTGTCTTCCTCCGTCACCACTCTTACATAATCACCAAAGGCCTCAATCCATTTTATTTTCGAAGTGAAAATTTTGAGTTTTTTCAAATTACTTTTAATGAAAATATGTTCGCCTTCTTCTTCTTTATTGTCCTTTTTTAATAAATGAAAATCGATAGCTCTTTTTACTGACGCATTAAATCGATCAATCGCAATTGGTTTTTGTAAATAGTCCGTTGCATCGTAATCGAAAGCTTTCATTGCATATTCAGCCTTAGAAGTAATAAAAATAATTTGGGGTTTAATTTTTAAACCATCAAGGAAATCAAAACCACTAATCACTGGCATCTCTATATCAAGAAAAATGAGATCCACATTGTGAATAGACATACAGCTTTTTGCTTCGATTGCATTAGAAAAATCGCCTATTAGATGTAAATTTTGATGATTATTAACTAATTTAGCGATAATCATTCTCTGAATAGAACTATCATCCACCACGACACAGTTTAGTTTCATAGTAATGTATTTAAAGATTTGGCTACGTAAACATACTACTTTTTTATTAAAAAAAAATAATTGAACGGTTTTTTTTTGTCATACGTCGAATAAAACGGAATAACACTTGTTTGCTAAGAATTATTGCTTACTTTTGCACCCAAAATAACAAATAAATATATATTTATGAATCATTATGAAACTGTTTTCATTTTAAATCCCGTTTTATCTGAAGTTCAGGTAAAGGAAACAGTAAGCAAATTTGAAGATTTTCTTACTAGTAGAGGAGCAGAAATGGTGTCGAAAGAAGACTGGGGCCTTAAAAAAATGGCTTACGAAATTCAAAACAAAAAATCTGGTTTTTACCATTTATTCGAATTCAAAGTAGCTGGAGAAGTTCTTATTGCCTTTGAAACTGAATTTAGACGTGACGAAAGAGTAATGCGTTTCTTGACTGTAAGTCTTGACAAACACGCTATTTCTTGGGCTGAAAGAAGAAGAACTAAATTAAAAGCAACAAAAGCGTAATCATGGCTACACTACAACAATCGGCTTCAGGAAAAAAAGACGGAGATATCAGATATCTAACGCCTTTGAACATAGAAACAAACAAACAAAAAAAGTATTGTCGTTTCAAAAAATCAGGTATCAAATATATTGATTATAAAGATGCTGATTTCTTATTAAAATTCGTAAACGAACAAGGTAAAATTCTTCCTCGTCGTTTAACAGGAACTTCGTTAAAGTACCAAAGAAAAGTATCAGTTGCTGTGAAAAGAGCGCGTCACTTAGCTTTGATGCCTTATGTAGCGGATTTACTAAAATAATAATTTAACTCAGTTGTTGGTTTTCTGAAACATGAAACCTAACTTCTATAACAAAGGACAACAACATGGAACTTATTTTAAGACAAGACGTTCAAAATTTAGGATTTAAAGACGATATCGTTACAGTAAAAAACGGTTTTGGTCGTAACTTTTTGATCCCAACAGGTCAAGCACATTTAGCTACTTCTTCTGCAAAGAAAGTATTAGCTGAAAACCTAAAACAAAGAGCGCACAAAGAAGCTAAAGTAGTAGCAGATGCTAAAGCATTGGCAGAAGCTTTGAAAGCTATTGAAATTAAAATCTTTGCAAAAGCAGGTGGTGAAAAATTATTCGGTTCAATCACGAATATTGATATCGCTGAATCTTTAGCTAAAGGTGGTCAACAAATCGAAAGAAAATTCATCACAAGCGGAATCGTTAAACGTACTGGTAAATATACTGCTAGTGTTCGTCTACACAGAGATGTTATCGTTGAATTGGATTATGAAATTGTTGCAGAAAAAGCATAAATTTTTTAAATTTATATATTTAAATCCCGATGGAAGTCGGGATTTTTTTTTGTTTAATCTGAACTCGTTTCAGATTCTTTAAGTTATAAATAAAGAGCATCTTAAATTTTAAGGTGCAGAAATAAATTCATCACAAATGAAATACTCTCGATTAACAAAAGAACAATTTGAGGAATTGAATCAGGAATTCAGTACTTTTTTAGCAACTCAAACTATTGACAAAGCAGAGTGGGATAAAATTAAAGCAGAAAGACCAGAAGTTGCTGAACAAGAATTAGATGTTTTCTCTGATTTGGTTTGGGAAGGCGTTCTTACAAAGGCAGTTTTTTTAGAACATTTCTCTAAAAATCATATTTTCCTTTTTCAGTGCTTTGATACCTATGTTCATTCCATTGTTTTAAAATCAGTAGTTCCAGAAACTGATTTTTTGACTCGCGAAGGTTTGCAATGGCTTAGCGATAATATGTTTACCGATACTATAGAAATGAAAATTGGTAAAAAAGAATTCACCGAAGACCGCAATACTTCTATTTTTGCTTTAATACAACAAGGTGCTTTTTTGAGCGATGGTCTCTTATACAAACAAATTAATTCGATTATTGAGTCGTAATTTTGTTGTTTTCTCTTTTAAATTGGTTATTTTAGTACGCTTATACAAAAACTAAAATAGCCAATTTTATTTTATATGGATATTCAGAATACGATTCAAACTTTGAGAGCCGAACTAAATCAGCATAATTATAATTATTATGTGTTGGATACGCCAATAATTTCCGACTACGATTTTGATTCGAAATTAAAACAGCTTCAAGACCTTGAAAATGAGCATCCGGAATTTTTTGATGAAAATTCTCCTACGCAACGAGTAGGTGGTGCAATTACAAAAAATTTCCAAACCGTTCCGCATCAACACCGAATGTATTCGCTTGATAATTCCTATTCTAAAGAGGAACTTATCGACTGGGAAAAACGAATTCAAAAAGTTCTAGGTGAGGTTTCATTAGAATATACTTGTGAACTTAAATATGATGGTGCATCCATTAGCATTACTTATGAAAACGGAAAGTTAAAACGTGCTGTTACTCGTGGCGATGGTTTTCAGGGTGACGATGTGACTAATAATATTAAAACGATAAAATCCATTCCATTACAATTAAAAGGAAATTTTCCTGCTACATTTGATGTCCGTGGTGAGATTATTTTACCTTTTGCTGGTTTCGAAAAAATGAATCAGGATTTAATAGAAATTGGAGAATTACCCTATTCAAATCCTAGAAATACTGCATCGGGTAGTTTGAAATTACAGGATAGTGCTGAAGTAGCCAAGCGTCCGCTAGATTGTTTATTGTATTTTTTAATAGGGAACGATCTTCCATTCCAGTCTCAATTTGAAGGATTAGAAACGGCCAGAAATTGGGGATTTAAAGCCCCTAAGGAAACCAAATTAGCGCGTAGTTTAGAAGAAGTTTTTGAATTTATCGATTATTGGGACATTCATAGACATAACCTACCTTATGAAACGGATGGCGTGGTGGTAAAAGTAAATTCGTTTCATTATCAGGATGAATTAGGGTTTACTGCAAAATCACCTCGATGGGCAATCGCCTATAAATTCAAATCTGAACAAGTTGCAACTAAATTAAATTCCATTTCCTACCAAGTGGGAAGAACTGGAGCAATTACACCAGTGGCTAATTTAGAACCGGTGCAATTGGCAGGAACTATTGTTAAACGTGCTTCTTTGCATAATGCGGATCAAATTGAGAAACTTGATATTCGTATTGGAGATACTGTTTTTGTTGAAAAAGGCGGAGAGATTATTCCAAAAATCATTGCTGTTGATTGGAGTAAACGTCCCTTAAATTCAGAACCTACAAAGTACATTACACATTGCCCAGAATGTCAAACAGAATTAGTTCGTGGTGAAGGAGAAGCAAACCATTATTGCCCTAATTTTTACGGTTGTCCACCACAAATTATAGGCAGAATTCAGCATTTTATTTCAAGGAAAGCAATGGATATTGAAGGTTTGGGAGGTGAAACAGTCACTTTACTGTTCAATAATGGATTAGTGCATAATTATGCCGATTTGTATGAATTAACAGTGGAACAGATTCTTCCTTTGGAAAGAATGGCTCAAAAATCGGCTGAAAATTTGGTAAAAGGGGTTGCGAATTCTAAAAGTATTCCCTTCGAAAGTGTTTTATTTGCACTTGGAATCCGCTTTGTGGGGGAAACGGTCGCTAAAAAATTAGCCAAGCATTATAAAAATATCGATGCATTACGAAATGCAACTTTAATAGATTTGGTTTTAGTAGATGAAATTGGAGACCGAATTGCGCAAAGTGTTATTGATTTTTTTCAAAATCAGGAAAATACAATTATAATTGACAGATTAAAAGAGTACGGGATACAGTTTGAAATTACCGAAAAAATTAATCTCAATGCAACTAATAAACTTGCTGGTAAAACATTTGTAGTTTCAGGTGTTTTTGCTAAATTCTCTAGAGATGACTTGAAAAAAGCAATCGAAGATAATGGCGGAAAAGTAGGGAGTTCTATTTCTGCCAAAACGGATTACGTTGTCGCAGGGGATAATATGGGACCTGCAAAATTAGATAAAGCGAATAAACTTAAGATTTCAATAATTTCCGAAGATGATTTTATCAATTTAATCAGTAACATAGATGCAGGTAAAGACTAGTAAGTTTGGTTCTTTAAAGGAAAGCGGAATCAGCCTCTTGTTATTTTCTTTCGTTTTTCTGGAGGTTAGTGCTGAGTTATTTTCATTTAGAGTAATCTTGTTTGCTTTCAGACCTTTTGTTATAATTTTGATCATGTATCTCTATTGGATCACCTCCATAGAGAGAAGTTTACTTTTTTTCACAACATTGTTTTTTTTGCTACTTACCAGCATTTTTATACTTTCGGAATCCTTGGTTTTTTTGATGTTAGGATTAGCGGGTATTGCTATTCACAGATTGCTAGTAATATTATACAGCATAAAGTTGAATAATATCAAGGATTTTGTGCCCATATTGATTGCAGTTATTCCTTTTATTTTTGTTTTTTCTTATTTACTCTCTATTTCAGATGAAATCCCGGAAATCAGTTATTATCCTTTGGTAGTACAAAACATTTTAGTATCAATTCTTGCAGGGGTGATCTTGTCTAATTATTTTATGAATGAAAATAACAATAAGCCTTGGTTGTCTATTTTTGGACTTTTATCGACAGGACTTTATTTTATTGTTTTTATTGAAAAATGTTTTTTATCCAATTTGCCTCCAACTTATTTTAGACCATTAGGAATGATTTTGTTTGCTACTAGTTATTATGCTCTTTATAAATTTGTGATTAATACCGAACGTTTAAATGCCGACTTACTTGAAAGTACCGCGTAACGTATCTTATTTTTTTTTAACGTACCGATAAAAAAATCGATTACAGTTAAACTATAATCGATTTTCCTTCAAAAGCTTTGGCTTTATTGTTGTCTAAATAAAAGTCTATTCTTCCTAAATTAATGCCGTAGCAACCCACCTGATTTACTAAAACGTCTTTTCCTGCAACGTTTTTTACTACCGTGGGTTTATCTAGAAAAGTATGAGTGTGACCACCAATAATTAAGTCAATATCCTGAGTTAGTTCGGCTAATTTTAAATCACAAATTTTAGTAGGCTCGTCTCTGTATTTGTATCCTAAATGTGATAAACAAATTACAATATCGCATTGCTGTTCTTTCTTTAAAATCCGAACCATATCTTGTGCCGTTTCAAGAGGATCATTATAAACTGTTTCCTTATACATTCCTTTGTCCACAAGTCCCGCAAGTTCAATTCCAAGTCCAAAAACTCCCACTTTAATTCCGTTTTTGTTGAATATTTTATACGGCTTTACAAAACCATCCATCACGGTGTTTTTAAAATCGTAATTGGCAGAAATGAACTCAAATTTAGCGTGTGGCATTTGCGCGTGCAAACCTTCCACACCGTTATCAAAATCGTGATTTCCTATTGTAGATGCATCATACTGCATCATACTCATCAATTTGAACTCTAATTCTCCCCCGTAATAATTAAAATAAGGCGTTCCTTGGAAAATATCGCCTGCATCTAATAGTAAAACGTTTGGATTTTCTTTTCGTATTGTTTCAATCAATGCAGCTCTTCGCGCCACGCCACCCATATTTGCATTTCTGGGATGATCTGCTGGAAATGGATCAATATAACTGTGAACATCATTCGTGTGTAAAACTGTCAATTGTCTGGTTTTTGAGGTCTCAAAACTGCTTAAAGACACACCTAAACTCAATAAAGCTGAACTAGCAGCTGTTTTCTCTATAAATTCTCTTCTTTTCATTTTATATTTTTTTGAAGCTATTTCCCGCTTTACGCTATATCCACGCAAAAAAAAGCGTGGGATGCCGCTTTAATCGGGGCTAGGGCTTTCTGTTTTCTAAAACTATTTGTTCTTTAAATTCGAATTACTTATTCAACCGTAATTCTAACATCCTTTATTACAGGAATAGTATCCACTTCTTTAAAATAATCAATAAGGATATTTCGAAGTTTGTATTCTAAATCAAATTTATTAACTCCTTTTTTGAAGAAATTCATATTATCTCCGCCATTAGATAAATAATCATTGGTTCCTACATAATAAATGGTCTCTTTTTGAACAGGTTTCCCTTGAACTAAAATATTTTTCGCAATATTATTTTTATCAATTGTAAATGTTACTCCAGCTAATGGATGTGGTTTCTTTTCAGCAATAAAAAAGTCGACCATTTCAAGAATTTGCTCACCTTTTAATGCAATAACAACTAAACTATTTTCAAAAGGCATGATTTCAAAAGCCGTTCTGGCAGTTACATTTCCTTTTGGAAGTATAGAACGGATCCCCCCGCTGTTGAGTAAACAAATATCAATATTCTTTTTTTCTCTAGCTTGAAATACAAGGTTGCCTCTCATTAAAGTAACATCAGCCATCAAATTACCAATCGTTGTTTGCCATTTACCCGTGCTTTTATCCAATGTTTCCGGACAATACGCTAATACACTATCTAAATCCTTGTTGATGTGTTCCCGATACGGTCTTATGAAATTTTCAATTGCTGGAACTTGGTTTTCTTTTTCTGTAATAGGAATTCGTTTTCCTTCAATTTTAGTAACGTAATAATTTTGTTTGCTGCAAGAGACAACTAAAAAAAATGTTAAGAATATAACAAAAAGTTTAGAAACGTCATTATACTTTTTTAGATTTACCATTTTAAATGCGACTTAATTAATTAATTTTGTAACTAAGTAAAAGTAATATGTTTTTAAATTATATAAAGGATTTTTTTGTAAAAAAATCACTTAAAAATACCTTGAAAAATTTGAAAAACATAAATGCTGTTGGTACAATACAAAGCGTTGGTTTATTGATTGATGCAACTGATTTTGAACAAACGGATCTGTTAATTGAAGCTTTAACGGCTAACGGAATAGCAGCGGATAATTTGAAAGTGTTGGCATTTCACAATAAATTTAGCAATAACCAAAAGAACCTTTATACTACATTTGATGCTGGGGATCTTAAATGGAACGGCCAAATTTCAAATGACGATGTTGTTGCGTTCTGTGCTGAAAAGTTTGATCTTTTAATTAGTTATTATGAAAAAGAGAACGCTATTTTAATGCAAATTACGCACCATTCAAAAGCCCAATTTAAAGTGGGATTCTCGTCAATAGATAAAAGATTAAATCATTTTATGATTAAAACGACAATAACTGCTTACACTGTTTTTGTAAGTGAATTATTTAAATATTTAAAATTATTAAACAAAATATAATATAAGTTATGCAATCATTAATAGGAACAGGTGTTGCTCTTGTAACTCCATTTAAACAAGATTTTTCAATTGATACTGAAGCATTAAAAAGAATTGTTAATTTTTCTATAGACGGAGGAATTGAGTATCTGGTAGTATTGGGAACAACAGCCGAAAATGCTACTTTATCATCAGAGGAAAAAGAAATAGTTATTCAAACTGTAATCGAAGCCAATAATGGAGTGCTGCCTTTAGTGTTGGGAGTAGGAGGTAACAATACTGCGAAAGTTGTCGAAGAGTTGAAAACAAGAGATTTATCAGCGTTTGCGGCGATACTTTCTGTTTCTCCATACTATAATAAACCGACACAGGAAGGGATTTACCAACATTTTAAAGCGGTTGCGGAAGCGGCTCCAATTCCTGTCATTTTATATAATGTTCCAGGAAGGACAGCGAGTAATATGTTGCCTTCAACGGTTGTGCGTTTGGCTAATGAATTCAAAAATGTTGTTGCTATAAAGGAAGCAGCAGGTGATCTTGTTCAAGCGATGCAACTTTTAAAAGACAAACCAAAAGATTTTTTGGTAATTTCAGGTGATGATATGATTGCTTTACCAATAGTTTTGGCGGGTGGAGCTGGCGTGATTTCAGTTATTGGTCAAGGCTTTCCTAAGGAATTTTCTGAGATGATTCGTTTAGGTCTGAATAGAAAAGTGGATGAAGCCTTTAAATGTCAGTACTTATTATCGGATTGTATTGATATGATTTTTGAGCAAGGAAATCCAGCTGGAATCAAGCAAGTGTTTCTATCACAGGGAATATCAGAAAACACCGTTCGTTTGCCATTAGTAAAAGTAGATGATGAATTGGCCAGCAGAATTGATCAATTTGTAAAAAAAATCAACAAACAAGCCTAAAAAAGGAGTTTTATTTTAAACAAAAAATATATTTTGAAGTCGCTAAATTAATAACTAAATTTGCCACCGAAACTTCGGTATGATTTCGTAGGCTGTTTCAACCAAGAAATCATAAAAAAAGTAAAAAAATGAAAAAACTACTATCTCTACTGCTTCTTGTCGCTGTATTTAGTTCTTGTAACGAATACCAAAAAGCATTAAAATCCGAAGATGTTGCTGTTAAATTTGATATGGCTACTAAATTATATGAGGCTGGAAAATACTCTAAAGCAATCCGTATTTTTGAACAAATTGCTCCTGCTTATAGAGGAAAACCTCAAGCAGAAAAATTGTTTTATATGTTTTCGCAATCCTACTACAAAACAAAACAATATACATTATCAGGCTATCAATTTGAAAGTTTTGTTTCAAGTTATCCTAAAAGTGAAAAATTGCAAGAAGCAGCATATTTGGGAGCCAAAAGTTATTCCATGTTGTCTCCAGTATTCAGTTTAGATCAAACAGATACGAACAAAGCATTAGACAAATTGCAATCCTTTATTGATACGTATCCAAACTCTGACTATGCAGCAGAGGCTAACAGTGCTGTAAAAGTACTGAGTGAAAAAATCGAGAAAAAAGTATATGAAAATGCGAAGGGATACAATACAATTTCAGATTTTAAATCGGCAATTGTTGCTTTAGATAATTTTGTTGCAGATTATCCTGGAACACCATTTAAAGAAGATGCTTTGTATTACAAGTTTGATTCAGCTTATCAATTGGCTATTAATAGCGTTCCTGCAAAAATGCAAGATCGTTTAATTGTGGCTAAAACTGCCCAATTAAATTTGATGAAATTTAACGCCGAAACAAAGTATAAAAAAGTAGCTACCGAAATGTTAGCACGAATAGAGAAAGATTTACAAAAATTTACTAAATAAATAAAGTCATGGATTTAAAAAAGACGAATGCTCCAGTAAATACAATAACATACAACAAAAATGTTATTGAAGAACCTACTGGTAATGTGTATGAAGCAATAACCATTATGGCTAAAAGAGCAAACCAAATCAATTCTGAAATCAAAAAAGAGTTGACAGAGAAATTAGAAGAGTTTGCGACATATAATGATAGTCTTGAAGAAGTTTTTGAAAATAAAGAACAAATCGAGGTTTCAAAATTTTATGAAAAATTGCCAAAGCCACACGCTTTAGCAGTTCAAGAATGGTTAGATGGTAAAATTTACCACAGAGATTCAAATAAATAATAGTACGATGTCAGTTTTAAACGGGAAGAAAATTTTACTAGGAATTTCTGGTGGAATTGCAGCGTATAAAACAGCATCTTTAGTACGACTTTTCATAAAAGCAGGTACACATGTCCAAGTGATAATGACACCTGCTTCTAAGGATTTTATTACTCCACTGACGTTATCTACGTTATCTAAAAATCCTGTATATTCTAGTTTTTACAACCAAGATGATGAGAATGAAAAATGGAATAATCATGTAGAATTGGCACTTTGGGCTGATTTAATGATTATTGCTCCAGCGACGGCTAATACAGTGTCTAAAATGGCCAATGGAACGTGTGATAATCTTTTGATTGCCGCGTATTTATCAGCAAAATGTCCTGTATATTTTGCTCCTGCAATGGATTTAGACATGTACAAACATCCTTCTACTTTAGCGAATTTTACTTTTCTTAAACAATTTGGAAACACAATAATTCCTGCCGAAAGTGGTGAATTGGCAAGTGGGTTATCTGGAGAAGGCAGAATGGCTGAACCAGAACACATCGTTGCTTTTATAAAAGATGATTTAAATAGTAAACTTCCACTTAAGGGCAAAAAAATATTGATTACTGCCGGTCCAACTTACGAAGCAATAGATCCTGTACGTTTTATAGGAAATCATTCTTCCGGTAAAATGGGTTTTGATATCGCAAGTAGTGCTGCAAATTTAGGTGCTTCCGTGATTTTAATCTCCGGACCTACAAATTGCACTGTTTCTAGTCCATTCATACAGGTGATCCCAGTTGTTTGTGCAGAAGAAATGTATTTGGCTTGTCATCAGTTTTATCCAGATGTAGATGTAGTTGTGGCAGCAGCAGCAGTGGCAGATTATAAGCCTAAGCATGTTGCTCAACAGAAAATTAAGAAAGCCGCTTCTAATTTTGTAATCGAACTCGAAAAAACAAAAGATATATTAGCTTCACTAGGTTTGCTAAAGAAAAATCAATATTTGATTGGTTTCGCTTTAGAAACAGAAAATGAAATTGAAAATGCAAAGTTAAAAATTCAGAAAAAAAACTTAGATTTGATTGTTTTGAATTCACTTCAGGATGAAGGTGCAGGTTTCGGCAAGGCGACCAATAAAGTTACTTTTATTGATAAATTTTTTCATATTGAACCAATGGAATTAAAGTCAAAAGAAGCAGTAGCAGAGGATATCCTAAATAAAATAATAATGCACTTTGGAATACAACAATAGTAGGCCAAAATTACACCATAATACAAGTTGTTAATTTGACAAAATCCTTAAAATAGAAATCTACAAATGAATAAAATATTTACTTTTTTGCTGCTTTTTATTCTTGGAATTGCCCAAGCGCAACAGTTGAATTGTACCGTTACGGTTGATTCACAAAGATTGAGCGCGACCAATCAACAAGTCTTTAAATCTTTAGAAACTGCTATAACTGAGTTTGTAAATAAAACAGATTGGACGGGTGTCGCGGTGAAGCAGAACGAAAAAATTAATTGTTCGATGTACCTTACGATTTCGTCGAATAGTTCGGATCAATTCACAGCTACCATTCAAGTGCAGTCATCAAGACCTATTTTTAATTCCTCCTATTCTTCTCCAGTATTGAATTATAATGATAAAGATTTTAATTTTAGGTACACGGAGTTTGAAAATCTTATATTTAGCCCAACTACATTTGATTCTAATTTAGTTTCAGTTCTTGCCTATTACAGCTATATGATTTTAGCAATGGATGCAGATACCTTTGTTTTGGAATCTGGTAACCCTAATTTTGAAATTGCTCAAAACATTTCAAATGTGGCACAACAAGGAGGCTCAAAAGGTTGGAGTCAAGCGGATGGCAACCAAACGCGTTTTTTTTTAATAAATGATATGCTATCACCAACTTTTAAACAAATCAGACAAACGCTATTTGATTATCACACTGGTTTAGATTTAATGACTAAAGATGTAAAGATTGCTAAAGAAAAAATTAAAGCAGCAGTGATGAATTTATCAAAATTGAATGCTTCAAGACCAAACGCCTTTCTAACGCGTGTCTTTTTTGATGCTAAATCAGATGAGATCGTTTCTGTTTTTTCAGGAGGTCCAAGCATTACTGTTTCTGACTTAGTCGATAATCTTAATAAAATTTCCCCTTTGAACTCGAGTAAATGGATATCAATTAAACAGTAGTTTTTTTCATTCTTTAGTTTAATTCTAGTCTCTCATTCCTAAAATAAATATAAATGATAACGTCACTTTCGATAAAAAACTATGCTTTAATAGAAAAATTGACTATTGATTTTTCCAAGGGTTTTTCAACAATAACTGGAGAAACTGGTGCTGGTAAGTCTATTATTTTAGGTGCTTTAGGACTTGTTTTAGGAAAAAGAGCAGATTTAACTTCCTTGAAAAATAAAGAAGAAAAGTGTATTATTGAAGCTCATTTTGAAATTTCAAAGTATAATTTGTTGCCTTTTTTTGAAGCTAATGATTTAGATTATGAAAACGAAACTATAATTAGACGGGAGATTCTCCCATCAGGGAAATCTAGAGCTTTTATTAATGATAGTCCTGTGAATCTTCAGGAACTTCAGGAATTGAGTTTGTTTTTGATAGATATTCATTCGCAACAGCAAACACAAGAACTTTCAGAAGAAAATGTTCAGTTTAACATTATTGACGCTATTGCTGGTAATAAGGAAGTTATTTTAGAATATCAAGTACTTTTAAAAAATTATAAAGCAGATAAATCTAAATTAAACGCACTGTTAAAAACACAAACTGAATCTAAAAAAGAGCAGGAATACAATACATTTTTGTTAGATGAATTAGTAGCAGCTCATCTAAAATCTGGTGAACAAGAAACGCTAGAAGCTGATTTTGAGAAATTAAATAATGTTGAAATTATAAAAGAATCTATTGATAAGGCTTTGGCTATTGCCAATGACGAACAAATAGGTGTGATGAATAATTTGAAAGAAATTAAAGTGGCTTTACAGAAAATTGCTCCTTTTTCAGCTGATTATCAATCTTTATTAGACAGAATTGCAAGCGTAACGATAGAATTTGATGATATTTCAGAAGAGATTAGTCGCAGTTCAGAAAAATTGGTAAATGATCCAGAGCAATTGGATTTAATTAGTCAAAAGCTACAAGTTATTTTTAGTTTGCAAAAGAAACATCAGGTTAGTACGGTGGAAGAACTATTGCAAATTCAAAGTAAATTAGAAAATTTAGTTTTAGAATTAGGGAACATTGAAGAAGAAATTGCAGTATTGACGGATTCAATAGAGCAAAAGACTGCAACTTTAGATGTGATGTCTGCGGCCATTCATGATAAAAGAGTAGAGTCTATTCCGGTTTTATCTCAAAAGTTGATTGTGATTTTAGAAACTTTAGGAATGCCAAATGTTCGTTTCAAAATAGAAATTAATTCGGTGGAAACGTATTTCCCAAATGGGAAAGATATCCTTCAGTTTTTGTTTTCGGCCAACAAAGGAACTGATTTTGGTTTATTGAAAAAAGTAGCTTCTGGCGGTGAAATGTCGAGAATTATGTTGGCTGTTAAAGCAATTTTGGCACAATATTCAAAACTACCAACACTGATTTTTGATGAAATTGACACGGGTGTGTCGGGTGAAATTGCTATTAGAATGGGCGAAATTATGAAAGAGATGAGTCAAAAGATGCAAGTTTTTGCCATCACGCATTTGCCTCAAATTGCCGCAAAAGGGAATGCACACTTTAAAGTATTTAAATCGACTGTTGGTGACGATACACAATCGGAGCTAAAGTTGTTAAATGACCAAGATAGAGTGGTGGAAATTGCGCAAATGTTATCCGGAACTATTGTTTCTGAATCAGCCTTAAATCACGCGAAAGCCTTGTTGAACTAATATTTTAAATTATATTTGTCGCTAAAAAAAGAAGGACTCAATTAATTTACTAATGTGATTATAAAGTAAAATAGAACTATGAATAAATCAATCGGAATATTTAGCGTAATCTGTATTTCTTTTTTTAATACTTCTTTTGGGCAAACTATGACAACAACTAATGCTGTAGGTTTAGACCCTAGCAATACGTCTATGTTTGCTGTTAGTGATTATTCAGATGGATTTTATGTTACTTTAGAAGATTTTATAAACAAAAAAAAGACCAAACGTAATCCGGTTGAACGCAGAGCGATTGTTGGATTTGAAAAAAAAGTAATACCTAAAGACGTTATTGTAGATCATGTGTTTCTTTATACGGTAGCTGATCAAATGAAACTGACGGGAGTTTTTGCTGTTTCGCTAGAAGGAAATCTTTACATACAACAAAAAAATTTCCGTAAGTATGCGGTAAAAGGAGATAAAAATGAAGAAGGAAATAACCCAAACTCGTACCATAGAGTGTTGCAAGCGGGAAGGTTTTTCTATTTAGAAGCGGAACTTGCTAATAGCTGGTCAAAGGGATTTGCTTATGGAAGCGGTGGAGCTGTTGGAGGTGCAATAGGATCTTCCATGAATCGATTAAAGGGGATTGTATTTGATGTCGTTAAAAAAGAGTTTAATGTTTTAAAAGATTGTAAAGATTTCAATGAATTTTTAACAATTTATCAAGCGGAAAACCTAAAATGCAAAAACAAAAAAATAGATATCGTAACGGTAAGAGAAAACATTAATAAAATTATTAAATAAGAAATTTGTTTTTTAAATCAAAAGAGGAACAAACTGAACAATATAAAACGGAAATAAAAGACAGTTATGATTATTGAACCAAGAATGAGAGGATTTATTTGTACGACATCACACCCAGAAGGATGCGCACAAAATGTTAAAAATCAGATAGAATACATAAAATCTAAGGGAGCTGTTAATGGAGCAAAAAAAGTCTTAGTGATTGGTGCTTCTACTGGTTTTGGTTTGGCTTCCAGAATTACAAGTGCTTTTGGATGTGACGCAGCAACTATTGGTGTGTTTTTTGAAAAAGCACCTTCTGAAGGAAAAACGGCTTCGCCTGGTTGGTATAATTCAGCCGCTTTCGAAACCGAAGCACATACTGCTGGATTGTATGCAAAAAGCATTAATGGAGATGCATTTTCTAATGAAATCAAAAAACAAACAATAGATCTTATTAAAGCGGATTTAGGTCAGGTAGATTTAATTATCTATAGTTTAGCGTCCCCAGTTCGCATGCATCCTACAACAGGGGTGTTGCACCGTTCTGTTTTGAAACCTATAGGAAGTACCTTTACAAATAAAACCGTTGATTTTCACTCTGGAAAAGTATCAGAGATTTCTATCGAACCATGCAGTGGTGACGATATTGAAAATACAGTTGCCGTAATGGGTGGTGAGGATTGGTCGATGTGGATTGATGCTTTAAAAGCTGAAAATTTATTAGCTCCTGGAGCAACAACGGTTGCGTATTCTTATATTGGTCCCTCATTGACCGAAGCAGTTTATAGAAAAGGGACTATCGGTCGTGCTAAAGACCATCTTGAAGCGACGGCTTTTGCTATCACTGATCGTTTAGCTAGCATAAATGGAAAAGCATATGTTTCCGTTAATAAAGCATTAGTAACGCAGGCTAGTTCTGCAATTCCAGTTATTCCATTGTATATTTCCTTGCTTTACAAAATAATGAAAGAAGAAGGAATTCATGAAGGATGTATTGAACAAATTCAACGTTTGTATCAAGAGAGATTGTACACAGGAAATGAAGTTCCTGTTGATGATAGCGGCAGAATTCGGATTGATGACTTAGAAATGCGTTCGGATGTTCAGGAAAAAGTAGCTAAATTGTGGATTCAGGCCGTAACTGAAAACTTAGCTGAAATAGGGGATTTAGAAGGATACAGAAAAGATTTTTATAATTTATTTGGATTTGATGTAGCAGGTGTAGATTATAAAGCGGAAACAAACGAAGTAGTAAATATCGAAAGTATTGCTTAATTAGAAGCATCTCTACAACTGGAAATAGAGGAATAAAATAGAAACTATTTTTAAACCATCAACTGTAAGTTGGTGGTTTTTTTATGGAGAAAGATTATATTTGTTAAAATTTTCAAATTCCAAAATACAATACTAATACGACATTATAATTTATGCTATTTTCCTTAATAATTCCAGTTTATAATCGTCCAGATGAAGTGGACGAACTCTTAGAAAGCTTAACTCATTCCACCTATAAAGAGATATTTGAAATTGTACTTGTAGAAGATGGTTCTAGTTTAGTTTGTAAGGAAGTGGCGCAAAAGTATGGTGATAGACTTGATATTTCATATTATTATAAAGACAACTCTGGTCCTGGTGATTCTAGAAATTACGGTATGAAAAAGGCTAGAGGAGATTATTTTATCATTTTTGATTCGGATTGTATTATTCCAAAAGAATATTTATCAGTCGTTGACACCGCTTTAAAGCAAGACTATGTAGATTGCTTTGGTGGACCAGACCAAGCTTTAGACAGTTTCTCTGACATACAAAAAGCAATCAATTTTGCTATGACTTCCTTTCTTACAACGGGTGGGATAAGAGGTGGTTCGGAGAAAATAGGGAAGTTTCAACCTAGAAGTTTTAATATGGGATTGTCTCGTAAAGGGTTTGAAGCATCCAAAGGTTTTGGAAACATTCATCCTGGTGAAGATCCGGATTTATCGATTCGTTTGTGGAATTTAGGATTTGAAACTAAACTTTTCCCAAATGCTTACGTCTATCATAAACGAAGAATAGACTGGGATAAGTTTTCCGTTCAGGTAAATAAATTTGGCAAAGCAAGACCTATTTTAAATAGCTGGTATCCAAAATACAGTAAATTGACTTTTTTCTTTCCTTCCATTTTTATTATTGGATTTTTTATCTCCTTTTTATTGATGTTAGTTTTTAATTTTGATTCGCTACTTCAATTGTATTTTGTGTACTTTTTGGTACTGTTTTTGGTGTCTTCTTACCAGAATAAGAGTATTAAAATTGGTTATTTATCTTTAATAGCTGTTTGGAAACAATTTTATGGGTATGGTTTAGGTTTTATAAAATCCTATTTTAAAGTGATAATTTTAAAGCAAAAACCCCAAGAAGCTTTTCCTGAATTATTTTTCAAAATATAATATGACAAAAATTATTGGATTAACGGGTGGCATTGGAAGCGGAAAAACGACCATTGCTAAGTATTTTCATTCGTGCGGGATTCCAATCTATATTGCTGATGATGAGGCGAGAAAATTAATGCAATCATCAGAAATTGTAGCTGCTATTAAAAATACATTTGGCGATATTGTTTTTGAGAATGGGAATATAAATAGAGAAAAACTCGCTAAAATTGTGTTTAATGAACCTGCTAGATTAGCACAACTAAATGCGATTGTTCATCCAGCAGTAAAAAGACATTTTAAACAATGGCTAGTGGAGAATAAAGCAGCTGCATATATCATTTATGAAACAGCCATCTTGTTTGAAAGTGGAAGTTATAAAGACTGTGATTTAATCATAACCATCACAGCCCCTGTAGAAACTAGAATTCAGCGTATCCTTGAGCGAGACAAAACGACTCGCGAAGCGATTTTAAAAAGAATGGACGCACAATGGAGCGATGAAAAACGAACTTCAAAAAGTGATTTTGTTGTAGAAAATAGTACGATCGAAATTGCCAAACGCGAAGTGGATCAAATTCTTAAAATTTTAAAGATTAAACAAAAACACACATAGGTGTTAATGTTTGGTTAATCTATTATTTAATATATTGTTAAAATACTAAATTTGTTTCGATGAACAAACTTTTTTTTAGATTACTTGTTTTATTGATGAGCTTATCCCTTATTGGGATTATTCTTGTACAGGTGTATTGGTTCAATACCTCTTTCAAAAATAATGATGAGCAGTTTAAATTTCATGTTAAGCAAGTTATTGGTAATGTGGCTGATAAAATTCAAAAGCAGGAAGCGTATAACTTTTATGACAAAATAAATCATTATAAAGACAGCACCGGAAAAGTGCCTAAGAAGGACGACATACTGGAATTTTATTATGTTCAAAAAAATCCTAGAACAAATAAAACAATTATATATTCAAATAGTATAATTTCAGAAGATTACAATATATCACCAACGTTCTTTGATAAAAAATTTGATAGTGAAAAGTTTAAGAGTTTTAGCTCTAAACGGGTTACTGAGGTATATAACGATAATTCAATTGATAAATCAACCGTAAATAAAAGTTTAATACCTGATATTAGAATTGAGAAAATAGGAAATTTAGACGTTTTAGACAACGCTTCTTTTGAGATTTATTATAAAGATTTTGCTTCGGTGCTGCCTATTCAGGAAAGAGTTTCAAAAGAAACCTTGAGTAAACTGATCAAAAAAGAATTAGAAGAATATGGCGTTAATACTAAATTTGAATTTAGTGTATACAGTAATAATTTAGCCACTAAAGTAAAATCTACTGATTTTAAATATGACAAGGAGGCAACCTATTCTATTCCGATATTTTCAGATAACGAAGGCAATAGTAAATACCAATTACTGGTTACTTTTCCTCATAAAAAGAAATTTTTATTGTCTGAATTGGTTAGTGTTACTGTATTGTCGATCATTTTTACGCTTATTATTTTAATTGCTTACTCTAGTGCTTTAAATCAATTGATTCGTCAACGTCAAATATCTGAAATCAAAAATGATTTTATCAATAACATGACGCATGAGTTTAAAACGCCAATTGCAACAATTAATTTAGCCCTGGATGCCATTAGAAATCCAAAGATAATTGATGATAAAGAGAAGGTTCTTAGGTACCTCCAAATGATAAAAGACGAGAATAAAAGGATGCATGCGCAAGTAGAAAATGTGCTTCGTATTTCTAAATTAGAAAAAAAAGAATTAAATATTATCAAAGAATCTCATAACATTCATGATATTATAAATGACGCAATAGAACACGTAAATTTAATATTAGAAGATAGGGAAGGAACGATCGTTAGTCATTTTAATGCACTACGAACTACGGTGTTAATCAATGATGTTCATTTTACCAATGTGATTGTAAATATTTTAGAGAACGCCATAAAATATTCTCCAAATGTACCAGAAATTGAGGTTTTTACAGAAAACATCAAGGACATGATCATTATCAAGATAAAAGACAAAGGTTTAGGAATGAGTAAAATTGCTCAAAAAAGAATTTTCGAGAAGTTTTATAGAGAACATACAGGTGACATCCATAACGTAAAAGGTCATGGTTTAGGTCTAGCGTATGTAAAGAGAATTGTGGACGACCATAACGGTCAAGTTTATGTAGAAAGTGAAAAGGGAAAAGGGAGTACCTTCATAATAAAATTACCATTAATAAATTAGAATATGGAAAATGTAAATAAAAAAATACTTTTAGTTGAAGATGACCTTAATTTTGGAGCGGTTTTAAAAGATTATTTAATGTTAAATGATTTTGACGTGACCCTAGCTAAGAACGGAATGGAAGGATTTGAAAAATTCAAAAAAGACACTTTCGACTTATGTATTCTAGATGTCATGATGCCTTATAAAGATGGTTATACTTTAGCTAAGGAAATCAGAGAAAAAAATAATGAAGTGCCTATTATTTTCTTGACAGCCAAATCGATGAAAGAAGATGTGCTGAAGGGATATAAAGCGGGCGCTGATGATTACTTAAATAAACCTTTTGATTCTGAAGTTTTGTTGATGAAAATCAAGGCGATAATACAAAGAAAATCTTCAGATACTAAAGCAGAACAAATACAGTTTGAGTTCAATATTGGTAAATTCCATCTGAATTCTAAACTACGTTTTTTAACGTTTAATAATGAAGAGCCGATTAAATTATCTCCAAAAGAGAACGAATTATTGAAAATGCTGATTCTTCATGAAAATGATTTAATGCCAAGAGAATTAGCCTTGACAAAAATCTGGAGAGATGATAACTATTTTACTTCAAGAAGTATGGATGTGTACATCGCTAAACTCAGAAAATACCTGAAATTGGATGAAAATGTTGAAATTTTAAACATCCACGGAGAAGGATTTAGATTAGTTGTCAAAAATAAAGTAGTAGAATAAAGTAAAGAGGCTTCAAGAAATTGGAGCCTTTTTTTTTGGAGCTAATTCCTGCTATCCATTGCAATCTTTATTCTCGTTAAAGAAACGAGAATAAAGGATTTCCATTGCTATCAGGGCTAGGGTTTAGAATGAGTAGATGTGTTTATTTTATATCGGAAAATTTTTCTAAAAATGGCAACAAATACGCGTTATTTCCAATTCAGTTGTAAAGCAAAACTTGTTTTTTCATCCTTGGTAATGCTAAACACCGTTGTACTCTCGGAATTAGTTTCGTGTATTTGAACCTTATCCTTCAAAGATAATTCTTTTAAGAAATTCATCTCAAAACTTTCAATTTTTTGGTTAAGGATTAAGTTTTCGTTTGCTAAATCCAAGCACCACTCTAGATATTTGACATTATTGACATGATTTACAATATCTAAATCGGATAAGAATACTGTTTTTTCAAAAACTATTTCTTTGTCATGATCTAAATTAATTTTTGAAAATCCATGTACTGTAGCTTTGGTATTAGGATAGAGTTCAAAATGATTAAACGGTAAAGCTAAACCTTCAGGACGACGCTTTTTAGTATTGAAAACAGCCCAAAAAGTCTCAGAACCTACAATTTTTTCTCCGTTAACATGCATTTCTAACGCCCGTACAGAACGGGAGTTTTCCAGTGAATTAATCCATGTTTTTACCGTAACGGTATCTCCCCATTTTGGTAATTTAGAGATTTCAACACGCATCCTGCTTAAAACCCAAGCTTGATCGAACTCCTGCATGTCCGTAAAACTGATTCCGCCAACTTCAGAATGGGCTGCAGCGGTTAGTTGCAGAATATTGCATAAATCAGTATACTTTAAAAAGCCATTTGGAGCACATTGCGTAAAATTGATTTCCCAGTCTTTGCTGAGAACAGAGGTAAAGTTTGGAGATATAGACATAGCTGATTTAAATCGTGTTATATGTGAATTTTGTGCGTCAATTGACGGGCACTATTTCTTAGAATTTATGTATTCAACTATTTTTTCATAGGGAGTTTCAAAATCAAACCATTTGGTGATTTCATTTCTTTTAAACCAAGTGAGTTGGCGTTTGGAGAAGCGTCTAGTATTTTTCTTTATTTCTTCGATGGCAAGTTCCAGTGTAATTTCTCTATCAAAATAACTGAATAACTCTCTGTAACCCACAGTTTGCAATGCATTCAACTCTTTGTGAGCAAACAAATCTTTGGCCTCAGCCAGAAGACCTTCGTTCATCATTATGTCCACACGTTGATTGATGCGGTTGTAAATGATTTTTCTATCGGCTTCCAAACCTATTAAAATGGGAGTGAAGTTGCGACTGTTTTTTTTCTGGTTTAAAAAAGAAGAATATGGTTTTCCAGAACCAATGCAAACTTCTACAAAACGCATCATTCGTTGCGGATTTTGTAGGGTTTGTGGATTTTCGATGGATAGCGTTTTATAATAATCAGGATCTAAAACTTCGAGTTTTTGTTGTAAATATCCGATTCCCAGTTTTTCATAATTCGCATTTATATCTGAACGAATCGTAGGATCAATTTCGGGAAATTCATCGAAACCCTTTAGAATGGCGTCAACATACAACCCCGATCCACCTACTAAAATGGCGTAATCGTTAGTTAAAAAAAGCTCATCTAGTTTTATGATAGCTTCTTTCTCGAAATCACCTACGGTATAATTTTCTAAAATAGATTTGTTTTGGATAAAATGGTGGTTGGTTGCAGCCAATTCTAATTTGCTGGGAACTGCAGTTCCAATAGTCATTTCCTTGAAAAACTGTCGGCTGTCACAGGAAATTATGTCGCATTTGAAGTAATTGGCCAATACAATACTTAAGGAGGTTTTTCCTATAGCGGTAGGTCCAATAATGGTGATTAGGTATTTCATATTTTTTTAGCCCAGATGGAAACGGAAACCCCGCAGTTATAGAAGTTAGTTTTTCTTGGTGTAAAAGAGCGACTGGAAGAAGCTCCTTTTATGCTTTAGAAAAACAACTGGAATAACGAGGAGTTGCAATGCACAGCTGGATTGGCTTCAAGTTAATAAATTATAGTTCAGTTCCACAATGAAAACAGTATTTGGCATTAGATTCATGGCCTTCGGTTCCGCAACTTGAGCATGGATTAACCCTTTGGACCAATGCTTTTTTACGATTGGTGTTTGCAAATTCAGCAGAAACGATGCCAGTAGGGACGGCGATTATTCCGTATCCCATAATCATCACTAGGGAGGCTATGGCTTGTCCTAGCGGTGTAATAGGTGAAATATCACCATATCCAACCGTTGTTAGCGTTACTATAGTCCAGTAAATACTGATGGGAATACTGGTGAAGCCACCTTCTTTTCCTTCGACTACATACATGATTGAACCTATTATAATGCTACTAATTAGCATGAAGTAGATGAAAATAAGAATTTTACCTTTGCTGGCAATTAAGGCCTCCCTTAAATGAACGGATTGGCTAGAGAATTGAGGATGTTTTAGGATCTTAAATAGTCGTAAAAGTCTAAAAGCTCGAAATATCGTCAAAACACTGGTTCCTACAAAAAATAGCGACAAATACATGGGTAATGTCGCAATCAAATCAACAACTCCATAAAAACTAAAAATATATTTTAACGGTTTATTTATGGAAATAATGCGAAGCAAGTATTCTAGGGTAAAGAAAATGGTGATAATCCATTCTAGAACAATGAGTTCTTGATGGTATTTTAGGTCAAAACCTTTGACTGTTTCCAGCATTACGATGATGACGCTTGTCAGTATTACGCCTAAAAGTACCAGATCAAATAAACGCCCTGAAGCAGTATTTGTCCCGTAAATTACAATATTTGTTTTTTGTCTGAAGGTGTCAAATTTTGACTTTATTCTTTGCATACTTAAATAGGGATTAACATGCGTTTAGAATCGTATTGTTTTTAACGTTTTATTTTTTCTAATATGCCCCTGAATAATGCTTTTGGTATCACGGTTGTTTTGCATTGGAATAATAATGTTTCTCAAGATTTCAATATTGTGTATTTGGTAGTTCAAGTCATAAAAAGCATAACCTTTATATATGCCATTTTCTATCAAAACTGCTGATCTTTCGCTGATCGATCTTCCTTTATCAATCAACACCATATTTTGATTTTCGAAACTATTTTTTTCGATAAATTCTTGAACTCTTGTATTGTATTCTTCTGGAGAGATAGCGCCTAAGCACGCTCCGTCACATTCTTTTATGCTGTATTGAAAACAGTTCGTTTTAGTGCTATACAATCCTGTTAATTTTTGGCATAAATGGTAGTGAGAGGTGATTCTAAACAAAGCATTTTTTCCTTCTTGAATGGAAGTGAAAGAGGTAATTTCTTTTTTACGACCGTCAGCTTTTTGTAGTTTTAAGTTGATGTATCCTTTTTCATCTTTTTCAGCATACAGAGCCAGCTGGAAAATACTTTTTCGTTGAGCTCTATTGTATATGGGTTTATTGATTTTTATTTCTTCGCTTTCTTTCAATAAAGCGACAAGCTCACTTCCAGTTTCATCATAGGTCACGGTGAAAACTTCGGCTTGAATTTTTTTGCATTTAGTAGTTATTCCTGTAAAATGCTGGTTGATTCGTTTTTTTATATTTCGGCTTTTGCCAATGTAAATTAGATTTCCTTTTTCATTATGAATGTAATACACTCCAGTTTTAGCTGGTAATTTAGAAACAATATCTAATAATTTTGGTGCAATACCTTTTTGGATTTCCAGTTTAATAAAATCTTTTACGATTTCTTTTTCCAAATCTTTTTCTAGCAGAATTTTAAATAATTTAACCGTTGCTAAAGCATCACCACTGGCTCTGTGACGGTCTGCCATTGGGATACCAAGGGCACGCACAAGCTTTCCTAGACTGTGAGAAGGTTGCTCAGGTAATAGTTTTTTCGATAATTCGACGGTGCAAAGTGTTTGGGATTCAAAATCGTAACCTAAACGGCGAAATTCAGTTCGTAGGATTCTGTAATCAAAGGAGGCATTATGAGCCACGATTACACAATCTGCTGTCATTTCAATAATGCGTTTGGCAACTTCAAAAAACTTAGGAGCTGAGCGCAACATAGCATTATTGATACCAGTAAGTTTAACAACAAACGGTTGAATAGGAATTTCAGGATTTACCAAACTGATGAATTGATCGACCACTTCATGGCCATCAAATTTATAGATAGCGATTTCAGTAATTCCCTCTTCGTTGAATTGTCCTCCAGTAGTTTCTATGTCTAATATTGCGTACAAATTTTTTATTTAATGTTTAATGTTACAAATTATGAAACAGCTGAAATGCTTCGCCAGTTCGCTATTGCTCAGGTCAAAAATCGTCAATTAAAAATCGAAAATTGAAAATCAATTTCTTCCTCCAAAGATACTACTTCCTATTCGAACCATTGTGCTTCCACATTCGATTGCGAGTTGGTAATCTCCGGACATTCCCATGGAAAGAACTGTAAATTGATGGTTGTGAACTGCAAATGAATCAAAAATCGATTTCAAATGGGTAAATTCTTTTTTTATTTGGTCTTTGTTGTCCGTAAAGGTTGCCATTCCCATTAAACCAACAATACGTATGTTCCTCATTTCTTTAAATTCGCTTGATGATAGCAGTGAAGTAAGTTCTTGCTCGTCAAGACCAAATTTAGTTTCTTCTTCCGCAATGTGTATTTGCAATAAGCAATCGATGACTCTATCTGCTTTTGCGGCTTGTTTATTGATTTCCTGTACTAACTTCAAGCTATCTACTCCATGAATCAAATTCACAAATGGAGCCATAAATTTGACTTTATTGGTTTGCACGTGTCCTATCATGTGCCATTGAATGTCTTTTGGCATTGCCTCGCATTTCTCTGCCATTTCTTGGATTTTATTTTCTCCAAAAATACGTTGGCCTGCATCATAGGCTTCCATAAGAGCTGCAATTGGTTTGGTTTTAGAAACGGCGACTAAGGTTACTTGCGCTGGTAAAGTGGATTGTATGGAAAGTATATTTTCGGCTATTGACATTTTTTAAATCTTTTAATTTTTAAACTTTTGATTTGACCTAGAGTTCATAGACAACTAAACCGCTTCTGAATTTAGGTTCTATATACGTACTTTTAGGCGGCATAATGAGATCAGCGTCAGCCAATGCTTTTATTTCTCCAATATTTGATGGAAATAGAATAAAACCAATTTCAAATTCCTCCTGATCGATTTTATTTTGTAGTTCTAGTACGGATTGTTTTCCTGAAAGGTATTCTATACGTTCATCATTGCGTAAATCTTCAATGGCTAAAATGGGTAATAACACTTTTTTGTACAAAATTTGTGTGTCTAAACTATCCAAGGCAGTCTCAAAAAATTCATCTTCATTTCGCAAATTTAGACTATAAAAAGAATGGTCTAAATACATTCCGAATTCATGTTTTCGGGAAGGTTGAAATGCTTGTTGGAATTTATTTTCTATAATAAAATCCTTTTGCAGTTCTTGTAAAAAGGCTTCTTTAGTGAATCCGTTCAAATCCTTTACCAAACGATTGAATTCGTATATTTTAATGTTGTTTTCAGAAATTAAGTAACTAAGGATGTGATTTTTAGCCGTATTTCCTGGGTTGTCATTTTCTTCGGATAATAATTTAAGCGCTTCAGTTCGATGATGACCGTCTGCTATGTAAAGGCTTTGCGTTTTTTCGAAAATATTCTGAAGCCAATTTATTTCCAAGGCATCTTCAATTTTCCACAGATAGTGAATCTCTTTTTTTGTAGTCGAAAATTCAAAATCGGCTAACTTTTGGATACAGTTAAATATCCAGTTTTCAATGGTTTTATTATCAGGATAAGTCATCAAAACCGGTTCCGTATTAAACTCAGAATATTTCATGTAATCTTTGAGTAATCGGACCCTAAATGCAATAATATCCTCGTGTTTTTTAATGATATTATTGCAATAATCAGCTACACTTGTACCAACGATAATTCCGGTAAAAGATTGCGTTTTAGTTACAATTTTATGAATGTATATTGCCGGTTTTTTGTCCTTTACTAAAATAATTTCATTTTTGAAATCCTCATATTTTTGATGAACTTGACGGTATCTTTTTTCAAAAGAAACGGTTTCCTGATTCGTATAAGCGGGTTTCAGAATATGTAAAAAAGACAATGGATTGAAGTCCAATTGCGCCGCTAATTCAGCATTTACATATTCTTCGTAAGAGCGACAGGTAACAAGACAAACTTTATCGCGAGTGGGACGAACTGCTTTGAAAGGAACTATTTTAGCCAAACTATTTTAGTTTAATGTTTAAGGATTTGCTTCTTTGAAACCAACTAGTATGGAATTCAAAAATTGATTATTAGCCCCGATTAAAGTGGAAATCCTTTTTTGTTCTTTCTTTAAGAACAAAAAGATTGCAACGGAAAGCGGGACAAAAATGGTTATAGAAACAAGTGATTTGCTTCAGAAAAAATTAAACAAATTGTTTAGCAATCTTCTCCGCTTTTTTAGTTTCAGAATAATCATAGAAACCTTCACCGGATTTCACGCCTATTTTTCCTGCCCGAACCATGTTAACTAATAAGGGACAAGGCGCATATTTTGGGTTTTTGAAACCATCATACATTACATTTAAAATGGCTAAACACACGTCAAGTCCAATAAAATCAGCTAATTGTAAAGGTCCCATTGGGTGTCCCATCCCTAATTTCATCACGGTGTCAATTTCATAAACACCGGCCACTTTGTTGTATAATGTTTCGATAGCTTCGTTGATCATAGGCATCAAAATTCTATTGGCTACAAATCCAGGGTAATCATTGACTTCAACGGGAGTTTTTCCTAATTTTTCCGAAAGATTCATTATGATTTTAGTCACTTCGTCCGAAGTATTATAACCACGAATGATTTCGACAAGCTTCATAATGGGCACTGGATTCATAAAATGCATCCCTATAACACGCTCAGGATGTGCTACCACGGCACCTATTTGTGTAATAGAAATTGAAGAGGTATTAGTTGCTAAAATTGTACTGTGCGAACATGCTTCGTTCAATTGCTTGAAAATATTTAGTTTTAATTCTACATTTTCAGTAGCTGCTTCAATAACTAAATCAACGCCAACAACGCCGTCTTTAATATCAGTGTAAGTGATTATATTGGTAATGGTTTTTGCTTTGTCTTCTTCAGTTATGGTTCCTTTGGAAACCATTCGGTCTAAATTGGTCGCAATAGTTGCCATTCCTTTATCGAGTGATTTCTCTGAAACGTCGATTAATTTTACGGTAAAACCGCTTTGAGCAAATGTATGAGCAATTCCATTACCCATTGTTCCTGCTCCGATTACTGCTATTGTTTTCATATATTTTTTTAGTTTGAAGTTTAAAAGTTTAAAGTTTAAAGTTTAAAGTTTAAAGTTTAAAGTGCGCTGGAGCAACTTTAAACCTTAAACTTTAAACAAATTTTTTATTTACTTTTTAAAACAAGCGATAATTTGATAAGCTACTCGAAGTGCTTCTGTGGCTTGTTCCAATGTCACAACTGGAGTTGAATCAGTATTTATTGCATCTGCAAAAGACTCCAATTCGTCCAGAATGGCGTTATTTTGTTCTACATCTGGATTGGAGAAATAGATTTGTTTTTTTACACCTTCTGCATTTTGTAAAATCATATCAAAGTCGCCGGGAACTTCTGGAGCATCTTTCATTTTTACTACCTCACATTTCTTTTCTAAGAAATCTACTGAGATGTAAGCGTCTTTTTGGAAAAAACGAGATTTACGCATGTTTTTCATTGAAATTCTGCTGGCTGTTAAATTAGCCACACAACCATTTTCGAATTCGATTCTTGCATTAGCAATATCAGGAGTGTCACTAATGACAGAAACGCCGCTAGCACTAATATTTTTAACTTTTGATTGGACTACACTTAAAATGGCGTCAATATCATGAATCATTAAATCCAAAACGACGGGAACATCAGTTCCACGAGGATTGAATTCAGCAAGACGATGGGCTTCAATAAACATAGGGTTTTCAATCATGTTTTTAGTCGCGATGAATGCTGGATTAAAACGCTCTACATGACCAACTTGGCCTTTGACCTTATATTCGTTTGCCAAAGCTATAATTTCTTCGGCCTCTTCAATGGTATTTGAAATTGGTTTTTCTATGAAAACATGTTTGCCAGATTTGATGGCGACTTTGGCACATTTATAATGGGAAAGGGTAGGCGTAACAATATCAATTACATCCACTGCATGAATAAGTGTGGCGATTGTACTAAAATGTTTGTAACCAAATTCTTTAGAAACCTTTTCAGCATTTTCTTGGTTTGGGTCGTAAAAACCAACTAATTCATACTTTTCAGATTGTTGTAATAAACGCAAATGTATTTTTCCTAGATGACCAGCACCTAATACTCCAATTTTCAGCATAATGATTTAATTTATACAAAAATAGCAATAAAATGGTTAAAATTCAATTTTTAAAATCCCAAATTCCAGTGAGAAAAATAATAAATCGATTTAAAATGTGGGATTTGGTTTTTGGTATTTTTCCCTCTATTTTTGTCAAAATTAAATATCAAATTTTGAAAGATACAGCCAAACATCAAGGACTTCGAAATCAATTAGTAAGCGTTTTAGAACAAAAAGGAATTACTGATAAAAGTGTTTTGGATGCGATAAAAAAAGTGCCTAGGCACTTATTTTTGGATTCTAGTTTTGGCGCTTATGCCTATCAAGATACAGCATTTCCTATTGGAGCTGGGCAAACAATTTCGCAACCTTACACTGTTGCCTTTCAATCTCAATTATTAGAAGTAAAAAAAGAACATAAAATATTAGAAATAGGAACGGGTTCAGGTTATCAAACGGCGGTACTTTGTATGATGGGAGCAAAAGTATTTAGTGTAGAACGACAAAATGAATTGTTTAAATCCACCTCTTTATTATTTCCAAAACTGAACATCCGACCCAAATACCTCTCTTTTGGAGATGGTTACAAGGGATTACCAAGCTATGCGCCCTTTGACAGTATAATTGTAACTGCAGGTGCTCCGTTTATTCCTCAACCCTTGATGTCACAATTAAAAATAGGAGGTAGGCTTGTTATTCCGCTAGGCGAAGAGGTACAAATTATGACTTTGTTAATCAGGAAAAACGAAACTCAATTTGAGAAACATGAATTTGGGGAGTTTCGATTTGTCCCATTATTAGAAGATAAAAACTAAAATATCATCCCCAACCCTTTCCATGGAAAAAGGAGCTGAAGATGAATTTTTATTGACCAATTATAAGCAGATACCGTTCTAGGCTTTCTTTTTCTATCTGTGCAATGAACAGCAAAAAATCCTCTTTGTTGTTTTTAGTTTGGGCTGTTTCAAGTGTTTGATAATATTTCATTCTACTTTCATAATCCCCTTTTATATTAGCGATAATGTAGCCATTTTGTAATAAAATTAAGTTCATAACTAAGCGCGAAGTTCTACCGTTTCCATCAATAAATGGATGAATAGTAACCAAGCGTTCGTGCATTTCAGCAGCCAAAACAATTGGATGAAGACTTGATTTATTGGTTTCGTACCAAATAAAAAAATCTTCCATTTCCTTAGCGACTAAAAAAGGTTGTGGAGGCATGTGGCTGCTTCCTTGAATCATTACTTGAACTTTTCTATAACGACCCGCATCTTCAGGTTGAATTCCTCTTAAAATAAGATTATGAATAGACAATACTTCTCGTTCATTTATGGAACTGTTTCTTTGCATTAAATCTTTAATGTAGGCAATTGCTTCTTGATGATTTATTACTTCAAGATGTTCCCGCATACTTTTCCCGGAAATAGTTAGACCTTCATTGATAACCAAATCAGTTTCACGCAACGTCATGGTATTTCCTTCGATACGGTTACTTTCAAAAGTATATTCTAGCTCCAAAGCTTGTGCAATGCGGTAACTATCAAACTGACGAAACCCATCCAGTTTTATCTTGAGAATGTCTATTTCATCTAAAATTTTTTGAAGTGTACTAGATATTTTTTTCTTTGAAGATTTACTTTGATATCTAATTTCTTGCTCCGCAACCAATAATGCTTTTAAAGCAAACTCATCCTGCCCAATTTCATAAAGAATTTTTTCTTTAAGCCAGGCGACCATGATGGTTTCTAAATCTATTTCTAGTAAAGACGCTAATTTTATAACTTGCTCTCTGGTGGGTTTGCGAGTACCACTTTCAAATTTACTCACTAAGGCTTGATCAATTCCTAAAAGTTGTGCCACTTCTCTAGTTTTGAGTCCCTTTTGTTCTCTTGCATTTTTGAGTAGTGTTTTCATTTTTAAAATGTTTTAAATTGTCTTGACAAATTTAGTCATTTTTTAAAGTTAAAAATATTTTTTCAATTTTATTTTAATTTAAAACGATTTTTTTATTCTGTCAAGGTCGCGTTTGGTGTCTTGTTCTTTAAGAGATTCCCGTTTGTCATAGGTTTTCTTTCCTTTGCATAGGCCAATTTGTAGTTTAGCCATTCCTTTTTCATTGGTGAACAATTTCAAAGGGACTATTGTTAATCCTTTGGCTTGCACGCTCTTTAATAAACCTTTTAATTCTTTCTTATTCAAAAGTAATTTACGCTCGCTTCTAGCTTTATGGTTGAATTGATTCCCAAAGGTATATTCTTCAATATACGTATTGATTGCAAAAAGTTCGTTATTGCTAAATTCGCAAAAACTTTCGGTGATGTTCGCTTTACCTAATCGAATGGATTTGATTTCGGTGCCAGCCAAAACGATTCCTGCAGTAAACGTTTCGATTATTTCATAGTCGAATTTCGCTCTTTTATTGAATATATTTATTGTTTTTAGCATAGGAGGCAAAGGTATAATAAAATTGAAAATTTATACAGTATTACTTGGTAAAATAAGTATAAATATTCTTCAAACTATGATTTATATCAGTAAAAAACGAAATTCTACAGCATACATTTGTTCAACAATTTAAACCAAAGTTAAAATGAAAAAAATTATCTTAGCCTTTATGGCAGTGTCCTTTTTGACATTAAATGCACAAACAAAAGAAGAAAACAAAACTCCTGATTTCAAAAAGTGGCAGGCTCGCATCAGAGGAATTGCTGTGATCCCTTACGAGAGTGCCAAAATTGGTGTTATAGGAGGTGATGTTGCAATTTCAAATACATTTGTTCCAGAATTAGACTTTACTTATTTTTTTACTAAACATTTTGCAACGGAGTTAATTTTAGCAACGACTAAGCATGAGGTTCATACCGTTGGTTCTGATATTTCAGCCATTGGTGGACCCAATAATGCCAATATAGATTTAGGAAGTGTTTGGCTATTGCCGCCAACTTTAACGGCGCAGTATCACTTTTATCCCTTGGCTGAAAAGGTATTTAAACCTTATGTGGGAGCTGGGGTCAATTACACTATTTTCTATAATGTAGAAGATGGAAATACAGTTAAAAAAGTAAGCTATGAAAATAATTTCGGCTATGCTTTCCAAGTAGGTTTTGATTTGATGCTAAATGAAACCTTTTTTATTAATGCTGATGTTAAAAAATTATTTTTAAAAACAGATGTTACTGTGGATGCTTCTAATCTAGCAACTGGACTAGCGATGCCTGCTGCTGTAACAATTAATCCACTAATCATGGGAATGGGTATTGGAATGAAGTTCTAAGATTTTATTTCTAATTTTATTAAAGCAAAAAAAGTCACTATTATTTGATAGTGACTTTTTTATAGTTTTATTTTATGCTTTGACTCAGCTTATTCTAATTTCAATAATTGGTGACTTATATCATCTCCTATTAGTGTCACAATATAAAGATTCCCAAACGTTGAATCGCCAATGTCTTCGTATGTTTTTCATTAATCATTTGATTTACAAAATTTGGTATGGTATTACTATGGCCAACAATCAAAACCTTTTTTCCTAACGTTTCCTTTTTGAAGGATTCAATTGCTATGTTTTTAGGATCATAAATTTTGACGGTATTCTTTTTAGCTTTAGCAGTTGGACTTGCCGTTTGAACCGTTCTTTTAAAATCAGTAGTGTATACTAAATCAAAATCTACTTCTGCGAATATTTTGTTCCAATGTTCGGCTCTTTCCATACCTCTTGGTGATAAATCTGGATTTTTAGAACTATCTACTTTTTCAGCATGGCGTATAAAGTAGTAGGTTGTTGTTATTTTTTGTCCAAAACTGATATTTAAAAATAAAAATGTAAAAAGTAAGAGAAATTTTTTCATTAGAATGAATTTAAAAAATTAGTAATTGCTGTTTTTATATATTTGCAAAATGGAAAAATTAAAATCAAAAGATCCGCTTCACGGAATTACACTTCAAAAAATAGTAGAACAATTAGTAGATCACTATGGATTTGATACGCTGGGAGAGCTCATAAAAGTAAAGTGTTTTACGGATAATCCAAGTGTCAAATCTAGTTTGAACTTTCTACGAAAAACGGATTGGGCTAGAAAACAAGTGGAAGACTTATACGTTCAATCCTTGCCTAAATTTGAAAATAAAGTTTAGTCTAATTGGTAAGAAATCATAATGCCACCGCGGTAAGGCAACCATTCACCACTTTTATTGTATTTTTTGGCACTATCCACACGCTCGTTCGTGGAAATAAGGTATCCTTTATAAAATCCTTGATGGTTACCACCGCCGATAAAAAAATCAAGTAGAAAGCGTTCTTTAATCTTTTTTTGATATCCTACAGTAGCACCAACCATGTATCCAACTCCTTTTTCATAGTTGTCTGTATTAAGATAATTCCATTTTTGAAAATTGTACAAGGTGCCTCCAACATGTGCTCCAACATAAAAACCATTATATTTTTCTCTGAAATGGTAGCGGTATTCAGGTATAAAAATATAAAATTGTGCTGGCTTGCCATTTATTGATTTCCAAAAAGAGGCTGTAATGTCAAATTGAAAAGTCGATTTTTTTCCAATACTAGTTTCAATACCCACATTTGGAACCGTCAATAAAGTTGAAACAGCATTAACTTTTACGTAAGTTTGGCTTTGTGATAATACGGAGAAAAATAGAAAAGAGGCTACGAATAATTTTTTCATGAAGAGAATTTTATATCTATTGGAACTAATTGCGTAGGGGACTAAGCGAAGCAAAGATAAATATTAATTGTATAGTTTATTTTTTGTTGAAATTAATTTAATAGGTATCTTTTCCAGTACTCACTAATTCGAATGCTACGTATCTAGCAGAGAATAAACTACACTATCCCAAAAACGGCCATCATAATATTCATTTTCTTTAAAATGAGCTTCTTTAACAAACCCATTTTTCTCTAAAACCTTTGCTGAAGCTTGATTTTCAGGATCAATAACAGCTTCGATGGAATGCAATTTCATCACTTGAAAACCATAACGTATGGCTTCTTTTACCGCTTCAGAAATGATTCCTTTTCCATGATATTCAGGAAGTAGCATGTAACCAATTTCGGCGCGAAAATGCTCCGGTTTTATTCTATAGTGACCAATTATTCCAATTAGTTTTGGATTGTCTTTCAATGTAATCGCCCAATTGATTCCCTCATTAGTGTCTATTTTACTGTCAATCATGGCAACATGTTCTAAGGTATCTTCATCGGTTTTTAATAAAGGTCTTGGAATGTATTTCATCGTTTCCGGATTAGATCGCAATGCGAAAATTTCCTTTACATCGGTAGGAACGACTCTTCTTAAAAGCAAACGTTCGGTTTCTAAATTTGGAAATGGGGTGAAAGAGATTGTTAACATATTAATTTTTTTAATTAAAGTAATTCAATGCTATACTTTGATTGGAATTCGCCGTTTGATTCTAAAATTTGAATGCCTTCTTTTTCGAACAAATCGCCGGTACTTTCGGTAGTGTCAGAATAGCCAAACCAGGGTTCGATACAAATGAAAGGTGCATTCATCTTTGTCCAAATTCCTAAACTCGGGAAACCTTCAAAATGTACTTTCAATACCGGATTTTCATTTTCTGAAATAGTCAATGATTTGGAATGTAGTGTTTTGAAAATCAAAGCATCATTTTTAAATAAATCATAAGTTAGTGGAATTTTTTTATCATCAACTTTTAGTCTTTCTGTTTTATTTGAAACCAAGTCATTTTCTAAAATATAATACTCCAAATCTTCTTCTTTTTCGAAAGCAATCGCATAATTTTCAAATTCATTTGGTAAGGCAAAAGCGGGATGCGCTCCAATAGCAAATGGCATTTTAGATTTTCCCTTGTTACGCACATGGTATGCAATAGTTAAGTTGTTTTCTTCTAAAGTGTAACTAATTTGCAATTCAAATTCAAAAGGATAGACTTTTAAGGTGTCAGCAGAAGATTGTAGAGTGAAAGTAGCACTGTTCTCGGTCGAATGGATTAATTCGAATGCCATATCTCTTGCGAATCCGTGTCTGAATAAGGAATAATCAGTTCCTTCGTATTGAAAAGAATTGTTTTTTAACGTCCCTACAATTGGAAATAAAATAGGTGCATGCTTACCCCAAAATTTAGGGTTTCCTTCCCAAATATATTCTTTATTCTGATTCGTTTTGAGCGAAATTAATTCAGCACCAAAGTGTTTAATTTCAGCAGAAAGAGTGACGTTTTTAATTGTCGTTGTCAAAATTTTGTTCCAGTTTAATTTAAAAATAGGTTTCTGGTGTAAATGTATTTTATAATTTTTAATTCTTGTTGGCTTAATCCATGATTTTACGTCTCAAAGCAGAATGAATTTGGTTTAATAGTTTAAAATTCTCTTTTTTTTCATTAATTTGTGATATAAATTACAAGAAAATGAAAAATATCCGCGTCGGAGTCGTACTCCACTTAACTTTATTCTTATTGGGAGTTAGCTCTTTATCGGCACAACAAACTCCTGGAAATGCATCTGGTACTGCCAATTCTAAGTACGATTATCATGATGCTTTTGCCCCGTTTTTTTACTCCAAAAATGGAACAACTACGCGTTCTGCAAGTGGTCAGCCAGGCGCTGAATATTGGCAAAATAGTGCGGATTATAAATTAACGGCTAAGTTGGATGAAAAAAACAACGAGATTACCGGAACGGGAATCATTACCTATACGAACAACAGTCCGGATAAAATGGCTTTTGTTTGGATGAACTTAGACCAAAATTTATTCAAAGCAGATTCCCGCGGAAGTGCTATAGTTCCTATGACTGGAAGTAGAAATGGGGCTCAAGGCCAAATTTTTGAAGGTGGGCATAAAATAAAATCGGTAAAAGTAATTACTACCTTGAAAGGAAAAGCAACCGAAACAGAATCAAAGTACGTAATCACTGATACCAGAATGCAGGTTTTTCTTCCACAAGGATTAAATGCAAAAGGCGGTTCCGTAAAAATTAAAATCGACTTTTCATTTATAGCGCCCTTTGAAGGTTCTGACCGAATGGGAGTTTTAGAAACTAAAAACGGCAAAATATTTACTATGGCACAATGGTATCCTCGCATGTGTGTCTATGATGATGTAAGAGGTTGGAATACAAATCCGTATCTAGGAGCTGCTGAATTTTACCTGGAATACGGTGATTTTGATGTGAGCATTACTGCGCCTTCTAATCATATTGTGGTTGCTTCTGGAGAATTACTAAATCCTACTGCTGTTTATTCAACGGTGGAACAAAGTAGATTAGCTCAAGCCAAACAAAGTGACAAAACAGTTTTTATTCGTACCGCTGAAGAAGTGGCAAGTTTATCTAAAACTGCTGCTACAACTACTAAAACTTGGAATTATAAAATTAAAAATTCACGTGATTTTTCTTGGTCTTCGTCTGCCTCGTTTATTTTAGATGCTGCAAAAATCAATTTACCAAGTGGAAAAAAATCAGTAGCTATTTCCGTTTATCCAGTTGAAAGTGCTGGAAATGACGCGTGGGGACGTTCCACAGAATATACAAAAGCATCGATTGAAAACTATTCTAAAAGATGGTTTGAATATCCCTATCCAGCAGCTACAAATGTTGCGGGTAATGAAGGTGGAATGGAATATCCAGGTATTGTTTTTTGCAGTTGGGAGTCTAAAGGTGCTGATTTATGGGGTGTTACAGATCATGAGTTTGGCCACATTTGGTTTCCTATGATTGTGGGTTCCAATGAAAGATTGTTTGCGTGGATGGACGAAGGTTTTAATACTTTTATTAATTCATTAAGTTCAGCTGATTTTAACAATGGTGAATACAAAGAAGCGAAGGCAGATTTGCATCAAAGAGCAGAAATGTACACTAGTCCTAATCTTGAGACCATAATGAGTTCTCCAGATAATATGAAAGAAGCTAATATTGGTCTTTTGGCCTATTCTAAACCTAGCTCCGGATTAGTTATTTTACGGGAACAAGTTCTTGGTAAAGAACGGTTTGACTTGGCTTTGAAAACGTATATTGAGCGTTGGGCGTACAAACACCCACAACCAGATGATTTCTTTAGAACAATTGAAAATGTAGCTGGCGAAGATTTGAGTTGGTTTTGGAGAGGTTGGTTCCAATACAACTGGCGATTAGATCAAGGAATAAATTCAATTAAATATGTAAAAAATGATCCAAAATTAGGCGTTGTTATATCAATTGAAAACTTCGAAAAAATGGCAATGCCAGTAAGTTTAGACGTAAAAACAAAAAGCGGAAAACTAACTCGTGTTACATTACCAGTTGAAGTTTGGCAAAAAAACAAGGCATGGTCTTTTAAACATAATTCGACCGAAGAAATAGAAAGTATTACGCTAGATCCAGATCATGTTTTACCAGACAGCAATACAACCAATAACATTTGGACTTCAGGTAAAGGTTTGATTGAAAAAGACATAATTTTGGATGGTTATTTAGGGGTTTACTCCACTAAAATGGCTCCTTTGAAAATTACTTTTTCAGAGAAAAATGGCGTGCTAAATGTTTTGATAACTAATTATCCAAGCTTTTCAGTCGAACCCATTGGGAAAAATACTTTTGAATCTAAATTGGCAGGACTTAAATTTGAATTTAATGATAGCTTAAATGGATTTGAAATGTTGACCCCTGATGGACAAAAAATACCATTTACTAAAGATAAATAGTGTTTTTATTTAATAGAAATAAAAAAGACTTGAAGTAATTGTTCTTCAAGTCTTTTTTTTATTCTATTTGGTAGTCTAAAATTACGCTGGAATTTGTTGACTCAAACAATGTAATGTTCCAAATCCCCAAATAAAATCCGTAGCACTAATGCCGATGACTTCTCTATCCGGAAAACATTCTGAAAGGATGTTTAAAGCGACTCTGTCATTACGGTCGTTAAAAGTAGGAACCAAAACACAGTGATTTAAAATTAAGAAATTAGCATAACTAGCGGGCAATCGTAAGCCATCAAATTCCAAACGTTTTGGCATTGGTAAAGCTACAATTATAGGCGATTTGCCATTTTCCAGTTTGGCGTTTTGTAAGCGTTTTAAATTGTCTTGCAACGGTTTGTAATTATTATCCGTTTGATCTGTTTCTACAATAGTTACAATCGTATCTTCATTTACAAAGCGGCATAAATCATCAATGTGACCGTGCGTATCATCCCCTTCGATTCCGTCTCCCAACCAAATTACATTGGTGATGCCGAGATATTCCTTAAAAACGGCTTCGTAATCTGCTTTGGTAAAATTGGGATTCCGAACCTGAATATTAGGATGCATCAAGCATTCCTCTGAAGTTAATAAAGTACCTCTTCCGTTAGTATCAATTGCACCACCTTCTACAATTACCGGTTTTCCTTTGTACATGACTTGAGTCACAGGAATATTCAAGAATTTGCCCACTTTTGCAGGAACGAATTTGTCTAATTGAATGTTTTTATATTTCGCCCAACCATTAAAATTAAAGTTTAGTGCCTCTCTTTCGGTTCCGTTTTTAACGATTATCGGACCCGAATCACGCATCCAACTTCTATTGGTTTTATGAATGATGTAGGAAATATTTGGAAGCGTAACATGAGCCGTTTCCAGCATGATATTGACTTTTTCTTTTTTAATTTCATCGGCAACTACTAAGAAAACGGTTTCATAAGTAGCCACTTTTTTGATAAATTCCACAAAAGCCCACTGCACAGCTTCGTATTTTCCGGGCCAGTCTTTTCCGTTATGAGGAAAACAAAGTAAAATTCCTTGTTGCTTTTCCCATTCTGCAGGGAATCTTCTGTTATTTGTCGTCATACAGCGTATCTAATTTTAAAGACTGCAAATATAAACATTCAATAGGATTTTAAAATAGTTCGCAACCATTCATTTCAGACATTTGATAAATTTATAAGAATAGTTTTGGTAATGATTATATAATATTTAGTTAATTCTTGTCGGGCTTCAGCTAGTTATTTTTGAATAAATTTAAAAATATACTTATGAAAAAATACGGTATTACACTATTAGCGGCAATTTTGGTATTGTCAAGTTGCGAAAATGACTCTAGTAAAGAGGAATCTCCTGAGTTGGTTGTTAATGAAAATGCTGCCACTTTTAAAGAAATTGGTTCCATAACGATTGGTGGCGCTGGAGCTGCTGAAATTAGCGCATACGACGAGGTTTCTAAAAAATTATTTACGGTAAACAATAGCAATACAAATAGGATTGATGTTATCGATTTATCGAATCCATCCAATCCGGTTTTTCTAACAAGTATCGATTTAACCCCATTTAATGGAGCTTCAAATAGCGTGGCAACGTATAATGGAAAGTTAGCAGTAGCTTTAGAGGCAAAACCAAATAAGCAAGATGCTGGAAAAGTAGTCGTTTTTGATACGGCTAATTACAGTGTCATTAAAGAAATTACGGTTGGTGCTTTACCGGATATGATTACTTTCTCTCCTGACGGAAATTATATCATGACTGCTAATGAAGGAGAACCAAATGATACCTATTCGATAGATCCGGACGGTTCTGTTTCTATTATTGCAGTGAACAGTAATTATGCGGTGACGACTTTAAATTTCGCAAGTTTAAGCAGTCAATTGAGTACATTGAAAACAAAAGGATTCAGAATTGCAAGTCCAACGAATAATTTTGCGTCTGATATTGAACCGGAATACATCACGATTTCTGCTGATTCTAAAACGGCTTGGGTAACTTTACAGGAAAATAACGGCGTGGCTAAAATTGATTTGACAACCAAAACGATCACGAATATTTTTCCATTAGGTTATAAAGACTATAATCTTGCTGAGAATGCTATCGATATCAGCGATAAAGATGGTGGCGTTTTTGCTAATAATTGGAAAGCAAAAGGAATGTTTCAACCAGATGCTATAACTAATTTTGAAGTCAATAAAACCCCTTATTTTGTTACTGCAAATGAAGGAGATGCCAGAGAATATTCAGCTTTTGTAGATGTAAAAAGAATCAGCAGTTCGTCAGTTGTTCTTGATCCAATTGCATTTCCTAATGCGGCGGCTTTAAAAGCGGAAGCAAGTATGGGAAGGTTGAATATCAATACCAAAATGGGTGATACAGACGGCGATGGTGATTTTGACGAATTAGTTTCTTTTGGAGCCCGTTCTTTCTCGATTTGGAATGGAAATACCGGAGAATTAGTATTCGATAGTAAAAATGAATTAGACAAAAAAGCACAGGAATTAGGTATTTATGATGACAATCGAAGTGATGATAAATCAGTAGAGCCAGAATCCGTTGTGGTGACTAAAATGGGTAATAAAACCATTCTTTTTGTAGGTTTGGAACGAGTAGATGCTGTTGTAGTGTATGATGTATCTAATCCCGCTGCTCCAAAATTTTTGCAAATTTTCAAAACTGGTGATGCTCCAGAAGGATTGCTTTTTATTCCAGCCTCAAAAAGTCCAACCAAAAGAAGTTTAGTGGTGGTAAGTAGTGAAGGCGATGGTGTCGTTAAAATATTTCAACCGGATTTGAATTAGATTTAGAAGTTTACTTTAAATAAAAATCCCTGCTAAGAATTTTTTCTAAGCAGGGATTTTTTATTGTCGAAAGGTACGTCAGTCAATCGCTCTTTTAGTAATATCGCCAAAAGCGTCTATTCTTCTATCTCTAAAGAAAGGCCAGTTTTGACGCACATTTTCTTGTAAGTCTAAATCAACTTCGGCAATTAGGATTTCTTCTTTATCGTGTGAGGCTTGTGCCAAAATTTCGCCTTGTGGTCCCGCAATAAACGAAGATCCCCAAAACTGAATTCCCGCCGTATCAGGCAAGTATTGCTCTAAACCAATTCTATTTGCTGCAGCAACATAAACACCATTTGCAACGGCGTGACCTTTCATAACACTCATCCAAGCGCCATGTTGGTTTTCACCATATTGCTCTTTTTCTTGTGGATGCCATCCAATTGCTGTTGGGTAAAACAACACTTCAGCCCCTTGCAAAGCCGTCAAACGAGCGGCTTCCGGATACCATTGATCCCAACAAATTAAAGTTCCTACTTTTCCTTTTTTAGTTGGAATTGTTTTGAACCCTAAATCACCCGGCGTGAAATAGAATTTTTCATAAAAGTGAGGGTCATCTGGAATGTGCATTTTGCGATACAAACCTGCTTCTGAACCGTCTGTATCGATGATGTAAGCACTGTTATGGTAGATTCCGGCCATTCTTTTTTCAAAGAAAGGAACAATGATCACCACTCCTAATTCTTTTGCCAAAGCGCTAAAAGCAATAAAAGAAGTACTATAAAGTGGTTCTGCCAAAGCAAAATTATCTACATCTTCACTTTGACAAAAATAATGACTGCTGTATAATTCCGGCAAAGAGATTACTTCAGCACCTTGACTCGCAGCATCACGAACCCAACTAATACACTTTTTTAAGTTGTTTTCGGCAACATCGTTAAGGTTCAATTGAATAACTGCAATCTTATATTTTTTATTTGGCATACTCTAATTTTTAGACTGCAAAAATAGTGAATTTTATAAAGAGTAGAAAATGGTAAAATTGAAAATGAATTGAAAAATAGGTAGTTGTTATTTTACGATGCTAATTTCAAGTTTTACCTTTCTAAAAAGAATGTTTATGCTGCGACCTATTCGCGATGCAACTTTTTTAGAAACTTAAGATAGTTTTTTAAGTTTTCATTTCTATTTTCTAGGCTAAAATCGGAAATAAC
>NZ_FRBU01000092.1 GCF_900142695.1 Flavobacterium xanthum | reverse complement strand
TATTTTAAACATTGTGTTTACGGGCTTCGGTTTTTGCTTAAATCCGAGGGCTTGCCTTATGAATTTCTGCATTTACCGTCGATTAAACACGATAAAAAACTCCCTACTGTTCTCAGTAAAGAGGAAATATGGCGGTTGCTTACAAGTTGCCAACTGCTCAAACACAAAATTCTTATTGGTCTTTTGTACGGCTGTGGCTTGCGTTGTATGGAAGTGCGCAGTGTACGCTTGCAAGACTTGAATTTTGATCGTGAACAACTCAAAGTGGTGCAAGGCAAAGGCAAAAAAGACCGTTATGTGCCGCTCTCCAAACATTTGATCCGCGGACTAAAAACCTACATCGAAGCCGAAAAACCAAAAGTCTATCTTTTCAACGGACAACCTCAAGGCATAGCGGGAGGCGATTTTGACTCTCGCTATTCCCAGCGTGGGGTGCAATGGGCAGTCAAGCAAGCCTGCAAGGCAGCAGGAATCGAGAAAGAGGTGTGCGTGCATACGCTCAGGCACACTTTTGCAACACATTTACTTGAGGACGGACTCGATATTATCACGCTAAAAAATCTTTTAGGACACGAGCAAATTGAGACTACGATGGAGTATTTGCATATTGCGCAGCTCGACACAATAAAAGCCTTTAGTCCTCTTGATACTTTGTTTGCAAAATGCAGCCGCAAGTAGCTAGTGAACGAGGTGGAATAGCCTGCACTGAGCGTAGTCGAAGTGAGGTGGCTCATGTTTTAGAAAAGTTAGGTAATAAAATAGAGAATTTAGGACTCAATACTTGGCAATTGCGCACTTTATCGGCTGTGAGAAGGTGCCGAACGGCTGCTTTGGGCGGACACATAGATGCTTGCGACAACTGTGGAAAAATCAGTATTAGTTACAACAGTTGTCGCAACCGCCATTGTCCTAAATGTCAAGGAAAAAATCGGGACGATTGGATTCAGGCTAGACAAAACGAACTCTTGCCAGTACCTTATTTTCACGTTGTATTTACTTTGCCAGATAGTATTAATAGTCTAGCGATGCACGACCCAAGATTGGTGTATAATATACTTTTTGAGTCGGCATGGGAAACGCTTAAAACTTTTGGCAAAGCCAAAGAAATCCAAACTGGAATGATTGCCGTTCTACACACTTGGGGGCAAAATTTATCGCTGCATCCACACTTGCATTGTATTGTGCCTGGCGGCGGCGTGGATAAAAACGGCATTTGGAAAAACATACGAGGCGATGGCAAATTTTTGTTTCCAGTCAAGGCGTTATCTAAAGTTTTTAGGGCAAAATATTGCGAGAAACTAAAAGAGAGAAGTCCTGACAATTACACTAAAGTCAAGAAACAATTGTGGGAGAAACAGTGGGTAGTGTTTGCTAAAAAGCCTTTTGGGAGTCCAAAATCAGTGGTGGAATATCTGGGTAGATACACACACAAGATTGCCATTAGCAACAACCGCATCCAAAGCATTGACAATCAAAACGTAACTTTTACGTACAAAGATTACCGTCAAAACGGGTTCAAGAAACAAATGAC
>NZ_FRBU01000035.1 GCF_900142695.1 Flavobacterium xanthum | reverse complement strand
CAGGGAAAAGAATTAATTTTCTTTTCTTTGTTCTGAAAAAATATTTCATCTTTCTTTGAGATTCCTAACTTTCGCATTTATTAATTGAATTCAAGATTTTTTACCAATATTTAACGTAAGGTTATAATAGCTAGGATATACTGGTATGGAATTAATTTGTTTTTCGCCTATCGGCATAAAGTAAAATGGTTGCAAACCGATGAAATAGTCTTTGTAGATACAATACTGAAATTGTATGCCAAGACTGTAATAAAATGAATTTAGCTTTTCACTACTAATTTTATTCTGATACGATAGTATTTCTCTTGTTTCTAGATTATACGTAAATGATTGTAAATCATGACTAGAGGACTGTGAAAAAAAATGTCCAGCACCAGCGTTGAAACTAAATGAAAATCGTTTGTTATTGACAAACATATAATTCATTTCACCACCAAAACGTATTGTTTTTATTTTTGACCAAAGTGAATTTGAAACAATATCAGTTGAATTTTGATCCAATAAAAATGCATTTAATTGAACTTCATTTTTAGCAAATTTCGGAAAATCATCACTTTGTGCATAGTCAGCAATAAACGTAAATGCAAAAGATTGTACAAATGCATTTTGATAATTAAAACCAATTGAAAAATTATTGTGGTTGTTATATTTATCCGGAAACCAGGGTTTTCCTATAGACAAGTATGCACTTTCATTTTGTGCAAATAACACGCTCGAAATCAACATAATTATTAATATAATAAAGTATTTTTTCATAATAAAGGTAGCATACTTTGAAAGTATTCAAAGTATGCTTTTAATTAATAGGGTTAAAGATCGGTATAAAAGTGCTTAAAATAATAATCTACAATACCAATTTTTTTAATATTATATTCTGTGTTATTATCATTGATGGTTTGGCCTGTAGAACCAGGGCCAACAATCGTTGCTAGGATTTGTCTTCTAGACATTTCTGCGTTTGATCTAAAAATTGCACTACCAACTGAGAGATTAATTTTAACTGAACCGCTAGCCTCTGCATTTGGTTTTATTTTATCGCCCTCTAGCTTAAACCCAGCTTTTGCTGTTAATTCGGTCGATGCTGAACCTGCAAGATTATGTAATGAAAACACTGCCATTACTTGTGTGTTTTCAGACATATTCCAGTCAGGGTCAAACTCAGCAGTAAAGTCTAACCATTTTTTATCTCTCTTAAGGTATTTACGTTTACATCTAAAATCTTTAACTGTATACTCATTTCCAGTTGCAGTAATAGTACCATTTGCGTTTTGCGTTACTGTTCCATCCGCAGTTCCTCTAAAGAATCTCAACTTTTGATGAGTCCCTCCAAATCCCATCCAATCAGTTCCATTTATTTGTATTCTTGGTATGTATGAACTTATTACGTCATCCTCTTGAATATTATTGTGATTTGTATTAATAGTTAGTAAATTTGTTACTGGAAATGGACTATTTGTTATTTGTGGGATAATACTAGGTAGTAATATACCTGTTATATCATCGATTGGCGCGGGTTGTAAGTCTACAAAATCACAAGGTCTACCGGCAATATCACATGGATCTATAGGGACAATTACATAAACGGGATTGTTATCTAGAAAATTATTATCGAGATTATTAATAATTTCGTAGTCTCTGTAGCCCGTGTTAAATTGAAAACCGATGTTTGTTTGCGAATTGTTTAGCGGATCGAATGAAACATAATATTCTTGTGCATTTTGATCATCATTTTCATATTCAGGATCATATGGAAAAAAAATTTGTAGTTCCTGTGAAACAAGAAGATTAGTTAATTCATCGGCAATAAACGCTGTAGATCTAAAATTGTTCTTAGAAGTTAAGTTTTTATCCACAATTTCTTTAATTGTGGTATAATCATTGGAATTGTTTTCAAACTCTTTTCTTAAAGCATTTTTAAAAATATTTTGCTTTCTTAAATTATTGATTTGTTTTTTGAACATAGCTTGTTCATTTTTTCTTAAACCTCCTTCTTCTTCAAGTAAGTATGCAAAAGATACAATATTTGCATCTTTGTCAACTTCTTTCATTTTGTTATTTAAAGCGGTTTTGACTTCAGGGTCAGTTAATAATTTGCCAAACAGAATAGCAGTTTCTTGTAGTAACCTCTGTTCTGAATTTAAATTTGTTTTTTCTGGTGTTTCACTACTGTTTTCAGTAGAACAACTGATCGCCAAAAGGCAGAAGGAAAGTAAGTATATACTTTTTCTCATTATAAATTTTGTTCTCATTTAAGATTGGTTTAATTTTTTAAATTGATAAATTCTAGATAAGTAGCTACAATATCATTTAAGAAAAACTACTTAATTTTTATATAACGTCTTATTTAAAATTCAGTAGTTTTTCCTGACACCAAAACTACCCTCATATATTTTAACATACAAACACTTGTTATCGGAATTCACGGAATTCGCATACCGAATTCCATGAATTCCGATAAAGTTGGACAAAAAAAGGTGTATTATCTTTGAAAAAATAATTATAAGTACTCTTTATTTGACAAATACAAAGTGGCTGCTTTGAGGCAAAAATGTCTTCATTGTTCTTTTCTTTTTCTATCCCAGCGATTTTTTCTCTAATTTTACCCTTTTAAAATCAAACATGAAACTACAACTCAAAGAACTCACCACAAAACAAGAAATGCTGGCGCAATATCCGGTCATGCACTATTTATATACTAATTTCAGTTTAGAGAAATACGATGCCTATCTCACAGATATGATTCCAAACAACTACAAACAAATAGCCGTTTTTGAAGGCGATGTGTGCGTCGGACTTTCTGGTTTGTGGTCTGGTACTAAGCTGTGGTCTGGTAAATACTTAGAAATTGATAATTTCATTGTACACCCAGAACACCGCAAAAAAGGAATTGGTAAAATGCTAACGGATTACGTCGATGCCAAAGCCAAAGAGCTCGGTTGTACTATGATTGTATTAGACGCTTTTACCGGAAATTATACGGCACACCGTTTCTATTACAACCAAGGCTATGTGCCAAAAGGCTTTCACTTCCTTAAAATCTTAAACGAAGACGGATTGAGCTAAATCACAAATTATGGAGCGTTCTAGTATAATTGGTTTGACATTCTTGCTATCGGTTAGCCTATCTTTTTGTGGTGTAAAGCGTGAATTCCAATCAGAATTTCCGCAAGAAATTAAATCTGTCTTTTATCATAAAAAATTGCAAGGCGATAGTAAGGACAGCATTTATTTACAAATCGAGTTCAAAAAACCGCTTCTCCAATCGATTGTTTTGAATACTGTTTATTTTCGGAATCAGGAGGCTACTGTAAAACAAGTTACACCAGAACACTTCACTGTTGCTTTTGTTACTCAAACTTCTACCGAGGATTTTATTATGGATCAAGATCCTAGCAAAGAATATGGGAACAAAGCACCTGATGTTTCAAATGCAAAATTCGAAATACAATCCAACGAAGCAGTTTTAAACTATACGCAAAACGGTAAAATTTATTTTTTTAAAATGACTAATATCATCGAAAAACCGTTGCGTTAAAATCATAAAAGAAAGATTCTTTTTGTAAAACCTTCTTAACAAAACAAAGAGGCTCTATCCGAGATTACAAAAAATAATTAGTTATTTTTGTTTCCTTAATTTTAATAAACACACCATTTTGGGATTATATAAAAATCTTTTTAAACAAACTGCGATTTACGGATTGGCAACAGTAATTCCAAGGATGTTCAGTTTTTTATTGGTGCCGTTGTACACAGGGTTACTGCCAAAAGCGGAATACGGAAAGATTTCCATCATTTTTGCAGGAATGATTTTCTTTAATGTCATTCTTTCGTACGGAATGGAAACTGCTTTTTTTAGATTTTACAATAAAGAAACCAATAAAAGTGCGGTTGTAGAAACCACTTCGATTTCTATTTTTTGGACATCCATATCTTTCTTATTTGTCTCCTTACTCTTCCGAAATACAATATCAAGTTGGGCTAAAATTGACGAACAGTATATCAGTTACACGATTTGGATTTTAGTACTTGACGCGTTGGTCATTGTTCCCTTCTCTAAATTAAGGGTCAATCAGCAACCCGTAAAATATGCGATAATCAAAATAGGAAATGTAGCGGTCAATCTTTTTCTGAACCTTTTCTTTTTGAGTTATTTACCCGCCATTGCAACATCAAATCCAGACAGTATCTTACGCTCTTTATACCTGGAAGATTTTCAGATAGGCTATATATTTGTATCTAATATTGTGGCCAGCTTACTTACATTTATAGTTTTGTCACCCAATTATTTCAAACTGAAATGGCATTTTGATTACAAATTATGGAAACAAATGATGCAGTACGGCACGCCTATAATGATCGCCGGAATTGCATTTGCCATAAATGAACAATTCGACAAAATTTTATTGGGTTATTTATTGCCACCGGATATTGCCGATGCCGAAGTAGGAGTGTACTCGGCTTGTTACAAGCTTGGTTTATTTATGGTTTTGTACCGTACGGCGTATACGCTTGGAATTGAGCCTTTCTTTTTCAGTCACTCGGACAACAAAGATGCGCCACAAACCTACGCTACAATTACCAAATATTTTGTAATATTTGGGTCTTTCATATTACTGTCCGTAATCGTTTTTGCTGATATTCTAAAAGTTATTATGATCCAAGATGAATCCTATTGGGAAGCCATGAAAGTGGTACCACTGATTATTCTGGCCAACTTCTTTCTTGGTATTTACACCAATCTTTCGGTTTGGTACAAACTGATTGACAAAACTCATATAGGCGCGTACATTTCCATCGTGGGAGCGATAATCACACTCGCATTAAATTTCCTTTTAATCCCAACAATGAGCTATTACGGTTCGGCAATTGCCACTATAGCCGCGTACGGAAGCATGATGTTTATCTCTTATTATTTCGGAAACAAATATTATCCCATTCCGTATGACATCAATAAAATCGCGTTGTATCTGCTGATTTCAATAGGATTTTCGGCAATTTCTTTTTACGGTTTCCGAGAGAATTATTTCGTCGGAATTCCGTTATTAGTTATATTCCTGTATTTTATATACCACAACGAAAAAGAATTATTAATTAAAATTTTAAAACGAAAAACCAATTAAAACAATCTTTAGGAGCCAATCGCGCTGTACGTTTCAAGCTTTTTCCTAAAATTGTTTTTTTCTAAGGCAAAAAAGGAGCTTCCTGCGGTCGCTCTTTTTACCCAAGAAAAAATACAATTTCATAAAAAAGGCTTTCCACTTCCATCACGGCTAGAATCCTAAATAGTACATAAATAGTGTGAATCGGCAAGCCATTGCTAGTTCCAAAAAAACAAATAAACATGACCATAAACATTATCAACAAATCACAACATGCCTTGCCTAACTATGAAACCATAGCTTCCGCAGGAATGGATTTACGTGCCAACTTAACACAACCCATCACACTTAAACCGCTGGAAAGAGCCATCGTAAAAACAGGCTTGTTCATCGAATTACCTATTGGGTACGAAGCACAAGTTCGGCCAAGAAGTGGTCTCGCTGCCAAAAACGGAATCACAGTCCTGAATGCACCCGGAACGGTAGATGCCGATTATCGTGGTGAAATTGGAGTAATTTTAGTAAATTTATCCAATGAAGATTTCGTTGTCCAAAACGGGGAACGCATCGCCCAACTCATCATCGCAAAACACGAAAGAGCAGAGTGGATTCAAGTTCAGGAATTGACAGAAACCTCCAGAGGAGAAGGCGGTTTTGGAAGCACTGGAGTGAAGTAAATTTTTTAAAACTTCAAAATTCAGAGTTCGTTGTTCAACATTCAACCTTTTTTAAATTTTGAACAACGAACTCTGAATTTTGACGCGAAATTCAAATCTTTCAAATTTTGAACAACGAACCTCGAATAACGAATTTTGAAATCAAAATCACATGAAACAATACGATCTACACGAAAGACTAATTGATTTTGCTGTCATGATAATCGAAATTACAGATAATCTAAAAAACAGTAAAGCAGCAAATCATTTGTCGGGACAAGTTGTTCGTTCTGGAACTTCACCATCATTAAATTATAGTGAAGCTCAAAGTGCAGAATCTAGAAATGATTTTATCCATAAAATGTCAATTGTTTTAAAAGAGTTAAGAGAAACTCATTCTTGTTTAAAAATAATTCAAAGAGCAAGTTTATATAATAAAGAAGAAGAATTTTTAGTAGCAGGAATAAAAGAAAATAATGAATTAATTTCAATATTTGTAAAAAGTATTGAAACATCGAAATCTAAATTAAGTAGTTCTAAATAAATGGTCTAAACTTCAAAATCAAGCGTTCTTTGTCCAATATTAAATTTTTTATAAATTTTGAACAACGAACGTTGAATAACGAATTTTGAAATAAAAATAAAAAAACATGAAAATAATTGTCCCAATGGCTGGCCGTGGATCACGCCTACGCCCACATACCTTAACGATTCCTAAACCATTAATTCCAGTTGCAGGAAAACCAATCGTGCACCGTTTGGTCGAGGATATCGCCGGTGTGTTGAATCAAGATATCGAAGAAGTAGCCTTTATTATCCATGAAACTTTTGGTAAAAAAGTAGAAGAAGAATTACTTGCTATCGCACAAAAACTAGGCGCCAAAGGAACTATTTATTATCAAAACGAAGCATTAGGAACCGGTCACGCCATTATGTGTGCCAAAGATTCTTTGAGTGGACCCGCAGTTATCGCTTACGCTGATACGTTAATTCGGGCTGATTTCGATTTAGATAAAAATGCTGATAGCGTGATTTGGGTAAAACAAGTAGAGGAGCCCGAAGCTTTTGGTGTTGTAAAATTAAACGATGCTAACGAAATAGTAGAATTAGTAGAGAAACCGGCAACTTTTGTGTCGGATCTTGCCGTAATTGGAATTTATTATTTTAAAGACGTAGCCGTGCTGAAAAACGAACTGCAGTTAGTATTAGACAATAATATTATCCATGGTGGCGAATACCAAATCAATGATGGTATCAAGCAAATGATGGCCAAAGGCATGACTTTTGTTCCCGGAAAAGTAGACGAATGGATGGACTGTGGCAACAAAAATGTAACTGTAGAAACGAATTCTAGAATGCTAGGTTTCTTACATAGCGATGGCGAACATTTAGTGGATTTTGATGTCAAATTAGAAAATTCCACCATTATTCCGCCGTGTTATATCGGTAAAAATGTAGTTTTGACAAACGCGACGGTTGGTCCTAATGTATCTTTGGGCGATGGATGCCATGTTTCAAATAGTACGATACAAAACAGTTTGGTGCAAACTCATTCTCATATCAAAAATGCGAATTTGGACAATGCGATGATTGGAAACCACGCTAGTTTTGACGGGAAGTTCACCAGCATCAGTATTGGAGATTATTCGGTATTGGAGTAGAATGGTTCAATTAATGCAATAAGAATAAAACAATGTCGTATTTTTTTCACCATATAAGTCATGTAAGTTTAAATTATATATGACTTATATGTTTCAAAAGAACTCGTAAAACAGTTTTTTAAACCATTAAGGAATTGAAGGAAATTAAGTTTTTTCACTGGTTATAAATTTTAAAAAGCTTATATGACTTATATGTTTGAAATTATATTGTAAACAGTTTTTTAAACCATTAAGGAATTGAAGGAAATTAAGTTTTTCATTGTTTACAAACTTGTAGAGAATAAATTTTAAAAAACTTATATGACTTATATGTTTAAAAAAGTAAGCGACAAAATGTTAGTATTTGTAATATTAAGTGGCATTATATAATAAAGATTAAGGATTAAAAAACAGCATGAAAAAGAGCGCTTTCATAATTTTATTTCTCGTTTTGCAATGCAATTCGGCTTTGCTGTGGGCGCAAACGGAACCCGAAGAAATAAAGTTGGATACGGATCAATTTCAAGAACTCTTTTACGAATCTTTGCTTCAAAAAGGGATTGAGAATTATGATAAAGCAATTTTAGCATTGGATAAAGCCAATTCATTAAAACCCAATGATGCAGCCGTGTATTACGAATTGGGAAAGAATTATTTAGCATTAAAAGAGTATAAAAGTGCCTATAATTACTTTGAAAACGCCACCAAGATTGATCCTAAAAACAAATGGTTTTGGATAGGAATGTACGATGTGAGTTATGAAACTAAAAATTTCACTCAGGGAATTACCGTTATCAATAAGCTGATAGAATTTGATCCAAAATACAAAGAAGATCTGACCTCTTTGTATATGGGGACTAATCAGTATGAGAAAGCTTTGGAGTTAATTCAAGAACTCAATGAAACTGTTGGAAAAACAGATCGCAGGGAATTATACAAAAGCCAAATCCTATCCGAAGGAAAGTTTCAGAATAACGAAATTTCGAATCTGGAAGGTTTGATTGTTAAAAACCCACAAGGAGAGGCAAATTATATCAGTTTGATCTTTTTGTATTCCAAAAATAATGAAGAGGCAAAAGCTTTTGAAACCGTCAAAAAACTAGAAAAAGCCATTCCTAATTCGGAGTGGGCGCAAGTGAGTTTATTCAAAAATTATTTGGATGCTAATGATGCACCAAAAGCAATCATGGCCATGAATATTGTTTTGGCTAGTGCCAAAATAGACTCGAAAATTAAGCACCGGATTCTCAATGAATTTCTGATTTTTACCGACAAGAATACGCAATTTTCGGCCGATTTAGAAAAGGCTGTCGGTTATTTCGAAAATGACACTTCTGTTGATGTTGCGAAAGAAATTGGTAAGTTTTTCCAAGTCAAAAAACAATGGGGAAAAGCCATTGTGTATTATGAAAAATCAGTAAATAATGGAGTAGGTGATGTAGTTGAAACGAATTTACTTTTGCTTCAAGCGCATACAGAGTTGAAACAATTTGATGCCGTGGCTAAAAAAGCGATGACCTTAATAGAAACTTTTCCAACGCAGCCTCAGTTTTATTATTATGCTGGTTTGGCCAATAATCAGTTGCAGCAATTTAAAAAAGCGAAGGATTTTTTAGAAATGGGCATGGATTATGTAGTGGAGAATAGGGAATTGGAAATAAATTTTAATATCCAACTTGGAGAAGCGTACAACGGCTTGGGAGATTTCAAGAAAAAAGACTTGTTTTTTGCTAAAGCCAATCAATTATTAAAAGAAAAAAAATGATCAAAAAAATTTCAATACTAGTACTATTTACTGTTTTTATGGTTTCCTGCAAATCGAAAGCCATTGCCGTTGCGGCCAGTAATGAGCCAGTTGCTGCGGCTGAAAAAATGTCAGCTAAAAAAATAATAGAAAATCATTACAACAATAAAAACGAATTTTCTACATTATATATTAAGTCAAGCGCCCGTTATGCAGATGATAAGCAAACGCAAAACGTAACCGCTGAAATCAAAATTAAGAAAGACGAACAAATTTTGGTAAGCATTCGTTTTCTGGGAATTACAATGGCAAAAGCATTAATCACTCCTAAAACTGTCAGCTATTACGAAAAGATCAATGGGAAATATTTTGAAGGTGATTTCAGTAGCTTAAGCCAATGGTTAGGAACGGATTTAGATTACAATAAAATCCAGAACATGTTGTTAGGTCAGGCAATTGATGATTTGACTAAAGGGAAATATTTAGAAAGCTTATTGGAACAAACCTATCGATTGGATGATACATCGAATAAGAACACAAAAAAATCATTCTTTTTAGACGCAGATAAATTTTTAGTTCAAAAGCAAGAAATCACGCAAACTGCCGAAGAACGAATGATCAAAGTAGCGTATGCAGATAACAAGGTATATAACGAGGTAGTATTGCCTACAAACGTTTCAATCAATACGTTTCAGAAGAAAGGAAACACCGAAATCAATCTGGAATACAACTCCGTAACGTTCAATGAAGAACTTTCTTTTCCTTATAGTGTTCCAAATGGGTACAAAAGAATTTTAATTAAGTAAATTAGCCAAAATATTTTTTCGATATGCCAAAATTTCTCCTAAGCCTAATTTTTATCTGTATGACTTCCTTGCTATGGAGTCAGGAATCCCAACAAGAAAAATTAGAAGAACGTAAAGCTCAAATTCAAAAAGAAATACGAGAAAATGAAAAGTTGTTACAATCGGTAAAGAAAAAAGAAAAATCTGCGGTCAACGTAGTGATCGTTCAAAGCACTAAGATCAAGCTGAAAGAAAAATTAATAAGCACCACTGAAAAGCAAACCAAATTGTTGAGTAATGACATGTATATTAATCAAGTTCAGATTAATAAATTGAAAAAAGAATTGGCTGAACTTAAGGAGGATTATTCCGAAATGATTGTGAAATCGTATAAAAGTCGATCGTCAGAAAGTAGAGCGATGTTCTTATTGTCGTCTGAAAACTTTTTGCAGGCGTACAAAAGAGCGCAGTACATGAAGCAATATACCAGCTACAGAAAGGCACAAGGGGAGGAAATAAAAACGAAGTCGAATAAGCTTACAGATTTTAATCAAAAGCTAGATGCGCAAAAAACAGCAAAGAAAAAACTGATCGCTGAAAACGAAAAAGAACGCCTGTCACTCGAAAGTGAGAAAAGAGAGCAATTGAAACTCGTTAGCGTACTCAAGAAAGATAAAAATAAGATTTCTGTAGAAATTAAGAAAAGACAACAAGAATACAGAACAATTGACAGACAAATCAATAAATTAATTCGAGAAGCAATTGCCGCTGCCAATAGAAAAGCAGCCTTGGAAAAAGCAAAAGCCAATCCAAGTGCTCCTGTTTCAAGAGCAGCAGTTTCCTCTTCAAAAATAGAATTGACTCCAGAGTCAAAACTTATTGCAGATAACTTTAGATCAAATAGAGGAAGATTGCCTTATCCTGTGGAAAAAGGGTATATATCGTTAGGATACGGAAACCAAACACATCCTTTATTTAATACCATAACCGTGCACAATAGCGGTGTAGAAATCACTACAGACAGAGGAGCAAGTGCAAGAGCTGTTTTTGGTGGAGAAGTTACCAGCGTGATCGTTTTGTCACCAGTAAACAAAGCGGTTATGATACAACATGGAGATTTCTTCACTGTGTATCAAAATTTGAGTTCGGTTAATGTGAGTAAAGGGGACAAAGTGAGTATCAAGCAAAGTCTTGGTAAAGTAAGAACCAATGGCGAGACGGGAAAAACAATCATTAAGTTCCTAATCCTACAAAATACGACTTATAACAATCCTGAGGGTTGGTTGTCGCCAAGATAAAAAAAAGTAGTTTTCATAAAAAAAGCACGATCGATTCTAAGGAATATGATGGTGCTTTTTTATGAAACCTGTTCTAAATAAAAAAAAGTAAGAAGGCATAAAGTATAGGAAGTAGCCATTTCTTGCTGCTGTATTGTGCAATCTATCCTTAGTTTGAAGGCATCCTAATGGCGATTTATCTCGCAGCGCCAAAAGTTCTTGAGATACTATCTTGCGCTACAAATCGTGCTGATTTTTTGCCGCAATACTTATTTATTAATAGTTGTTTTAGAAATAAAAATGAACCCGATTTTACCAATTGTCACTTTGGCTTGGTTGCTCGTTGGCGAAGCTATGACCTCAAAAAACTTCGCCTTTACATTAAAAGGGATAAAACCAGCAAAAAGCGCCATACTAAAACGGACAGAAACCGTCGCCTATTCCTAATGTTGTAAGATATAAGTACGCATCATGCTAAGACTATTTCGGGAATAAAAAGCCTTTTAAAATAGCGTTGCCCATTTTTCGATATTGACTAAACTACTATTTATTGAGTTTATTAAATTCTTTGAATAATTCCAATAAGTTCATAATAGACTTTACTAGATCATTTGTTTCTAATAACAAAGCGAAATATAACTTACTGTTTTTAGGACTCGTTTCTGTAGTTCTAATTCTTATAATTTGTTTTGATATCAACTCAGAAACCGTGTCTAAAAGAACTTGTTTGTCGTTTAATATAAGGTCAATCTTGTAAAAATCTTCGGTCTTAAAACTGTCTTCTAACAGTCGCAACAACTGCTGCAATTGTTCGTCCACTGTTTTCAAGTCTCTAATTTGATTGAATTTTAATTGCTTGTGATTGTTATTGACGTGCGAATAACTATTGGTTGTAATAAAATCTATGGATTGAACCATATCTTGCAAATAACCCAAAATCAATATGTAAAATTTACTCGCTTCAACTGAATTATCGTCTAGGTTTTTAATGAAGTAAAAAACGTTACTTTTTAATTCGTCAATTTCTTTTTCTAATTTCTTTTGGTCTTTTTTATTTTCTTTTAATTTAGCTAAATCTTGTAAACTTAAATTGTCAATCAAATTACCGTATAACGCACTAGTTTTGCGAAATACTTTGGAAATTTGTGCAGAGCTTTCCGTAATCATTTCTTTGACAGTTCCAATGTCTTCCTTCCGTAAGCTCTTAATTTCTGCTTCACTTTGCACTTTTTCTTTATGTTTTCTAGAGCTTCTATATAACATAATTCCTAGTAAAAGCAATAATCCTACGAATGCGAAAACTTCACCTATTTTTAAAATATAAGCGGTAATAAAAGCCAATATAAAAGCAATAATTGCGGTAAAAAACCAACCACCTATTACTTTAAAAACGCCAGCAATTCTATAAACCGCACTCTCCCGATCCCAGGCTCTATCAGCAAACGAGGTTCCCATGGCAACCATAAATGTTACGTAAGTAGTGGATAGGGGTAACTTTAAAGAGGTTCCTATGGCAATTAAAATACTGGCGACCATTAAATTAACTGAAGCTCTTACCATATCGAAAGCTGGCTCATCATCTGTTTTTTTTGTGGGCTTCACTATGTTTTCAAAACGTCTGTCGATTTTTATTTGTAATTTTTTTGGTAAAAAGAAATTAATTCCTTCGCCAATATACAAGCCCAATCTGACGATAAATCTCGAAGCTGTATTGGGTGCAAATTTTTCAATACCATCGCCTTGTCTGGATAAATTAACTCCCGTTTCAATAACACTTTTGGCTTTCTTTGAGGTCCAAAGGGTGATCACCATAATAACACCAGCTAATAATAAAAAGTAAAAGGGTGCTACAATATCATCATTTGCTAAAGCGCCCATCATAAACGAATCTCCTGAAACACCACTGCCTTGGAAAATTTCATAAGAGTTGAACGCCGCAATGGGCACTCCAATAAAGTTGACCAAATCATTTCCTGCAAAAGCCAGTGCTAAAGCAAAAGTTCCTACAAGTATAATAACACGTAAAATATTGACTTTAAAGTAACTGATCAGGACTTGAGACAGTACTAGAAAAACAAGAAAATTTAAACCTAAAATCATAAACTGATGCTCATCGATCCAGTCAAATTGCGCTTTGGAGATAAAGGAAACTCCTTTTAATCCTTTAATTAGGATAAAAAAAGTAATTGCTGAAATGGCTATTCCTCCAAAAATAGCACCAAAATATTTTAACTTTTTTTCATAATGAAAAGTAAAAATCAATCGGGAAATATATTGGACAAGACTTCCTATTGAAAAAGACAGTAGCACTGAAAGTAAGATACTGTAAACGATAGTAGAAGCTTTCTTTGTGTTAATGTACATTCCCAAAGTATCTATAGAATCATCGGTCGTATATATTTTGTAAAGGGCTAAACAAACTGCCGCTCCCAGTAACTCAAAAATTATGGAAACGGTAGTGGAGGTAGGGAGTCCTAAAGAATTAAAAACATCTAAAAGTAGAATGTCAGTAATCATGACCGCTAAAAAAATGATCATGACATCGTTAAAACTAAACATACTTGGAACAAAAATACCACTTCGCGCTATTTCCATCATTCCACTAGAAAACAAAGCTCCAATTAAAACTCCAACACTAGCCACAATCATAGTAGTTTTAAATGAAATGGCTTTTGAACCTATGGCAGAATTTAAAAAGTTTACTGCGTCGTTACTCACGCCAACCATTAAATCGATGATAGCTAAGACACCTAACGCAATCAACATAATTACATAAATCTGTTCCATATTAATTTGGGGTTTAATTTTGTACAAAAGTCCTTCAAGGACTTTGGATTCATGTTAACTTAATGTTATTAAAACCAGAAATAAGGTAAAAATCAACTCCACTTGTAAATGGAATAGGTTTGAAGTTTGTAGTATTTATTCATCTTGCTGGTACGCAATTGGATAGTAACAGCATTTCAAAAAACAGAAAAGCACTATCGAATATCTCAGTATTGACAGTGCTTTTTTATAGGGATTCTTTTCGTTCCATAAATACCGTGATACAGTTTGGATGGTGTTACCTGATACTAAAGTAGTTTAGGGTTTTTAATTTGTTCTTTGCCACTGTACTATTCAGCTTATTTAAAAGAGGAATCAATAGATCGCATCATGCCATCCGTTGACCACGTTCCAGAAACAATGATTCTTCTGATAGTGTATAAAGGATCTACCGAATCTCTTTTGGTAGACAAAATATACCCCATTTTATAATCACTCTTTTTTATTTCAGGAATTGCCGCAGTATTCCATAATCCAAACGGATAAGCAAAATCGGTTACTGGTTTTCCTATGATTTCCTCTAGTTTTGCCTTTGGTTTTACCAATTGCGTATTCCAGTCGTCTCCTGCATATTTCGTAACCATATGATGATCCCAAGTGTGTGCACCTACCACATGCCCGTCGTCTGACAAGGTTTTGATTTGTTCTTTACTCATATATCCCGGACGATTAATAGAAACAGTCATAATAAAAAACACGCCTTTGAAACCGTATTTTTTCATTTCGGCTGCGCCAATACTGAATTGTTCTTCTCGAGTATCATCAAATGTTATCATGATCGGTTTTGCGGGCAATGGACCATCAAAAACCAAATAATTATACAGTTGTTCTGGTAAAATGGTTTCGTATCCAGCATCGGCTAAGGCTTTCATTTGTTGGGCAAAAGCCGGTGGTTTTACAGTGTACACTTTTATATTTCCACTTGCACTCGCACTAAAATCCCTAATGTTATGGTAACATAAAATAGGCACTTCTTTTTTCGAAAGAATGGTCGCGGCATCAGCAGCTACTTTTTTGGGAGCTACAACTTTTGCAGGAACAGCAACCAAAGGAACTTCCGGTACTATTTTACGGGGTTCTGATTGACAACTAACCATTAAAAATAGGCCAACGAAAACGGAATAAAAAATATTTTTCATGAATTCAATGGTAAATTATTGGTACTGAATATAAATCGGTTTAGGAGTGAACTTCACTAATTCTTCTGGGCTATACATTTTCCAGTCGTTTTTATTGTCATTTTTATAAAACAATTTAAAACCGGTAAACTGAACGGGTTCTCTGTATATGTAAGCCTTATAAGAATCTTTTTTTAATACTTTACTTCCAAAACCATCCATATCCATGACGATTTGAACCTCAGGAACTTTTTTGATTTCTTTATAGTTTTTGACCATTCCTTGCGTAAATCGGTGTATTACCAATACTTTTGGAGTCAACTTGTTTTTGCGCACAATGTCTGCTAGAATGTCTATCGCATCATTGATGTCAGCTGCCGTAAAATGCCCAATTTTTGATCCTGGACGTTCTCCGCCTTTCATAGAAAATTCAGGATCAATCCCAAGGTGCACATTCGGCATAGCAAGGTATTTTTCCAGTTCGGCTACCTCAGATTTAACCGTGCTATGTCCTACCTGGATATCCAAAAACACCAAAGCATTAATTGGTTTTGCCCAGCTGATAATAGTGTCAATTTGTTTAAAAGGCATGCGTAGGCGGTGCATATTATTTTTCCCTGGAGCGCCTTGAGCGGTAACAGCAATGTAATGCAAAGCAGGAATTGTTTTTACAGTGGAATCTGCCGCTTGCCACTTGGCTACTTCCCCTTGTAGTTTTGCCAACATTTCTTTTCGAGGAAGTTCCCCCAGGATTCCCATTCTGGTGGAGTATAAATTCCCGTAATACGCTATTATCCTATTGTATGGCAAAAGTGCTCCTGGCAAGGGATAAGGCGTTTTTACGGGCCATCGACCTGTTGTGTCATTATTGCTTAACGCAATCATTCTTTTATTGTAATCCACCGTGTCAATGGTAAGAGTGGGCGTTTTCTCTATCGAATCCACTACTTTTACGGTTGCCGTTTCCTCTGTTTCGTTTTCAGTATCAGCTGCTTTGCCACGATTGCAGGCTAAAGTACTTAACAACAATAAGGGAAGGGTGATAAATGCAATTGTTGATTTTTTCATAGGTAGATAATGTTGATTTTAAGATAAAAGAGGAAGGCTATTTAAGTTTGTTTTAATGCTTGATTGTATTGCAAAGATATGTTTTTTAAAGAACGTCTTTTCTACTAAAGTAGTGCCTTGAAGCGGTATTTTTTATATAATTTACGGTTTAACAAGACCTTTACCTATTTTAATCCTTTTTCAAAATTATAGGGTCTTAGGTAGTACTAAAATAAATAAAATTTTAATGATAGTTGAGGTAGAAACACTATTTTGTTTTTAGTTGCGATTTTTGAAATTGTTTTTTGGAAGTGGAAAGAAAAAACTAACTTTAACCCGTTGGGTGTAATTAGTTTTTAATGTAATTTTTCGTCAGTTCGAGTGATTTTATCCCGAAGCCTCTGGAAGAAAATCGTATCGAGCACAAGAAAAATTAGTAGTAAAAACGATTCTCGATACACGTCACTTCGAGTAGCCTTTAGATTTGCACAAAAAACACTCGAACTGCCGTTTTTGTTACTTGCACCAAACGGGTTACTTTTATCAATCGTCAGGCATTATTGGTACTATCGGTAATTTGAGTTTATTTTGCTTTTCAATCGCAATGATAAAGTTCTATAGTTTTTTTTTAAATTTTTGGTATTCGTTGCTGTGAATTATTCGAATCGTTCAAGAAGGAGGCACTTACAACGAATGCCCCTAGCGAACTAACCTAACACTATTTTTAATCCTATAAATACACTTTCAATTGTTTAAAAATTCTCTTTCTTTCTTGCTTTTTTTAGGTAGTGTTACTGCTGTTTTTGGCCAAATAAAAAAAGATACGATTGCTCTTTCAGAAATTACGTTGAAGGGTTCGCCAATCAAAAATGTGCTTCAAAACACTGCTTCATCTGTTGCTGTGATTACTGCTGCCGACATTGCTAAAAGTGACGGAATTATATTGACTCCCGTTTTGAATAAAATCCCAGGTGTTACGATGCAACAAGGCGCTTTGAACACCAATAGAATAACGATTCGCGGTATTGGCGCACGATCGCAATTTGGCACCACTAAAATAAAAGCCTATTTTGATGGAATTCCGTTGACTTCTGGCGAAGGTGATACTACAATTGATGATCTTGATTTGGCTGCTATCGAAAAAATAGAAATTATAAAAGGACCCAATTCCACCAGTTTTGGTTCCGGTTTGGGAGGCGTGATTCAATTGTTTTCTAAGGAAACTCCTTTGCTGCAATCGTTTGGGAACGCATCGGTTACTTTTGGAAGTTTTGGCTTATTGCAACAACGACTTGCAGCAGGATATAGCGATTCCAAAACGAATGTATTTACCAGTTTTACGGATTTGGAAAGTGACGGTTTTAGAGCCAACAGTTCTTATAAACGAAAGACGTTCAACTTGCACGGAAAACAGCGACTAAGTGCCAAAGGGGAATTGTCATTTTTAGGCACTTTTACCCGCTTAAAAGCCTTTATTCCGAGTTCTATTAATGAGAGTGATTTGAGAAATAATCCAGAAATAGCGGCTACCACTTGGGCTGCTGCACAAGGTTTTGAGTCGTACGATAAATTCCTGCTTGGACTGGCATACGATCATCGATTTTCTGAAAAATGGTCGATACAAACCAGTCTTTTTTCAAATTTCAAAGATGCTTACGAACCCAGACCTTTTGATATTTTGGAGGATAGAACAAGTTCAGTTGGAATTCGTTCCAATGTGAATTATAAAGACCAATTGTTTTCGTTGCCCTTTGAATTGAGTTTGGGTACGGAGTTGCTTACAGAACAATACGACTTTACGCTGTATCGCAATTTATACCAATCGCAACCGGGTCAGGGAAGTCTACAAGGTGATGCGTTCAGCGCCATTAAACAAAATAGGAAGTACAGCAATTACTTTTTACAAATGGAACTTTGGCTCTCTCAAAAATTACATTTGGAAAGCGGATTGGCATTGAATACCACTTCCTATTCTTTACAAAATGTTTTCGAAAATAATTCTAGCGGTCAAAAAATGCCTTTTACTTTTGGAAATGTGTGGTCACCCAGAGTTGGTTTGTCTTATAAAGTAAGTAACGGTAAGAATATTTTCGCTTCCATCAGCAATGGATTTTCGGTTCCGTCAGTCGCCGAAATCTTGACTCCCGAAGGTCAAATAAACACAGATCTGAAATCAGAAGTGGGTTGGAATTATGAATTGGGTTTCAAAGGAAATTGGCTTAAAAATAAAGTCTATACCGAAGTAACTTTTTATACCACACAAATTAAAAATTTATTGGTAGCACGACGCACTGCCGATGATCAATTTGTGGGAATTAATGCCGGAAGTAGTTCACATTCGGGTGTTGAATTCTTATTTAATTATAAACTCTTAGAAAAGACGCAACTTCAAATCACGCCTTATCTATCTGGAGCAGTTAATGATTTTAAATTCAAAGAATTTATAGATGGTGATGCGGACTATTCAGGAAATCAATTGACAGGCGTCCCTGAAACGCAATTTAATATTGGTGTGGATTTAAATACAAAAAACGGCTTGAGTTTGAACACTTCTTTCCGAACGATGGGCAAAATCCCATTAAATGATTCCAATACAAAATACAGTGAGCGGTATTCGTTGCTGGAAATAAAAACAACCTATGTTTTTACTTTGTTTAGAATTCTGCAAACCGAATTAAATGCCGGAATGAATAACGCTTTGGACACCAAATATGCAGCCAACATTTTGCCGAACGCAGTTGGTTTTGGCACAGCTGCACCACGTTATTTTTACCCTGGAAATCCAGTCAATTATTATGGTGGGTTTTCAGTATCGTATGTTTTTTAAATTCCAATCCCAAGTATGAATTTTATTTTTTGATGGCAGCTACTTCTTTTTCAGTAACGACTTTGGTTTGTTTATTACTCCAAGAAGTCATGATGTAGTTCATCACATCAGCCACTTCTTGGTCCGTAAGTCCCATCGCTGGCATGCTGCTATTGTACTTTTTAGTGTTGACTATTATGGGACCACTTTGCCCAAATTTTACTGCAGCAATGCTCTCATTTCTCTTGTTTTTTAGCCAATCAGAACCGTCAAGTGGAGGAAAGTTTGTAGCGTCTCCTCTGCCGTTAGCGCCGTGACATTGCATGCAAAAATCAGCATAAATTTCTTTTCCGGGCGTCTGAAGTTTTGAAACAACTGCGTTTTTAGTATTCAAATCAATATAGTTGTCTTTGGAAAATGGGTTTTCGAATGAGAAGCTTCCCAATACAAATACGCCTAATCCTAAAAATAATTTTGTTGTTAGCATTGTTTAATTCGGTATAATTTTTACAATTCCTTTTCCTTCAACGCCCATATAAATATAACCATCGGGACCTTGCGCCACGTTTCGCACGCGACCTACGCCAGTGGCTATTTTTTGTCTGTCGATTACTTCATTTCCCTTTAGTTTAAGCAATTCAAGATATTGAAATTTCAAGGATCCTACGAGCAAATGTCCTTTCCAGTCTGGATATTTATCGCTGGTAACAAAGGTCATTCCGCTTGGCGCGATAGAAGGCAGCCAATAATAAATAGGTTTTTCAATCCCTGGCTTTTCATTTTCTTTACTGATTGTTGTTCCGTCATAATCGATACCATAAGTAACAACAGGCCAGCCGTAATTGACTCCTTTTTTTATGATGTTGATTTCATCACCCCCTTGAGGACCATGCTCGTGGGCCCAAATTGCTCCTGTTACGGGATTTTTTGCCATTCCTTGCGGGTTGCGATTCCCGTAGGTGTAAATCGCTTCTTTAGCTCCGGTCTGACCTACAAACGGATTGTCTTTTGGAATGCTTCCGTCGTCGTTTAAGCGGTATATTTTTCCGCCATCGCGTTTAATATCTTGCGGATTTACAAAATGCTCCCCGCGTTCTCCAATGGAGAAAAACAAATAGCCGTCGTTGTCAAATACAATTCGGGAACCAAAATGCTGCCCTTTTGTAGTATTTGGAGTCGCTTTATAAAGGGATTCAATTTGCGTTAGACTTCCGTCTAATAATTTGGCTCGAATGAGTTTTGTGTGACCACCAGTTCCTTCGCCTTCATCTGAAGCAAATGTCATATAGATCCAACCATTTTTAGCATACTCAGGATGTAAAGCAATATCTAATAATCCACCTTGCCCACGAGAATAGACTTTTGGAACATTTTTGATTTCAGTTTTTGTACCATTTTTAACGTGATATAAAACGCCGCTTTTTTCGGTAACTAACATCGTGCCGTCTGGCAACCAAGTCATTCCCCACGGAATGGCTATATCGGAAGCTACGGTTTCTAGTGTATAGTTTTTTACTTCGTCTTTAATTGGAATGTCATTGGATTTTACCTGCGCATCGCAACTAAAAGAAAGAAAAGATATAATGGAAAGTGAAACTAATGTGATTTTTTTCATAAGTCTGATTTTTAAGCTGTAGAATAAGTACAATCTTTTTTAAAGATAGTAAAAGAGGAATAAAATGAGCCATATCGCTTTTAATTTTGCTTAGAATTAACAGAGTCAGTAGCTAAAGCAAAATAATTCTGTTTTTTTTAAACATATAAGGCATATAAGTTTTTTAAAATATATTCTGGTTCAGTTCGTAATCAAGTAAAATCTTAATTTTTCTTAGTTGCTTAGTAGTTTAAAAATCTGTTCATTTTGATCTTTTTCAATAGATAAGTCATGAAAGTGTTTACCTAATTTTGTTTAATCAAAAACGACTTATATGACCTATATGTTAAATTAAAATTTTAATTTTTTCGTGATTTTTGAAACATATAAGGCATTTAAGTTCATATAAGTTTTAAAATTGTATTCTTTAATTGAGTCATAAAGTAAAAATCTTAATTTCCTTAAATTCCTTAATGGTTTTAAAGAAATTGTTTTTCGTGACCTTTTTAAATAGATACGTCATGAAAGTGTTTACCTAATTTTGTTTAACCAACAACGACTTACATGACTTATATGTTAAATCAAAATCTTAGTTTTTAATGATTTTTTTTAAACATATAAGGCATATAAGTTTTTTAAAATATATTCTGGTTCAGTTCGTAATCAAGTAAAAATCTTAATTTTTCTTTATTCTTTAATGGTGAAAAAACTGTTCATTTTGATCTTTTTAAACTGATAGTCCTGAAAGTGTATTCCTAATTTTGTTTAACCAACAACGACTTACATGACTTATATGTTAAATTAAAATTTTAGTTTTTTGAAATTGACTTCCGGTTATGGGGGCAAAGGAATTAAAAAACCACCTATGATTATAAGTGGTTTTAAAAAGGTTTTGATTTATTTCTTAACGCTATACTTTACCGTTCTGGCGTCTTTGATTATTCCTTTCCAGTTTAATCCAAAACCAAAATCATAAATATTTCCAACAGCATCGATATACGGAATCATATCGTGAGGGACATCTTCCAATTGTTTTTCAACGGTTGGCATATTCAATGGCATTTGTAAAGGCAATAATCCAGAAGGCTCGGTTTTACCAGAAACAATGTCCAATAATGCTTCTATTTGTACTCCAAATTCTCCTACGATGGCGTCTGCCTCTTTTTCAAATTCTCCAAAAACCATAGGATTTGAGATATTGACAGAGACTATAACGGGCTTTCCTTTCATAGCTTTTTTCGTTTCCAGAATGGTATTTAAATCTGGATATGAATTGGATTTACTTGTTTTATTCACATAAGAACGGTTTGTAATCGTTGGGTCAATTACGGGATCTCCTGCAGCAATACTTTGAACTCTGGCATCGACTGCGGTATAGTCTTTTAACTGTAAACTGATGGGCAAATATCCATTTCCGCCAGCTTCCCTGTCCGCTCTGCTGTATCCGCCACTAATTGGGCTTTTGATGAATACAATCGCAAAATCTGCTTTAGCAGGATCATCCGTTACGGTATAGTACTTCTTAATCAATTCTAAATTAACTGGATATTCTATTTTTTCTGGTGAGGGTTGACCAAAAAAGTTGATTCCTGCAGGAGTGACTCTTTTAGGGACATAAACCGTTTTTCCTTTTGCAATTGGCAAGGTTTTATTCTGGTTTTTAATCAGCACCACCGACTTCAATTGTGCGTCATAACCTGCTTTCATAAACGCTGGTTTTCCCACAATAGCTTTGGTTTCGATGGGATCTAAATAGGCATTTTCGAACAAACCCACTCTAAAAATATTCAAAAGCAAGCGAACTGCTGATTGCTCAAAGCGGTTCCGCATAAACGTCTCGCCATGTTCTTTAACACCCATTTGGTAGGCTTCTAAAACGGGTTTGATATCATTATTTCCTCCAAATTGATCCACTCCAGCCATCAAAACTTTATAATGTCTTTCGGCAACACTTAATTTTTCAACACCCCAAGATTTTCCTGAAAAAATATCTGGTTTGGCTCCTTCATCCCCAGTAATCAGACAATCTGTGCACACCACGCCGTCATAACCTTATTTATCACGCAATAAATCCGTGATGATGTATTTACTGAAGCCATTCCCCACATTTTCTCCGTATTTTTTATCTTGTCCGTACGAAATCGTATAATAAGGCATCACAGCGGAGGCTTTTTTAGTTTTACCATCTAGTTTAAAAGCGCCTTCGGTAAACGGTTTTAAGTGTGTTTCAAAATTATTTCCTGGATACACTGCAAATTTACCATAGGCAAAATGTCCATCACGACCTCCTTCTTTCGGGCCGCCACTTGGCCAGTGTTTTACCATGGCATTCACGCTTTGATTCCCCCAACCTTCATAAGCGTCAATTGATTTTATAGAGGTTTGAAATCCATCTACATACGCTCTTGTCATATCGGTCGCCAGTTTTGGGTCTTCGCCAAAAGTACCCACGAAACGATTCCACCTTGGTTCTGTTGCCAAGTCAATTTGTGGCGATAGCGCCGTGGCGATTCCCATGGCTCGGTATTCTGCGGCTGCAATGGTGCCAAATTGTGCTGTGATGGCAGCATCAAAAGTTGCCGCTAAACCTAGTTCCTCCGGCCATTGTGAGATAGCGCCACCAGAACCAGCGTTGTATTCCGCATCTTTATTGGCTCCATTTCTAGGGTCAGAACTATTGTTGGCCGGAATTCCCATTCCAATTCCTTCGACTAAAGCTTGTATATTATTGTTCCATTGCGCGGCAATATCTGGCGATGCTACCGAGGTCATTAATACATGGCGCAAATTGTCTTTGGTTAAAAAAGCAATTTGCTGATCGGACAAATCAGCGGTACTGGCGCCACTTTTAGAAAAAGGTTTTTCTTGATAGGTTCCCGTAAACATGCCAGCCTCTTGCGCTGGAATCGCTTGATGTCTGCTGTACAACATTAAACCAGCCATTTGTTCAACTGTCATTTGTTTGGCTAAATCCTTGGCACGTTCTGCCACTGGTTTGCGCCAATCTTCTTACACGTCCAATTTTCCGTTTTTATTCAAATCTTTAAAAGCAAAACCGGCTACTTTAATGATTTTGATGCCTGATTTTGGCGAATAGCCTAAAGTTTGACCGCCTTTATTCGACACCAATTTATAGGTACTTTTGGTGGTTTCGGTCCATTTGGTTTGTGCCTGCAATCCTACTGCGAGTAGGAGTAAGGAAGGGAGAATTACAATTTTTGATTTCATGTGGTTTATTTTCAGGTCAATAGCTTTATTTGATGTGTACCAAATGTAATAAAAAATTATATGTGTTGTATAGACACAATGAATCTATTTTGCGTTTTCCAATTCCAATTGTGGGCAACAAAGGATTGTAATGGTATTTTTTTATAATTTTTGTTTAACTTTGCGGATAATATTTTAAACAAAAAACACCGCTTTGTGTTTTGTAACCTGAAAAGAAATGGAAGATAAAAAACCAGATAATGTTGTCTATACTGCCGAAGCTGGGTATAACGCTAATATTTTACCTTACGCAACCGGAGTTGGTGCCCCTGTAATTCGTGTTGATGATGTGGTATCTTGGAAAAGCAGAGGGATTGACAATGTAAACAAGGAGTTAGGCAATAAGTTCAACGAACTCAAACTGCAGTATCAAAAATTGATGGAGGAATACGAGTGGAATGAATTAGTGTACAGTGCTAAATTTTCTTTTGAACCTGTGATTGGCGAGATTTATCATTTGTACCGAGACGCTCAAGGAGTACATTTTCTATCTTTAATTGGGCCTAATGAGTGGAACAAAGAACATATAGGAACTTTTAAATTGAATAGCGATAAAAAATGGATTTACCTTAACGGGAATGATTCGTTTTTTCAATCATAATTACTTTACTTATTTTTCAATTGGTAAATATAAAAAACACCAATACATTGTCCAGCAGGAAACTCCAGTTCCTTATGTTCATTTTGTTGTAAAAGGATTGTTACGTTCGTTTTATGTAGATCAATCAGGCAAGAGTCATATTTTGCAATTTGCCATGGAAGATTGGTGGATTACGGACAATCAAGGATTTTATAAGGAAGAAAACGCTACACTCAATATCGATTGCTTGGAAGATGCGCAAACCTATTATATTACGCTGGAAAATAGAGATCAACTCTGTGTAGCATTACCCAAAATGGAATTCTTCTTTCTGCAAAAAATGACTACAGGCAATATTGCGCTTCAAAACCGAATTCTATCATTAATGAGTAAGAACTCCGAGGAAAGATACCTGCAATTTATTCAGTTGTATCCCGATTTGATTCAGCGCCTTCCCAAAACTTTAGTTGCTTCTTATCTTGGAATTTCAAGAGAAACTTTAAGTCGGTTGTCCCACTGACGTGATTTAGGTCACACTTTATCTGTGCGCTATGTCCTGTATAGTCTTTGTCGCATTTCCGAAATTTGTATTTTATAATTTTAAAATACAAACATGGAAAATAGAGCACTCTTAGTAGGAGTAACCGGAATTACTGGTAGTAACCTCGCAGATCAGCTTATCGCCAAAGGTTGGACCACTTTTGGACTGGCCAGAAATCCACCAAAAAATAGCAAAAACTTGCATCCTGTAGCAGCTGATCTTTTGGATTTGGAGAATTTAAAAATAGCTTTAAAAGAGGTTTCACCTACGCATGTGTACATTACCACGTGGATGCGTCAGGATTCTGAAGCCGAAAATATACGTGTTAATAGCTTGATGATTCGAAACCTGCTCGAAGCGTTAGCACCTTATCAATCCGTGCAACATGTGGCGCTTGTCACCGGACTGAAACATTATCTAGGACCGTTTGAGGCTTACGCCAAAGAAGGGTTCTTGCCCGAAACACCGCTGAGAGAATCACAACCGCGTCTTGATTTAGAAAATTTTTATTACGCCCAAGAAGATGAAGTTTATGCTGCCGCCGCGCGAGATGGTTTTACATGGAGCATGCACAGGCCGCATACCATCATTGGGAAAGCGGTAGGAAATTTAATGAATTTGGGGACTACGCTGGCTGTATTTGCTAGTATTTGTAAAGCAACGGGCAAGCCATTTCAGTGGCCAGGTTCAGCAGCACAATGGAACGGACTTTCGGATGTTACCGATGTCAGCGTTTTAGCAGCGCACTTGATATGGGCTTCCACTACAGAGGCTGCCCAAAACGAAGCGTTCAACGTGATCAATGGAGATTTCTTTCGTTGGAAATGGTTGTGGAATAAATTAGCGGAATCGTTCGGAATTGAGGCAATTGGTTTTGATGGTACGATTCATCCTCTTGAGGAACAAATGAGTGAAGATGCTGCAATTTGGAAAAAAATAGCCTCAGAAAATGGATTGCAAGAATCCGATTTAAACCAGTTAGCCTCCCCATGGCATACGGATCTTGATTTGGGCCGACCAATAGAAGTGATGACGGACATGTCCAAAAGCAGGAAATTGGGTTTTACTCTTTATCAAAGTACCGAGGGTTCGTTTTATGATTTGTTTGAAAAGCTTCGAGCGGATCGATTGATTCCGTAGTTATTTTAAGGTAGTTTACAATTAATAGAAAAAGAGGATTCAAAACGTTTTGAATCCTCTTTTTCTATTAATTGTAACCGGGAATGTGCAAAACTGGTTTATGACTTCCTAACAATTATATTACTTTCATTACTGCTTTAAAACAAAAAAGACCTTACATTGCTGTAAAGTCTTTTGAAAAAGTTCTGGCTCTTGGGCTTGAACTAAGGATTCTGACTAGCATTTTAATCAAGACTTTACGTTGTTTTACTTTGCTATGTTCCCGAATTATATGCCTTTTTTATTAATATTTGTATTTTAATTGTGATCAAAAATTGCGTCCTCAGGAATCATCTGTGCTACATTGATTGTAGGCAAGATGTACTTATTGAAGATTGTCCCTTCTGTTTTAGAATGTAGAATTCCTCTTGAAGTGCCCACTGTTATCATTGCCATGTGTGCTATAAACCAACTTGGAATAATAATTTTACCATCAGCTACTAAATCATTAAAAGATTCAATTCCAATTTTAAAAATACAATTTACTTGAATTGTGATGAAAGGCTTCTTTTTCATTTCAAAAGTAAATTTGATTGAAGTTATAAAATCTCTTTCTTCAGTATTTAAACCGTAAGATAAATTGGTCTCTCAATTAATTTTGCCTTTGTCAAGATGATTTTCTTCATACAAAGCAAATTGCTCAGTCTTAATACCTTTAATACTAAACTCTATATCTTTTTTGTTATTTTCCAATACCTTGCAATCGCATATTGGTTGTGAGATTCTGAATAGTCCATTTTATTATGTACTACTTTCATCTGCGGTATTTATGTAGTAGAAGTATCTTTATTTACACTTACTACAATAAACTCTTCTTTCAATGTAGACGAAGCTGATTTTATGTGAATAGCCGAAGTTTTAATTTCTGCTACTGGTTTATATTCTATTACTTCTATTAATGAAATTTCTAACGCAGTCTCAAGTTTACTGATCGTTTCAAAAGTTAAATTTTGTTTTCCCTTGATAATTTTGTTTACTTGTTGTGCTGAAACATTCATTTTTTTGGCTAGGTCTTTTTGAGACAATCCTTTCTGGCTTAATGCTTCTAGAACATTAATCGCAACTTTTGAAGATTGATCTATCCATTTTTTGTTGGCTTTATAGTAGGCCAACTTTGAAAGAAAACTAGAAGGCTTGTCGCTTACTAATTTTTCAAACTTGTCTAATCTTTCGTTTAGCTCCATATATTAAATTTCATACACTTCAAAATCATCTTGATCCAGAATTCCTTCTTCTTTCAAATAATATTTAATGTCTTCTAATTTTTGTTTTTCTTTGAGTAAATGAGTTCTTTCGTCCATAGTCCCAACTAATTTTATTGCTCCGCCAGTAACAATAAATGTGTTTGGTCCAATTTTAATTGCATACATGCGCAACCATTTTTTTTGAATTTGTGTTTTGGCTTTGACTTGTTGAAGTTCTTTTTGCGTGTAGTCAAGGTTGCGTAAAGGTTGGAAAACTATAGACAGGTTGTCACCGCCGATATTTGTTCCTGAAATTGCCAAGCTTTCGAGTTGGTCAAATTAATATTCGGCTTCTTTCCGGGTATAATTAATTGCTTGTTGTATGCTGATTGTTTTTCCATAATAACCACTATTTAAATCGTCTTGATGTAAAGTGAAAAAATCGTATAAATATTGAGGATTCAATAACCATTGATCAATACATTTGGTTACTTCATCTTCAAGCTCACCTTTTAAGTGAATAGAAAATAATCCCTCGCGCTTATTTTCTTGGACAAATATAGGAACTATTTTCATTAAATCAACTTATAGGTTTATTATTTAGCAAAATTATAAGATTTTTATGTACTTTAGAAACTTAGTTATTAACAAAAAGTCTTTTCTTCAATTAAATTTTTTTCTAATTGATGCAATTGTTTTACAGGGATAAGATCAGTAGTACTCAACTATGAAATATGCAAATGATTTTAAAGTTCGTAAATGAACTTCTTTTACAAATGGGTATGGCTAACGAATGAATGTTTTGGAAAAAGTCAAAGTAGGTGCTTTCTAAAATATTACTACTTATGGGTATTGCTAATTGCCATTATTAATACTTTATTTGAGGAAAGTTAACTAGTACTAAATTACAAGCAGTAGATAAGTAAGAAAGTAATTCCTACGAAATCTACTTAAATTTGTTACTTTTATCAAAACTATTAATTCCGCAAGATGTCCCTTTTCCAAAAGACTGTAATTACCAAATATTTAAACACCCAAAATAAGGAACGTATTTCTCTTAAATGGGAATCTTATAAAACTCATTTTTTGAATCCCAAAGTTCAGGAGGAAATTAAAAGTTTAAAAGAAGAACAGTATCAAGGTGAATTTCTGGAAGATTTGTTCGTGAAAATATTGGGTTACACCAAACCTGCTTCTTCCTCAGAAACGCCATACAATCTTACCACTGAATATAAAAATGTAAAAGACAGTAAAAAAGCTGATGGTGCCATTATTATAGATACCAAAGTTAAGGCTGTAATTGAGCTAAAAGGAACCAATACTACTGATTTAGGAAAGATTGAAGTACAAGCTTTTGGTTATAAAAACAATCAGCCGGAATGTGTGTATGTTATTACTTCTAATTTTGAAAAATTACGATTCTATATTGATAATGCCATAGAACACATAGAATTCAATTTGTTCACACTTACGCAAGAAGACTTCTCGTTACTCTATTTATGTCTTGGTTATGAAAACATAGCTAATGATGTTGCCAAAAAAATCAAAGCCGAATCGCTTAGTGAAGAGGATGTAATCACCAAAAAACTATATAAGGACTATTCTATTTTTAAAAGAGAATTGTACCAAAGTTTAGTGGCTTTGAATCCAGCTTATGAACCACTGGAACTTTTTAAAAAATCTCAAAAGCTATTAGATCGATTTTTGTTTTTGCTATTTGGTGAAGATAGAAACCTACTGCCTCCTAACTCTGTTAAGTTGATATTAAGTCAATGGAATCAATTACGGGAATTAGATGAATACACGCCGCTTTACGATAGATTCAAGAAATATTTTGGTTATTTGAATACAGGTTATAAAGGCAAGCAGTATGATGTGTTTGCTTATAATGGTGGCTTATTTAAACCAGATGGAATTTTAGATAGTATTATTATTGATGATGACTTATTGTATACCCATACTTTAAAACTGTCTGAGTATGATTTTTCTAGTGAAGTAGACGTCAATATTTTAGGGCATATTTTTGAAAATTCCTTGAATGAATTGGATGAAATTAAAGCCCAATTAGAAGGTGCTGTAATTGATAAATCTAAAACCAAACGTAAAAAAGACGGTGTTTTTTATACTCCAAAATACATTACTAAATACATCGTAGAAAACACGGTTGGTAAATTGTGTACCGAAAAGAAAGCCGCACTTGAAATAATTGAAGAAGAGTATTACACTGATAAAAAAAGGCAGAAGAAAACCATTAAAGGGCTAATTGATAAATTAGAAGAGTACAGAAAGTGGTTGTTGCAAGTAACCATTATAGATCCTGCTTGTGGTTCTGGTGCTTTCCTGAATGAAGCTTTAAACTTTTTAATTGCAGAGCATACGTATGTAGATGAACTGCAAGCCAAGCTCTTTGGTGATGCTATGGTATTGAGTGATGTGGAGAAAAGCATCCTGGAAAACAACTTGTTTGGAGTAGATTTAAATGAGGAAAGTGTAGAAATTGCCAAACTCTCTTTGTGGCTACGAACCGCTCAACCTAACCGTAAACTAAACGATTTAAACAGTAATATAAAATGTGGAAACTCCTTAATTGATGATCCTGAAATTGCAGGAGATAAAGCCTTTAATTGGCGAAACGAGTTTCCCAAAGTATTTGAAAAAGGAGGTTTTGATGTAGTTATTGGAAATCCACCTTATGGGGTTAGTTTTAACGAAATTGAGAAAAGGTATCTTTCAAATTTTGATTCATTAGTTCCGGATTTTGAGATATATATTTATTTTATCTCCCTTTATAAAATAATTTTAAAAAACAACTCTGTTTTATCATATATATTCCCTAATACATTTTTGTCTACACTATTTGGAATAAAATATAGAGAAACTATTTTTAAAAATTTACAGGTATATCAAATTATTGACTTATCAAATGATAATACTTTTGTTGATGCTTCAGTAAGGACTTGTATATTTTCATTTAGAAATAAAGTTGAAGATTATACCACAAATTTGCTAAAGGTTGATAACAGGGAATTTAAAAGTGTTGGAAATTACAATAAAAACGATATTTTAGGACAAATAGAAAATATTTTAAGCTTGTTTTCCCAGAATTCTAATGAGAAATTAATAATTAATAAATTACAATATTTTAAACCCTTAAAAGATTTTTATGAAGTTTCTCAAGGGTTGATACCATATGATAAATACAGAGGGCACGACGAGTATACGATAAAAAATAGAATTTGGCATTCAGAATTTCGAAAAGATAACACATTCAAGCAAGAATTAAAAGGTGGAGACATTAATAGATACAATATTGAATGGAATGGAAAGTTGTGGATAAGTTATGGTGAATGGTTGGCTGCCCCCAGAAAGATAAAATTTTTTACTTCAGAGAGGATTTTGATTAGAGAAATTATTTCTGGAACTATGTTTTGTGGATATACAGATTTAGAATATTACAATACTCCTTCTGCAATTAACATTATAAATGACTTAAAAGTTTTGGAATTAAAATACTCCCTTTCTATCCTTAATTCAAAATTATTGGGATGGTTTGTAAAAAAAACATCCCCGAAAGCAAATAAAGGTTTGTTTCCGAAAATATTAGTAAACGATATAAAAAATATTCCCTTAGTTGAATTACCCATTCAAAAACAACAACCTTTTATTGAAAAAACTGATTTGATGCTTTCTCTAAACACAGAGCTCAAAAATCAATCTCAAAAATTCCAAAGAGCGATTCAAAGAAAATTTGAGTTAGAAGATTTGCCAAAAAAATTACAGGATTGGTACAAATTGACTTATCCTGAATTCATCAAAGAGTTAGCTAAAAAGAAAGTAAAACTCTCCTTATCTCAAGAAGCAGAATGGGAGGATTATTTTATGGAAGAAAGTAAAAAAGTATTAGAATTAAAATCTCAAATTGATGCTACGGATAAAGCTATTGATACAATGGTTTATGAGTTGTATGGGTTGAGTAAAGAGGAAATAAAAATTGTAGAGAAGAGTTAGTTGTGATAAATTGGTTTAAAAGATATTCAGATTTACTTCTTATTAATGTAGGGACATTAGTAATTAGCATATGCTTATTTTATTTTTTAGGAAATAAATTAGAAATAATTGGAGCTGTTCTAGCTACAGGAATTTCAATATCAATAGGAGTTAGACAGTATAAAATGGAAAATGACAAAATGTTCAAAGAACTTTTTGAAAGCTTCAATAAGAAATATGACTGCAAGTTTAATAATAAATTTAATGAGATTGATGAGCTTTTAAGTAAAGACGCAAATTTTACTTTAAAAGATGAAAAGGACAGACTTTTAATTATTGATTATTTAAACTTTTGTTCTGAAGAATATTTATGGTACACTAAAGGAAGAATTCCAGAAATAGTATGGGATTCTTGGGAAAATGGGATGTTGTATTTTTTAAACTTAAGTCCAATCAACCAAATTATTCAAAATCAGAAAGCTCAAAAAAATTCTTATTATGGACTCTTTGAGGAATTTGGTAAAAAGTTAAATTAGTGCAACCTATGATAATTTAAAATTTCAAAAAAAATACGTCTAGAATAGTAGAAGTTTTTTCATAATTTGAATAATTCGAAACAGAAATTGTAGAAAACAGCAAGATTTTGCATTTATGAACCAAGAAGAAAAATTACATCAAGAATGGATTGAATACAGAAATTCAGTTTCTGACAATAAGAGTAAAAGTCAAGACGATTTTGAAAAATACATCAATTTAATGGCTTCTGGCGGCATTGTTCTCTCTTTGACCTTTATGGAGAAAATTGTAACTATTGATAAGGCAATTTGCAAGATTTTGATCCTAATGGGAATGTTCTTGATGGTTGTTACTTTACTTTCTAATCTTTATTCTCATTACAAATCAATGCTTGATTCTGATGAAATAATTAAAGATATTGATGATGAAAAGTATGATGTTATTTTTAAAAATATTGAAGAAAGAAATAAAGTAATTAATAGGTTAAATAGGATTTCAATATGGTCCTTGATTATTGGAATTACTGTAATTATCTCATTTGCAACAATAAATATTTATAATATGAACTATTCAAACAACAATGGAAAACCAAATCCTAGCCAGCCAAAACCATTAACAGAAGAAAAGGGTAGAACAATTCCAACTCCACCCAAAAATAACCCACCTACCTATCCTAAAAAATAAAGAATGAATGATAAAAAGCCAAAATCAGAATTCAAAATTGTAAAAGTAACATTAGGTAGAGTGACTCCTCAACCATCAAATTCATTGAAACCTAAAATTATTGTGAAACCAAAGGACTAATAAAAAGGAAAATAGTAGAATTTAATATGAGTGAAATGAGAATAGTTATTTTATTTCTCAAAATCCCCCTATTAGTACGTAAAAAACAGATAGTTACTTGTTAAAAACTCAAGTTAATTGTGAATAAGTTTGGCTTTTATTATAGGGTATAAAACATAACCTTTGTGACCTACAATTTGAGATTATGGGGAGCAAAGCAACGACAGTAGAGGAACAAATTCAAAAACTTTCTAGAAGAGGAATAGTTTTTGAAAATAAAGAAGAGGAACTTAAAGCAAAAGAAATTTTAACAGATATTGGTTATTATAGGTTGGGTTTTTATTGGAATCCTTTTGAAATAGACAAAGACCACAATTTTGAGAAAGGCACAAAATTTTCTGATGTAGTTTGCTTGTACTATTTAGATGTAGATTTAAAAAACGTTTTAAATAAGGCTTTAAATAGAATTGAAATAGAATTGAAATAAATTTAAGAACCCAACTAATTTACCATATTTCTAATGCTTACCCAGATAACCCTACTTGGTTTGCGAGTAAAAAAGTAATGGATTCTAAATTTGTAGATGATTTTCCCAACAAATGCTACACAGACCAATTTAAGTTTAATAATAAACCTATAAGGAAGCACCATCAAAAGTATCCAAATGACATTTATGCTCCAGCTTGGAAAACATTAGAATTTTTAACTTTTGGCACTATTGAAAAAATTTATTTTTCATTAAAAGAAGATGATTTAAAGATTCAAATTGCTAATTTGTATGGTATTAAAAAGGTAAAAATTTTTCAAAACTTCTTAAAAACCATTATTTTTATTAGAAATATCTGTGCTCATAGTGGAATACTTTTTGACTCTAACACTCCCAAAGAAATTGAAACCACACCATTAATTCTGTTTAACAATAACAACAGACACTCTTTGGATTCCTCCATAAAAGTGATTTTATATTTTCTTTCAAGTATCTCTAGTAGCAGAAAAAGTATAATTGAGAAAGAAATAAGTACCTTGTTTGATAAGTATTCAGATAATCTTGTAATACAAAAAATTATTAGCGACAAAATAGGTTACCTTAAAAAATAGGTTAAAAGGTTTTTTTATATAACATAAATGATATAATTTTGCACTATAAAGTGCCCAACTATTCATTTGCATTAGTGCTGCACTATAAAATAGTAAACATAACCCAGACTTGCTCTGGGTTTTTTTATTAAACCCAACTCCTAATTAAGGTGGTTGGGCAACATTTTAATAATTAACTTTAAAAAAATTAAAGCAATTTCATTAATTCTAATACTTTCCTGTACTCCTTTTTTGACAGTTTTTTGGTATCCGCCCGACGAACCCCATATTTTTTAGATTAACCTAAGGTAGTAGTTTTGTTCTAAACAATTTAGACATGAATAAAAATGAATTTATGTTATCCCGAGTTGAATCTTGGAAACAAAGTGGACTTTCACAACAAGCGTATTGCGATCAAGCAGGTATTAAATTAGGAACCTTCAGCTATTGGATACGAAAAAGCAAAAATGAAGAAGCACAAAGCGGAGGTTTTATTGCACTGAAAAAACCAGTTTTCGCTTTAGAAAACAAATACGAAATCGTATACCCTAATGGAGTTGTGCTGCGAGTGGATACGGATAATTTAAGTGAACTTTCGGCTTTAGTAAACCTATATTAGTGTTTAGCCTTAGTAGTTCACATACCTTTTTGCTCTACCCCAAAGTTTGCGATATGCGCAAAAGTTTTAATGGTTTGTGTGGTCTTGTTACCAATGAATTAGGACGCGTAGCACATAGTGGGGAAGTGTTCATTTTTATCAATCGAAATAATAATCAGATGAAACTTTTACACTGGGAATCCGGT
>NZ_FRBU01000032.1 GCF_900142695.1 Flavobacterium xanthum | reverse complement strand
ACCGGATTCCCAGTGTAAAAGTTTCATCTGATTATTATTTCGATTGATAAAAATGAACACTTCCCCACTATGTGCAACGCGTCCTAATTCATTGGCAACAAGACCGCACAAACCATTAAAACTTTTGCGCATATCGCAAACTTTGGGGTAGAGTAAAAAAGTATGTGAACTACTTAGGCTAAACACTAATATAGGTTTACTAAAGCTGAAAGTTCACTTAAATTATCTGTATCAAGTCGTAGCACAACTCCATTGGGGTATACGATTTCGTATTTGTTTTCTAAAGCGAAAACTGGTTTTTTCAGTGCAATAAAACCTCCGCTTTGTGCTTCTTCATTTTTGCTTTTTCGTATCCAATAGCTGAAGGTTCCTAATTTAATACCTGCTTGATCGCAATACGCTTGTTGTGAAAGTCCACTTTGTTTCCAAGATTCAACTCGGGATAACATAAATTCATTTTTGTCCATGTCTAAATTGTTTAGAACAAAACTACTACCTTAGGTTAATCTAAAAAATATGGGTTTCGTCGGGCGGATACAGCGAAAAGGATGTCTTATTAGGTTCATCTTTACTTCGTGAAATCGATAAAGGACTAGTTAAGTCTCGAGTTGGAATAGTATTAGTTACCCCTTTATTTCTAAAACGTATTAAAGGAGAAGGTATCGCTGACAAATAACTTTCTGCACTTTTAGCTCGCGATTTACTTGTCCCTATTGTTCATAACACAACTTTTGATGATTTACGTGAGGTAAGTCCTTTGCTTGGCTCACGAAGTGGTTTAAGCACTGTAGAAGATTCAATGGAAGAAGTTGCTGCTAAATTAGCGGAATTAGTAACACCTGAGACTGTATTAGATTGATTAAAAAAGGTTCAGTACAATTGTAGCCTTTAAAGAACTGCACATAACAGCTATAGATTTGTTGCTTGCGTAGAATGAATAATAAATCCGATTTTTAACGGAACCAGTTAAGAGTCTGTTAACACTATGGAGTTAACTTAGAATTATTAGAATAATCCTTAACAGGCAAGAAAGCTTCTTTTTTTGTAGTACATTAAGAGTGGTTTTTATTGTATTTTCCGGCACTGTTTTGTTAGTAACAATTAATAAGATCAACAGTCTTCTAAACTCGAAAAACACATTTGATTGCGAGGAATTCCTGTGATGTGTTACATTATTTACAATTCGACTTTTCTTGATTTAATATTATAAGTATTCAGTACATTTGAACGAATAAAAAAGACAGTTTTTTCACAGAGTGGAGTTATGCGCTACATCACAGAAAATTATGAGTAAAACAAAATTTGATAATCTAATAAGAAGTAGCATTTGGAGTGCATACAAAAATTTATGCTTCTATTGTAACCAATCTTTAGATTGGGGAGATTTACAGATAGATCATATAATTCCTGAATCACTTGAAAATAATCCTGATGAATTTGAAAAGATTAAAAATGATTTAGGCTTAGATAAAAATTTTAATCTAAATGCATTTTATAATTTAGTTCCTACTCATAGTAAATGTAATTTAAGGAAAAGCAATGATCTTTTCACTAAAAATGCAAGTCTATTTTATCTTTCAATTGCTCTAAAAACTGAAGCAAAAGTCAAAATTGAAATTGAAAAATTAAAAAGAAACAAAAATAAAGGACTAATTATCTCTAAACTTCAATGTGCTCTTTCGGCAAATATAATTAATACAGAAGAGTTAAAAGATATTTTAAAAGATGCTGAGAAAAAGGATTGGGATATTAGAGAAATTAAATTACCGATTGGAATAGAATTTATTGATGAAATTTATGATAATTTTTATTTAGATACTGATTTTTCAAGTCTTTTGGACAAGAAATTAATGATTTATAATGATGATGAATATTTAGAATTAGTTAATGATAATGATGAAAAAACTAATGTATCTACGCTAAATGAATGGAAGATTGCAACGGCAAAAGGATATTATCCGTTGACAACATATGCAATTAAAATGTCTTCAAATTTTACATTTTTTGATGAGTTTATTGAAGTTTTGCAAAAATCACAAATGCCGAAAGGATCATTTTTAAATGATCCTTGGATAAAATTAAATATGTTAGATTATCTATCTCCGAACATTCTTTTTGATGTTGAAGGTAGATTAAAGGAGTATATTGAAGAGGGCTTGTCAATCGGAGAATTAGTTAGGAGAGGAATTGTAAAATATGATATTTCACCTGGAATTTATGAATTCAGTTTAGAATTCGAAGGTTTTGAAACCTCACTATTAGAACAATTTCGAGCAGATTTTAATGACGATGGTATAGAAGATATTTTTGTTAGCTGTTGGGTAAGATCTATAGAAGGAACTATGGGATTTGGATATACAGAAATATTAACAAAACTTTCTCAAAAACATCTGATAAATAAAATATAGATACAACGTATAATCACCGTTTTCTGAGCTAGTGTCTGATTTAGTACAATTACCATCTAGCATCACGTTTTCGCTAAGCCAAAAAATTAGCGGTTACGACTTCCCCACCATCTCAAAGCAGCGTGAACGTTAGCAGAAATCATATGAGCAACAATAAAGAACTAGAAAGACCATATTTCCCAGAAATCGAAAAATTATTTTCAGAATATGTTGAATACTATGGAGGAACTGTTATCGACAAGTTAGCAGAAAACAAAGTAGATAGAAAAAATGCAGATTATCTCTTTGAGAATCCTCAAATTATTGCTGAACTAAAAACATTTGAGAAGGATATTTTTTCTGGTCAAGAAGAATTTACAAGACTTGAAAAACTATATAAAAAATGGTTAGAAGAGGGGATGATGACTGAAAAAGATTTTAGAGATTATGCATTCAGAAGAAAACCACTCCCAAAAAAGTGCAACGAAGATTTAATAGAGCGAGCATCAAGAACGATCGAACGAGCTATTCATAAAGCAGACAAACAAATTGAAGAATCTAAAAAGACATTTAATAAAGAAAAAGCTAATGGAATAGTTTTTTTAATAAATGATGGAAATTACTTTTTTTCTACTGAAGGTTTTTTGGCAGTAATCGCAAATTTAATTGGTCGCAAATTTAAAGAATCCTCATTTGATGTTATAATTTACCTAACAATAAACCAAGCGACCAGAAAAGAAAATTCAGAATTAGACTACAATGTGTGGATTCCTATTTATACGAAAGTAGATAAAGCAGGAGAAACAATTGTTTCCGATGAACTTTATGTGTTTGTAAATGATTTTGGCGAGAAATTACAGACTGAATTCTTGCCTTTAAAAACTGGCCAAGAACTAAAAGAACTGACTCAAATTGAATCACTCGAAGAGTCCGCCGAAGAATTAAAGAAACACAAATTTATTCCAAAAGATATTATATATAAAAAATAACTTCTGCTACAGCAAACGATTCTTCAGGCTTGAAAGCCAATAATAAGGGCTTGGTAGGCTGCCATTGCTGGAGTTATCGTTATTGGAATTTAAAAGATTTAAGAGGCTTTATTGCCTCTTTTTTTTGGTTTAAGCAAAGTATAGTGTTAGATTCGCGAATTACACACTATGTTATTTGCGTATTAAGAAAAAAAAATAAATACGTAAGGGGCTTTTAATTCTAGCTAGTTTAAGGTTGAATGTAGAGTGCTTAATTCTAGAATTTAATGTTTTCAATTGCAGAATTACACACTGTATTATTTGCTTTTGATAATTTAAATCTAGTGTCGTTTTTTTAGGACTAGACACTATTCTAAACTCACTAAGTGCTAAATTCGATTAACGAAAATTCTAATTAGCATTTTTGATAATTTTATCATTGTTGCTGTTTAACATTTTGTTTCTCAAAATCATCATGTCCTCGCTAACTTTTTTATCTAGAACCTTTGCATAATGTTGAGTGGTTCTTAGGTTTTTGTGTCCAAGCATTTTGCTTACACTTTCGATAGGAACTCCGTTCGTGAGTGTTACTGTGGTTGCAAATGTATGTCGGGCAATATGAAAAGTAAGTTCTTTTTCAATTTCGCAAACGCCGGCAATTTCCTTTAAATAAGCATTCATTTTCTGGTTACTCAAAATGGGAAGTAGTTTGTTTTGATTGCAGCATTCCGGATGATCCTCGTATTTATCGATAATCATTTGGGTTATTGGAAGAATTGGAATCTTCGAAGCCGTTTCTGTTTTCTGGCGGTGGGTGAATATCCACTTCTCTCCATCAATACCGAGGCTTATGTGGGACTTTGTTAAGTTTTTGACATCAATGTATGCTAGGCCGGTAAAGCAGCTAAAAAGAAAGATATCGCGTACTAATGATAGTCTATCTGTTTTGAAATCTTTGTTGATGATATTCTGAATTTCTCCCTCTGATAAATACACCCGTTCCACTTCTCTGATTTTGGCTTTATAATTGCTGAAAGGGTTTCTGTCAATCCAATTGTTGGCCAAACATATTTTGATGATTTTGCTAAAATTCTTGATGTACTTGACCGCGGTGTTATTGGCGCAATTCCTAACGCTGCGCAAGTAGAATTCATAGTCGGTAATAAAAGCATGATTTATTTTATCAATCTCGATATCTGATATTTTGTATTTCCATTCCAGAAAATCTATGGTGTGTTTTAACGAAGTCTTGTAACGCTCCAATGTTCCTGGTGCATATTCTTTGCCTACCAATTCTTTGATTTTATTGTTGTGGTCTTGGAAGATGGGGATAAGGGTTCTTTGGCGTTCTTCGATTCCCAGTAATTTGTTTTTTAATGTTTCGGATGTTATCGCGATGTCGTTTTTGATCAAGTTTTTCTCGGAATCGTAAATTTTGGATTTCAAATAATCAAGATGACTATTTATTGAACGGGCTTCTTCTGTTGTGCCCTTAACTTTAGCGCCATCTATTGACCATTTATCGGGATTGATAAATTTACCGCTGCTGAATTCGAAACGTTTGGTTTTAATGGTAACTCTCGTGTAAATTGGACAAACGCCATCTAGATTGACTTTACTTCTCTTAATGTAAAAGAGAACAGATACAGTTGTGTTCATAAGTGGTAACCTTTTAGTTATTATTAAATTTAATCAATCGCATGACTTCATACAAGATGTTCAATAGATGAACAAGTCGTTGAACTGGTTCTTTTTTTGCGCGGTGTCACTAGATTTTTAATTTAGTAAGTGACACCTCGAAAGACACCAATGCTTTGAGATTTAATGAATAATTTGAATAGTACCAAAAAGAAAAAACCCCATAAATCATAAGATTTATGAGGTTTTGTAACCGTTTGTATTTCTACTGGCGGAGAAAGAGGGACTGCTTATAACACAATCAGTTAAAATCAATTACACTTTGATTATTGCAAATATATCAATAAACGTAGTGCTTACAGAGTTTTATCAAAAATAGATTTATTTATTTGATTGTTTTAAAATGTATTAAATTGTATTTAATCGTACGACTATCGTACAAAAGACTTATATTTGTATTATTCAAAATATTACGAATTATGGCAGCAGTTAATTTTTTATACCGATCCACTAAAGACAAAGCAAATTTACATTTGAGGTTGTTATATCGTTTCAATGAAACTGATTTTGTTTTTGGTGCAAATACTAAATTTGAAACTACAAAAGACTACTGGAGCAAGCAGCATAAAAAAAAGTCAAAAGATATTTTGATTACAAATAAGCAAACGGAAATTAATAACGAACTTAATAAAATTGAAAATCATATTTTAACGGCTTTTAATTTTGTTAAGACTGATGAGGTTTCAAAAGAATGGTTACAAACTCAAATTGATAATTATTACAATCCACCACAGGAAGTAAAAGAAAATAAATTACCATCTGAATTAACGAAGTATATTGATTTTTATATTGAGTATCGTAAACACGAATCAAAACAAACCTCGATCCAAAAATTTAAAGTTATCAAAACTAAAATTGAGGAAATGGAAGTTTTGAGAAAAGCCCCGTTTTTAATTAAAGACGTGAACGATAATTTCAAAAATGAATTTGTGAAATTTTACAAGTCTAAAAATTATGCTCAAAATACAATGCAAAGAGAATTAACTTTTATTAAAACCTTTTGCAGGCACGCCCGATTTTTAGGACTTGAAACACACCCACAGCTGGACAGTTTACGTTTGGATAGTGTAAAGGTCGAAAAGATATATTTAACCTTTGAGGAGCTTGACAAAATCGAGAAAATCGAAAAGGAAAAATTAACTGATAGCTTGGACAATGCAAAAGACTGGTTAATAATTTCTTGTTATTGCGGTCAAAGGGTTTCAGATTTTATGCGGTTTACTGCTGAAATGATAAGAATTGAAAACGGCAAAAAACTAATCGAATTTACACAAGTCAAAACTGATAAAATTATGACCGTTCCACTACACCCGAAAGTACTGGAAATTTTGGATAAAAGAAACGGTTCTTTTCCTTATGCAATATCAGATCAAAGGTATAACGATTATATCAAAACAGTCTGTGAGATTGCAGAATTAACGCAAAATATAACAGGGAGTAAACATTTAGAAACAGCTCCAAAAAGCGGAATATTTCGCAAAGAAACTGGATTATATAGAAAATGCGATTTGATAACGTCGCATATTGGAAGACGTTCATTTGCTACAAATTTTTACGGAAAAATACCAACCACTTATTTGATTTATGTTACTGGACACAGTACCGAAGTTATGTTTTTAAATTACATAGGCAAAAGCAATAAAGATTTGGCACTTGAAATGACTAACTATTTTTAATTTATCTTTCTTATACTAACGACACAATTAATCACAATGAAAATAACTAGTTTTCCACCGCCGATATACAGACTTGACAAAATCAATGTTTATATGATTAGTAAATTACATCATTATTTGACCGAAGCAAAAGAGCAAAGCAAAGATAATTTTGATGATCAAATATTCACACAAATGTTTTTTGAAAGTGAAATTGAAGAAGCTAAAAAACTATTAAGCGAAATGGAACTACCTAACCGCCCCGAAAACCTTGACCCTTATTCAATGAGTCTTGGACGGTCAATTTATGGCAATCGAAAAGATCACGAATCTATACATCTTGAAAAGCAATTTTATAATTTTTACATCATTTCATTAGAGAAACATTTAAAAAATCTATCTAGTAAATTTGAAAAGAAGCAGCCCGAAAATTTGAAAATTGATGAAGTCATAAAAGAAAGACATAATAATATTTTTGTTGGTAACGCCTTTGAAGTATGGCAATCAATGTTTGATGGTTTTGGTATTACAGAAGAAAGTAGAACGGACGTTAAATTTATGTTTGAGGAAATGAAAAAAGACAGCTTAATATATAAGAGCGTTTCACAAGTTCGCTTTTTGGAATGGATAGCAGAAAACTACAACGGAATGATTATTGAAAAGACTTCAAATCACAATAAAACAAAAACAAGGATAGCTATTTACGAAACGGCAAAAACACTTTATAAAAATTAAATAGGTTCAAAGCGTACCCAAAAAGGTACAATGTGTAGTCTTTTAGGGTACAATCCCAAACCAATATTTGCAATGTTATTAATCACTAAAACATTGTAAAAATGGCAACAGCAACAGCAACTTTAATTGAACATATTAGTTCTGATAAATTTTTGGAACTTATTGTATTTGTGTTCAGAAAAGAATTAGAAGACTTTAAAAAATCTTTTAACACCCAAACCGCAAACGACGATCTTTTAAGCCGTGAGCAGGTTTTAGAACTACTACAAATAAACGCATCCACTTTATGGCATTGGCAAAACAAAGGACGTATAACAGTCCATAAGTTTGCAAATAAATGCTATTACAAAAGAAGTGAGATAATGGAATCACTTATTCCATTAAAAAAATAAGCGATGAGTAGCACCGACACTATCCACCGCTTAGAATCTTTTGAAACTGCAAAGAGCTTCAAAGATAAACTAATCTTTTCATATTACAAAAGTGCAAAATGTACTGAGAAAACAAAAGACATTTATCTTTCTGACCATCTTAATTTAATAAGTGATCCGAAAAATGAAGCCCTTAGTGCATTACCAGCCGATGAATACAAGAAAAGAAAAGTACACCAGCCTTGTATAACTGGCAGCTGCATTATGCGACCAACTGGCAGGAGCTTAAAAGACATACAAGAGCTTAACGGCTTGGCGGTTGTTGACATAGATATTTTACCGATAGATTACGACAACTGGCACCATCTTAAAGACGTTTTAGCAAAAGACAAATACACCTTTTTAATTCATTTTTCTTTAAGTGGTAACGGGCTTTGCATTTTCGTAAAAATTCCGACTGAAAATAATTTTAATGAAATTTATCTTTCTTTCCAGCAATACTACAAAAAGGAGTACGATGTGAATATTGACTTCTTAGCAGATCCGACCCGTTTACGTTTCATTTCATACGATCCTAAATATATCTTAAATGAAAATTCGCAGGTTTACACGGACGTAATAAAAGAAGTTGCCACAGCAGCACTAGGAGAGCAAACAGATAATTTTCTATTGTCAAACGATCCTGCAACAGTTTTTAATAACAATCCTAAAAGTATTGTGATTATTAACGAGCTACTGGAGCAGCAAGGCTATACAGTAACCGACGGAAAAGGTAAAACGATGTATGAGTACCAGCGAGCCGATGGAAGCCCTAAAAGTATCGTTTGTTATAATAATGAAGCTGTTATTAAATTTCACGTTTTTAGCCCAAATACGGGACTTTTAAAACTAGAGTACAATTTATATGACTTATACAAAGAGTTGGCAGGAATGACCGATTATGAAGCCCAAAAGAAACTTAGTTTAAAAGGTTTTGGAACGTTTACCGATCCTATAAAAGTTGTGAGTAAATCAAAAGAGAGTTACACCGAGTTACTGGAGTATTCAAGTTTAAAAAATATTAGATTAAACCAACTTACGGGAGTTGCTGAAATTGACGAACAGCCACTAACAGATTTTCATATTTCCGATATGGTTGTAGAAAGTTCTTTACTTTTTAATAAAGATACGCAGAAAGATAAATTACTAAGCGTTATTGACGTACTGGCAAATAATAGAAAATTCCACCCATTTTTGGAATACGTAGAAAAGTTAAAAACTTTAGAACCAACAGAAAAAAACCAATTCGATGAACTGGATAAATTTTTAGATTGTTTTACTTCTAAAACACCAAAACCGCTTATGCGTATTTATTTTATTCGCTGGATGCTAGGATTATTTGATTTACACCTATTGCAGCGTATGACTAAAAATGTATTGGTAGTAACTGGAGAGCAGGGAGCAGCCAAAACAAGTCTTTCAAAAAACATTTTACCAAACGATCTTAAAAATTATGGCAAAGTAACTGAGTTTAATTTGTCAAAATTGACTGATAGCAAAATTGCCCTTTGTAGTATTCTAGTAGGCTGCTATGATGAGTTTGAAAATATCTTAACTAAAAGTACATCACTAGCGAACTTCAAAAACTTAACAGCGAGCTATGATATATTTGAAAGAAGACCGTACCGACGTAACCACGAACAAATGTTTAGAAGTGCCATAATAATGGCTACTTCAAACCATACGGACATTTTTACAGATCCTACTGGCAACACAAGATTTTTAGCTTTTAACGTCCAAAGTTTCAATTTAGAAAAGTATTTCAAAATAAATATTGATAAAGTTTGGCAGCTTATTTATGAGCTGCATAAGGCTGGAGAAACTTCTAATTTGACCGAAAGTGAAAGAATCTTACAAGCTACTGAAAACAGCGAGTTTGAAGCTATTGACCCTTATACTGAAATGATACTGCAATCATTTGAAAAATGCGAAAAGAGTTTCACAACAGCCACCGAGATAACGCAGGAGATGGAAAGGCATACTAGGCAGCGTATCAGCATTAATAAAGTTGGTGCAGCCTTGAAGAAATTAGGGTTTGAAAAAATTAATAAAAGAGTTAACGGAGTTTCTAAACGAGGCTATGGATTAAAATATCTTTTGTTTGATTTAGAATAGTGATGCACCGCCGCACCTTTGACGCACCAATTATTTAGTGATGGTGCGGCGGTTAATCCCCTTTAAAATCAACGTTTAAGACTTAATGCCGCTACTGACGCTACTACTATTGTATAGAGTTATAATATAAAATACAGGAATAGCGCACAAAGATATATTACTTAAGGCAATAATAGTAATACCCCTCTAAGTGCGAAAATCAGTAGCATCGGTAGCGTCAGTAGCATCATTTATCATAAAACATTAATAATCAGTTAGTTAAAATTAAAAAAGTGCCGCACACAAGATATTTTACAGTAGCATCAGTAGGTGCGGCAATCAATAAAAAGGCGAACCGCAGCACCTTGAAAACGCACGGAAAACAAAATTATAAATATGAGCAATAGAAAAAACAAATTCGTAGCCAACGCTTGTTTAGAAAGACCCATCGTTTTAAAGGATCTAAAAAAATTATCGCTAGAAGAATCTTTGGCACTAGAGAAGTTAATTAAGCACGCCCGACATTTGAAAGAAAACGAAAAGGAATTTGCAAAGAGACTTAAAGATGTAAAACAGATGTTTAGCGAAAATCTAAAGTAGATGCAATTAGATAAAAATTAGAAAAATTATGAGAAAATTAAAGACTGGAGGGAGGAAAGCAGGGACACCAAACAGAACTACGCTACATATTAGAGATAGCTTTGAACTATTGATACAGGGCAATATGGCAACGTTAAAAGCCGATCTAAAGAGCTTAAAACCTATTGATAGGCTTAAGATGATAATTGAACTATCAAAGTTTGTAGTTCCTACGCTTAAAGCGGTTGCCGTTAATGATGGCAGCGAAGAAACAATAACAATTGACTTCACAGAGGAAACAACCCCCGATTTAAAACTACTATCAACAGATGAACTGATAGAGAGAGCGAACGCAATTAGAAGAATAACAAATTAAGTAACAAATTAAATTAAATATTATGAAAGAAAGAATTTTATTACAAGAAAACGAAAATGTTGCAAATTCAGTAATTGCAGCGCACGAACGAAAATCAAACAACGGAACACAAATTTTGACAATGCTCGATCAATTAGGCTTAAAACTTTCAAGTTTTGAAAGCTGGCCAAGGGAAGTGGAGCAAAATTTTAGAAAAGAGTACCCCAAAGCAAGTTTGGATTTTTGCCTTGATGCAGCAGGCATAAAAGAGCCGTATAGAATTGCTGAGAGTTTCTATTTAGCAAACAAAAACGATCTATCTTTTGAGCAGCTAACAAAAGAACAAATTGAAGCAATTAGGGAGCAGTACCGCACTTATGCCGATAGTGATATTCAAATAGAATTGCATAATCTAGCCCATAAGGTCGCCAAAGATTTAAACCGCTTGCAGGAGCTAGGCATTAGCGTAAACCATTACCAAACTAATGCTTTTTGTTCCGTCCTAATCTCGGAAAATGGCAAAGTACAGACGTACACAAAGGGACTAAATGCAAAGATACTTTCACTAAAATAAATTAACCAATAAATAAATATTATTATGAAAAAAGCAGAAATGAAGACCGATAAAAGAAGCGGCAAAAAGGCACTATTGAAAGCGACGTTTAAAACCGCATCAATTTTGTTTGTACTGGATGCAAAAGGAAAAAAGATACCTTGCACCAATTGGCAGGGTAAACCGTCCTTTAAAACGAAAATTTGTTTAACTTCTAATTTGAGATAAATTAATTCTCTTAAAAAATTAAACCGTTCAGAGATGAGCGGTTTTTTTTTATACTTCATTGCTATCTGTTCACGTGTTAAGAACAAAAAAGCCTTTCAGAAATGAGATGCTTTTTTATGCTCGAAAAACTATTTTTGAACGTCTTAAGAAGCCAACAATACAAAAATCGTACAAATACGCAAAACAAAAAACCCTAACTAATTGAATATCAATTGTTAGGGTTTTAATTATGCGGAGAAAGAGGGATTCGAACCCCCGGACCTGTTACAGTCAACAGTTTTCAAGACTGCCGCATTCGACCGCTCTGCCATTTCTCCAGTCTGTCGCTTTCATTACCTGATTGCGAGTGCAAATATAAGAACCTTTTTTGGTTATGCAAATCTATTTTTATAAAAAAAGCATCTATTTTTTTGACTATTTTTTAACCGTTTCATTTTGTATGCTTTAGGCTTAAAATATTTTAAAAAAAAAGTAATTAAAAGTTTTAATACTTTACATATTCGGTTATTTCGAGTCCATATCCAATCATACCAACTCGTTTAGTACCCTCTGTATTGGAAACTAATCTTATTTTTGAGATATCAATATCATGTAAAATTTGCGCGCCAATTCCAAAATCCTTGCTATCTATAATGATTTTTGGTGCTTTCATTTGTCCAGATTCTTGTAATGATTTAAGCTCAGTAAGGCGACTTAGTAAATTCACTGATTGCATGTCTTGATTGATAAAAATGAAAGCGCCTTTACCGTGTTCATTAATAACCTTGAACATATCGTCTAGTTGCTGATCAACGTTATTAGTTAGAGTTCCCAATAAGTCATTATTAACTTGTGTGGAATGTATTCTAGTTAATATTGGTTCTCCTAAATTCCAAGTCCCTTTAGTTAAAGCGATGTGTATTTGTTTATTGGTGGTTTGTTGGTACGCTCGCAACCTGAAATTACCAAAGCGAGTCTCAATATCAAAATCTTCCTTTTTAATAATTAAGCTGTCATGTTGCATTCGGTAGGCAACTAGCGCTTCGATCGAAACTAATTTTAAATCGAATTTTTTTGCCACCGCTACTAACTGCGGAAGTCGCGCCATGGTTCCATCTTCATTCATTATTTCTACAATCACACCAGCTGATTTAAACCCAGCTAAACGAGCAAAATCAATTGCTGCCTCTGTATGTCCCGTTCTTCTTAAAACACCACCTTGTTTAGCAATAAGAGGGAAAATATGACCTGGTCTTGCCAAATCATGCGGTTTGGTTTCTGGATTGACCAATGCCAAAACTGTTTTTGCTCTATCTGCTGCAGATATCCCTGTTGTTACGCCGTTTCCTCTTAAATCTACTGAAACCGTGAACGCAGTTTCCATTGGATCCGTATTATTAGTAACCATAACATGTAATCCCAATTCTTTGCAACGGCTTTCTGTCAACGGAGCACATATTAATCCTCGGCCGTGTGTGGCCATGAAATTAATCATTTCTGGAGTCACTTTTTCGGCTGCAGCCAAAAAATCACCTTCGTTTTCTCGATCTTCATCATCTACAACAATTATAATTTTTCCTTGACGAATAGCTTCTATTGCTTCTTCAATTGTATTGAGTTCTATTTTATTTAAATCCATTGTGGGTATTAGTTTCGTGATGGGAATATTTTTTTTAGTACTTTTTGAAAGGGAACCAAAATGACATCCATGTTTATTAATCCAATATCGTTTGTAGCTCTGTAGGTCAATAATACTGCTAATGGCGTCAAAATAATTGAAGATAACCAAGCGCCCATAAAGGGGGTCATTCCGTTTTCTTGAGCAATTCTTTTTCCAAAAGTATTTATAAAATGAAAGGTGATGAATATTAAAACCGCAAAAACAATAGGAAGACCGAGACCTCCTTTTCTAATGATAGCGCCTAAAGGGGCACCGATAAAAAACATTAGAAAACAAGCAAATACAATTACAAATTTGTCATAATAAGCAAGTAAATGTCTGTTTATATTTTTTTGTTTATTAAAAAAATCAGTTTTAGAAGTATCAATCGAGTAGGTTGTACTTGCTACATTGCTACTGGCTATTTTTAAAATATCTGATTTTTGTTGATTAGTATATAACGACAAGATATTATTGGGAAGTGGTTTGCTTTTTGCAGATGCGATCAGCTGTTTTTTCGGAGGGAAAGCAATTCTGCTATTGCTGTTCTCTGTAAACGAAATGATATCGGTTTTCATGTTTTTATTCAATGAATCCAACGTGTAATTTAGTTCGTTAACAGTAAGCATTGTATTTGTATTGGCTACGGATTCATCATTTACATCCACTTTATTCAATTCTGATAAATCAATATTAATGATTTGCTTTTTAAAAGAGCTTTTTGCAAAAGGCATTTTACTGCGGTCCTCGTATTTTTTTGGAACAATATCCTCATAATAATAGCCATTATTAAGTACTAATTGGAGAATACTAGATTCTTCACTACTTATTAATTCTCCGTCTTTTGCTTTTATCACGGTTTTACTCCCGTCACCAATTTTTGACTTTTTATGAATTGTGATACCAGTTAGTGTATTGCCTTCAGCGCCACTTTTTTTATTGACTTTGATATTATAAAAGCCAACATCATTAAATTGTCCTTCGGCTATAGCCAAAGCGGGTTTTACTTGCGCAATGTTTTTTCTAAAATTGATAAACTTATATTCGGCATAAGGAATTACATTATTCGAAAAGAAGAAAGCAACGATACTTAATAAAACAATAAATACGGTTAAACTTCTCATGGCTCGCTGTAGCGAAATTCCAGAAGATTTCATCGCCGCAAATTCATAATTCTCCGCTAAATTTCCAAAAGTCATTATGGAAGATAAGAGTATCGAAAGGGGTAAAACTAGGGGTACAATTCTAGGCATAGAAAAAGCCAGGAATTTAATAATCATTAATAGATCTAAATCTTTCCCGGCTAATTCCGATATGAATAACCACACGGTTTGAAGTATGAATATAAAAAACAGGATTACAAATACAGTAGTAAATGTAGTCAAAAAGGTTTTTAATAAGTATTTGTCAAGAATTTTCACCTAGTACATTAATCTAATTTGTTGATGTAGTAATTTGGATATTTACTCCCCGCAAATGTAAATTGATTTTTTGACAAAGGTTGGTTGGTTTTAAAAGAATTAACCGTTAATGTTGTCTTTGTTCCTTTTTTACCCACTTCAATCAAATTATAAATGTGTTTTGTTTGCACATCAATTCCCAGTAATACTTCTTTTCTTTGGTCTTTGGCACTTACAGGAACCAGTTTGATGTATTGAATTTTTCTTCCTTTTACATTTTGCAAAATATCCATGCTATATTTGTAACCAGAATTGAAAAAAGTAAGCATTTTAGAAGGTGTTATAGCATTATCATCCTTTTCATTAACAGTAGAAATGGTGATTTCTTCATCCTCTGGAACTATAGTATATGTTTTTTGTCCGTCAAATATTTTTGTAACTCCCATAAAGTTCAAAACATATTGGTTTCCTTTCATGGTAACATTTCCTTTACTATCTTGATTGATATTCTCTTTTGCATTATTCAAAGAATATTTAAAATCTATTGTTATGTTGTTATAGCTTTTAACTTTAGCTGTAACTTGATCTAAAAGATCTTTTGCTTTCTTGTCTTGTGCTTGAATCGAAAAACCAAAAAGGAATAAGGCCATTATAAAAAGGAGTCTTTTGCCCATAGTTTGTGTATAATTTTGTTTAGAATCTTGAATGTTTGATTTCATTGTATTAATTGTTTTGTTCATTGTTGAAAAATTGATCAAGAGAACTCATATCTAGAATGTTTACACTTCGTGCTTTACTTCCTTCAAACGGGCCAACAATTCCAGCAGCTTCTAATTGATCGATTAATCGGCCGGCTCTGTTGTAGCCTAATTTTAGTTTTCTTTGTAGCAAGGAAGCCGATCCTTGTTGTGCATTTACAATGATTTCTGCGGCTTCTCTAAACAAAGTATCTCTATCGGATATGTTCATATCAAGATTAATGCCACTTTCCTCTCCAACGAACTCTGGAAGTAAATAAGCGGTCGCATATGCTTTTTGAGAGCCAATGAATTCCGTTATCTTTTCTACTTCTGGTGTATCTATAAAAGCGCATTGCACCCGCACGACATCATTTCCGTTCGTGTAAAGCATATCACCACGTCCTATTAACTGATCAGCACCTTGCGTATCTAAAATAGTTCTGGAATCAATTTTTGAAGTAACTCTAAACGCTATTCTGGCAGGGAAATTGGCTTTTATCAAACCGGTAATTACATTTACAGATGGTCTTTGCGTGGCTATAATTAAGTGAATTCCAATGGCTCTAGCTAATTGTGCTAAACGAGCAATAGGAACTTCTACTTCTTTACCAGCGGTCATAATCAAATCGGCAAACTCATCAACAACTAGAACAATATAAGGTAAAAATCGGTGTCCGTTTTCAGGATTTAGTTTTCGAGCCTTAAATTTATCGTTGTATTCTTTGATGTTACGCACCATAGCATCTTTCAATAATGAATAACGGTTGTCCATTTCCACACAAAGCGAATTCAAAGTATTCACCACTTTTGCATTGTCTGTAATAATAGCGTCATCCATATCTGGAAGTTTTGCTAAATAATGCCTTTCTATTTTATTGAAAAGCGTTAACTCGACTTTCTTAGGATCGACTAAAACAAACTTTACTTCCGCGGGATGTTTTTTATACAAAAGCGAAGTCAAAACGGCATTTAATCCTACTGATTTTCCTTGTCCGGTCGCACCAGCCATCAATAAGTGAGGCATTTTGGCTAAATCGACCACAAAAGTTTCATTCGAAATTGTTTTTCCAAGAGCAATAGGTAATTCCATTTCAGCCTCTTGGAATTTGGCAGAGCCAATAACACTCTTCATCGACACCATTGTTGGATTTTTGTTAGGAACCTCAATTCCTATCGTTCCTTTTCCTGGAATAGGCGCAATGATACGAATACCCAATGCCGACAGCGATAAGGCAATATCATCCTCTAAACTCTTGATTTTAGAAATACGAATTCCTGCTTCTGGAACAATTTCATATAAAGTTACTGATGGTCCAACAGTAGCTTTTATTTGAGCAATCTCTATTTTGTAATTGCGAAGCGTATCTACAATTCGGTTTTTATTTTCTTCTAATTCTTCCTGGTTGATGGTAATTCCTCCCGTTGAATATTCCTTTAATAAATCGATTGTGGGGAATTTGTAATTGGATAAATCCAAAGTTGGATCGAATAATCCAAAGTCAGCTACTAATCTTGACGCCAAGTTTTCCTCAATAATGTCCTCTTCCGGCGCTGTTTCTATAACAAAAGTATCTAAGGGATTGGAAATTATTTCTGGAGCTGCGATGGGTGTAACTTCCATGGCAAGCGGCTTCGCGATAGGATCTCTGTTGATATCAGAGGAATGGCTGATGGTTGGCTTTAATGCTTCTTTATTGATTTCGAATTGTGAACCATTCGTTTTGATGTGAATGGTATCTAATTCTTCTTCGGCAACTGCAAATTCCTCTAAATTATAATCTCCTTTCTTATTATTAAAAGGAGTAGGGATAGCAACGGCTTTAATTTCTTTTTTTGTGTTTTCAAAAAAGGACTGAATGCTTTCAGGCGAAAGTTTGATTTTAAAAATCACGTAGATGATTAATCCAAACAATAAAATCAATAAAGTTCCTGGTTTTCCAATGTAATCTTGTAGAAATAAATTTAATTCGTACCCAATTGTTCCTCCTAATTCAGGCGCTGACGTTGCAAAAAAACCAAATAAGACGGATAAAATAATAATTACAAATAAATCCCAAAACCAGATGGTCTTTAATTTTCGTACACTTATACCCAGCACCATGTAGATTCCAGAGAGGAAAAACAAACGCACAAATATAAATGCAGCAATCCCAAATCCTTTGTAAATAAGTAAATCAGCCAAGAATGCACCAAATTTACCGAGCCAGTTTTGGACGATCTCGGATCGATTGGTTAATTCTTGAACGGCACTTTGATCTTGTTGTCCGAAAATAAAAAACGACACAAAGGCAAATAGTAAAGCAACGGAGAATAAAACCAGTAAAGCACCAAATACAATTTTATGTTGTTTGGTTAAATGCAATGGAATTTTTGCCTCTGATTTAGTATCGGTTTTTTTGTTCAAAGGGACTGTTTTTGTTGTTTTTGCCATTCTTTTTTTGTGCTACTACCTAAAAAATAAGTGGTATGTATATGATTAATCCAATTATTATCGCTGTCATAGCGGCAAAAAATACCGCTCCCGCAGCAATATCTTTAATGAAGCCAATTCTTTCATGATAATTAGGATGAATAAAATCGGCTATTTTTTCAATGGCTGTATTCAAACCTTCAATACTTAAAACCAATCCGATAGCTAAGGTTTGAAAAAGCCATTCCGTTTTGGAAATACCAAAATAAAAACCTGCTGTGGTAACCAAAATCCCTAAAGAAAATTGGACCATAACGCTGTGTTCAGTGGTGATTAGTTTTAAAGCTCCTTTAAGGGCATACGAAACACTTTTTAATCTTCCTGAAAAAAAAGTATTGTCTTTTTGAAATTCCATCAAGTTACGATTAAAGTACGGCTAATGCAGCTTCATAATTTGGTTCATCAGCAATTTCAGGTACTTGTTCTGTATGGATAATTGTTCCGTTTTCATCAAGAACTATCACAACTCTTGAATGCAATCCTGCCAAAGGTCCGTCCAAAATTTCTAAACCATTAGTTTTGCCAAATTCACCGTCTTGAAAATCAGATAAATTAACGACATTATCTAGTCCTTCAGCACCACAAAAACGTTTTTGTGCAAATGGTAAGTCTCTTGAAACACATAAAACAGTGGTGTTTTTTAATGCACTGGCACTTTCATTGAATTTTCTAACGGATGCTGCGCAAGTTCCTGTATCAACACTAGGAAAAATATTTAAGACTAGTTTTTTACCCGCAAAATCACTTAATGAAACTATTGATAAATCTGTTTTAACTAATTTAAAATCAGCTATTTTAGTACCTACTTTTGGTAATTCTCCTGAAGTGTGGATTGGATTTCCGCCTAATGTTATTGAAGCCATGATGTTTGTTTTTTTGTGAGGTTCAAAAGTATGAAAATTATTTAAGAATAAGTTCTCAAATAGTGGTTTAAAGTTTGCTTTTTGGATCGATGTGTAAACCTTTAGAGTATAATGTGTTTGGGTAATGGCATAAAAAAAACGCACTCGTTTAGGAGTGCGTTAGGAAATGAGGCATTGCAACTTTATATTATTTGTCTATAGAACCCAAAACGCGTTTCATAAAAGAGTTCAAAGCCTCCTTTTTATCTGTTCCGGTTTTTACCAGTTTATTTACTTCTAAAGCACCGTACATATTCGAAATTAATTCCCCAATTACATCTAATTCTTCCTCTTTCAAAGATGAAATTTCACTCATTGCTTCCAGAACCTCAATAGTTTCGATGATGTAATCTTCATCATTTTCTTCTATAAATTGTGTCAAATGCTTAATTACAGGTAATTTCATTTTTATTTGTTTATGCGGTTATTCATTGATTTGTTTATTTCTTAAGTCTATTGCGGTTTATAACAACTGAACTCTAAGATAAATTCAACTTTTAAACGATTTCGTTCACTAATTCAATTAGCACTTCTTGCTTGTTTGTTTGTGTTTCGTTCACCAGTTTACCATTCACAAAAGTGGCAAAAGTAGGCAAGTTGCTCACGTTAGCAAGTTTTCTGGATTCAGGAAAATTCTCAGCATCGACAAGAGCAAATGTGATCGCTTCGTTTTCTGTAGCTAATTTTTTGAATTTTGGCTTCATAATTCGGCAATTTCCACACCATGATGCCGAAAATTGAACGACTACTTTTTCATTTTTGGTAATTAAATCCTGTAACGTATCTTCAGTTAATTCGATTAACATAAGTTTGTTTTTTAAGGTTGAAAGAGGCAAAGGTTCAAAGGGACAAAGTTTTTAGAACTTCGTGAATTTGCACAACAAAAAACCTTTGTTGATCAGGACCTCTGAACCTTTGTATCTTTATTTTTATTAGTTTAAACTTAAATATTCAGCAGTGCTCTCTCTGTCAGCGCTCATGGCTTCTTTTCCAGCTTCCCAGTTTGCAGGACAAACTTCCCCTTTTTCTTGAATGTGCGTGAACGCATCGACCATACGTAAATACTCATTTACATTACGACCTAACGGCATGTCATTTACACTTTCGTGGAAAATTTTTCCAGTTTCATCAATAAGGTAAGTAGCTCTATACGTAACATTAGATCCTTCAATGATAATAGAATCCGTTTCTTCGCTGTAACCCGTTGATTCAATATCAAGGATTCCTAAAATATTAGATAAGTTTCTATTTGTATCAGCAAGAATAGGGTAGGTAACCCCTTCAATTCCACCATTATTTTTTGCGGTATTTAACCAAGCAAAATGTACTTCGTTTGTATCGCAAGATGCACCGATAACTATTGTATTTCTTTTTTCGAATTCTGGTAAAGCCGCTTGAAAAGCATGTAATTCAGTTGGACAAACAAAAGTGAAGTCTTTTGGATACCAAAACAAAAGTACTTTTTTGTTTTTAGTCGTCGCTTCTTCAAATATGTTGATTTTTAAATTATCACCCATTTCAGAAATAGCATCTACTGCAATACTTGGAAATTTTTTACCTACTAATGACATTTTATTTAGTTTTTAAGTTATTTTTTGATGGTGCAAAAGTAGACAGACAAAAGGGAAAATGAAATAATTTTTAATTATAAATATTTATTTTAAAATAGGGAATTACTATGATTCTTCATTTAAGCTATTAACACGTAAATTACAAGTTGTTAATCATCACAGGAAGAGTTCCTTTGCAAAAAGTATCATTTAAAAGTTGTTCCGCAGCAACTTCTTGAAATTCATCAAAATCTTGATATAATTCTACAATTCCCAGAGTATGTTGAAGATTTGGGATGACTTGGAGCACGTAAGGATTTCCAAAAACATATAAAATACATTTTTTGGTAGAAAAAAAAGTACTTAAAAATTGAAGCACATCTTCTTCAATGCCGAAATTATTTAAAGGTTTAGCCTTTGGAACAAACAAAGAAATGAGTATGGTGTCAAATTTATGCAAGTTCTTTTCCAGATCATTTAGAATGGAGCTACCTCCAGTTTGATAACTAAATTCAGGAGAAGACAAAGCTGGAGATAATGTTTTAAAAAATACAGTATCAAGATCTTTATAAAGGCTTATTTTTGCGAAGCCGTCTCGATTTTTAGCCTCAAAAACTGCTATAGAATTGTGATTGTCTTTTATTTTTGTAATGCAGTTTTGAGCAATTCTTAGGTTTAGTTCCGAAGTAGTTTCAAAATCAAAATCACTTTTTGAAAAATTTAGCAAACTCAAATTTCCATCTACAATTCCTGCTTTTTGTTTGCATTTCCACAGGCGTTGAAAACTAGCCTCGATACGTTCGGTTGTTGCCTTTTTTAAGATTTCCTGTATTCCTTCGGGAACATTTTCAGCAAAACACAATACATCATTTCCAGCATTGAAAGCTTCCCATTCCAACTGTCCCTTTTTTTCATACAAACTCGAAACACTTCGCATGTTCAACGCATCCGAAATAATTAAACCATTGTATCCTAATTGCTTTCGCAAAAGTGTTTCTATAACCGATTTTGATAGCGTTGCTGAAGTATCTTTTCCATCGTTTAAAGCAGGAACGGCCAAATGACCAATCATAATAGAATCGACATTGTGGGCGATTCCTTCTATAAAAGGGACTAATTCATTGGCTAATAATTCTTCGAGTGTTTCTTTTAAAACGGGTAATCCTAAATGCGAATCGACATTTGTATTTCCGTGTCCAGGAAAATGTTTGAGACAACCTAAAACACCTACATCATTCATTCCCTTGAGATATTCTAAAGCAAAAGTACTTACTTTTTCTTTATGCTCTCCAAAGGAACGGTACCCAATAACTGGATTATTGGGGTTATTATTGATGTCTGCTAACGGCGCCAAATTATACTGTATCCCAACCGATTTTAAGTCTAAGCCGATTTGTTTTCCTACTTCGTAAACCAAATTTTTTTCACTTTCTGGTAAAGCTCCAAGCGTGATGGCATAAGGATATTGAGGTGTTTTTTCGACGCGCATGGCTAAACCCCATTCGGCATCAATGCTCATCAATAAAGGAGTCGTAGCACACTTTTGATATCGAGCAATAAGTTCTTTTAATCGCTGACAACTTCCGTCATTTAAGATTACCTTTTTCTTGGTTTCATAATTAGTAGCAGCACTTGCACGGCTGTGGAAAAAAGTTAATCCACCTATATTATGTTTTTTAATTAGCAATTCGGTAGCTTGAATATTTTCTTCTGTATCATTAATGAAAACTGCGGGAAAGAAAAATTGTCCTATTTTTTGTTCTAAGGTCATTTTGAAATGGATATGATACTAATTTTTAACATGAAAGACTTGGAAGTTAAATCACAGAACATAAAATACTTTATATAAGAAGTTCCAGAACTAGTGCTTTTAAATACGTCTTATGGACTTATATGACTTGTATTTTTAAAAAAAGGCTAGTTTGTTTTTTCTTGTGCTGATTTCTTCCCAAAATCCGTAGGAAAAATCAAGAAGCGTGATAAAATTAATCCCGGAATGGTGGCGAGGAAAACCCATATAAAGAAATTTCCATAGCCTAAATATTCTTGAATAAATCCACTTAACATTCCTGGAAGCATCATTCCCAGCGCCATAAATCCTGTTGCAATAGAATAATGCGATGTTTTTGACTCGCCGTCAGCAACATAAATCAAATACATCATGAAAGCGGCAAAACCAAAACCATAGCCAAATTGTTCCGCAATAACGGTTGCATAAATGTAGAAAACGGATCCTGGATGAAAATGCGAAAGGAGAATGAATCCTATAATAGGCAAATGCATGGCCAAAATCATAGGTAACATCCATTTTCCTAATCCATCTCTTGAAATAACAATTCCTCCTATAATGCCACCAATTGTAAGTGAAAGTACGCCGAAAGTTCCGTAAATAACGCCAACATCTTGCGTGGTTAATCCCATACCACCAGCACTGATTGGATCAATTAAAAACGGAGTTAACATTTTTAATAATTGAGATTCACCCAATCTAAAGAGAAGAATAAACGCCAAAACTAAGCCTATTTGTTTCTTTTGAAAAAAAGTGGCAAAAACTTCCCCAAAACTTTTATGCGGAATCGAAACTGTTTTCATTACTGCCATTTTTGCTTCAATGTTTGCAGTCGAAAAATAATTATAAATGGTAATTACAGTCATAATCAATCCTACTACTATCATTGTATACGACCATGCTTTTTGTTTATCGCCATATTCTTGTTCAAGATAACCGGCAATAACCACGATTAATCCGTTTCCAGTAAGCATGGAAAGCCTGTAAAAAGTACTACGAATTCCAAGGAAAAAGGATTGTTGTTCTTTTTCTAAAACCACCAAATAAAAACCGTCACTAGCAACATCATTGGAGGCTGAAGCAAATGCGGCAACCCAAAAAATTGCTAAACTGATGACAAAAAAATTACTCAAAGGAATTGTTAAACCCACAATTAAAAAAGCTAAGGAAATGAGCAATTGCATGCTTACAAACCATTTTCTTTTAGTAGAATAAAGATCAATAAACGGACTCCATAACGGTTTTATTACCCAAGGTAAATAAAGTAAACTAGTGTAAATACCTATATCTTCATTGTTGATTCCAAGGTTTTTATACATAATTACCGAAACCGAAATAATTATGGCATAGGGCAATCCTGAAGCAAAGTTTAAAGTAGGAATCCAATTCCAAGGGCTATTGTCTTTTTTCATTTAGGGCAAATTATATTCAATTGAAATTAAAGCGTAAAGTTTACTAAAGTTGCTTCACTTTCATTGCCATAAAAATCGATGAATGTAATGGCACATGTATTACTTTTATCTAGTTTGTAAGATGGAATTACTACTTCTAAAGCTTCTTTTTTATCATTAAAAGCAATTTTATCTATAATCTGACTTGGATCATTGATGTCAAGTGCGGTTTGGGTTGTAGGACCATAAATCATAACATAGCGTACAGAGCTATTTAACGGATAGTTTACATTAAAACGGGAAGAAAGTGCATTTTTTGCAATCGAGTTTACAGTTGGAACTTCCGCTACTTTGCGAATTAAATTTGGAACTACATTGGGAAGAGCGGGATATTTATACTGATTTTCCAGCAGCAACTTAGTTACACTTTGATTTCTATTCAAAAATGATTTGGCACTAAAAAAAGCATTTCCCTGAACATTTTTATAGGATCTTGTGATGTCAATCTGATTGGGTATTTCATTTGGATTATTCCATCTTTTATCGGAATCGGTATTTATTTTATAGGTTCCATTTCCGATATAGATTGCTGTATTCGTTGAGTTTTCAGACCACCAACGCAATAATTTTGAATACGAAGCTTTGGGATGATCCATGCTCCAATACAATTGTGGAACAAGATAATCAATCCATTTATTTTCCATCCAAGCCAAAGGATCAGCAAATAAATCATCGTAATTTGTTTGTCCTGCTTCTGTTTCTGAACCTCTTGGATCAACTGATTTATTTCTCCAAACCCCAAAAGGACTGATGCCAAATTGTACCCATGGTTTTATATTTTTTATAGAAATCGATACTTCTTTTACAAAAGTATTCACATTGGAGCGTCTCCAATCCGCTATACTCATTCCGTTTCCATACGTGCTAAAAGAGGCGGTATCGTCAAATAATTCTCCTTTTATTCTATATGGATAAAAATAATCATCAAAATGAATGGCATCAATATCATAATTTTGAACTACTTCTTCAACCACTTTCAATAAATGGTTTTGAACTTCCGGTAATGCCGGATTGTAATAATATTTCCCACCGTATTTAATCATCCATTCTGGATGTTTGAAATAATCGTGCTCGGGACTCAAAAGCGATGTGTTGTAATCCATTGTAGCGCGATATGGATTTAACCATGCATGAAATTCAAACCCACGGGCATGAGTTTCAGCAATCATCCAAGCTAATGTATCAAAATAAGGTTTTGGTGCTTGTCCTTCTTTTCCAGTTAAAAAACGAGACCAAGGCGCTAATTTTGTCGGGTAAAAAGCATCTCCCACACTTCTTATCTGAACAATAACGGCATTATAATTTAACTTTTTGTAGGTGTCTAAAATCTCAATGTAGTCTGCTTTTTGTTTAGCAACGTTGTCAGTACTAGTCTTTGGCCAATCAATATTTACAACGGTAGCAATCCAAACGGCCCTAAATTCATTTTTTGGATTGGTTGCCAATGCTTGTGCGTTGCTATTCCAAATGGAAAGCAGTAGAAACGCAAGAAGCAAAAGAGTGTGCTTGTGATTTTTCATTAGAGTCCTGTATTTAAAGTATTCAAAAATAGTTTTTTTAGTGAAATGGACCAGCTAAAATGCTTTTAAAATTTCATCTATTTTAATAGCGCAATTTCTTTGCCAATTTTTTCAAAAGAAGTTCAAAAAGTACTTTGCCCTAAATAATAAAAGGATTTGAATATTTCCTAATTGTTTTAATCGAATCCATTGCTATATATTTATATTTGTGAAAATAAAAGCAATTTACCCTACGCAATGTCAATCTCATCTCAATTACAGCAATTATCTCAATCATTAGAAGGAACCCTTTTACATGATGAACTTCATAAAACCTTATACGCTACAGATGCTTCTGCGTACCGAATACTGCCAATTGCTGTTGCTGTACCAAAATCAGAGGAAGATATTGTCAAAATTATTCGCTTTGCAGCAAAAAATAAGATTTCAATTACGCCCAGAACGGCAGGAACTTCATTAGCGGGTCAAACGGTAGGTAATGGAATAATAGTAGATGTTTCGAAACATTTTACGAAAATTGTTGCTTTTGATTCCATAAAAAAAACGGTTACCGTTCAGCCAGGAGTGATTCGGGACGAACTGAATTTGTATTTAAAAGAACACGGATTGTTTTTTGGACCTAATACTTCAACCTCAAATCGATGCATGATGGGAGGAATGGTAGGCAATAATTCTTCGGGAACCACATCTATTCGGTACGGAGTTACCCGAGATAAAATTGTGGAAATCAAAGCGGTTTTGAGTGATGGGACTTTGGCAGTATTTAAAGAAATAACGTCGGCGGAATTCATTGAAAAAACGAAAGGGAACACCCTCGAAAGTTCCATTTACAAAACCATTTTTGAAGAACTTTCGAACACAAAAAATCAAGAAGAAATTATAAAAGAATTTCCAAAACCTGAAATTCACAGAAGAAATACTGGATACGCGATTGATTTATTATTAAAATCAGAACTTTTTGGAGGAACAGAAAATACAATAAATTTAGGAAAACTCCTTTGCGGAAGCGAGGGAACGCTGGCTTTTACTACAGAAATCACGTTGAAAGTGGACGATGTACCTCCTACGAATAATATTATGGTTGTGGCTCATTTTCATTCCATTCAAGAAAGTTTAGAAGCTGTGGTTACGGCTATGAAACATCATTTGTACACCTGTGAAATGATGGATGACACGATTTTGGATTGTACTAAAACCAACAGAGAGCAAGCCAAAAACAGATTCTTTATTCAAGGAGAACCAAAAGCGGTTATCATGCTCGAAGTGGCTTCACATATTAGCATGGAAGATGCCGAAGTACAAGCAAATGCGTTGATTGCTGATTTAGAAAGAAATAATTTTGGATATGCTTTGCCTAAAATTTACGGAGCTGATATTGCTAAAATAAATGAGTTGCGAAAAGCAGGTCTTGGACTTTTAGGCAGTATTGTCGGCGATAATAAAGCGGCAGATTCTATTGAAGATACCGCTGTTGAGTTGAGCGATTTGCCCAATTATATTGCCGAATTCTCTGCGATGATGGAACGCCACGGTCAGAGTGCCATTTACTATGCACACGCCGGAGCTGGAGAATTGCATTTGCGACCAGTTTTAAATTTAAAGACAACAGAAGGACTGCATCAATTTAGAAACATCGCAACCGAAGTGGCTATTTTGGTCAAAAAATATAGAGGTTCCTTAAGTGGAGAACACGGTGACGGAATTGTTAGAGGTGAGTTTTTACCTTTTATGATTGGAGATCAAAACTACGAACTCTTGAAACGAATTAAACTTGCTTTTGATCCTCATACGATCCTAAATGTAGGGAAAATTGTGAATGCTTTCAAAATGGATGAAAACCTTCGGGTAGAATCAGGCAGAGCCGAACCCGAGATACAAACCATTCAGGATTTCTCGGACAGCATGGGGATTTTGCGTGCTGCAGAAAAATGCAACGGCTCCGGTGATTGCAGAAAATTACCTTCGGCAGGTGGAACCTTGTGTCCCAGTTATCGCGCTACACGAAATGAAAAAGATACCACTCGGGCTAGAGCCAATGCGCTAAGAGAATATTTGACTCATTCAGATAAAGAGAATAAATTTGACCATGAAGAATTGTATAAGGTATTTGAATTGTGTGTGAGTTGTAAAGCTTGTGCCAGCGAATGTCCTAGTAATGTAGATGTGGCCGCTATGAAATCAGAGTTTTTGTACCACTATCAAAAAGCAAATGGTTTTTTATGGCGCAATAAAGTTTTTGCTTTTAACGCTAAACTAAATGGTTTAGGTAGCATTGTTCCTCGGTTTACTAATTTTATGGTGAATTTGCCGATGGTGAAAAAAACTATGGGAATTGCGTCCCAAAGAGAAGTACCATTATTGGCTCCAAATACTTTTAGAAAATGGTATGAGAAAAATTGGAACCAGGCGCCAAGTGCTTCATTTGTAAATGGAAAAGTCTGCTTGTTTTGTGATGAATTTACTAATTATTATGATGTTTCGGTGGGGATTGATGCCTATGAATTATTAACTTCATTAGGCTATGAAGTGATTTTGGTAGATCATGAGGAAAGTGGAAGGGCTTTTATTTCAAAAGGCTTTCTTGAAGAAGCCAAAGCCATTGCCAATACTAATGTGGCTGTTTTTTCGGATTATATTACTGCTGAATTTCCTTTAATAGGAATCGAACCTTCAGCCATATTAACCTTTAGAGATGAATACATCCGATTGGCTGATGATAAGGAAAGTGCCGAAAAATTAGCCAAGAACGTATTTACAATTGAAGAGTTTTTTAAAAATGAAATTACTGCAGGGAAAATACATTCAGACCAATTTTCTGATGAGCAGAAAACAATAAAAATTCATGGCCATTGTCACCAAAAGTCCTTGAGTACAATGGAAGCTACTTTTGCGATGTTAAATGTTCCTAAGAACAGTTCAGTTACTATTTATAACTCGGGTTGTTGTGGCATGGCAGGTTCTTTTGGATATGAAAAAGAACATTATGAAATTAGTATGCAAATGGGAGAAGATACGTTGTTTCCGAAAATTAGAGCCACTGATGCTGCGACTGCCATTGCCGCGGCAGGAACGAGTTGCCGCCACCAGATTTATGATGGAACCAGCAGAACAGCCTTGCATCCAGTTTCTATTTTAAAGAGCTGCTTGAAGTAAGGACGACCTTAAACCGATTGTAATACGAAAACGAATTCTTACTTTTTTAAAATTATTTTCCTTTTAAAAGTTTTATTAAGTTTAATTTGACTTTTTAAATAAATAAAATAAACTATTTTAACTTTTTTTTTAAAATAATATAAAAAATAGTTGGAGAAACTGTATTAGTTCAATTTGTTTTATACTTTTGAATTTCGAACATTATTTGCACGATTTAGAGGATAAAAATATACAATTCACAATATATTAATTTTTAATGATAAAATTCACAATATGGCATTAAAGGGTTTATTTAGAAAAAAAACAGTACAGGATATTTTAAAACAGGTGGAGAAGAATAATGCCGATGGACATAATGCGCTAGGTAAGCATTTGACAGCGCGTGATTTGACTGCATTTGGAATTGCAGCCATTGTAGGAGCGGGTATATTTAGTACTATTGGAAAAGCCAGTTCTGATGGAGGACCAGCTGTTATTTTTCTATTCTTGTTTACTGCTATTGCTTGTAGTTTTGCCGCTTTCGCTTATGCAGAATTTGCTTCTATGGTTCCGGTTTCCGGAAGTGCTTATACGTATTCTTATGTTGCTTTTGGCGAAATTATAGCTTGGATTATTGGTTGGGCCTTGATTATGGAATATTCTGTGGGTAATATAACGGTTGCTATTTCATGGAGTGATTATTTTACGAGTTTACTAGATAGTGGAGGCATTCATCTACCACAATGGGTTCAGATGGATTTCTTGTCTGCCTCCAGAGGTTTCGATGACGCTACTGCGCTAATGCAAGGGGGAAAAGAATATGCTAAATTGAGTCCGGCTTTGCAAGATGCTTATATGGCATGGACTACTTCACCAGTGATAGGTTCGTTTCATTTTGTAGCGGATCTCCCGGCTTTATTGATTATTGTTTTAATTACCGCCTTGATTTACCGTGGGATGAAAGAGTCTCGAAATGCGAGTAATATCATGGTAGTAGTGAAATTATGTATCGTTTTACTAGTGATTGCGGTTGGGGTATTTTACGTAGATACGGCAAATTGGGATCCTTTTGCTCCTAATGGGGTTACTGGAGTTTTAAAAGGAGTATCTGCTGTATTTTTTGCTTATATCGGTTTTGATGCCATTTCAACAACTGCCGAAGAATGTAAAGATCCACAGCGTGATTTGCCAAAAGGGATGATGTGGGCTATTATTATATGTACTATTTTATACATTGCCATAGCGTTAGTATTAACCGGAATGGTCAGTTATGATCAATTAAATGTAGGTGATCCACTCGCTTTTGTATTTGAAAAATTAGACTTAAAATGGATGTCGGGAATTATTGCGGTTAGTGCCGTGGTGGCAATGGCTAGTGTTTTATTGGTTTTTCAAATGGGGCAACCGCGTATCTGGATGAGTATGAGTCGTGACGGTTTACTGCCAAAACGTTTCTCAAAAGTACATCCAAAATACAAAACACCTTCTTACGCGACTATTGTTACCGGTTTTGTGGTGGCAGTTCCAGCGTTGTTTTTAAACTTGACTTTGGTTACTGATTTATGCAGTATTGGAACTTTATTTGCTTTTGTATTGGTTTGTGCAGGAGTGTTAGTATTGCAAAATAGAACCGATATTCCTCGTGGAAAATTCAAAACACCTTATGTAAATTCTAAATTTATATTGCCCGTTTTGATTGTAATTGGATTGGTATTTGCTTTTGGTTACAACAAAAAAGCGACAATGGATTTCATTACTAATGAAACTCAAATCAATAGCTCAGAAGCAATTATTACTTCATTAAACAAAGAGGAAACCAAAAAAGTATATGCTTACTTAGTAGGTGTAGATGCTAAAAACAGTACTGATAAAACTCCGGATTTAGAACTTTTATTAAATCAGTATCAGGAAGATGACGCCAAATATTCTAGTGTTATTGCAGGTTTGCCCTTAGCAGATTCAGTTAAATATGAAAGTGGATTTAGCTTGTTCAAGCATAAAATTCCAATGTGGATTTTCCTTATTGTTATGGTAGGATTAGTCGTATGGTCTTACAGATCAAACTTATCATTGATACCATTATTAGGTCTTATATCTTGTTTGTATATGATGGCAGAATTGAGTGTTTGGAACTGGATTTATTTTGGAATTTGGTTGTTGATCGGTTTGGTGGTCTATTTCAGTTTTGGTCGAAAGAATAGCAAATTGAATATTTAAAAATATTTTAAAATCTTTAGAACCGTCTTTTTAATAGGAGACGGTTTTTTCATTTTAATTACTACCACCTTAAAAATTGTTTTCAGTAGGTCGTTGCAAAACTAGCGACAAATTCAATTTAAAAGCGCTACAGCAAAAAAAAGAAATTGTAAAAGTCAGATTGTTTAGATCATCTGCAAATAGTATTGTTTGGACAAGTGCAGCTAATCTATAATCTCGTGAAGTGGAGAAAGCCATTTAAAACGTCAAAAAAATAGCAAGATCTAATTTCATAAAAACTCCATTTTATAATTTTTTTATTACCATATTGTTGTAGAAAATTAACTTTTAAAACTACTATTTTTGAAAGTCCTATTTAATAGAAACACAGCATGAAAATACTACACACTGCCGACTGGCATTTGGGAAAGAAACTGGACCACTTTTCTCGTTTGGAAGAACAAAAGAAAGTAATGAATGAAATATGCACAATAGCGGATGTCCAAAATGCGGATGTAGTTATCGTAGCAGGGGATTTATTTGATACGTTCAATCCACCAGTCGAAGCTGTAGATTTGTTATATAAGACGTTGAAAAAATTGACTAATAATGGCAAACGACCTGTAATTGCTATTGCGGGAAATCACGATAGTCCAGATCGAATTGATGCTCCAAATCCTTTGGCTAGAGCATGTGGGATTCTTTTTGTAGGGAATCCTGATGTGACCATTCCCACCGTCACCATCGAAAACGGTTTTGAAATTACGCAATCGGAAAATGGATTTTTAGAAATTCAACTGCCGCAATATGAATTTCCTATTCGCATTATCACAACCCCTTATGCGAATGAGATGCGCTTGAAAACCTATTTAGGTGCCGAAAATAAGGAGGAACAATTGAATCAATTACTACAGGATTCCTGGGCAGCGCTAGCAGATAAATACTGCGATATTAAAGGAGTTAATATCCTAACCACCCATTTGTATATGCTGAAACGTGGAGGCGAAATTTTAGAAGAACCAGAGGGTGAAAAACCGTTGCGAATTGGTAATGCAGATATAGTTTACACGGATTGCATTCCACACCAAATTCAATATACCGCTTTGGGACATTTACATCGTTTTCAAAACGTGGGGGGACATACTAATCCAGTCGTGTATTCCAGTAGTCCGTTGTGCTATAGTTTTGCAGAAGCGGGTCAGGATAAAAAAGTAGTTCTAATTGAAGCACAACCAAACGAGGTTGTAAAATTTACAGATATTCCGCTGCAATCGGGTAGGGTTTTACATCGAAAACGGTTTGAAAATACAGACGAAGCAGTAATTTGGTTATTAGAAAACCCGTACTGTTTGGTTGAGCTGACTTTGGTTAGCGATACTTTTTTCGCCAGTCAAGATTTAAAAAGAATCCATGAAAGTCACGACGGAATTATCTTTATTATTCCAATTGTGACTAAGGATGGGAATGCGGAACAACACACTCCAAAAGTAAATTTAGATCAGAATATTCAGGGATTGTTCAAAGATTACTTTGTATCGAAACACAAACAGGAACCGAACGAGGAACTATTGGATTTGTTTAATGAGATCATTGGAAGTCAAGCTAAAAACGACTAAAAAAACCTTTTATGTTACCACTAAAGTTAAGTATAACCGGTTTGTATTCCTATCAGAAAAAGCAAACGATAGATTTTGAAGAATTGACTAATGCTGGATTATTCGGCATTTTTGGAGCAGTAGGATCCGGAAAATCTTCTATTTTGGAAGCGATTGGTTTTGTTTTATATGGGGATACGGAGCGTTTAAACAAGACAGACAAGCGTTCCTATAATATGTTGAATCTAAAATCTGATAAGGCCAATATCGAATTTGAATTCTTAAATTTTGAAGAACGGAAATTCAAATTTGTAGCCGATTGGAAGCGGAAAAAACGCTTTGAAGAAACCACTCCTATTGAACGCCTCGCCTATGAATGGAAAGGGGAGGAATGGGTTCCAATGAATTCTGCTGATGCCACTATCATCATTGGTTTAACCTATGAAAATTTTCGTCGGACCATTATCATTCCACAAGGAAAATTTAAGGAATTTTTAGATTTGAAAGGCAAAGATCGTTCGGATATGATGAAAGAGATTTTTCACCTTCAACGTTTTGATTTAGCATCCAAAGTGGGATTATTACAGAGTGCCACCAGAACAAAACTAGATCAATTAAAAGGCGCTTTATCAGGATTTGAAGCTATTTCTGCTGATGCTATTTTGGCCTTAGAGAAGGAAGTTATAGCATCGAATAACGAATTGAAAAACGATAAAATAGGGTTAAGTTTAGTTGAAAAAGAACTAAATGAACTCAATACATTAAAGGCAAACTTTGAAGATTTAGAAAAAAAGCAACAGCAGCTTTCTAAATTGAATGCTGAAAAAGTGAAGATGAATGCTTTAGAGTTGGAAATAGATTTGTTCGAAAAAACGGAACGGAATTTTAAATCCACTTTAATCACTTTAAAAACAGAGAAGACAGCTTTAGAAAAAGCGAAAGAAAATCTGATTACTACTGAAAATTTGAAGAGAATTGTAGTGGATAGCAATTTGAAAAGTCAAAACGCTTTAGAAATAGTGCAGCCTGATTTTGAAACCCTTGAAAATTCTAAGAGTAAAGTATCCGATTTAGAATCCATTGAAAAAATTACAATCGCAAAGAGTGCTTTGGCCGTTTTAGATGAAAAAATAAAAGTAGAGGAAGCTTTGTTTTTAGCTAGTGAAAAAAAAGAAAAGGAGGTAGTTGCAAAATTAGATAGAATTCAGGGGCAATTGGTCGACGCCAAAAAAAAGCGATTGAAGGCTTCTTTCTTAGTTGATTTAGGAACTTGGTATCAGCAACAGCGAAATTTCCAGAATAATTTTGATGTATATAACATAAAACTTGATTCTTCGAAGCAAGAATTAAAGTTAAAAACAGCAGCTTTTCTGCTTTTGGAACTGCCTTTTGATAGTTGGAAAAACGTGTTAAAAACTAAAGTAGAATCAATTTTTTTCGAAAAGGAAAAAGCAATTGATATAAGAACTAAACTATTAGTGTCGAAAGAGTTGGTACACTATGCTGAGAATTTGCACGATGGCGAAAATTGCCCACTTTGCGGATCGCAAGAACATCCAAATGTGATGCAAGGGGAAGATGTTTCGAATCAATTAGTACTTATTACCCAAACAATTGCTGATTTAGCCAATAAAGAAGCGCAAATCAGTTTAAAACAGGCACAAGCTGAGAAATTAGAATTCGAAATAAATCATGTTCAAGCGCAACTGAAAGGAATTATTGCGGAATGCGAAACCATTGAAAAGGAACAGAAAATGCACCTGTCAAATTTCATTTGGAAAGATTTTGACGCAAAAGATTCGCAGTCTTTTGAATCTACTAAAACACAACAACACCTTTTAGAAAAAGAAATAGTAGCTTTAGAAAATGACGAAAACGAGCTTCGCAAGGAGCGGGAAAGTATTTCGTTGGTACTAAAAAACAACAATACTTCGAAGGGCGAATTCGAAGCAATAAAAGCTGCTAAAAGTGGCGCTGTTGCTAATGAATTGTCGCAATTGAAAGTACTTTCATTTGCCGATTACGAATCAATTTCAGCTGCTTCAATTCAAGCTGAAAAAATCCTCCTACATAATAAAAATATAAAAACAGCAACAGATTATCAAGCGATAAAGGAGCAAATTGCAATTCAAAATCAAGAAATAGCAACGCTCACAGGAAGTTTAATTACATTACAATTGCAAGCTACTGAGAATGAAAAAACTCTAGTACAGACACAAAAAATCATTGCCGAATTACTGCAAGAACATTGTTTTTCATCAGTTGAAGAAGTAAGAACAATACTTTTAAAAAACTGGAATATAGCAGCAGAAAAAGAGAAAGTGAAAGTTTTTGGCGGGAATTTACTAATTGTTATTAATTCTGTTTCCGAAGCGGAGAAACTGATCCTTGGTAAAACTTTCGAAAATAAAATTTTAGAAGAAAAAACTGCACAATTTTCTGCTTTCAAATTAAAATTTGAAACTCAATTAGGAATTGTTTCTGCTTTACAAGATAATTTGAAACGCGTTCAGGCACAATTTGTTGAAAAAGCAGATTTGCTAGCCCAATTTGAACTATTAAATACGCGTGCGACTAATCTAGTTACGCTGGCAAATATGTTTAATGCAAGTGGCTTTGTAAACTATGTTTCGAGTATTTATTTACAAAATTTAGCCGATGTGGCCAATGTTCGTTTTCATCGCATGACCAAAAACCAATTGAGTCTAACGATTAATAGTTCCAATGAGTTTGAGGTAATTGATTATCTCAACAATGGAGCTTCGAGGAGTGTGAAAACGCTTTCCGGAGGTCAAGGATTTCAAGCTTCTTTATGCTTGGCTCTGGCTTTGGCAGAAAGTGTTCAGTCCTTAAATAAAAACGATAAGAATTTCTTTTTTATTGATGAAGGTTTTGGAACGCAAGATCCCGAAAGTGTTGCTGTGGTTTTTGAAACGTTGCAATCGCTGTACAAAGAGAACCGGATTGTTGGAATTATTTCCCACGTAGTCGAACTGCAAGAACGGATTCCCCGCTCAATTAATGTCTTTAAACAGGAGGAAAAAGGAAGTGTGATAAGCGAAAGTTGGAATTAAAACGAGGTATTTTTTATAAAAAATATTGGAGTAATCAGCTTTCACAATTCGTGCTTTTTTTGATGCATATTTCACTGAAAAATTAAAAATAAGAGCAACGGTGTAATTCTTAACCTTTTTAATTGTATCCACCCGAGCAACTACATATTGTTTAGTTCAATAAGATTAATGATAGGAGCGTAATTTTACAATGATTTAGATTCCGCTAGCTGCTTGTAATTGTGGGGATACAGGTCTGTAATATTCTTGTGGTTTATAGATTGGATATTCTCAAGGGTATATTTTAGCCACTCAAAAGGATTTACGTTATGCTTTTTGCAGTTAGAAAAAAAGGTATAGGCCATAGCCGCTCTTTGAGCAGCATCGTGCGATCCGGCAAAAAGATAATTCTTTCTACCTAGGGCCACCGGTCTGATTGCATTTTCTACCAGATTATTATCTATTTGCAAGTTACCATCTAGTAGGTATGCCGATAAATTATCCCATCTTGTTTGAGAGTATGCAAGGGCTTTACCAATTTGACTTTTTGGTAGGGTTAGTTTGATTTGCAAAAACATCCATTTACCTAGTTCGTTTATAATAGGTAAACTTTCCCGAAGCCTCAGCTCTTTGATTTGCTCAGGTCTACCGTTTTGTTCTTTTGCTTTGCGCTCCACCGCATATAGCTTTTGTATTTCAACTAAAACATGTTGTGCTTTTTGCTTGTCATTATCTAACGCTCTTTCAAATTCTCGCCGAGCATGTGCCCAACAGCCCAGAGGAGTGATATCTGATTTTTTTCCATAAGCTTTGTATCCTGCATATCCGTCTGTTTGCAAGTAACCTTTAAAGTTTTGCAAAATAGGTAGTGCAGCGCTACTTGCACGAGTAGGGCTGTAATTGAACATAACAAGCTTGGATATTGGGGCATGATACACCCAATAATAACCCAGATGTGTTTTGTCTTTTTTCTTGTCGTCTAAAACCTTGATGGTGGTTTCATCCACTTGAAGATACCCTTCATTTTTGATATCCATTACCAGCTTCTCATACAAGGGTTTTAAAGCATCCATGTATGCTGCTCCCCAAAAAACGTACAACTTTTTGTGTGAATTTAAGATAGGATTAAAAACCTTAAATTAGCAGAATTATGTCAAGAACAAGAAGAG
>NZ_FRBU01000046.1 GCF_900142695.1 Flavobacterium xanthum | reverse complement strand
CTCTTCTTGTTCTTGACATAATTCTGCTAATTTAAGGTTTTTAATCCTATCTTAAATTCACACAAAAAGTTGTACGTTTTTTGGGGAGCAGCATAATTAAAGAAAATGGAATTGTAAATAAAGATCTTTATCTCTTTGACACTGGTTTTGAAAGAACGGTAATGTTAGATGGTGAATTATTAAAAAAAGGTAAATTTCCAACTAACAAAATGAAGTTTATCAAAAAAGTAATGATGAAAGGTGCTCAGGGAAACGAAATAGACTTAATCACTTCAAATTTGGAAATCTTGAAAATTGGAAAATATAAACTTAAAAATATTCCAGTTCAAATAACAACTACTCAAAGACCATTAAAGGATAAAAATGTGCCTATTTTAGGGAACGAAATTTTGAAGAAATTTAATATTTTTCTGGATTTTCAAAATAATAGTGTTTACTTGAAACCAAACAAATTTTACAACCAAAAATATATAGATGAAAAGAAACCCGGCATATAAGAGCAAAGGGTTTGTTAGGCAAAATAGGCAACGAAAAACGTCGGATAAATTCGGCATGGATAAGTATCATTTATTTCTTAAATCCGTTTTGCTTGTAATCTTTGTAGCTAAAAGTTACGTTTTGATGGTCAACACTTTGGATTCAGTTGTTGCTACTAGCGATTTTATGGGTATAACCACCTAAGAATTCTACCACTGATTTTGGATTTCCAAAAGGCATCGATAAAACAATCCTGAAGCATCGGGAGTGTTATCTGGTAATCGTATCCTCTACTCCCAGAACTTCGGGAGAGAAAACCATTTGATTGAAAGGAATTCCAGTGATGGGTTGTAACTTTTAAATACAACTTTTCTGCCTTTTACCATAGAAATATATACTATATTTGAAGGAAATCAACGAAAGTTTTTTCACGGACTGACGTTATCTGTCATATTTCAAAATCACACTTAAAAATAATTAAAAAAAATATATTTATAATCTTAACATTTTTTATTTCAAATTTTTGTTTCTCGCAACAATATGATGGAGTAATAATTGAAAAGAGAAAAATTGATAAAAACAATTTAATTTATAAAATTGAAAAATCTTTCTTTTATTCAATAGAAATTAAAAAAAATGATACCGAATATTTTCTTGATAAAAGTTTTGACGATAGTTTAACTATTAATAAAAGTAAAAAAATGGAATTATTGAAATAAAACTAGTAGTAATAAAACCAAAAATATTTCAAAGAACGAATAAAAATCAAACAGAAATTAAATATAGTTTTGAGCCAAATCCAATATCTATTACAAGTACGGGAATTGTCGAAAATGATATTAATGTGTGGATTCACCCACCAAGATTAGGTTTCTTGAAAGTATTGGAAACTTGTCCATTTCCATACATAAAACTAAACCAAAAATTTGGCTATGAATGGAATGATGAAATGAGTATTGCAGAATATTGGTCAAATAAAAATTCAGGAATTTGGACTGGTAGATTATTATTAAAGTATAATTACAAAATTATTGGAGAAGAAAAAATTATGACAGATGTTGGCGAATTAGAATGCAAAGTTATTTCAGCAACTGCTAATTCTACAATTGGAAAAAGTACTCTCTTAGCCTACTTTAATGATAAGTATGGTTTTGTCAGATTAGAATACAAATTATTTACTGGAACAGAAATAAATATAAATTTGAAAAGAATTGCTGGATAAAATACGCCAGATAAAATCGGCTTGGCAATATGGCGGGTTTGGTGTTAAACCGAAGATTTTTGCTTCCTTTGAAGTTTAGTGATAATAGAAAATTTCGGCTTCTTTATCCCCGGTAGCGCGGATTTGCAATCCGTGCCCACAACTATAACCCATAATAAAAAGAAAATACTGGTTATGATTGCTTCGTTCCACGTAATAGCTCAATAAACCCTGACCGCACATATTTGTAATTCTGATAACGCAAAATAGCTCTGACTTTATGCAATTATAAGAACTTGAGAACATGTTGAGACATCAAAAAATGACTGCTTATCATAAGTATTTACAAAAAAATCCCTAAATTTTTTCTAAAATGATTTTGTAAAGTGTTTGAATTGTTTACACCACAAGAAAAAACATTTTTTTTGTAATAAAAACCAACTACATTAACATAACAAGTTTGCACATTATTTAATTAACCAAAAACCTATTATGAAAGAATACAAAGTAGAAAGTTTAATTTATTACTCTAAATTGACTTTAGATTCAAAGCACATTGCCAATGATTCAAAAAAAGAAATTCAGGAAAAACTAGATGAATATGCAGCAAAAGGATATCGATTCACTACATCAACCTCAACAAATTTTGGTTCTGCCATTTATATTCACTTGTATTTTGAAAAAGATATTTAATCAAAGTAAGACAAGAAGATGTTTGATTGATTAAAAAATCCATGCTTACAATTGAGACCATTTCATTGCATGTTAACACTGAAATGGTCTTTTTGGTGTCGTAAAGCAATCGGCTCTTTGTGAATTTGTGCAATTTTTAGAACTTGAATTAATTTAAAAAATGAGAAAGCCGCAGACTTTCATCAAAACCCTCAAAATGCTAGTAATTAACAACAACTGAACGTAATGAAAAAAATACACTTCAATCACTTGACCTTTAAAAAATGGACGTCACTTTTAATGGTACTTTCTCTCGTTTGTATTCTAATTGGTGGATTTGAAATTTTTGAATTTGAATACAAAAGAACGAATAGAATGTTAGCATCAATAGGTTACTTATGCCAATTTATATATTTCAGTCAAATGTTTTGGTATAAAAATTATGTGGAATGGAATGCCTTGGGTATGAACATCAAAATAAATAGATTCATTAGTACTGCTATAAAATTTGAAAATGTGAAAATAATTGCATTAGACAACACTACTTTAAAAATAATTAAGCAATCTGGAAGCGAAAAAACATTCGAAATCCACAACATTGAAAGAAGTGATTTGGAATAACTCGTAACAATACTTCAACAAAATAGCGGGATTGAAAGCAGCTCGTTTTCTAGAAATTGAAAATTATAGATTAACGCTTACAAATACCAAAACTTCTTTACCTAAAATTAACACGCGCTACACGCAACCAAAAGCGCTTTTAACTATCTTTAAAAAAAGATTTCGCAAATGAAAAAAATAGTACTTCTCCTGCTGGTTTCATTTTTATTTATTTCCTGTTGGCCAACAACGGAAAACGGTGACTTTATACGGCAAGAATACAGACCGGTGATTATTTCCCGCAGTACGCTTGAAAGTTCCATTGTTTTTCAAAATGCGCAGCCCATTGTTAAATCGGGGAAAATCTACATCAAGGACGATTTGATGTTTATCAATGATGTGAATAAAGGATTTCATGTTTATGATTACGCGGATCCTACTAAACCTGTCCGTCTTCATTTTATCAAAGCGCCTGGTGCAACTGATTTAGCCATCAAAGGAAATACGGTTTACATCAATCAAGCAGTAGATTTAGTCACTGCCACATTCAATCCTACTACAAAAATTTTTACGGTCACCAACAGAAATAAAAATGTCTTTCCTCAAAAGCAAGCTCCAAACGGCTTATATGGCTACACCAAAGAAAATGAAATAATAATCGATTGGACTTTAATCAAGTAACAAATGAAAAAAATTATATCCTTCATATTACTCGTATTTATTATAGGTTGCTCGGACAGTGATAGCGCACAAAACAGCGACATAGGACAAGGAGGTTCACTTGCTGTTTTTGCCATAAAAGGGAACTATCTCTACGGCGTTGACCAGATGAAGTTGAATGTATTCTCGTTAATTGATTCCGAAAAGCCGGTAAAAGTCAATGAGATTCCAATAGGTTTTGACATAGAAACCCTATTTTCATACGGAGATAATCTTTTTATTGGATCCAGAAACGGAATGTTTATTTATTCTATTACAAATCCGGAAAACCCAATCAAATTATCGAGTGTGCAACACTTTACTGCTTGTGATCCTGTCATTGCCAATAGTACACATTCCTATGTAACCTTGAATTCAAATACAACGTGTGGAAATAATATAAACGTATTACAAGTTTATGACACCAAAGATCTTACGAATCCAAAATTAATTCACAGCAGAACACTTACGCAACCAAAAGGAATTGGTTTTTTTACTGCCGATTATTTATTTGTTTGTGATGATATTATCAAAATATTTAACATTCAAAATCCCGCAGAACCCATCTTAGTGCATAGCATTGATAGAAATTGTTTTGATTTAATAATTAGAAACAACACTTTGTTTGCCATAGGAAATGGCGGTGTGTATCGCTATGAATTGAATCCGAGTAACATAAAAGATATAAAAGTTGTTAGCGAAGTCAAATTTTAATTTTCTAAGAAATACCGCTCTTCGATTCTCTTAATGTCTTTGATGGAATTTTTGGCCCAAGCCAAACGTTTCTCTAAAATTTCATTTTCAGTTAAATGCCAATCGATGTCTGAATTGCGCAATCGGTTGGTTAGGTTTTGAATAATGATTGCAGCAGATACTGAAATATTCAAGCTTTCGGTAAAACCGACCATTGGTATTTTTAGAAAACCATCGGCGCGTTGCAAAATTTCTTCGGATAATCCGTCTCTTTCTGTTCCAAAAAACAAGGCACTTGGTTTCGATATATCAAAATCATCCATCAAACAATCATTCTCGTGAGGTGTAGTGGCAATAATTTGATAGCCTTTACTTTTGAGCGTATCCACACAATTCGTGATACTATCGAAGGTGTTAATATCAACCCATTTTTGGGCTCCCATGGCAATTTCTTTATCGATACTTTTTCCGTAGCGTTGCTCAATTACATTTAATTCCTGAATTCCGAAGATTTCACAACTGCGCATCACCGCACTTGTATTGTGCATTTGGAAAATATCCTCCACAGCAATTGTAAAATGCTTGGTTCTGTTTTCCAATACTTTCAGGAATTTTTCTTTTCGGTTGTCTGTTAAAATGTTTTCAAGAAAAGCGAGGTAATCGATATCAATCATTGGGAATTATTTTTTGCAAAAATAGTAAAAATAAAAAACAGCCACAGATTCACTGATTTCTTATTTCGTACAAAATATAAAACCAAAAATTAAATAAAACTTCATAGCAAATTCGCAGATTAAATCGTTTTTCTAATCCAGAAAAATCTGGAAATCTGTGACAAAAAAAATGCAAATGCTAAAATTTCCAATTATTTTTAATAATTTTAAACTTTCTATTTAAAGCCTAATCCAAAAAAAACCTGGAAATCTGTGGCAAAAAAAATGCAACTGCTAAAATTTTCAATTCTTTTTAATAATTTTAAACTTCCTATCTAAAGCCTAATTCATAAAAAATCTGTGAATCTGTGGCGAAAAAACATAACTATGAAAAAGAAACTTGTCGTATTAACCGGAGCGGGAATCAGTGCCGAAAGTGGTATCAAAACTTTTCGTGACAGCGACGGACTTTGGGAAGGTCATAATGTCTTGGATGTGGCCACTCCTGAAGGCTGGCGTAAAAATCCGGCTTTGGTACTTGATTTTTACAATCAAAGACGAAAACAGCTTAAAGAAGTGCAGCCAAATTTAGGTCATCAGATTCTTGCTGAATTAGAAACCGATTTTGAGGTGTACATTATTACGCAAAATGTAGACGATTTACATGAACGCGCCGGAAGTTCGAATGTATTGCATTTGCATGGCGAATTATTGAAGGTGCGTAGTACAAAAAACTCAGATTATATTCTGGATTGGCAAGAGGATTTAAATTTTGGCGATTTCGACGAAAATAATAATCAATTGCGGCCGCATATTGTATGGTTTGGTGAAGAAGTTCCAGCGCTTGACCAGGCCATAACAATTACGAAAAGTGCGGATTATTTTGCGGTGATTGGAACCTCTTTGCAAGTATATCCTGCGGCTGGACTTATTGATTTCGCAGCTCGTGAAACCCCTATTTTTTATATTGATCCAAAACCCATAAAAATTCCAAATCTCCGAAATCCATTGGAAGTCATTCCAGAAGTAGCCTCGAAAGGAATTGCTTTTTTAAGGGAAAAATTGCTCCAGAACTTGTAATAAAAAATGGTAATGGCAATGGCAAAAAATCAATTACAATTGCAATAAAAATCTAAACTTATAACCCATAACTTATAACTTATAACTATTTTTGTGCTTTTCGAACAAACAACTAAACAATGACTACTTTAAACGAATTGAATGCTGTATCTCCAATCGACGGTAGATATAGAAATAAGACCATTTCTCTAGCTCCTTTTTTCTCAGAAGAGGCTTTAATCAAATACCGTGTATTGGTTGAAATTGAATATTTCATTGCTTTGTGCGAAGTGCCTTTGCCACAACTTGTAAACGTAAACCCAAATTTATTTGAAAGTTTACGTGACATTTATAAAAACTTTTCGACTGAAGATGCACTTTGGATTAAAGAAACGGAGAAAGTAACCAACCACGATGTAAAAGCAGTGGAATACTTTATAAAAGATGCGTTTGAAAAACTAGGTTTGTCCCAATATAAAGAGTTTATCCACTTTGGATTGACTTCTCAGGATATTAATAATACCGCGATTCCATTATCTACAAAAGAAGCTTTCGAGAAAGTATACATGCCTTCTTTGATTACTTTGACTTCTAAATTAAAAGATTTAAGTGTGGAATGGCGCGATATTCCAATGCTTGCCCGTACCCATGGTCAACCGGCTTCTCCAACGCGTTTGGGGAAAGAAATTGGTGTTTTTGTAGAGCGTTTAGAAGAGCAAATGCGTTTATTATTTAATATTCCGTTTGCGGCTAAATTTGGTGGTGCAACCGGAAATTACAATGCGCATCATGTGGCGTATCCACAAATTGACTGGAGGAAATTTGGAGGGAAATTTGTGGAAGAAAACCTAGGTTTACATCACTCCTTCCCTACGACACAAATTGAACATTACGATCATTTTGCTGCCTTTTTTGATGCGTTGAAAAGAATAAATACGATCATCATTGATTTAGATCGAGACATTTGGACGTACGTATCTATGGAATATTTTAAGCAAAAAATCAAAGCAGGAGAAATAGGTTCTTCAGCCATGCCGCATAAAGTAAATCCGATTGATTTTGAAAATTCAGAAGGTAATTTAGGAATTGCCAATGCGATTTTTGAACATCTATCAGCTAAATTGCCATTATCAAGATTGCAACGTGATTTAACGGATAGCACGGTTTTAAGAAATATTGGCGTACCCATAGGACATACTTTAATCGCTTTTGAAGCTACTTTGAAAGGATTGAACAAATTGCTATTGAACGAGCCGAAATTCCACGAGGATTTAGAAAAAAACTGGGCTGTCGTTGCTGAGGCTATTCAGACTATTTTACGTCGTGAAGGATATCCTAATCCGTATGAAGCGTTGAAAGGATTGACTAGAACCAACGAAGCGATTGATAAAAATGCCATTCATGGATTTATTGCTACTTTAGACGTTTCGGATGAAATCAAAGCTGAATTGATGCATATTACACCAAGTAATTTCTTAGGAATATAGATTAACAAAATTATTCGATTTTATAAAATCCCGTTGAAAAGAAACAATAAATTCTCTTCAACGGGATTTTTGTTGCTAAAAAAATCATAAAAAGCTGTTTTTAGTATTAATTATACTTTTAAAATTAAAGTTTTTTTATATCTTACCACAATACACAAAAATCTAAAAAACAAGCAAACGCCGATGAATACCGCGGAAACAGTTGCAAACGTATCGCACCACTTACAGCCCCTAATTAGAGATTTAGGATTAATCTTGATGACAGCAGCAGTAGCCGTTTTATTATTTAGATTAATAAAACAGCCACTTGTTTTGGGTTATTTAATTGCCGGATTTTTAGCTGGTAATCATTTTGCTTTTTTCCCTTCCGTAAAAGACATTAAAAGCGTTGAAGTTTGGGCAGAAATCGGAGTAATATTTCTATTATTTAGTTTAGGACTCGAATTCAGTTTCAAAAAATTAATGAAAGTAGGAGGAACCGCTTCTATCACTGCTGTAACACAAATCATTACTATGGTTTCGCTCGGCTATTTGGTAGGACAATGGATTGGATGGAAATCCATGGATAGCCTCTTTTTAGGAGTCATTTTATCGATATCTTCTACAACTATTATTCTAAAAACGTTTGAAGAACTTGGTGTAAAAACTCAAAAATTCGCCGGAATTGTCGTTGGCTCCCTGATTGTGCAGGATATTGTCGCTATTTTGATGATGGTCTTACTTTCTACAATTGCAGTCAGTCAGCAGTTTTCAGGAAGTGAACTGATTTTATCCGTTTTTAAACTGATTTTTTTCTTAATAATATGGTTCGTAGGAGGAATCTTTTTTATCCCAACTTTACTCAAAAAAGCAAAAAACATATTGACGGACGAAATGTTATTAATCATCTCACTTGCCTTATGTTTGATGATGGTTATTCTTGCTGCAAATGTAGGGTTTTCTCCTGCGCTAGGCGCTTTTATCATGGGATCCATCATTGCTGAAACCACTCAGGCAGAACACATTGAGCATTTAGTTAAACCGGTAAAAGACCTTTTTGGAGCTGTTTTTTTTGTATCAGTAGGGATGTTAATTAATCCAGAAACGTTGTATGAATATGCCTTTCCCGTGGCTCTTTTGACATTGGTAGTGCTTCTAGGTCAATCTATTAGTTCAACAATTGGAGCCCTACTTGCTGGACAACCTTTAAAGCAATCGGTGCAAACTGGGATGAGTTTATCACAGATTGGGGAATTCTCTTTTATTATCGCTACTCTTGGAATGACATTGAATGTAACTAGTGATTTTCTCTATCCTATTGTAGTGGCAGTTTCAGCAGTTACCGCTTTTACAACACCATTTATGGTAAAATTCTCTACTCCATTCTCCGAATACCTTGAAAAAAAATTACCGCGAAAATGGATCAAGAAAATTGAACGATATAGTGCTAATACGCAATCGATTAAATTAGTGAGCAATTGGCAAATAGTAGTCCGAGCTTTTTTGACCCAAGTCGTGATTCACTCCGTAATTATTGTTGCGGTTACGTTGCTGTCATCTAAATTCATTTTGCCATTAGTAGAAGGATCTCCTTTTGCAAACATATTTGGCGCACTAATTACTTTAGTGATCATTTCTCCCTTTTTATGGGCGCTTTCCTTGCGTCGTGTCGCTGTCAAAGAAGTAGCCATCCTAAGAGAGGAACGCAAATACCGTGGACCAATTTTGATGATGATTCTAATGCGGATGCTTTTAGCACTTTTTTATATTGGCTTTTTATTGAATATCTTTTTCTCTCCAATAATCGCTTTTATATCACTGATTTCGGCCGTCGTGATCTACTTTGTCTTTCCAAAAAAATTAAATGCACAATATCATAAAATTGAAGGCCACTTTCTCAAAAATTTAAATGCCAGAGAAATCAAAAAAGTTATCAGAAGCCGCAGTGATTTGACCCCTTGGGACGGGCACATGTCCACATTTGATATTGCTCCAACTTCAAATATTGCAGGTAAAACGCTGAATGAACTCAGAATTAGAGAGCAATTAGGTATTAATATTGCCTTTATCAAAAGAGGAGAAATTATGATTAATATCCCCAATAAAAATGAACGTTTATTTCCAGGAGATGAAATTTGTATTATTGGAACAGACAAACAAGTGAAAGAATTTAAATCCTATTTGCATCAAAATGAAATAGAAGTTCCTGAAATTTCTGAGACGGACATCATCTTAAAACAACTTGAACTTAAAGACGAAGAATTTATTGGTGCAACGATCCGTGATTCTCAATTGCGGGAAAAAACGAATGCCTTAATTGTAGGAATTGAAAGAAGCGGAAGACGAATTCTTAATCCAGAATCCAATATGATTTTAGAAAAAAATGACATTCTTTGGGTCGTGGGAAGCAAAAAACTATTGACCACTTTTTTCAAAAATTAAACAAAAAAACAATTAGATGGATTAACCGCTTTTATACCACTAGCTGATTAATTCCTAAAAAACCGAAGAATGTCTTTAAATAAATTACTTCGGGGCAGAGCCCCAGAAGTAGTAGCGAAATAACAGCCAAAGATTCACAGATTAAAAAAGATTATTGAAAATCTGTGAATCTGTGGCTAAAAAAATCGAAACAAAGCTTCTAGGAATTAAACCCAAAGAGATTAAATCCTGTTAGAATGATTTATTATTTTGACGGGATTTTCAGTTTGTCAGCTACTACAAGTAAAAAAATAGCTTTTCAGCCAATTGCTATCAAAAATACTAAACAATATTTTATATCTTTCAATAATTTTAAAAAGGTCAAAAAATACTGTAAATCAGACATTAAGCAGTTGTAAATTTCTGAAAAAGACATAGTTAACCACTAAATTTTATGGCAAAAAATAAAATTTTAATCTTATTTTCTCATCCATTATTCGAAAAATCGCACGCGAACAAGGCTTTGGTGGAAAATATTCCCCATTCAGAAAACATCACTTTTCATGATTTATACGAAGAATATCCCAACTTTGATATTGATGTAAAGCACGAGCAAGTTCTATTGAGCCAACACGATATCATTATTTGGCATCATCCAATGTATTGGTACAGCTGCCCTCCATTAATGAAACAATGGATTGATATGGTATTAGAACACAACTGGGCGTATGGAAAAAAAGGAAAAGCACTACAGGACAAAATTATATTTCAGGTCATTACCACTGGAGGTGACAAGGAGAATTATTGCGAAACAGGGAGTGATCGTTATAGTATTGTTGAATTGCTGGAACCGTTCAATCAAACGGCAAAAGTATGTAACATGCTCTACTTGCCTCCTTTTGTAGTTCATGGAACTCATAACATGGCCAAAGAAGATTATGAGAAAAACGGAGTAGTTTATGGCTATTTACTTGACTATTTAGAAAACAATGATTTGGATTCTGATACCATTTTGCAATACCATTATTTGAACGAATGGTTTGCTACAATACAAGTTTAATATGGATACCAATTTTTTATTACAAGCAATCATTTATTTATCGGCCGCAGTAATTTGCGTTCCTATTGCTAAAAAGCTAGGCTTAAGTTCTATTTTGGGCTACTTATTGGCTGGAATCGTAATTGGCCCTTATGTTTTGGGATTTATTGGTCAGGAAGGTGAGGACATTATGCATTTTGCTGAATTTGGTGTTGTGATGATGCTATTTTTAATTGGTCTGGAACTAGAACCCCGCAAGTTTTGGAAAATGCGAAAATTCATCCTCGGAATGGGATCTTCTCAAGTACTAGGAACCACTGTACTTTTATTTGTTGGATGTCTTATTTTTATGGATTGGAAATGGGAAACTGCCTTAGCCATTTCGCTAGCACTCGCCTTATCCTCAACGGCAATTGTGCTGCAAACTTTAAAAGAGAAAGGATTATTGAATACATCAGTAGGCCGTTCCTCCTTTGCCGTTTTACTGTTTCAGGATATCGCTGTGATCCCAATATTAGCTTTTTTACCGCTACTTTCAACTGTAAACCTTGAAGTGACAAGTGATGCGCCACAATCCTTAATTTCTGGATTTCCAAGCTGGTTGCAAACTCTAATTGTTCTGGGGATTATATCGACTATTTATTTTGCCGGTCGTTATGTATTTGTTCCGCTATTGCATATAATTGCAAAAACTAGGTTACAAGAATTGTTTACTGCCTCTGCATTATTACTAGTAGTTGGAGTCTCGTACTCGATGCAGTTGGTTGGATTAAGTCCTGCACTAGGTGCTTTTATGGCTGGAGTTGTATTGGCTAACTCGGAATTTCGACATGAATTAGAAGGAGATATTGCGCCATTTAAAGGGTTGCTTTTAGGCCTTTTTTTCCTTGGTGTTGGCGCATCAATAAACTTTCAATTAATTATTGAAAATCCTCTTTTCATTTTTATTTTTGGAGCCATCCTAACTTTGGTAAAATTTGTAGTTTTATTTGTAATTAGTAGATTTCACAAAAAAAATATCAACCAAAACCTTTTGTTTGCTTTTGGTTTGAGTCAAGCCGGGGAATTTGGTTTTGTAATCATGAGTTTTTGCATGCAATTGAATATCATTCCTAGTGTTTTGGCAAATCAAGTGATGGCGGTAATCGCTATGAGTATGCTTGCAACTCCTTTTTTATTGCTAATAAACGAGCGAATAATTTATCCCAATTCCAGAATCAAAGAAAAAGTAACGGAAATTAATAAAGATGATGATTTCATAGATGAAGACAATCCTGTTATCATTGCTGGTTTTGGCCATTTTGGCAGTACAGTAGGGCGTTTATTGAGAGCAAATAAAGTTACATCGACTATTCTTGATTATGATTCTGATCGAATTGATTTGTTACGAAAAATGGGTTTCAAAGTGTATTATGGAGATGCAACACGATTGGAATTGCTGAAAGCGGCTGGTTGTGAAAACGCCAAACTTTTTATTGCAGCCATAGACAATCCATCCGTAAATTTGCAAGTAATTGAAACATTAAAAAAACATTTTCCTCACTTAAAAATCTTGACCCGTGCCCGAAATCGAAATGATGCTTATGAACTAATCGATCATAAAGTCGAGCATATTTACAGAGAAACATTATACAGCGCTGTAAATATGGGTGTTGACGCCTTAGTAGAATTAGGCCATCGCAAGTATTCAGCCACTAGACAAGGACGACAATTTATAAAATATGACGAAATTACCACTCGTAAATTAGCTGAAAAACGTCATGATAAAATGGCGTACCTCATTACTATTAAAGAAGAAATTGAACTACAGGAACAGTTACTAAAAAGCGATCTATATTCGCAGATTGCAGCAACAAACCATAGTTGGGATAGTGAACATTTGAAAAACAACCTCTCTGAACCCGCCGATTAGAAATTATTTTATAAATAAAAAGGCATAATTAAAATCCTAAATGGAAATTAATTATGCCTTTTTCTATGGTTTTTAAACTATTATTTTACTGGAATCGTCGCTAGAATTTCCAATACAAATTTCCAAAATTTCTGAGAAGAGGAAATACTCGCTCTTTCGTCTGGAGAGTGAGCTCCATGAATGGTTGGTCCAAAAGAAATCATATCCATATCTGGATAATTGGTTCCCAGAATTCCACATTCTAATCCAGCATGACACGCTACTACTTTTGGTTTTTCACCGTTTTGTTTCTCGTAAATTGGAACTAAAACATCTAAAATTTCTGATTCTGAATTGGGTGTCCAACCCGGATAAGATCCTGAAAATTCCACTTCACAACCCATAAGTTCAAAAGCAGAACGCAAGGCATTAGCCAAATCAAATTTAGAAGTTTCAACCGAAGAACGTGTTAAACATTGTACTGTAAGTTGTCCGTCTCCCACAATTACTTTGGCAATATTATTAGAGGTTTCTACTAGATCGTCAAAATCAGCGCTCATTCTATACACCCCATTATGAGCAGTGTACATGGATCTTACAAAGTAAAACTGAGCAATTGTTGGCATTACTTTAGCAGCAGCTGCATCCATTTTTTCAAAAACAACTTCTAAATTGGGTTCCGTTGTTTTAAACTCGGTTTTGATTTCGTTAACAATTTGCTGCATGTCAAAAACAAAAGCTTCATCATACACCTCTGCAATAATAACCTTCGCCATACTTTCACGAGGAATAGCATTACGTAAACTTCCTCCTTTTATTTCTGAAATTTGCAAACCAAAATTATCAAAACCATCAAACAACAATCGGTTCATGATTTTATTCGCATTACCCAAGCCTTTGTGAATATCCATTCCTGAATGTCCGCCTTTCAAACCTTTTACAGTAATGGTGTACCCTACTGAACCTTCTGGAGTTTCCTCTTCATCGTACTCAGCAGTAGCCGTCACATCAATTCCTCCGGCACAACCAATGTCGATTTCATCATCTTCTTCGGTATCCATATTCAATAAAATCTGACCTTGCAGAATACCGCCTTGTAGGTTCAACGCTCCAGTCATTCCTGTTTCTTCGTCAATGGTAAACAAAGCTTCGATTGCAGGATGCGGAATATCAGTACTTTCTAATATTGCCATGATAGCTGCAACTCCAAGACCGTTATCAGCACCAAGCGTAGTTCCGCGAGCACGAACCCAATCTCCATCTACATACATATCGATTCCTTGTGTATCAAAATCAAAAACAGTATCTGCATTTTTTTGGTGCACCATATCCAAATGTCCTTGAAGCACAATTGCTTTTCGGTTCTCCATTCCAGCAGTTGCCGGTTTGCGAATGATAACATTGCGAATATCATCTTCAAAAGTTTCTAATCCAAGGCTTTCGCCAAAGTTCTTCATGAATGCAATTACTCTATCTTCTTTTTTAGAAGGACGTGGAACCGCATTTAAATCGGCAAACTTATTCCACAGCGCTTTTGGTTCTAAATTTCTTATTTCTTGACTCATTTATTGATATTTGAAGTTTACTATTTTTAAAGTTCAAAGTTACAAAGTTTAAATTCCTTATGGTACTAATTGATATTGTAATTATATTTACATTTTGAAAAAACACTCCGTGAAACGCAAATACATTCTCCCTTCCTTTTTATTGTTCCAAATTATCATTCTGAAAATCATCCCTTTCTTTCCAGAAAATGTGGAACAATTTTACAGTAACGGATTGTACCCTATTCTTTCTCAATATTCTAGAATTGCGTTTGGGAGAATCCCTTTTTCCGTAGGGGATTGCCTTTACTTTATTTTGATTGTATTGGGTTTCAAGTGGCTTCTGAGAAAAAGAAAAACGTGGAAAACAGATTGGAAAAATAATGTTTTAGCGATTTTAAGTTTTCTGTCGGTTTTTTATTTTTGTTTTCATTTACTGTGGGGTTTAAATTATTACCGCCAACCGCTGTTTGAAAAAATGAATATTGAACGCGATTATACCGATGCTGATCTTTTGATTTTTACCCAAAAATTAATCGCTAGAACAAATGCCATTCAAATGCAGATTACAAAGAATGATAGCTTAAAAATCATCGTCCCTTATTCGCAAGAGCAGGTTTTTGAAATGAATCTGAACGGATATAAAACACTTTCAAAACAACATCTATTTTTTGAATACAGCAATCCAAGTAGTAAGAAATCATTGTTCAGTTTGCCGTTAACTTATATGGGTTTTGGAGGGTACTTGAATCCATTTACGAATGAAGCACAAGTTAATTATTTAGGGCCTATGTACAGTTTCCCGATGACTACGAACCACGAAATGGCACACCAAATGGGTTTTGCCAGTGAAAGTGAATGCAACTTTATCGGCTTTCTAGCATCCATAAAAAATGAAGATTTATACATTCAATATTCCGGTTATAGTATGGCTTTACGCTATTGCTTAGGGAATTGGCAAGCGAGAGATGAGGCTGTTTTTAAACAATTATTAAAAACGGTCAATACCGGAATTTTAAAAAACTACAAAGAAAGCGAAGATTTCTGGAAGCAATATGACACAATTATTGACAAAGGGTTCCATGCTTTTTATGATCAATTCCTCAAAATAAACCAGCAAAAGGATGGCCTAGAGAGTTATAACAAATATGTGAATTTGATGGTAAATTACTATAAGGGAAAAGAGTTTTAGGTTTTGGGTTATCTGTTTTCTGTTTTGGGTTATCTGTTGTCTGTTTTGGGTTTTCTGTTTTCTGTTTTCTGTTTTGGGTTATCTGTTTTCTGTTTTGGGTTTTCTGTTTGCTGTTGTGGAGTTTCTGTTCGTGGCCAGTTATTGTGCGTTATCAGCTTTACTTTATCAAATTAATATCGAGGTTTGAAATTAATTTTTGATACGTCCTAAAAAGCATTTCTACACACGAATTCCTTTACTACATTTCATCACTAGTAAACGTGGTAAAACTTTTCTTTTTAAACGGTCTGATAATCAAACGACCCTCGCGGTCAAAACGAATGTAATTATAAACCCAATTTAAGAAAACTACTGCTTTATTTTTAAATCCAATTAGTGAAAATAAATGTACAAACATCCAAACAAACCAAGCAAAAACGCCACTGAAATGGTACTTGGGTAAATCGACAACTGCTTTATTTCTTCCAATTGTTGCCATAGAACCTTTATCATTATACTCGAAAGCTTCCATGGGCTTATTTTGAATTAATTTTACCAGATTTTCCCCCAATAATTCCCCCTGTTGCATGGCCGGTTGTGCCATCATAGGATGTCCTTGCGGATAGGTTTCAGATTCCATCGAGGCAATATCACCCACAGCAAAAATATTTTCATATCCCACTACTTGATTGAATTCGTTTACTAGGATGCGCTCTACCTTTTCTACTAAAGATCGTGCATCTAATCCGGCTACAATAGCACCTTGCACACCTGCAGTCCAAATAACAGTTGCGGTTTCAAAGGTTAAATCGGAATTAGTGGTGATCGTTCGTCCATCGTAGTTCGTAACTCGGACGTTTTTCCAAATTTTCACACCCAAACTAACAAGAAATTTTTCAGCTGCTTGTGAGGATTTCTCACTCATGGTATTCAGGATACGGTCGCCACTTTGAATTAGGTTAATTTCCATTTTGGCAATATCAAGATCGGGATAATCTTTTTGCAGAATCGCTTTTTTCATTTCGGCCAAAGCGCCAGAAAGCTCTACTCCTGTTGGTCCGCCACCAACCAACACAAAATTGATAAGGCTGTTTTGTTCGGCTACATCAGTTGTTAAAACGGCTTGTTCAAAGTTTTCAAGAATCAAACTACGTATGTTGAGCGATTGCGGTATTGTTTTCATAGCCATACTGTTGCGCTCGATTTCTTTATTGCCAAAATAATTGGTCTTCGAGCCGGTAGCAATCACCAAATAATCATAACTTAATTCGCCTATCTCAGCAATTACTTTTTGATTTGTAGTATCTATTTCTTGAACATTGGTGAGCCTAAAATAAACGTCATCGTATTCCTGAATTACTTTTCGGATTGGGTAGGCTATAGAACCGGCTTCCAGACCGCCAGTAGCTACTTGATATAATAAAGGTTGGAAAGTATGGTAATTGTGCTTGTCTAAAAGAACCACCTGAACTTTTTTATTTTTTAGCTTTTTGGCCAATGCAATTCCTGCGAAGCCACCTCCTATAATTACTATTCTGGGTAAAGCTGAATTTGGGATGTTCATTTTTAAAATAGAATGATGAATTACAAAGTTAGTAAAGATTTAAGAAATTAGCTACCAATGACTTACATTATAAAATTAAAATAAATTCGGTAAATAGCCACCAAACAACAAAAAAAAGGTGAAAAACACTTGTAATTACGATTCAATTATTACTATTTTAGCTACTTAATTAAGTATAACCAAAAAAATATTTGCCTTATGAAAAAAAGAATTTCAGTTGTTGTGGTCTCCTTATCGATGCTTGTTTTGCTAAATAGCTGTGGTGTTATGTTTGGTGGTAGTAGGTACGAAGGTACAATTGTTGCCAAGGACCGACCAAACGCAGCAATTTACGTTGATGGCCAAAAAATGGGTGACGGACAAGTTACCGCATTATTTCCAAGAAATAAAGCCTTAAACGTAGAATTAAAAGAAGAAGGTTGCGATCCTAAAAAACAAACTTTTAATACTGCTTTTAGAACTGGAAACTTTATCTTAAGCGTTGTATCGTTTGGATTATTGGGTCTTGGAGTAGATTTAGGGACTGGTGCAGCCTATAAACCAGATCACATCAATAATCCTGCTGTTAAAAAAGTTAGCGATAAAAAATATACTTTTAATGTTGATTATTCTGAATGTAAAAAATAGTATAATACTTTTTTACACTTATCAAAAGCCTTTTATGAAATTCATAAAAGGCTTTTTTAAACCCTTTTCTCCTTCTTTTCACACTTAAATAAAACTGAATACTGTTAATAGTGAAACTTTGGTTTTCAAACTACAATTTTGTAAAGTCTCCATTGATAGCCCTTAGTCGTTTATTGTAAAAGTAGGAATGTGATTTGACAATTTGTATTTACCAACTGTTGTTGTGAAATACAAAATGGGTAAATTAGCCCCGATAGAAGTGGAAATCCTTTTTTTTCTGATTTTTTTTCAGAAAAAAAGATTGAAATGTACAGCGGGACGACTCTTTTTTTGTGAAGTGAAAATTTTTGTGCTCCAAAAAAAAGGAAGCATTGTAACAAAAACCAGTATTGACTTACTAACGTATATACTATGAGTGAAAATCTAGAACAATCTTTTGTAAAACAGCTGCAGGAAAACCAGAATATAATCCACAAGATTTGTAGGTTGTATACTAATGGCGATGATGCGCACAAGGATTTGTTTCAGGAAATTACAATCCAGTTGTGGAAGGCTTTTCCGAAATTCAGGGGAGACAGTAAGTTTTCTACTTGGGCGTACCGAGTCGCGCTCAACACGGCGATTACTTTGTACCGAAAAACAAAACGATCCATATACACGATAGAATTTGAAGGTCGCCAACATTTTCTGAATGATGTGGAATATGATTATGAAGAAGAGGAACAATTAAAGCTAATGTACAAGGCAGTTTACCAACTAAATGATATTGAAAAGGCGCTGATCTTTATGTATCTAGAGGACAAAGATTATCACGAAATAGCGGAAACACTGGGAATTAGTGAGGTAAATGCGAGAGTAAAAATGAATAGGATAAAAGGGAAATTAAAAAAAATATTAAATCCATTAGGAATATGAAAGAGCTGGATTTATTAAAGAAAGACTGGCAGAAGGATGATCATTCTTTTGAACAAGTATCAGAAATCGAAATTTATAAAATGATTCATAAAAAATCATCTTCGATTGTGAAGTGGATTTTGATCATCAGTATTTTAGAGGTATTATTATGGACCTGTCTTAGCGTTTGTTTTGATTCGGATGAGTATTTAGAAAAAATACAACATAGCGAGTTCATTCCTTATTTTGAGGTGTTGAACTATGCTAATTATGCAGTCATATTAGTTTTTATTTATTTATTTTACAAAAATTATATTCTAATATCGACAACTGCTTCTACCAAACAATTGATGAAGGATATTTTAAAAACACGCAAAACAGTTCAATATTATGTTTGGTACAATCTAGCAATGCTAGTATTTAGCTTGATAATTGGATTCATCATTGCATTTGTTTACAATCCTGAAATGGAGGTCTTAAAAGAGAAAATCGCCGAAAACAACAAGGTAATGGCGATTACAATAGGTATTTTACTCCTGATCAGCCTTTTATTATTTGGTTTATTATGGTTGTTTTACAGATTATTATACGGAATTCTATTGCGTCGTTTGTATGTGAATTATAAGGAATTAAAGAAAATAGATTTATAGACCCTTGTTATTAATAGAGTTAAATTTAAAATCGACACGCGATTAAATTGGAAGTCCTTTTTTGAGTTCCTACTTTGAAAGATCTAGAATCATTTAGGTAAACAACATTGATTTTTACAAACTAATTTAGATTACAAGCTTTAGACTAACAAACCTTACATATATATTGGTTGTGTTTTTGTAATGCTCTATATTTGCATTCTTAAAATATCAAACAATGATTAAGATTACTTTGCCCGACGGGTCAATTAAAGAGTTTGCTCTTGGTGTAACACCTATGGATGTTGCTAAAAGCATTAGTGAAGGATTTGCTAGAAATGTGATTTCAGCTTCTTTTAGTGGTACAACAATTGAGACCAGTACACCATTGACGACGGACGGAAATCTTATTCTTTACACTTGGAATGACGCTGATGGAAAGAAAGCATTTTGGCATTCTACTTCGCACGTGATGGCACAGGTTCTTGAGGAGATGTATCCTGGAATCAAATTAACGCTAGGACCTGCAATCGCAAATGGTTTTTATTATGATGTAGATTTTGAAGATCATAAAATTACAGACGCAGATTTCAAAAAAATTGAAGACAGAGTTCTTGAAATTTCAAGAGGAAAACATGAATTCAAATTACGTCCTGTATCAAAAGCGGATGCCTTGGAATTATACAAAGACAACGTTTATAAAACAGAACTAATTACCAATCTTGAGGACGGAACAATTACGTTCTGTGATCATGACACTTTTACTGATTTATGCCGCGGTGGTCATATTCCAAATACTGGAATTATCAAAGCAATGAAAATTATGAGTGTTGCCGGAGCTTACTGGCGTGGTGATGAAAAAAACAAACAACTAACTCGTGTTTATGGAACTTCATTTCCAAAACAAAAAGACCTTACAGAATATTTAGTATTACTTGAAGAAGCAAAACGCAGAGATCACAGAAAACTAGGCAAGGAACTTGAATTGTTTGCGTTTTCAGCAAAAGTAGGTGCAGGATTGCCATTATGGTTACCAAAAGGAGCTGCATTAAGAGATCGATTGGAACAGTTCTTGAAAAAAGCACAAAAAAAAGGGGGCTATGAGCAAGTTGTAACCCCTCATATTGGTCAAAAAGAATTGTATGTAACATCTGGTCATTATGCAAAATATGGTGCTGATAGTTTTCAACCTATAAGTACACCGCATGAGGGAGAAGAGTTTCTATTAAAACCGATGAACTGTCCACATCACTGTGAAATTTATAATGTTAGACCATGGTCCTACAAAGATTTACCAAAACGTTATGCTGAATTTGGTACGGTTTATAGATACGAACAAAGTGGTGAATTACACGGTTTGACTCGGGTGCGAGGGTTTACTCAGGACGATGCGCATATATTTTGTACTCCAGATCAATTAGACGAAGAATTTAAAAAAGTAATTGACTTAGTACTTTACGTTTTCGGTTCTTTAGGATTTGAAAATTTCACGGCTCAAATATCATTAAGAGACAAAGAAAATAGAGATAAATACATTGGTACTGATGAAAACTGGGAAAAAGCGGAGAATGCGATCATCAGTGCAGCGGCAGATAAAGGCTTAAACACGGTTATTGAATATGGCGAAGCTGCTTTCTATGGTCCAAAATTGGATTTCATGGTTAAAGATGCTTTGGGCAGACAATGGCAATTAGGAACTATTCAAGTCGATTATAACCTTCCAGAGCGTTTTGATTTAACTTATAAAGGTTCTGACAATGAATTGCACAGACCAGTAATGATTCACAGAGCTCCTTTTGGCTCTATGGAACGCTTTATTGCTATTTTGCTAGAGCACACGGCGGGAAATTTCCCACTGTGGTTAATGCCTGAGCAGGCTATAATATTGTCCTTAAGCGAAAAATATGAAATATATGCGAAAAAAGTTTTAGATTTGCTAGAAAATCGCGAAATTCGCGCCCTGATTGATAACAGAAATGAGACTATAGGCAAGAAAATCAGGGATGCAGAAATGCAAAAAATCCCGTTTATGCTGATTGTTGGTGAAGAAGAGGAGAAAAATGGAACAATTTCTATCCGTCGTCATGGTCAGGAAGGAAAAGGAAATATCAGCGTTACAATAGAAGAATTTGTTGCTATTGTAAATGAAGAAATAAATAAAACATTAAAAGTATTTACAGTTTAACTTAAATTATAAAGTCATAGCAATAAGAAGCAACAGAGGTTACCAACCTCGCGTAGAAAAAAAAGATGCACACAGAATTAATAGTCTGATTCGTGGTGTACAAGAAGTGAGACTTGTAGGTGAAAATATTGAGCCTGGAGTTTTTAAACTATCAGAAGCTTTAAGATTAGCTGACCAGTTTGAATTGGATTTAGTTGAGATTTCGCCCAATGCTGAGCCTCCAGTTTGTAAAATCATGGATTATAAAAAATTTGTTTACGAGCAAAAGAAACGTGATAAAATCCTAAAAGCGAAATCAACACAAGTAGTCGTTAAGGAAATCCGTTTTGGTCCTCAAACAGATGAGCATGATTATGAGTTTAAGAGAAAAAATGCAGAAAAATTCTTAAAAGAAGGTGCTAAATTGAAAGCATTCGTTTTCTTTAAAGGACGTTCGATTATCTATAAAGATCAAGGTCAAATCTTATTATTAAGATTAGCAACAGATCTTGAAGAATTTGGTAAAGTAGAAGCGATGCCAGTTCTTGAAGGAAAGAGAATGATTATGTTCATTGCTCCTAAGAAGAAGAAATAAAATCCTCCCCCAACCCCTACTTCGGAGGGGACAAGAAACTCTAGCAAGAATTCAAGGGAGAATAAAAATATTACTTCTCGGCTCCTTCCCCACCGGGGAGGACTGGGGAGTGGAAAGATAAGTAAGTAAGAATAAATTAAAACACTAGGAAAAAATGCCTAAAATGAAAACCAAATCTAGCGCCAAGAAACGTTTTAAAGTTACTGGTTCTGGAAAGATTAAAAGAAAGCATGCTTTTAAAAGTCATATCTTGACCAAAAAGTCTAAAAAACGTAAATTAGCATTGACACACTCTGCGCTAGTTCACAAAACAGATATGAAAAGTATCAAACAACAATTAAGAATTATATAATTTAGTAATCAGTCGTCAGCTCTTAGTAAGCAGTTTCTAACTGAACACTAAAATCTGAAAACTGAACACTTTTTTAAATTCTTTAGGTTAAAACAATTTAAAATAACCTTGGAGTATGGCCATTAAGTGCTTTTGATTCAATTCAAGCCGCCTGCTACAAAAAAACAATAAAATTATGCCAAGATCGGTAAATTCAGTTGCAAAAAGAGCAAGAAGAAAAAAAATAATGAAGCAAGCCAAAGGTTTCTTTGGTAGACGTAAAAACGTTTGGACAGTTGCTAAGAATGCGGTAGAGAAAGCAATGTGCTACGCTTACCGTGACAGAAAAGTGAATAAAAGAAATTTCCGCGCTTTGTGGATTCAACGTATCAACGCTGGAGCCAGATTGGAAGGAATGTCTTATTCACAATTCATGGGTAAAGTAAAAAAGCATAACATCGAATTGAACCGTAAAGTTCTAGCCGATTTAGCTATGAACCACCCAGTAGCTTTCAAAGCAATACTTAATAAAGTAAAATAAACGTTTTATCAACACAATTTAGATTACTTACTTACCTTTATCTGAACTTGTTTCAGATTATAAAACCCATTCGCCAACGCGAATGGGTTTTTTTATTTTAGAGCTACTTCATGCACAAATGATACGGAAGATATCGACGAAAGATTCAAAAAACAATCTCATTTCGTACTTGTATCGACGATTAACAGTTTATCAGCAGTTGCTAGTCCTAGAGATGAAACAGTTCGAATACTACTGCCCCAAAAGTAATTATAAAACCAAATTACTTGTTTATAACCTGCAAATTACTATTATCATAAATGTTACGTTCCCCGATTTTATTACTCCTACTATCGATTTATGTCTATTCTTCTTATAACAATTCAAACATTAAATCAAACGCTCTTACTGCAAATAGGAAAAAAATCGAAATTTACAATTATACTCTGCTGTAGCTTGAATAAATGTGATCGGACTTTTTGTTTACATCTATCTTATTGCCAAAAACAAAATAGAAAAATTAAAACTGCCTACACTACTAAAATCAGAATTGTGAAGTAACCTCATGGAACATTGGCAAATGAGGTAAATAAGACTATGGATTTTGTTGAAACACAGGATTTACCGACAGCTAACAATAAAGAAATCATAGTCATCAATCTGGATACCATCTACAATAAAAAACGAAATAATTCCAAAGAAGACAGTAGCATAGAAACCGGAATTTTGTTTGTATCGAATCTAAAAGAAATGCTGTCGTGGTTTAAAACAGATTCCAAAACTAACGATCGTAGGGATTAGATGTTTATGCTGCGACCTATTCGCGATGCAACTTTTTTAGAAACTTAAGATAGTTTTTTAAGTTTTCATTTCTATTTTCTAGGCTAAAATCGGAAATAAC
>NZ_FRBU01000071.1 GCF_900142695.1 Flavobacterium xanthum | reverse complement strand
TCTTCTTGTTCTTGACATAATTCTGCTAATTTAAGGTTTTTAATCCTATCTTAAATTCACACAAAAAGTTGTACGTTTTTTGGGGAGCAGCATAGAATAACATAAGCCAATTCCCAATCTTTTATCACTTTTTTCAGTTGATAAAAGGATTGCATTTTGCTGCTTTCTAAATTGACTTCTTCTTTAGTTCCATTAATTATTATCCCTTTACTGTTCTTGTTGTTATCAATCAAGGATGATTTTAATTGTGAAATGCTATTCAATAAGTTTTTATAACTTTTCTGGGCCTGTAGATATCCTAATTTTTTATTATCAAAATCTTGAGCTGATATGACGCCTTTATTGAACAAAGTTTCATAACGATCCACTTCATTTTTTTGTAATTGTAATTCACTTTCATTAATTATTTTTTGTTGTAGCAAAAGGCTGAGACGTTCCCTAATTTGTAAATTTTCTGAACGTTGCGCCTTCCCTTCCATTATAAAAGGCTGCAAATCAGAATTTAATTTATTTGCAATATAAGCCGCATGAAAAAGAGCATAAGTACTTTCTATATCACCTAGTTGTGCATCTTTCAACTTTTCAAAGTCAAATTTATTCCCTTGTGAATAATCTTCTATTATACTTTTAAGCAAAAATACATCCTTATAATTAGCTGTATTTTGAATAATTGCCAAAGGGCTATTCTCTTGTACTGTACCTTTGTCATCAACAAGTAATGTTTCTATCTTTCCTGACGTTCTGGCTACTAATTTTTCTGGAGGAACTGTAGTGGTAATTACAATTTCGGTAGATACAATGTCTGGATACTTAATAAACCAGGATAGTAAAAGCAAGATAATCACAAAGCCTAACAATAATGTATTTCCCCATCTTAAAATAGCTAGAGGAGGGTCTGAAAGAACATCTCTTACTTGTTCACTATAAATTTTCAATCCGTCATTCAATTCTTCCATACTAATTTCCTAATTCCAATTGGTTTTTAACCAATTCATAATATTTCCCTCTTAGCTCTGTCAAATTTCCATGAGTTCCTTGTTCTACAACAACCCCGTCTTCTAAAACAATAATATTATCTGCATTTTTTACTGTACTCAAACGATGAGCTACAATAATAGCTGTTTTTTCTTTTAAGAAAGTATCTAAATTTTGCATAATTACTTTTTCATTGTTGGCATCAAGTGCCGAAGTTGCTTCATCAAAGAAAACATAAAAAGGATTTTTATATACTGCTCTCGCAATCATAATACGTTGTTCCTGACCACCGCTTAATCGAATACCTGATGTTCCAAGTTCCGTATTGTATTTATTTGGTAATTTTTGAATAAAACTATCCAAATTGGCAACAAATGCGGCATTGTTTAATTTGTCTCTATCAATAATTTCATTTTGTTCAGATTCAGAGATATTACCGCCAATAGTATCATTAAACATAAAAGTATCCTGCATAACAGCACCGCAATTAGAACGCCAATAATCATTGTTAATATGTGTTAAATCAACTGATCCTATATTGATACTACCTTTTGTTGGCTCATGAAATTTCAACAATAATTTCATGAGAGTAGTTTTTCCACTTCCACTTGCTCCCACTATGGCGGTGGTTTTACCTTCCGGTATACAACAATTAATATTCTTCAAAACAAAAGGTGTCGATTTTCCACCGTATCTATACGACAAATCTTTAATTTCTATTGTTTTATTTTCAGTTAATTCTTTAACTTTATTCAACTTCAAGTCGTCTTCATCCTCTTTACAGTGCACTTGTGATAATCGCTCTAAACTAATTTTTGCGTCTTGCCAAGTTTGTATGAATGCGACAAAATTCCCTAAAGGTAAATTCAGTTGTCCCACAATATATTGAATCGTCACCATCATCCCAAGTGTCAGTTCGCCATCAACAACCGCTTTGGCAGAAAGAAAAGTAATCGCAATGTTTTTCAATTCATTGATAAAAGTGGCTCCAATCGATTGATATTGTGCCAGTTTTAATGTACTTAATGATGTTTTAAATAGACTGATTTGCGTATACTCCCATTTCCATCGATTCTTCCTTTGTGAGTTATTAATTTTTATTTCTTTGACTCCATTAATTATTTGTATTAATGAGGTTTGACTTTGAGACGTTTCATCAAATCTTTTATAATCTAATTCCGCTCTTTTCTTTAAGAAAAAAAAAGTCCAACTGACGTAAAGAACCGCCGAAACCATAAAAACAAGAAATATTTTCAGATTATAATACGCCAGAATGCCATTGAAGATAACAAAACTAACCATAGAAAAAACCATGTTCAAAGTTGATGAAGAAACAAAATTCTGAATACGTGTATGATCTGTAATACGTTGCAAGTGTTCACCTGTATTTCTTGTTTCAAAATACGAAACTGGAAGTTTTAGCATTTTGAACAAAAAATCCGAAATCATTTTGATATTAAAGCGGCTCGTAATGTGGATAAGTAACCATTCCCTAAAAATACTAACCACGGTTTGAGACAATATCAATACCAATTGCGAAATCAAAATCAAGTAGATAAAAGGAATATCCCGATTATTCACGCCAATATCTACAACTGATTGCATCAAGAAAGGTAACAAAAACTGAATAACAGTCGCCACCAACAAACCCACAAACAACTGATGAATTAGTTTTTTATATGGTTTGAAATACGGGACCAAAAACGAAAATCCTTTGTTTTTATCCCTATCTTCATCCAACACGTAAAACTGTACATTAGGCTCTAATAGCAATACGAAACCTGTATCATCAGTAGTGTTTGTCCATGCTTTATTGAAATCTCCGTGTGAATACTGTAATAAACCTTGTGCGGGATCAGCAACATAGATTTTTGTTTTTGTGGTTTTATATACTACTACAAAATGTTTTTGTCTCCAGGGTGTTATAAAAGGAACAGGAGCCTCAGTTACCAAACTTTCAATTGAAATTCGCATACCGAGGGTACGCATTTCAATAGCCTCGGCAGCCTCAGCAATACCAGCCATAGTAACGCCAATTTTGGTAATACTGGCCTTGTCTCTCAAGAAATCTCTCGAAAAAGTTTTACCGTAATGTTTGGCAATCATTCTTAAACAAGTTGGACCACAATCTCTACTATCTAACTGTTTGAAATGCGGAAAATCTTTTTTTATCATTTATGCTTTACTCTTTTTAATCAAAATCCAAACATTATGGTTAAAATTACTTTTGTTGATTCCTGTCAATTTTTCAAGTATTTTAAAATAATTTTCATTCCCTTTTTCATATTTACCACAACTTAAGAGTTCAAGAACCGCAGCAAACCCCTTTTCTTTTTCAATTTTTTCAATGATTAAAGCATTGATAACGTAACTAACCACTAAATGGTTTTGTTTACTTTCACCAAAGTTGTAAAATTGTTCATACAGTGTTAACCAATCTGAAGCGGGATCAGAACTTACTTTATCTTTGAATATTTTTAAAATTTGTTCCCAACTAATCCCCCAACTTCCCCCATAAAGATAAGCACAACCTTCATCAACTGGCTTATTAGTGATGCTTGGTGAAAGCACATTACGTAAACGGTCGTGCCATAAATCGTGTGGATCAAAAGAATCAAAAGTAGTGTTAGACGCACCGCTTACCAATAAAATAGTATTGTTTTCATTAGCATTAAATGTACTAGAAACTCGACCGTTGTAATCCAACTTAAATTTTACACCGATGGTCTGCAAAATTTCGGGTAAATCTTCGCAACCATACCATTCGATTTGCCCGCTTGTTGCTTCTAATTTATCGTCAAAAGCGGCTACTGCTTTTATATATTCTGATGCTTTTTTCGAGTTTAATGTGTTTTTGAAATGAAAAGTACACTTGCCTATTTTTTTGGTTTGCCACGAAATAGTATTGCGTTTCAAAGGAGAATAAAAATAAAATTGATTCTCTTTCTGCTTTGCTAAAACCTCAAAACTGGCCAACAGAATTGGTACATTTTCATTTATACCAATGTATGAAAATTGAATTAAAAAATTGACATTGTCAATTTGCACCACATTTGTTAAATATCCTTTATAAAAATTATCATCCTTATATTTTCCACTTTTCTCAATTCCTTTCATCTCGTCAAGCAGTATGGAAGTTTCCAATAAGTCCTCTTTTAGTACAAAAGGGTTTGCTTTGTTTGGCATTTCTTTAAGACTTAAAAATCCATTTAATGATTTAATCAGATTATTAGCAGCCAAGGTGTCCTTTGGTAAATTGATATATGATGGAATAATTAAAGGCTTCGTTTGCCCGAATGTAAAAAAAGTTAGCAAAAATAATAGGGTTGAAAAAATTAGTTTTAGTGTCATGTTTTTTGTTAAATATTATATATTAATTACTTTTTATGATCATTGTTATTTATTTAATCCTTCCATTTTTTCTGATAAGGATAGGTCTCATAAAGGGTATTGTCTTCATTAATTGTATAACCTTTTCTACCATCTTGCTCAGATTCTTTCATCAACACTTTATATTCCTCAACTTTTCCTAATTTTGCTAAACAAATGGCTTTATAATATTTCACGTCCGAAAAATTGGGATAAATCTTTAAGGTTTTATCAAATTCAATGATAGCCTCATTCAACTTCTTTTGTTCGTATTTTGCAATCCCAAAATAGAATAAAGCCGTAGGATGCTCCAATCCTTCCCTGTTTTTAAAAATATCATCTATATATTCCTTAAAAAGTTGTTCAGCTTTAGCATATTCATTAAGCTGTAAATAACACAAACCAATATAAAAATTATAGGTATGATCCATTACATATCCATTACCAAATCGTTTTTTACAATCTTCAAAATCCAATATGGCTGCACTGTAAGTTTTAGCAAAAACACACTTAATGAAAGCTCTATAGGACTGCCATCTTTCAGGATTGAATTTTACGGCTTTATCAATATAACGCATCCCTATTTCATACTTTTTTGCTTTAAAGTAGGGCATCGCTTTCTGTTGCCATAAATAAGCAGCCGTACTGTCATTTTTTAATCCTGCGTCTAAACAAGATTGCCATTCAGCCATATTATAATTGTAATTGTATTTTTCAGCGCAATTAGAGACAAATTCCTCTACCAAAGCCTCCTGGTTTTTATTAGTTATTTCTACCATATCTTTTGTCTTTTGTCCAAAAGTGATTAAAACAAAATGTAAAGCAATTAAAAGAATAGTTTTTTTCAAAATGATTTATTTAGTATTAATTTCAGCAAAACTTTTAAAGGTGAAATTATACGGTTGATTACTATAATCGAAATGTTTAATAAGGGGATTCCATTTTTCAAAAACTTCAATAAACTTTGATTTTATCAAAGTATATAAATTGATACCGGCTCCTGTCAAGATATTCTCAATACCACTAAAATGGATGATTAATTCTTCTAAAATTTCAATGTCACGAGAACATTTTCCTAGGTAAAAACCAATTCTCCCAGTGGCTTCCATTTGTTGTTTTTCGTTGAATAATTTGTTATTCAAACAATTATCCAAACACATAAGTGTAGTATAATAAGTATAAAAAGCATGCAAAAGTACATAAATACTTCTAGGATCTTTTTGCTCTAAAATCTCTCCAATATTTTGATTTTCATCATTCTTAAATATCGCTTTTTTGTCATTACACAAAGTTGTTAATATAATATGTCCCGTTTGATGTGCGATATCATCTACAAAGAATACTTCGTCATAATCATCTTGATAAACATTAAAGAAAGCGGTACCATGCGCATAAATTGTAGCAAAGTATCCGCCCGACGAACCCCATATTTTTTAGATTAACCTAAGGTAGTAGTTTTGTTCTAAACAATTTAGACATGAATAAAAATGAATTTATGTTATCCCGAGTTGAATCTTGGAAACAAAGTGGACTTTCACAACAAGCGTATTGCGATCAAGCAGGTATTAAATTAGGAACCTTCAGCTATTGGATACGAAAAAGCAAAAATGAAGAAGCACAAAGCGGAGGTTTTATTGCACTGAAAAAACCAGTTTTCGCTTTAGAAAACAAATACGAAATCGTATACCCTAATGGAGTTGTGCTGCGAGTGGATACGGATAATTTAAGTGAACTTTCGGCTTTAGTAAACCTATATTAGTGTTTAGCCTTAGTAGTTCACATACCTTTTTGCTCTACCCCAAAGTTTGCGATATGCGCAAAAGTTTTAATGGTTTGTGCGGTCTTGTTGCCAATGAATTAGGACGCGTTGCACATAGTGGGGAAGTGTTCATTTTTATCAATCGAAATAATAATCAGATGAAACTTTTACACTGGGAATCCGGT
>NZ_FRBU01000075.1 GCF_900142695.1 Flavobacterium xanthum | reverse complement strand
TCTTCTTGTTCTTGACATAATTCTGCTAATTTAAGGTTTTTAATCCTATCTTAAATTCACACAAAAAGTTGTACGTTTTTTGGGGAGCAGCATAGATACCCAAACAAAGTCTCAGAATCTACCATGGTAGCCTCTCCGTACCGCTCCAATTCTCTCTTATAAGTATCCGTTTGTACTTTCCAAACTAAATGGTTGACCAATAACTTTTCAAAAACAAGATGGAATGAACTTATAATGGTAGCTATACCTTCTGGTTTGGTTACTAAAAAACGAATACGAAGATGCGAATCAGGATCGTTATACCGAATAAAAAACCATTTTTCGATTACCTTCCGAGCTTTTAACTGTTCAATAATAGGAGCAAACTCTTCCAATAAAAGTAAGTCTGCTGTTTTTACACCGGTATAAATTTTATAATACAACCATTCACTTCCTAGGCAAAACTCTCTTTTCATATATGTAAAAATTATTTTTAAGTGGTCATAAATAGTATGCTTCGCCAATTCGCTTCGCTCGGGTCGCCTTTTATTTATAGGTGTTTGTTTTCAACAAACCTTTTCCTAACGGCGATTTCATCTTTTAAAATTTATTGTGTTTTTTTGGTTAATCAGAATTCACCAAAAATTAATGACATTCGTAAGGAGTGTTTCATTACGTGACTTTTTCTTTATAAAAGGATAAAATTATCTGATTGGTATACGTTTGTTGTGCTGCACCGCTAACCGCTGAATTCTCCATAAACAGAAACTCTTCTAATATAATTTTGGGTTGTTTTTTTACCGCATTAATTAATAATCTTGCACCAAACTCTTTATCAAAATCTAATAACAACGTATTATCAAATTGTATCCAATTTACCCATTGCGGTAACTCTCTTTCTGTTCTCCATTTGCTAAATACTTCAAAAAACACATTTTCAGATTGTTGAGCTAAAAAGGAAATTTCGTCGGCAGTAACTACCCATCTGGCTTTAGAGAGGATTACTTTTTTATAAACTACCCTTGGAAAATGATCGTAATGAGAAAAAAGTACGCCCCAATCAAAGCTGTAAATAGGCTTGTCATTTTGACCCTGTAAATCACACAAAAAATGATATACGGGTAAGGATTTGCTAGCGTAGTTGTGCGCATTGGACAAACAAGGCACTATTATTTTATTGTGCTTTTTGGAACGCAAAATAATGGTATTGTTTTGTATAGATACCATCAAATCGTCAAGACCTATCTGATACGCTTCGCTTACTCCTGAATGCGATAAATATGGAATTTCATAAAGACGTAAAGGGGGTCTTTTTAAAATATTTCCGGTTCTTGATTCAGGAATATGAACGATCTCTGCTTTAATCTGATTCGGATCATACGCTTGTTCCTTTGCTACAATTTCGGCAGTTAGAGTTGCTATAGCTTCATTTCCATTACAAAAACGACCCAACAACTTTGCAGCGCTCACATTACCAGAAGATTCTAAAACTACTACATCCTCCTTTAATAATTCAATAATTACTGAAAAAGTGATAGGCGCCTCTTCCCAGTTGCAATCAAAATCTGGAAAATCTTTTTCTGTTAGTTCTAAGACGTTTTGCTGTAGTTGTTTACAAGTTTGTAATTTCTGCTCTACTATTCGGTCAAACGTAGTCCAAGGCTGAGTGTCAGTCTGATTTTGGTTTTTAAAATATAAAGTTTCTAAAAGCTCGTGCGTGTCATTTCGTTGTAATGATACCGGATAACCCAAACTAATTTCAGTATCTAACACTAAGGCTAATGGCATTTCCTTTCCCTCATATCGATGTAAAAAAGCCTTTATGAATTCTTCTAATGTATGTCTTTTGTGTTTTTTTGTATGCCATTAAGAAACGTCAAAGCTTCGAGCGTTTGACGATGTAATTTTGGATGTAGTGTGTTTACACTAGCCGCAGTTGTCAAATCGGTTTGAAAAAGATACTTTTTATCAAAAGTCACTCTGGCTTCCGTCAGTACATTTTTTATAGCAGTATAAGCAGTAGGTTTAGGAACAAGTCCAAAGTCTAAACTTTCTATTTGGCGTTTAAGTCTTTGAAAAAAAGTGGTTTCTTTTTCAAAATTTGGAACGCGTGCTAGTATAGCGTTTATTCTATCCCATTCGTTTTTTGTGGTTAAAGCACCGTCTAAATCACTCACTAAAAACTGAAAATCAATCAATTGGTTTACAAAATCTTTAGCATCATCACGTTCAGAAGCATCATCAGCCAGCAATTCAATTAAAGCCTCAATCGTAATTCCTTGTCTTGATTTTTGATACACTAGCGTTAAAAGATCTGTTTTTCGTAGTGCTGCAATACTGTGTTGTCTTTTGGTTCCCTGATAACGATACTCCACATACCGGTAAAAAGATCCTACTTCATAGAGGCTTGTATTGGGTTTATAACTCAATGTGTTCCTAACTTCTTCTTGCTTCACCAGTTCTTGTAACAAAGCAATCCAAAATTGCATGTCTAATTGCGTATGGCGTTGGAATAGCTCCTTATGGTCCATCACTATATTGGTGGTTTGGCCTTTTTCGCCAACAGTGCAACCCGCAAATAACCCAAAAGGAGTACAGCGCGATGCCATCCTTGCACAGTATTTCAAGACACTATAAGCTAAAGCTGTTGTCTTTTTATTGGATAAGGATTGGGGATTTTCCCAATATTTTTCTACCAGTAAAATTAGTTCTGGAGAAGCCAGCTGCAGTGCTTCATGCACCAAGGAATCTTGCAGCTGTTCAAACACGCTAATTACCGCTTCCTTTTCCATTATTTTAGTATAGAAAGAAAGCGGTAACAATGGGGTTCTCAAAACATGTGAAGAAAAAGGACGAATTTGATAGTGGTGCATTATCGTTTCTTTTTACTCACTTTTTCTGCCAGTTGCATAGCATTATAAACATTTAATACTTTCCCTGATTTAGAGAGTTCAGAAAATTTGACTTTTTTGCCTTCACCGCCTGGGATCAAAACCTTCAAATCATAAGTCGTACCCGACTCTAGAATAATCTCCTTAACTTGCTTAGCACTAAGTTTAGGATAATACGACCAAATCAAAGCAGCTGTTCCAGAAACCATAGGTGCTGCTAATGAAGTACCTGAGTCATAACCGTACCTGTTACCTCCGGTCGATGTATAAATTTGATCACCTGGCGCAAACAAATCTACATTTTTTTTACCGTAATTAGAAAAGGAAGCTACCAAGGTGCTATCATTAATAGCAGTGCTAGCTCCTACGTTTATAAAATTACCTACAACTTCTTTTGCACCATCCTGCAAGTCGATATCTGTTGGAAAGTTAGGGTTTTCATCTACATTAAAGCTATCATTTCCTGCACCATGTATCAGTAAAATATCGTGATTAGCAGCATATTTCATAGCTGAGTAAACCAAATCGTTGCTCAAAGCAAATTCTTTGCCGAATGACATATTAATAATTTTAGCTCCATTATCTACAGCGTATCGTATTGCCATAGCAATATCCTTATCATGCTCATCACCGTTTGAAGCAATTACCAATGGCATTATCTTTACGTTTGCAGATACAATCATTGCAATTATCCCGGAAACTTTAGTGGAGTGATTATACGTAGTTGTTTTTCCTTCAATATTTGTAGAAAGTCTATTATTACCATAGCCTTTCTCAAATTTACCCGAGCTATCCTTTATTAAAAGGCGCTCATTGAATTTAAGGTTTAAGGATTTATTTAAGATGGAGTCCACCTCTTGCTTGCTATCTTCCACATCTTTTAATGACTTTTCACCAAAATCGAGTCTTGCTTTCATAAAAGCTATCATTGTACCCAGATCAAAATCAAGATCTTCCCTTCTTTGTCTGAAGGTCTTATCATTGATTTTGTGTTTTTTATACATGCTATCTAGTTGTTGATAGGTATAATCCTCGTTCGGAAAATAATGCCTTAGACTATCTTTGGCGGATGGATAAGTTTTTACACTATATTTTAATGATTTTAGCCAGTTTTCGTAATAAACATGCTGTTCTCTAAACTTTCTTAGTGCTCGATCATATTCCTTTTCATTTCCAGCTTCGTTTTTAACTAATTGGTCGGTTTGCAAATCCCCCCATTTTCTTAAGATCCTTACAAACTCAAAATTTGAAAAAACTAAGTATCCATTGTCTTTTGTTCCAATAAAATTCCAACCGTTAACGTCGTCTACGTAACCATTTTTATCGTCATCTTGACCATTATTAGGAATTTCAGCTTTGTTTATCCATAGTTTGTTCTTTATTAAATCGTGATTGATATCTAAAGGTGAATCAATAATCGCAACAATAATTTCTTTGGAACGCAATTTTTGGATATTTTGCATTTTCCATTTGCTAACAAAAATTCCTGTATTAACATTTTCATCTATCCCTTTATGAAACCAATTCAAAGAATCTAAATTTTTATATATTGAAACTCCGTTGTGTTTACTTAAATTTAAGTCAGTACTAGTTTTGCTCGAACTGCAACCTATTAAAATAGCAACTAATAAAAATAATAGAATCAATGATTTCATAATTTTGTAAAAAACTAAAAGGTTATAGTCATTGTTTTGTTTGACTGAGTAATAGTTTTATCATCGCCTCCATTTGCAATAATAGCACTATCACCACCATTTATCAAATGTAAATTATCCAATTGGGCTACTTTCATTTTTTCTAAATTAAACTTTGATTTGTTTTCTTTTTGTTTTTTTTCGGCTTTCATTTTATACAGTTTTTGATTGTTGAAGTGCAAAAGTATAAATGTTATACTGATTGTTACTATAAAAATTAAAAGTTGTTGTCGGAATTCACGGAATTCCGATAGTCAAAAAAAACATAACGCCCTCACAGATATTCTGTTACAATTATTTTTCTTTTTCTAGTGCTTTGATGAAAAAAGTAGGCTTAATTTTATATTTTTTATAAAAAGCGCTAGAAAAAGCTTCCGCAGAATTGAAACCAAATTCATTAGCTAAGTATGGCATAGTATAATTACGCAATATGATTTGGGCCTGCAATTGAACCACAGCTTCATTTTATGCTGCGACCTATTCGCGATGCAACTTTTTTAGAAACTTAAGATAGTTTTTTAAGTTTTCATTTCTATTTTCTAGGCTAAAATCGGAAATAAC
>NZ_FRBU01000001.1 GCF_900142695.1 Flavobacterium xanthum | reverse complement strand
CTCTTCTTGTTCTTGACATAATTCTGCTAATTTAAGGTTTTTAATCCTATCTTAAATTCACACAAAAAGTTGTACGTTTTTTGGGGAGCAGCATAGTTATCAATTGCTCCATTCTTCAAGAAACTAAAAAAAACATACTATTTCGTATCCTCCAATAGCTATTATTCAACATAAAAAACACCGTAAGTGTAGTTTAATTGCCCTCACTTTCAAAAAAACTGAAAAAATAAATCACAAATAAAGTCCAGTAATAACGGGGTCGGACTCCCATTTGAAGTAATAAATTTAAAAAATAGACTACACAATGTGGGAAACCGTATTCTAGTTATAAAAGGAACGATTACTTTTGATACTGAATCCAACAAAAGATTTAAAACAAAAATCACATTCCCTAAATAACTGACATTATTATGTTTAACAAAGTTTTAGTTGCCGAAGATTTAGATACAATCAGTGTCGCAGTAGTTCAAGCGTTAGAAAAACTTTCTATAGCAGAAATTCATAGCACAAAATACTGTGATGATGCCTTTTTGAAAATCAAAAAAGCCATTCATGATAATGCACCTTACGACATCATGATTAGTGATTTATCATTTAAAAGTGATCATCGGGAGGATAAATTGACCTCCGGCGAAGAACTTATAGAAGCGGTAAAGAAAATACAACCCGATATCAAGACCATCATATTTTCCATTGAAGACAAGTCTTTCCGTATAAAATCACTCTTTAATAATTTAGGAATTAACGCCTACGTCTGCAAAGGGAGAGATAGCATCGAGGAACTTCAAACAGCAATTCAACGCATCTATGACAATGAAGAAGTTAAAATTTCAAACGAGCTAGCACTAACTTTAAGAGACAAAACCCTTTTTGAAATTGAATCCTATGATATTTCTCTGTTAAAATCTTTATCCAAAGGATTAACTGTAGAGGATATTTCTACTGAATTCAAAGATTCTGGAATTATTCCTAATGGCAATAGCAGTTTAGAAAAACGCATAAACAAACTAAAAGTTTATTTTAAAGCCAACAATAATGTTCATTTAATAGCCATTACTAAGGATTTAGGGTTAGTTTAAAATCTTTAGAAGATAAATTATGCAAAGCATCTCCTGGTTTTGGTTTTATTTCATTACTGTTTAGGAACAGCTCTGTTGTTGCTTCAAATCCCATTATATCTGATGGTACAATATAAAAAATGCTTTACGGCATTCCGTAAAGAACTAGATTTAAAAGGTATTAGGTTTACGACTTCAAACCCAAATCAAATACAAATGACACGTTTTACTACAAATGACTTAGCATTTTCAGGATATTCCACAACTGTTGATAGTAACAAAAATCATGAAACCCCTGATTTAAATTACGTCAATAAAACAGATGAAAAGAATGTAACTGATTTTTGCAATGCGTTTTTAGAAAATTATAATGTTGCTCAAACTAAGGCTAATTTTCAAAAAGTAGAAACATTTTTACAACATCCATATTTAGAACACGCCGTTTGCAGCGCTCACTTGTCAGATTGGATTGCTAGCAACTGGATAAAAAGAATACTTTAAATAATTATAAATATAAAACACTTATTTACAGTATTTTACATTATTCATACTAAATCAATGTATTTAATTTTTACTGCAATACGGTTACCCGTAAACTAAACCGATTTAGTACTACTAATTTTGATGTGTTCCAATATTCTAATAAAAATAGAACATGAAGCAAAACGAAACAAAATCACCCTTGTACCTGTCAAAAATAAGAAAGGAGGAAAGTATACCTGACAAATGGACAAATACAATAAACGATTATGATAATTACATAAAAGAGTACATCAAGCACTATAAAAAAGCACTGAAAGGAAATTCTAATTCCATAACAAGATATCCTTATTTAAAAGCCAAATCCGAAAGCTTGAGTAAGAGGCTGAGTAAAGCACAAAAAAAAGGATTACTAAAGGAAAAGCAGTTACAAAAAATCTTGAGAATTCAATTGAAAATAGTTAACGCCTGCTGTGAATAACAAAGACATGAGAAAAATTATTGTTGTAACTGTATTAATATTTATTGCATTATTTGCTCTTCCACTAAAAAAAATATATATCCCCAAAAAGGAATCCACCTATATCAAAACTAATATTAAAGTAGATGAACCAGATTTGATTATGAACAATACTTTCGAAAATGATGTGCTTGAAGAAAAAGATAGAAAATTTAAGGATTCCAGTATATTTTATCAAACTCCAAAACCTGCTTTCATTCAGCACGAAACTGATACTATAAAAAGCATTATATATTCTAGAAACAAAAAAGGCAAAATGATGTATCGCAAAAATACTAGTGAGAGTATATTAAAATAATACAGCTAGGTAAAATAAGAAAATTAACAACACCTAACGTTTAAATAAAGTGAAAAAATAAACATGAATACATTCCCGTTTTTAACTATCACCTATTCTTTTCTATACAAATAGCAGTAATGATTTTGGGTGCAGCATGCATTATTTATTTAGTCTATAACATCTGGAAGAGCCGATAAAAAAAGAGATTCTAAAAAATTTAAAATAAGGATTTTCCGCAAATCAAAAAATACCAAAATTACTCAACAACTCCAATACTAAAAATGAATTTAAAGTACACATTCGATGAACTAAGTTTAGAAAAAAATAAACTTATTTTAAGTTCTAGGAATAAGGACCAAAAAGCAATCTTATTTTCTGAATTAGATGAGATCTATATTTCTGTTCATAAATTTCCCTCGCTACTTGAACTTGTACCATTTTTATTTTTAATTATAATTGCGACTTTGTGCCTTTTATACTTATCCCTTGAAATAATGCTTTTTCTTCCACCACTACTTATTGTTACCTTTATTGTAAAAATGAATGACTATAAAAGTTATGCATTAAAAATACGTTTAAAAAACGGTGTTTTCTTTACAAAAAAAGTCCCGCTAAAGCTAAAACACGAAACTTTAGATATTATAAGCGACATTCGGAAGCAAATTTATAACTACCGAATCGACAATTAAAAACAGCAAGTTCCAGTTATTTTTATAACATAGTTTTTAGCAACCGCATTCACTTGCTTTACCGTCTTGGCAAAAATGCTCAAACAAATTTTCATAAAAACTAAAGGCTTTAGATTTTCTTTTTATCAAACAATAAGCGTTAATTTGAATATTACTATATGTACCTCCAATTAAATGAAATCGCTCCTTTCTCTCCTGCTTTTCCTAATGTATTGTTCTGGATTTTCGCAAACCAAACTTCTTTCTTGGAACATTGAAAACTTTGGCAAATCAAAATCAGAAGCAAGCATAAACTACATTGCCAATACAATGAAAAATTATGACATTATCGCTATTCAAGAAGTGGTAGCGGGTCATGGTGGTCCACAAGCAGTAGCAAGGCTCGCAGACGAACTCAATCGTAAAGGAGCCAAATGGGATTACGTAATTAGTGATCCAACTAGCAGTACCGCCTATAAAACGGAACGCTATGCTTTTCTATGGAAAACGAGTAAGGTAAAAAAGATAGGTAAAGCGTGGCTGGAAAAAAAATACCAATTGGAAATCGACCGTGAACCCTATTTTTGTACCTTTCAATATGACAGCAAACAATTTACAATAGTTAACTATCATGCCATTACTCAAAAGAGACAGCCTGAAACGGAGATTAAATACTTTAAATTTTTGCCGGAGGAATACGCCACTTTAAATTTAATTTTTACCGGCGATTTTAATTGTCCACAATCGCATACGGTTTTTATTCCTTTGAAGAAAATGGGCTATGAGTCACTTCTAATTGACCAGAAAACGTCACTGAAACAAGAATGTAAAAAAGACAATTGCCTCGCTTCGGAATTTGACAATATCTATTTCAAATCTTCAAAAATCAATACGTTAAATTCGGGGATTATTCACTTTTACGAGAATTTTTCAACGTTAAAGGAGGCCAGAATAATTTCGGATCATATACCAATTTGGTTTGAATTTTCTTTGAATTGACACACTACGTAAAACGCTCTTTAAACAAAGAGTATTAGTCGAAAACTTCAAAATTTTCTCCATCAAAACTGGCAAAAACCATACTAGGATGAGAATCCTGATGCCACATATTTCCCTGACCATCAATTGCAATCGCTCCGGCAAAACCATCATAGGGTTTAAGTTCGCTAAAAGTTTTAGTAAAGGCTTCCTGTAACGAAAAACCATCTGAAACGCGCGTTACAATTTTTGCTGCGGTAGCATTACTAACGATATTTTCGCCTACGCCTGTTAAACTTACGCCACAAAATGCATTCGCATAATTCCCTGCTACAGTTGCCGAGTCGGAGATTCTACCTGGAATTTCAAAACCTTTACCTCCTGTTGAAGTAGCTGCTGCAATTTTATTATTTGAATCTAAAGCCACACATCCAACCGTTCCTATTCCATTTGCTTTACGCTTCGCCTCATATTCCACTCGACGTTGTGTAATTTCAGTTGAAAAAGCAGGAAAACCATGTACTCTTGCAAAACTGGTAGCGCCACTTCCACCCAAAACTCTATCATCATATTGCATTAATATTTGAGCAACCTGAACTGGATTTTTAACCTTTTCAATATTAATTACACCACTCATTCTCTGCGTATCGCCATTCATAATGGCGGCACTCATCCTAATTTTCCCATCGCTTTGTATTTGAGAACCCGTTCCCGCATTAAACAACTCATCATCCTCGAGAAGTGTGACGGCATGCACTACGGTTTCTAAAGCTGAATGTGATTTTAAAAATTCATAGGAATCTTTAACAATTCGTTCTAATGCTGTTTGTTTAGCAACTTTAGTTTCGGGGTTGGTTGATGATTCTGAAAAAAAACCACCATGAATAATTAGCTTCATAATTGATTGAAAATTTTAAATCGGTACTTTTTAACTATTACAAATAATGGGAGGATTGAATGTGCATTTTATGCGTTTCAAGGTTATAAGTATCAAATTTGCTCATAACATGAGTCACTAAATGTGAAATGGATATAGGCTGCCCTAATTCAACTTTTGTTAAATTAGTATCTTTTATTTCGCGACCATCAACTAAAATGACCAAGCCAGAACCTATTGCTTCCATTTCTCGATTATTAGTAATCAACAAACCCGTATCTTCTCCAAGACCTATTCCAAGTATTCTAGGGTTGCCAACAACAGCTTGAAAAAGTCTGCCAATTCTGCCACGTTGAACGAAATGGGTGTCGATAATCACACCATCTATTAATCCCAGTCCACTAGAGATTTTCACTTCTCCTTTCAATAAAGCTTCTGAACTACTTCCTTGATAAATCATGTTATTAGATGCTGCCGCAGCTCCAGCCGAAGTTCCTGCATAAATAAATTCCTCATTATGGTATTTATCCAATAAAATATCATGAAAAGGAGTCCCTCCAAGAATGGATGATAATCGCAATTGATCTCCTCCTGTAAACATCACAATATCTGCTGCTTTTAACCGAGCCAAAACCTCTTCATCAGCAGCTTGCTCTCGTCTCTCGATCGTAAGTATATCTACGTTCTTAGCATTCAAGTACTCGAATGCTTTCACATATTCAGGACCGATTTCCTTTGGTATAACTGAAGCTGTGGTGATAATTTCTATCCGTGATTTCTCTTTGTGTTTAGATTCATTTATGATTCTTTTTAAAATGCCAGCCTCAAAGAAGTTTAAGTTGTTTGCAGCATTTTTATCTAAATTGGTTTCTGTAAAACTCCCTTTATCTACCGCACCACCTATTATTATAAGTTTTCCTAATATATTCATTTGGTAAAAATAACCAAAAAGATAAAAAGAGCCTTTGAAGTTGCGTTTTTTTTTAATTATTTAGCAATGATAGCACTTACAAAAGATTGTATCTTAGACAGTCTTTACGTTATTTACTGCCCTATATTACTTGATTTGACATTGAATTTAAAGGCATTTAACCTCGTGTAAAATTTTACTTTTTATGAATTAGTCCTGAATCATAAAATTCATTCAAAAAAAACAATTGGGGTACGCTAAACAAATCACGCGAAGCGTTTCACTTGATTTTAAAAATAAATTTTGATTCCTATTCTAAAAAACTTTAATTTAGGAGCAGTGTAGTGCATTTAGATGGATTGAATAGAATGTACTTTACTTTTTTTCAAATCAATACAGGTTGATACTTTGGAACTACACTTCTAAATTCAACCATTTTTTATATAAGTAATAATTTTTCCATTTTATGAAAATAATCAAAGTACAAGCCCTTCGTGGCCCGAATATCTGGAGTATTCAAAGAAAAAAATTAATCCAAATGCGTTTGGATTTGGAGGAAATGGAACAATTTCCAACCAATAAAATAGACGGTTTCAAAGAACGAATTGAAGCTATGTTTCCTTCAATGATTGAACACCGTTGTTCTGAAGGTTGCCGTGGCGGTTTCTTTTCAAGAGTAGAACGCGGGACTTGGATGGGACATGTAATCGAACATATTGCCCTTGAAATTCAATCTCTTGCAGGAATGGAAACCGGTTTTGGAAGGACTAGAGAAACGAAAACTCTTGGAACATACAACGTCGTTTTTAGTTATACCGAAGAAAATGTGGGTCTCTTTGCTGCAGAATCATCAGTTGCCATTGCCGAAGCCCTAATTGCAGGAACAGAATATGATTTGAATGCCGACTTGCAGAAAATGCGTGAAATTCGCGAACGTGTGCGACTTGGACCCAGTACGGGAAGTATTGTAGAAGAAGCTGTTTCCAGAGATATACCTTGGATACGTCTTGGAACAAATTCTTTAGTACAACTTGGATATGGAGTTAATCAAATGCGTTTTCAGGCAACAATCACCTGTAAAACCAGCAGCATTGCCGTTGATATTGCTTGTAACAAAGAGCAAACAAAAAAAATGTTAGACATGGCTTCTATTCCTGTTGCCAATGGAAGCATTTGTACTGACGAAGAAGGACTGGCTGAAACTATAAAAAAGATTGGTTATCCCATTGTATTAAAACCTTTGGATGGTAATCATGGAAAAGGAGCATCTATAAATGTTACCAATTGGGAAGATGCTGTTTCAGGGTTGTCTTTTGCACAAGTGTATGGCAAACGTGTTATTGTCGAAAAGTTCATAACCGGTTTCGATTTTAGAATATTGGTTATCGATAATAAACTCGTGGCTGCCGCAAAAAGAGTTCCTGCTCATGTAATAGGAAATGGAACGGATACTATTCAGCAATTAATTGAGACTACTAATTTAGATCCAAGAAGAGGATATGGACATGAAAATGTATTGACTCAAATCGATGTTGACAGGGATACTGAAGATTTATTGGAAAAACTAAACTATACATTGGAAACCATTCCAAGAATTGGTGAAATTGTTTTCCTAAAATCTACTGCCAATTTAAGTACTGGTGGAACTTCTGTAGATGTTACTGATATGATGCACCCGGAAAATATCTTTCTTGCTGAAAGAATTTCAAGAGTAATTGGACTCGATGTTTGTGGAGTCGATATAATGGCTGAAAATCTAACACAACCTTTAAAAGAAAATGGTGGTGTAATTCTGGAAGTCAATGCAGCTCCAGGGTTTAGGATGCATCTCGCACCTTCTGAAGGATTACCTAGAAATGTTGCCGCCCCAGTAATTGACATGCTGTATCCCCCCGGAAAATCATGTCGAATTCCTATTATTGCTGTTACAGGAACGAATGGTAAAACCACCACCACCCGACTTTTAGCCCATATTGTGAAAAATAATGGTTTTAAAGTAGGATTCACTACCTCAGATGGGATTTATGTTCAAAACCACATGATGGAAAAAGGAGATACTACAGGACCTCTTAGTGCTGAATATATATTACGAGATCCAACAGTAGAATTTGCCGTTTTGGAAACAGCGAGAGGCGGAATTCTGCGTTCTGGTTTGGGCTTTAGTCTTTGTGACATTGGAGTTATCACTAATATTCAGGAAGATCATTTAGGTATCAGTGACATCCATACTTTAGAGGATTTGGCAAAAGTAAAAGCCACTGTAGTAAAAAGTATCAGAAAAAATGGATGGGCTGTTTTAAACGGTGATGATCCCCATTGTGTGAAATTAGGCAATGACCTGAACTGCAATGTCGCTTATTTTAGTTTGGATGAGGACAGTGAATTCATCAAAAAGCTTTGTGCTGAAGGAAAAACCGTTGCCGTTTATGAAAACGGATACATTACTATCAAAAAAGGAGAATGGAAAATTCGAATTGAGCGCGCCACTCACGTTCCACTAACTTTAGGTGGAAAGGCAAAATTCATGATCGCTAATGTGCTTGCGGCAACTTTAGCCAGTTATTTATGGGGTTTTAAAACAGAAGATATTAGTTTATCGCTACAAACTTTTATTCCAAGTGCCGCACAAACTCCAGGAAGGATGAATATTTTTGAATTCAAAAAGTTTAAAGTCCTTATCGATTTTGCTCACAATGCATCAGGCTACAAAGGTGTTGAAGAATACCTGCAAAGTGTAGATGCGACCAAAAAAATTGGAATCATAGCTGGTGTTGGGGATCGACGTGACGAGGACATCAGAGAATGTGCCAATATCGCAGCCCGAATGTTTGACCACATTATCATCCGACAAGAAAAATACCTGAGAGGAAGAACAGAAGACGAGATTATAGAATTAATTTTAGAAGGAATAAAGAGTTCTGGAAAATCAGTAACCTATGAGATAATTCCCAAAGAGACGGAAGCCATTAAACACGCCATAAATAGTGCTGAGGAAGGAAGTTTTATTACCGCTTTGAGCGACGTAGTTGCCAACGCAATTGAAATCGTACAAGAATATTTAGACAAAGAAAACGAGCACGGAATTATTTAAAAGAATTCCTTATTACCAATAAAAGCGACTGTGAAAAGTCGCTTTTATTTTTAAAATTAGCATGGTAAACTATTATTTAATGCTTTCATTCTGAAACTAGCCTGCTGGCATTTTTGCCAATTTTACTGGCGGAACATTTCGCTTTCACCAAAAATTAAAAACGCAACATTACTATTTTATTTTACATACTACGTTTTCAACTTTTTCTTTCTAGCAGCTGGAAACAGAACATTATTTAAAATCAAGCGATAACCCGGTGAGTTAGCATGCAGATCTAAAACTGTGGGTGCATCGCCAACTTGGTGTTGAAAATCCTCTGGATCATGTCCTCCATAAAAGGTGAACATGCCTTTCCCTTTTTGGCCATGAATGTAACGTGCCTCACCATTCAGCTCGCAAGTACCCATCAACAGCACATTGGACTTTATTAAAGAAGCATCAAATGCAGTAGTTTGTCCCATGAATCCTTTCACCAACTGGGTGTGATTCTGACACAACATACTTGGAATTGGGTCCCACTTTGCAGAAAATTCCATCAAAGTAAAATAATCCTTCTCCATTGGTACTCGCCTTTTTGAAGTCATATCAATATCCGAAAATTCATATTGCTCAGGCCTTCTTTCCAAAGTAAAATCTTTGAAGGCAAAAGAACTACCATAGTTCATTTTAGCTTGGTAATTTCCCTCACTTGGATCTCCATCAAACATGGCTTCACAAATATCAACACCATCTGCAGCTAAAGAGATATCAAAACTATCCGTTGCAGAACACATAGCAAACATGAATCCTCCTCCAATTACAAAATCTCTAATTTTCTTGGCTACAGCTCCTTTTTCGTGCGATACTTTTGAGTAGCCTAATTTCGTAGCCAATGATTCGGACTCTTTCTTTTGCTCGATATACCATGGCACATTTTTATAAGCCCCATAAAACTTTCCATATTGTCCTGTAAAATCTTCGTGATGCAAATGCAACCAATCGTAAAGTAAAAGCTGCTCGCTCAACACTTCCTCATCATATATAGGGGTAAAAGGAATTTCGGCATAGGTCAAAACTAATGTGACTGCATCATCCCAAGGTTGTTTTCCCTTGGGTGTATACACAGCAATTTTAGGTGCTTTTTCCAATACTACGGATTCCATATTCTGTGAAGGACTAGCGATTTCATTTGATATTAAAACTTGTTCTGCATCTGAGATAATCTCAAAACTAACTCCCCGAATCTGGCATTCCTTTCGAATTTCCATGGCATCAGGAAGCAAAAAAGATCCACCGCGGTAATTTAGTAACCAGCTCGCTTTGTAATTCTTCTCCAAACACCAAAAGGTAATCCCATATGCTTTTAAGTGATTTTGCTGCGTACTTTCATCCATTGGAACCAAAAGAAAAGAGGCTTTAGCAGCTATTACCGATAGAAAAACTAAAAGACATATAATTTTTTTGAACATAGTAGAATAGTTTATATAAATCAAAGATAGAAAGTACGTGCTTCAAATAATCAAAATTTAACTTTTAAATCAACTATTAAAGCGACTTTAAAAGTAAAAACACGTAAAAATACGCATAGCCAAACTATATCTAAAATATAAATTTGCAGATATCCCTTAATCATCCACCATGAAATATTTAACAATGAATTCAAACGAAAACAACGACCCGTTAAATCTTATGAATGTATTAAAAAAAATAGGATTATGTTTTTTAGTAATTCTCATCATCCTCTTTTACACTCTTTGCTATCAACAACTTAGTTTATAGTTGATTTAAAAAAAAAATATTTTGAAAAATTATCATACTTCTCTGTTACAGGAAATTCTACTGATTGCTAAATCTCAGGAAGATACAAGTTCGCTGAGAAGACAACTCTTTTATATTCGGCAATCCAAACTAGAGAAGAGTTTAGACACTGATGATTTGAAAAAGACTTTTTGGATTAATATTTATAATGCGTTTTACCTCATTATTTCAAAAGATACGCCAGATCATCTCTCTATCTATAAATGGAAAAGAATAAAAATTGCACGATCTCAATTTTCATTAGATGATATTGAGCATGGTATTTTACGGAAATTAAAATTTAAACTAGGATTTGGATTTTTTACCAATCCATTTTACTCTAATGCAATAAAAATGCTATCTGTAAATCAGTTAGACTACCGAATTCACTTTGCATTACGGAGTATTACATTAGAAAATACTTTAATTGACTATTATGATTGTGAAAATATAGAAAAACAGTTAAAACAGGTTACCCACGATTTCATTCACTCAGAAACTCAAATGGATTCTACCTTGAAATTAGTTAGAACATCAAAATTTTTATTGTTATATTTTCGTGATTTTGGTGGAATGAGCGCAGTTAAAAACTTATTAAGAAGGACTTTAAAAACGGACTTTAAAGGATATACAATACAGTTCAAAAACACAGAAAAAATAGAAAAAATCGGCAATGTATCTTAACTTATTTTTCTGGAACAACACTATTTTTTAACTCCTACTATTAAAGATCAAATACCATAATTTCATTTTGAACCGCATAGACTACTAATCCGGCTATATTTCTGGATTCGGTTTTCAATAGTAGATTATTCCGATGTCCTTCTACGGTCCGTGGGCTTATAAAAAGGTCTTCTGCAATTTCAATTGTACTTTTTTGAGAGCAAATGAGTTTAAGCACATCCATCTCTCGAGTAGTTAGAAAGTTATTATCAAAAATACTTTTTGTCTTTTTGGAGGTCAGGACATCATCTTGGATAATTTTCATGACATCATCTGTGTAATAAAATCCTTTTAAGGCAACCTCATTTATAGTAGTTATCAATTCCAAAGGTGTCGCGTTCTTTATTAGATAGGAAACAGCACCTACATCTATCATATTTGCAACGAAAGATTTAGAATTATAACTCGTTAAAGCAATAATTTTAAGCTTTGGAAATTCCGCATGTATAATCTTTGTCGCTTCAACACCATTTATTCCTGGCATTTTTAAGTCCATGATTATAATGTCTGGATGATTATTTCTGTTGTTTTGAAGAAAATCAATTAGTTCTTCTCCATCAGCAGCTTCAAAAATAATATCAATATTTTTTTCACGACTCAACAAAAATGAAATTCCCTTTCTAAAAAGAATCTCATCATCCACCAGTATTATTTTTATCGTTTTATTCATTTTTAAAAATTAAAAACTACCGAAACTCCTTTGTTTATTGCTGACTCCAAGGTCATTTTACCATTTAAAAAAGTAATTCTGCTTTCTATATTTTTCATTCCTAAGCCCTTTTTATTTGCGTCGGATTTCATTTCAAAACCAATTCCATTATCTGAATAAGTACATTTTTTGACACCATTACTTTCTTCAAAAAGAACAGCGATACTATTGGCTTTTCCATGTCGAAGTGAATTATTCATTAGCTCTTGCAAAATTCTAAAAACGTGCAATTGTCTATCAATGTCTCTGATATCAAATGTAGTTTTGTTTTCATAATTTACTTTTACAGCTTTAGAACTGCTAAACTCCAAACATAATTCTTCGACACCGGCATGAAGTCCAAATTTTTCTAAAACGGGAGGCAATAAGCCGTGCGCAATTTTTCTTGAGTTATCTAAAGCTTTCCCAGTGAGATTGATAATGTTTGCTGTAATTTCATGAATCTCGTTTGAAGATAAATTAGGCGTGGTCAATAAATGAGAGTTCAGTGAAACAATATTCAGTTTTGAGCTGATGTCATCATGCAAATCTTGTGCAATACGCTTGCGTTCCTCTTCCTGAGTAATAATAACGGCACTTAAAAGTTCTTTTTGATACTGAATTTCTAAATCCTTTTTTTCTAATTCCTTTTGAATGATTTTCTTTCTCGAAAAATAGAAAAATAAGACTAAAACCAATCCCATTAAAAGAAAAACGACACAACTATAAATTAGTATTTCAATTATTTCACTTTCTTGTAGCGTATTTACTTTCATAGAGCAGTATTGATTTCTTTTTTAGAAAAACTTTTATTCCATTCTACAAGAATAAAAATTTGATATACGATATATAAAACTGCGTTTAAGATCCAGGGGATTTTATTTAGCTTAGGGCTTAAGGAGGTCATTAAATTTCCAACTAAAAATAAAACAGTACTTCCTGACAAGTAAATCAAAATCCCTAAATTGACATAATAAAACTCCTTATTTTTACCTAATAAATTATACAAATGAAATGTTGCAAAAATGATAAGCAAAAATGAAGTGACAAAAATTTCAAACAAATTGAATCTAAAAAACACACTGGGATTATAACCATATTGAATGCCTAAAAGGCATAAGCCAAAAACCAATCCTCTTTCTATTACTCTTTTTTGAAAACTATTTTTTATAATTGTTAAATAAAAAAAACTTAAAAAAACAAACTGCCCAACAAAATAAAAATGAGATAGGAAAAGATTATTTATTGCAAAATAAAAAAAAACACCCGATGTAATTTGAATTACGAAAACAAATAATAAATAAGACGTAAAAACACGAAAAGCTTTCCCTCTTATTGAAAAGCCTTTAATAAATAATATTAAATTTATTAATAAAAAAACATACCCAATATTTATAAACAGATTTATCATTTAAAATTTATTGAATCATAGGACTAGAAGGATCACATGCGGTTGGACATGGAGCTGTAAAATCATAAATGTCATCTTCGGCTCCTGCTGAATTTCCAACCCCAACAGTAATCATATCTACATAAATTCCTGTTTCTGGATTAAATTTTGTTCCTACAATCATTAATTTTTCAACGCCTGCATCATCTACTCCAATATAAGCTCTCACGGCATCTACTCCTTCTACTAATACTTCCAGTAAATCAACTTTTGGAATCAAAAAAGCATTCACATGATGGTGTTTGTTGTAATTCCCTTCTCGTTTAGTCCAACGTTTGGCCCATTTTTGTGCCGTTTTTAATGGAATAGCATTTACCGTTTTTGTTTGTTTTTGGTTTTCAGAAGCAGTTTCTAGTGACATCTATTTTTTGGTTTTGGTTAACTCTATTTATTAATTAAAAAATCATCAGCTAAACTACTATTTTTTATTGTTTTAACAAAATACATCCTAACATTACAAAATTAAAAAGCCTAAACTAGATTACTAATTTAGGCTTTTTAATACTTTATTTTAAAACGAGATCACTTTCTAAAAAGGAACGTCGCTGTCATCATCTGGGTCATTCAAATTACTTCCAAAAGCATCATTAGCAGAAGGTAAATTTTTAGTTATAAAAGGATTGTCATCCTGATTCATACTGGATGGTAAATCATCATAGCCACCGCTGTAATCTTCCAGATTATCAAACTTTCCTAAATGTCCAATAAACTTCAATCGAACATTTTCAATACTACCGTTACGGTGTTTTGCAATCATTATTTCTGCTTGACCAGCAGTTGGAGATGCTTCATCATCATCCCATTCGTCAATTTTGTAGTATTCGGGACGGTATAAGAAAGATACAATATCCGCATCTTGCTCAATCGCTCCAGATTCACGTAAATCAGATAATAACGGTCTTTTGCTGGATCCACGCGTTTCAACCGCACGTGACAATTGAGATAGGGCAATCACAGGAACATTTAACTCCTTTGCTAATGCCTTTAAGTTTCGGGATATTGTAGAAATCTCCTGCTCTCTATTTCCCCCTCCTTTACCATTTCCTCCGGCAGTCATCAATTGTAAATAATCGACAATGATAATTCGGATTCCGTGTTGCGAAACTAAACGTCTGGCTTTAGCTCTTAAATCAAAAATCGATAACGAAGGCGTATCATCAATAAACAATGGGGCTTTTTCTAAATTTTTAACTTTGGTACTCAATTGTTCCCATTCGTGTTTTTCCAGTTTTCCGGTACGCAATTTTTCCGAAGACAAACCAGTTTCCGAAGAAATCAAACGGGTGATTAACTGAACCGATGCCATTTCCAGCGAGAATAAAGCAACGGGCATTCCAAAATCAATAGCCATATTTCTAGCCATAGAAAGTACAAATGCAGTTTTACCCATTGCAGGTCTTGCCGCTATGATAATTAAATCACTTGGTTGCCAACCAGAAGTAATCTTATCTAATTTATCAAATCCGGTAGCTACTCCACTCAATCCTTCTTGTCCAGCGATTTCTTCAATTCGTTTTTTGGCTTGCAAAACTAAACTTTGGGCCGTTTCTGAACTTCGTTTGATATTTCCTTGTGTAACCTCGTATAATTTAGACTCGGCTCTGTCTAATAAATCAAAAACATCCGTTGTTTCGTCATAAGAATCTTCAATAATTTCTGTTGAAATCCGAATCAAACTGCGTTGAATAAATTTTTGTAAAATGATTCTAGAGTGAAATTCAATATGTGCGGAAGACGATATCTTTTGCGTAAGCTGAATGAGGTAAAAATCACCCCCTGCCAATTCTAATTTGGCATTTTTCTTGAGTTGCGCAGAAACGGTTAATAAGTCAATAGGCTGTGTTTCTGTAAACAGCTGAACAATAGCTTCAAATATATGTTTGTGTGCTTCTTTATAAAAAGCATCGGGCTGTAAAATGTCAATTACATCATCAACTCCTTTTTTATCAATCATCATGGCACCCAGCACAGCCTCCTCTAAATCGAGAACCTGTGGTTGCAATTTTCCTTTTTCAAGGCTTATTATTGTAGTTTTATCAACCTTAACAGGATTAATATTTCTGAAGTTTTCCATAAAGCGAAAGTAGCGAAAATTAAAAAAAGATAGTCTTTGAGTTGTTACAAATAATTGTTCATAACTAACTATTTTTTGTTTATAACCAAAAAAAATCCGTCTCGTTTGTCAACGAGACGGATTAAATTTCATTTCATAAAAATTTATTCCTTGTACTCGCCCATTTTACTGTACTTATCCATTCTTTGGGCAATTAATTGTTCTGTTGATAACTCTTTCAGCTCATTAAATCCTTTCATAATATATTGCTCTACCGTTTTAAAGGCAGTTTCTCTATCATAATGAGCTCCTCCTAAAGGTTCTGGAATAATATCATCTACTAATTTTTGTTTTTTCATGTCAGCCGAAGTCAATTTCAACGACTCAGCAGCCTGTTCTTTGTATTCCCAGCTTTTCCAAAGAATAGAAGAACATGATTCTGGTGATATAACAGAATACCAAGTATTTTCCATCATATATACTTTGTCACCTACCCCTATTCCTAATGCACCTCCAGAAGCTCCTTCACCAACAATTACAGTAATAATAGGCACTTTTAAGCGAATCATTTCAAATATGTTTCTGGCAATGGCTTCTCCTTGTCCGCGCTCTTCGGCTTCTAATCCTGGGTAAGCACCAGGAGTGTCAATCAAAGTCAAAACAGGAATGCCAAATTTCTCTGCCATTTTCATCAATCGCAACGCTTTTCTATATCCTTCTGGATTGGCCATACCAAAATTACGGAACTGACGCGTTTTAGTATTAAATCCCTTTTGTTGCCCCACAATCATAAACGATTGTCCATCAATTTTTCCTAAACCACCTATCATGGCTTTGTCATCTTTAAAACCTCTGTCTCCAAAAAGTTCCAAAAAAGTATCCCCGCACAGAGCGCGAACGTGATCCATTGTATACGGACGACTTGGATGTCTGGAAAGTTGAACACGCTGCCAAGCAGTCAAGTTTTTATAAATATTTCTTTTAGTCTCTTCTAGTTTTTTGTTGATTTGCTTGCAAGTATTCGTTACATCAACATCTGATTCCTGACCAATAATAAGACATTTGTCTAACTGCTCTTCTAGTTCTTTTATTGGAAGCTCAAAATCTAAATATTCCATAGGATTTTTGCGTTTTTGTTTTTATTTCGAATCACAAATATAAAATTTTAAATCGTTCGAAAAGGTAAATATTCTATTTATGTGTAAAAATTCACTTTGACAAAGTTGGAGTATCTTCTTTCGTTTTACTCTTCTGATAGTGTTTAATTACACCATTTAGGATTACGGTAAGCACTATAATTAGTGCTCCAATGTAAAACTCGAAACTCATTTTCTCTTTTCCCCCTAGGATGAAATAGGCTAAAACAATGCCGTAAACAGGTTCCAAATTAGTGGTTAACATCACAGTATACGGGGTCAATTTCTGCATTACTTTTACCGAGGCCGTGAAGGCATAAGCGGTACAAATTGAAGCCAACACCAAAATTAGAATCCAATTGTTAGTTGTCAAAATAAAAAAGTCTGCAGTAAACTTACCTTCGAATAAAAAGTAAATTGTAATGAAGCCCACGCCAGCCAAAAATTCATAGAAGGAAATCACAGAAGGATCATGATCAGCGATCAGTTTTCCGTTCATCAAAGTAAATAAAACGCCTAATATGATGGACGCCAAAGCATATATCATTCCGTCCAAATAATTTATTTCGACTTTCATAATCAAGGCCAAACCTGCGATGATAATCAATCCAAAGAACACTTCGTACCAGAGCACTTTTCGACCATAAAAAATCGGTTCTAAAATAGAAGCAAAAAAAGCGCCCAGTGAAAAAACAGAAAGTGTAATGGACACGTTAGATACATGAATGGCTTTGAAAAATAAGATCCAATGCAGCGCAATAAGCAAGCCCACAAAAATTAATTTCAAGAAAGATTTTAACGGAATTTTAAATGATTTTTTCTTGAAGATCAAAAACAAAGCTAGAAAAATACCAGCAAAAAACATGCGATACCAAACTAAAGCGTCTGCGGTGATGCTTATTAAGGCACCTAAAATGGCCGTAAAACCCCAAATAAAAACAATTAAATGGAGGTTTAAATAACTTTTTAAATTATCGTTTTGCATTTCGTAATAAATATATGGCTAGAATCCCAAAGGCAATGTTAGGCAACCAAACGGCCAACATAGGGGGAATACTGGATTTTTCGGCTAAAACTCCAAAGATCTTATCAAAAAAGACAAAGGCAAAAGCAAGCGCAATTCCTATGGCGAGATTCGTTCCCATTCCTCCTCTTCTTTTCATCGAAGATACGGCAACAGCAATAATAGTAAGGATAAATGCCGATACTGGAACACTGTATTTCTTATACAAAACCACGAGATATACATTTATATTAGACGAGCCTCGTTCTTTTTCTTTTTCGATAAATGCATTCAATTTCCCCAAACTTAACGTTTCCGCAATGTAAACAACAGGTGTTAAATCCTCTAAATCAAAAGTAAAAACGGCGTCTTTTTGTGGTAATTTTTCAATTTTATCATTCAATTCACCTACTGTCCTTTTAGTATAATCATACATCGTGTAGGTGCTGTCCTTTATGTTATATTTTATTCTTGAGGCAGTAATTTTATGGACTAACTTTTGGTCTTTAAACTTTTCCAATGAAAAATTAAAAGCCGTTTTCGATTCGGTGTTAAAACTATTTACATAAATAAATTCATCATCACTAATTTGGCGGTACACATCCGTATTATCACCACGCATAGCTTCCTTTCCACCACCTTTTAAATAGGTATATCTAAAGTTGTTGAAACCTTCACTGGCTGCAGGAACAACGAAAAAACCCATTAACAAGACAAAGACAGAAACAATTGAAGCACCAATAATGTAGGGTCTCAAGAAGCGGGTGAATGAAATTCCCGAACTTAAGATAGCAATAATCTCTGTATCATTTGCCAGTTTAGATGTAAACCAGATGACTGATAAAAATAAAAATATAGGAAAAAGAGAATTTGCAAAATAAACTGTAAAGTTGTAATAATAGAGTGCAATCTCTAAAAACGGAACTTTATTTTCCAGCATTTTGTTGATCTTCTCGGATACGTCAACAACAATTCCAATAGGTATAAACAACAACAACATCACGGCAAACGTGGCTAAATATCTTTTTAGGATGTATTTATCTATTATTGTTAGCATATTTTTTAGTGATTAGTTAGTAGTCCTTAGTGAATAGTCTCTTTAGCAAATGGTTATATAGTGAAGTGATTATTAGATTACGAGCAACAAAATCTCTCCTATGTAATTAATCATTTTAACTATTTACTAATTACTTTTAACTATTCACTTACAATCTTTGGCTCATATTTTTCACCATCATCTCTTTCCAAGTTCTAAAATCCCCGGCTAAGATATGTTTTCTGGCTTCACGAACCAACCACATATAAAAACCAAGATTATGGATTGTAGCAATTTGTTTTCCCAAATATTCATTGGCTGCAAAAAGGTGTCTTAAATAAGCTTTAGTATACTCTGTATCCACATAAGTGATGGCCATTTCGTCAATAGGCGAAAAATCATCAGCCCATTTTTTATTTTTAATGTTTATCGTCCCATTTGCGGTAAACAACATTCCATTTCTGGCATTTCGCGTCGGCATTACACAGTCAAACATGTCGATTCCCAAGGCAATATTTTCTAGAATATTAATTGGAGTTCCCACGCCCATTAAGTAACGGGGCTTGTCTTCAGGTAAAATTTCACACACTACTTCGGTCATTGCATACATTTCCTCTGCTGGCTCTCCCACTGAAAGTCCACCAATGGCGTTTCCTACCTGGTTCGAATTCGCAATATACTCCGCGGATTGCTGACGTAAATCTTTGTAACAGCTTCCTTGTACAATTGGAAAAAAAGCTTGATTGTAACCGTATTTAGTTGGTACTTTTTCCAAATGATTGACACAGCGGTCTAGCCAGCGGTGTGTCATGTGCATCGAGCGTTGCGCATAACGGTAATCACAAGGATATGGGGTACACTCATCAAAAGCCATGATAATATCAGCGCCAATGGTGCGTTGAATTTCCATCACATTCTCTGGTGTGAAAAAGTGGTATGAACCGTCGATATGCGATTTAAACTTCACGCCTTCTTCCTTAATTTTTCGGTTGGCCGAAAGGGAATACACCTGGTATCCGCCAGAATCCGTCAAAATATTACGGTCCCAATTCATGAATTTATGCAATCCACCCGCTTTCTCCAAGATTTCCGTTTGCGGGCGCAAGTATAAATGGTACGTGTTTCCCAAGATAATATCCGGGTTTATATCTTCTTTCAATTCCCGTTGATGCACCCCTTTTACGGAGGCTACAGTACCTACAGGCATAAAAATTGGGGTTTCAATTACCCCGTGATCAGTAGTTATGCTTCCCGCTCTTGCTTTAGACAGCGGATCTTTTTTTAATAAATCAAACTTCATAGTAACGTTTTACTCCCGACCATTCGGGAGCGCAAAGATAGGTTAATTCGACAATTTGAAAATTAGATAATTACAAAAATAAATTAAGATTTAGAATTTCCTATTAAAAGGTGGTTGCAACACAAAACTTTCCTGTATCTACAAGGGATTATTAGGGTCAAATCTAAATTTATAAGTGACAATTAATCGCCCTAAAATAATGTGGAAGTGTTCGTCGTGAGGGATTACACGTTCCTCTGTGCATTTTTCTTATCGTTGGGCTTCCCAACAGCAACTGCAAAACTTGATCCCTCAGCCGATAAGAGTATCCTCACGCATGCCTGTAGAATCTCCCAATCAAAAAACATAAAGAGGCATCTAAACTAAACGACTACTTTCACGATGTTTAGCTTATAATTGAACATTAGTATGTATGTCAAGAAACAAACTAAGCTATTTTGGAGACATCTTCAAAGAGCCGCAAACTACACCTCGAGAGGTAACTAAAAATAAAAAGAGGTGCTCCACAGGAACACCTCTTTTTAACATTATTTTTTACTATAATTTATTGCGGTTGTACCACTGTGTTTCCATCAAGAATTACGGCAGTTTGTGCTAAGGCTCTTCCATTAAAAGATGCTCCTGTTCTAAAAGTCACTCCTGTCTTTGACAAGATAATACCTTCAAAATGAGAAGCAGTCCCAAAAGAGGCTTGACCCGCTACTTGCCAGAAAATGTTTGAGGCTTTGGCTCCTCCTTGTAAAATCACTCTTGTTGCGGCACTCATTGCTAGATCACCTGAAATCTGGAAAATCCAAACATCATCTGCAGATCCTGAAATGGTAATATTAGATGGTACTGTTACAGCACTAGTCCATTTATAAAGTCCTGAAGTCAATGTTTTTCCACCAATGTTCCCTGCACCCAATTCAAGAAAATTAGGAGATGGACGTCCGGCCGCATCATTGTAAGCTGTAATCATATTTTCAACCGCTGTGGTAAGATTTGTTGATGTTGGAGAAACCATGTCAGCAGCAAATACTTTTCCTGTAACTTGAGCAGCCTTTGCATGACCTGTAAAATCTGTCAAGGAAAATCCTGTGATATATGATGTAGCTGCAGGACTTAACCCTAGGTCACCTGTAATCACAGACGTGGGTACATTAGTAATTGTAGTCTTTGCAAGAATTACATAATTCCCTGCTGAACCAAGACTAACGGCTTTTAAGCCAGCAGTCACATTAGCGGTAGTCGTAAAGTTCCATTGCTTATTTGCACTAATAGCTACTCCTTCTGCACTTTTTACTCCCGTAGTTAATGTAGCGGTGTAAAGTGTGTTCGCTGAAAGTACCGTTAAAGGAACAAACTGTGCAGTTGTACCTGAATACGAAACTGTTCCTAATACTGGATTTCCTGCTTGTTTTAATGTAAACGTGGTAGTATTAATGGAGGAAGCATCCATTTGGACACTAAAGTTTACAGAAACAACTTTATTTCTGGCAACATTTGTATCACTATTTAGCGGACTAGTTAAAGCTACAGTAGGCACCGGTGCAGGAGTAGATTGGGTACTCTCGTCATTTGAACAACTCGTAAATAAAACAACCATTGCGATCGCAGCGACTGATAGTAGGTTTTTAATTTTCATGTTTATTTGTGTTTGTGAAGTTATAAATTATCACATTACAAATGTAGGGCTGCCTTAAACGTTTGATGTTACATAACAATACTGTTAAGTTCCATAATTCACACTTTCCTTTTATAAACCTAAAATGGGTATTTTATCAAACTATAGCTGTCATATGAATGAGGGAACATCACGAAAATTGATTATTCATCTGTGTGTATTTCTTTTCTAAAAGCTTATTTTCGATTCCTACCCTCAATGCTTTATTGCTAATCCAATCATACCATCCAAAAAGACGCTAAAATTCATTAGTAGTATTTTCCACGCCCTAGGTATCCAAACTACGTAAAATATTTTCTAGCGATCTTCCTCTCTCGCTCAATTTGTATTCTACTTTGGGAGGAACCACTGCAAAAACTTTTCTGGAAACAAGGCCATCTTTTTCTAATTCTCTTACGGTTTGGGTAAACATTTTATTAGAAATACCAGAGATTTTCTTTTGCAGTAATCCGGAACGTAAACTGCCATCCAGTAAATGAAATAAAATCAAAGGTTTCCACTTAGTCCCAATTAAACCCATTGTATAATGAAGAGGACAATAATTTTTTAGCTCATTTTAAATTTTAATCAATTAATAATAAATATTTTACTCTTTTAACTAACTATACTACTTTACAGTAGGTTATTGCTATTTATGCCAATATAGCCTAAATTTGTAATCTTATCCAATAACGCATGACGACTCAAACAAATTACCCAAAAGCATTTTCTCATATCGGAATTACAGTTCCTACTATTAAAGAAGCAGTTACGTTTTACTCAGAGGTAATGGGCTGGTACATTATTATGGAACCGTCTATAGTAAAAAAAGAAAAAGAAACAGCCATCGGCCAAATGTGTATTGACGTTTTTGGCGAAGATTGGGAAGAATTTGAAATTGCACATTTAGCAACTTCTGATGGCACAGGAATCGAATTATTCTCGTTCCCTCACGGAATTAAAGAAGCACCAGAATTCAATCCTTTCAATACGGGACTTTTTCATTTTTGCATACAAGATCCAAACATTGAAGATCTTATCGCTAAAATTGTATCTTACGGTGGTAAACAAAGAATGCCTATTCGAGAATATTATCCAAATGAGAAACCTTTTAAAATGTGTTATGTACAAGATCCTTTCGGAATTGTTTTCGAAATCTACACGCACAGTTATGAACTGACCTATTCATCCGGCGCCTATTCAAAATAAAATCAACTAGTTCATAGCTACTATTCAACTTTTAAAATTAAAAAAAAATGAAAAAAAGTCTTCATCTACTCGCTCTTTTTATAGTGTTTGTTTCCTGTAAAGAATCTGTAAATAACAAAAGCGACATTGAAACAACAAAGCAAATAAAAAGCAGCGCAAAAGTAGTTCAACAGGTGGCTGAATTTAAAGGACAACAGGTAACAGGTGTGACCGTGAGCAAAACAGGACGGATTTTCGTCAACTTTCCTCGATGGAGAAAAGGTGTTGAAAATTCAGTGGTTGAAATTACCAAAGACAATCAAAAAATAGCTTATCCTAATGAAGAATGGAATTCATGGGAAATTGGAAGTGCAGTTGAAGATCAAAAATTTGTAGGTGTACAATCAGTAGTGGCTTTTGAAAACATGCTTTATGTGTTAGACACGCGCAGCCCATTGTTTGGTGCCGTTTTAGACGCACCTCGACTTTTTGTATTTAATTTAATTGACAACAAATTAGAGAAAACTTATATATTACAAAAAGGCAGTTATTATCCTAATTCTTACATCAACGATTTACGAGTGGATAAAAAAAACAATAAAATCTATTGTACAGATTCTGGTAGAGCCGGTTTAATTGTATTGGATATGACTTCCGGAAAATCTAGTAGAGTTTTAGACAATCATTTCTCTACAAAAGCGGAGCAATCCTATTTGACTTTCGACAACAAAAAGTGGGTAAATACTATTAATTCTGACGGAATTGCATTAGATACTAAAAACGAATTACTCTATTATCATGCCTTAACGGGTTACAGTTTGTATTCTGTACCCACGAAAGTATTAGCCAATGGAGCTACTAAAGAAGTTGAAAAATCAGTGAAATTAGTAGCAAAAACAGGAGCTTCAGATGGAATGATTCTGGATCATAATGGCACTTTATACTTTGCTGATTTAGAAAATAACAAAATCATGTACCGAAAAAAAGACGGAAGTATTCACACGCTGGTTGAAGGTAAAAAAATCAGATGGGCAGATACCTTTAGCATCTACAACAACTACTTGTATTTTACCAACTCTAGAATTAATGAAGTGACCCCCGATATTTCGAATATGACTTTTACATTAAACAAAATAGCTTTAGATACTAATTAAATAAATTACCTCAGGGCAGAGCCCCAGTTGTATTAGCGAAATAACAGCCACAGATTCACAGATTTTCAATAATCTTTTTTAATATCTCTGAATCTGTGGCTAAAAAAAATCGAAGCAAAGCTTCGAGGAATTAAACCTAAAGAGATTAAAGCGCAAAGTGGCTTGTCAATTCAGGAGTCTATTGGGTTTTAATAACAAAAAGACCGCTTTAAATTTCTTTTAAAGCGGTCTTTTTAGAATTTATTTTTATTTGCTTTTAAGTGTATACTTTAAAAGATACCCAACTTCACCGTTGGTACTCCCACTCCTATTTGCGTATTTACACTAGTTCTGGGTGTTCTATTCTCGTATTGTGGTTGGCGGTATCCATAATAGTAATACCCTGCATTTTGATACCAGTAGGCACTGTGATCGCAATGATTGTCACAATGATCGTGATGCGCTGCATAACCTTCTTTTTTACCTTGAAGATATGCGTTGTAGGCTCTTCTATTATTTTTCCGTAATTCCTTTTCGTATTGTTTTTGCTCCTTCCAAAAGACACGTTCTTCATTTTTACTTTTGACTTTAAACCGCTGCTCGTGTTGAGCGTCCTCTAAACCTCTTTGCTGATAATACGATAATTCATTTTTTGTTTGGACCTTGGTATCTTGATTAAATCCTGATTCTTGCGCATTCACCTTGGGTAAGAAACAAAAAATCATTAGAACTAAAATGCTTTTAACTGTTTTCATAATTTTTAAATTAGTGTTATTACAATAGTCTTGATTAATAACTACACTAATAAGACAACTCTAAACTAATTTACCCTACCTCACTACGAATTAATTGTATAAATTTATTTTATATTGCTTTTCATAAAGTCTATCACCTCATCAAACCTATCGCTCCAAGGATAGAAATATTGAACTACCATAGGGACATGCTTTTTATTTAATCGTATTGGTGTTACATCTGGCTGAAAGGGCTTCATGGCCGATAAAAAACGACTATTCGCTACTTTAATAGAATTGTAAGTTTTATCTCCAACATAAATTAAAAAAGGCGGTGTATTTTTATTTAAAAAATAAATGGGAGAAGCGGCTTTCCATTGCTCGGGATTTGAAGTCCAAGTGGTTAAATAATCGTCTTTTGAGGTGGGTGGATTTCCTTCTAAATAATTTTTCATATCCAATCCGGCTGCATCGTTGAGTATAATACCGGAAATACTGTTCGAATCAATGCCATATTTAGGATTCATTACTGCTAATGCGCCTAAATGTCCACCAGCAGAATGTCCTGTAATAAAGATTTGATTGGGATTACCATTGTATTGACTGATATTATTTTTAGTCCACTGTATTACAGACACAATTTGCTTTGCCATATCGTCATAAGTGGCGTTAGGGCTCAACGTATAATCTGGGATAACAGTGACCACTCCTTTACTTGCAAAATTTCTACCTAACAAATCATAGGTTCCTTTTCGACCGCTATTCCAGTTTCCGCCATGCACAAAAATTAACACAGGCACTTGTTCTGCACTTGATTTTCGGGGAACAAACACATTTAACTTTGGTGCTTTCAAGCTATTTTCTTTCTGAGATTCTAAGAATGAAACATCAGTATTTTTTTTAGCACCGCAATTTACGAAGAGAATTGCATTCAATACAACGAGGATAACTACTGGAAAACGCATATTTAATTTTTTTACTAATATAAGATTAAAAAAAATACTGGCTGTATTGGTTGTTCCAATAAAAACCAAAATAGCACAATAAGAATTCATTTTGTTTGCCTTTTCATTAAAAACAAGAGAACCCATAAAAAAGGCTATCCTTTAAAAGACAGCCTCGTTTACCTTATTTATAAACCAATTAGTTGAATTGTGTTGTCACATATTCCACTAGACTTTCATCACTCATCTTATTAGAAGTGCTTTCTTTCGTCTCCACATTTTTATATTGCGCAGTGTCCTTTAAATAGTTAATAAACTGTTCTTGAGCAGTACCCGTTCCTGTTACATGCAATTCATCCACATTTTGCATGTGAGCTGTGATGTTTTTGAATAGTTTGCGAAGCAAATCTCTCTCGGCATTATTGGCAGCATTTTCGCTGGTGTTGTAACCCTGTCCGTCTACGGTTTCGTGTCCTAATATTACAAAATCACCCGAATCTACATTTTCTCTTCCAACAATGGTTGCATGATGTGTATCCATCCAAACTCCAAACTGTTTTTTATTTTTCTCTGACATAATTAATTGTTAATTTATTAAAAATTTTATTGTTATCGGATTATAAAGAGTACTACTAATACTTCAATCTATTATATTTTAAAGATACCATAATTAATCTAAAACAAAATAAATATTAACAAACAATTAATTGTTAAACGGCCTCGATTCATTATTTTTTGTTCCAAAAAAACTTCCCAAATATGTTTAAATTTATTCCGATGTAGTATAACATCTCGGCTAAAAAAGCAGTTAAAATCCACCAAATCAAATTTCTTCTGGACTCCACGATAACTACCTAATTCATACTTTTCAACACGATTTCAATTTGGAGTTTTGCATTGCCTTTATTGTTTGTACCTTTACTTTCAAAAAACAAACCACCAAATGAGAGTAAAATGTACGAAGGGCTAAAAAAGTATATAACTAGCAGAACCGTCATTAGTGAGAAGGAAATGGACTTGATTTGTTCCTTTTTTACACCTTTAAAAACAAAGCGAAATGAAATCTTGGTTCGTTATGAGGAAATATGCCAGCAGTATTATTTTGTAAACAAGGGCTGTATTAGACTTTTTACAATTAACAAAGAAGGAACGGAAACCTCTCGTTTTTTTGCTTTTGAAGGCGGTTTTGGAACGGCTTTACCCAGTTTTATCGATCAGCAACCCGCTTTTGAATATTTACAAACTATAGAAAAATCTGAGTTGTTGGTAATTTCAAGAACTGACTTCTACCATCTTGTAGCAACACTACCTGAATTTGCACTTCTGTACAGAGAAATTCTTGAATTAGGTTTTATAACGGCTCAAAAACGCATTTATGGTTTTCAGGGCTTTGATGCCTTGGAAAAAGTTAAATGGATTATAACCAACCAACCTCATTTTTTACTACGTGTGTCAAATAAAATGGCCGCTTCGTATTTAGGAATTTCTCCTTCTACCTTAAGCAGAATAAAATCGAAACTGTAAAACGTTGACATAGGACAATGTTTTAGATCCTGATCCTTTTTAATTTTGTAAAAAAATTGATCATGAAAACAAACTCTTATCTCTTCGTACTACTTCTTCCGCTAGTTACAATGGCACAAATCAGTACTAAAAAAAGTACGCGCGACACCCCTTTAATTATAAATACGGCAGAAAATTACACTATAACTTCCGAACAGTTATCACTAAAAGCAGCCTTTCAAATAACAAAGCAAGCACGATTAGCAGCTACAGCACTAAGCAAAAATGTCACCATTGCTGTGCTCGATGCCTCAGGACAAATCATCATGCTTACGCGAGGCGAAACGGTTGGCCCACACAACACCGAAGCAGCTCGAAGAAAAGCCTACACGGCATTATCGACTAAAACGCCAACATTGCTCCTATCCAGAAATGCGCGATCGAACCCAGATACACAAAATTTAGCCACCCTACCCGAACTTTTACTCTTGTCTGGAGGTTATCCGTTGTGGCATAACGATCAAGTAATTGGAAGTATTGGAGTCGCAGGCGGAGGAAGTCCTGAAAATGATGATTCTATCGCTAAATCTGGAGCAATCATCGATGCTCAAATCACAACTCATTAATTTTAAAAACAAATAATAATGAAAAATTTACTTTTTAGCTTACTTTTTACAGCTTTCGCAACAGCATCTTATGCGCAAAACAACAACAACTATCAATTGTCTAGTCATATTCTAGACATATCAAGTGGAACAGCCGCAGTTGGCGTACCGGTTACCTTAGAAAAATATGATGAAAGCACTAAAATATGGTCTTTCGTTGATGAAAAAACAACCGATAAAAATGGTCGAATTACCGATTTTCTGAATTATAAAGAAGCTAAAAACGGTATTTACAAACTTAGATTTCTAGTTGCAGATTATTTCAAAAACAAAAAAACAGACAGTTTTTATCCTTTTATAGAAGTTGTATTCCAAATTAAGGATGCCAATCACTATCATGTTCCCATTACGCTTTCCAGCTATGGATATGCAACTTATCGAGGTAATTGATTGTAATACATTATTAATTCATCAAAAATTAAAACCATTATCCTTACTGGTTTTAATTTTTAAAACCGACGCTAATTCAGCTTTCTAATTGTATTTTTGTAACAGTAGGATTTAAATAAAACGAGTTCTAATCTTAAAACAAAAAAAAATGGAAGTAGCCAAAATAATTAAAGAAAAAAGAGGAACTATTGTCGATGTGCGTACTTATGATGAATTCATGGGTGGCCATGTGGTAGGTTCCATTAATATTCCATTGAATGAAATACCCCATAGAATGCAGGAAATACAAGAATTAAAAGCACCATTAGTGGTCTGTTGCGCCTCTGGAAATAGAAGCGGACAGGCACAAGTTTTTCTGACGGCACATGGAATTGAATCTTACAATGGCGGTTCGTGGCTGGATGTGAATTACCTTCAAGCTCAATCTGAATAACGGGAAAAGTAGGTAAAACAATTAGGCGGTAGCAGTACCAAAATAAATTATTTTTCTCCTTAGAATCAGCAGTTAGTCAGGCCAAACTATCGGTTTGATTACTAATGCTTTAAATTCATTGTACAGTAATCTACGCGGTCTAGAACGAACTAACATAGGTACTCGTTTTAGATGTATTCAGGAAATTCAAGTAATTTGGCAAAAAGTATTTTGCATGCAATGGGCTGTGCAATAGCCTGTTTTGATACCAGCAGCATTAATCTAGAAGACAAAATTAGTTGACAAAAATGTTCGTTTCAGCACTCTAAATAATACAAATCTTATTTATAATTAGTTAATTAACAGTTGTTTAAAAATTAATATGTTTAATTTTATTGCACTTAAAAGTTAAGTAAGCATTGGATAGGAGAACCTATGAATTCGGTCGTTTCTCCTTTAAAATTAATCTTAAAAACTACCGTTATGAGAACCGCAATTAGTAAAAACGAAAGCATTAAAGGTACCGTAAAAGGAGAAACCAATTCGACACATGGATTACGAGATTTATTTGAAGTTGGACTAAAAGATATTTACTGGGCGGAAAAAGTATTGACTAAAACCTTACCTAGAATGATGAAAAATGCGTCATCACCAGAACTAGTTAACTCTTTGAAAAATCAGCTGAATGAAACGCAGGAGCATGTAGCTCGCCTCGAGAAAATTTTCGAAACTACTGGAGTTGCAGCTACAGCTAAAAAATGTGAAGCCATGGGCGGCATATTAAAAGAAACAAATAGCCTTATCAAACAAACCAGTCACGGAGTAGTTCGCGATGCAGGAATTATTGCAGCAGACCAAAAAGTAAAGCATTATGAAATTGCCACCTATGGTACGTTGCATGCCTATGCAAAAACATTAGGAGAAAATAAAGCGGCAAACTTGCTAGCGATGAGTCTTGATGAAGAGAAAAAAACAGATGCAGCGTTAAGTGAAATTGCGATGTCACAGATCAACAGACAAGCCCATAAGGCTACTGCAATTACCAACACATAGGAGTAGGATTGTACAAGAGCATGAAAATTTATTTTCCTATATAAAAAAGAGAGCCCGCATGTAGCGGGCTCTCTAATGAATTATAATTTCTCCTTGAAAGAAAATCTTTTAAAAAAAAATAAAAATGACAGGCGTTACTCAGCCAGAGCGGGATAATCAATATATCCTTTCTCAGTATCAGTGTAAAATGTTATTTGGTCTGGCGTGTTTAATGCTGCATCCGCTTCAAAACGAGCCACTAAATCAGGATTAGCAATAAAGGGAACTCCATAAGCAACAAGATCTGCATCTCCGTCTTCAATAACTTTGACACCCGTTTCTTTCGTAAAACCTTTATTGATAATTAAGGTTCCTTTGTAAAACGGTCTGAAATGTTTAGCCACTTCAGTAACGGCAAAAGGTACCTCAGTGACATCGGTAAAAGGCTCCGTTAAATGTACGTAAGCTAAACCATAATCATTCAATCGGTTTATAATATATTCATGCGTTGGAATCGTGCTTTCATCTAGCATCATTCCTTGTGCATTATGCAACGAAGGATTCAATCGAACACCAACTTTAGCGTAGTCAATAACGCCATCAAAAGCGTCTAGAATATCAAATAAAATGCGAGATTTATTTTCTATGGAACCGCCGTATTCATCCGTACGATGATTGGAATAACCATTAAAAAATTGTTGCAATAAATAGCCGTTGGCGGCATGCAACTCTACTCCATCAAAACCGGCTGCGATTGCATTCTTCGCTCCGTTTTTAAAATCTAAAACGGTTTGCTTGATGTCTTCAATCGTCATTTCTTTTGGTACAACTGTATCTACAAAACCATCATTGGTGTATGCTTTTGCAAATGGATTTAAAGCTGAAGGTGCGTGTGGCAATTCGCCATTATGCAAATCTGGATGCGATAATCGTCCAGTATGCCACAATTGTGCAAAAATTGTTCCTCCTTTATCATGCACTGCTTTGGTAACGAGTTTCCAACCTTCGGTTTGTGCTTCGCTATAAATTCCGGGTACATTAATAAAACCCACTGCCTTTGTACTTACAAATGTACCTTCGGTAATAATTAAACCCGCTGTAGCTCTTTGTTCGTAATATAAAGCCGTTAAAGCAGTAGGAACATTTCCGTCATTATTGGAACGGCTTCTTGTCATTGGTGCCATCACCATTCGGTTTTTTAACGTGCGAGTTCCCAAAGTATAGGGTTGGAATAAAATTGATTTGCTCATTTGATTTTTTTTTTAAGAATTAGTATTTGGCAACTGGGTATTGGTTTTCAAACCAACACTTGTAAAAAAAGTTGCCAGAGTTGTCAAAGCTTGGATGTCATTTCCTTTTATTATAAGAGTGTCCTTATTCTGATCTGTTGATTCGATACCCTGCATCACTTTCGAAAAAGGGAATAAGTACTGAAAATCGGAACTGGAATTTTTTAGGGTAATCGTACTGTTTTGGTTTCCCAAAATAAGTATCATTTTACCTGTAGCCACATTTATGATTTTCTCCACCAGATTTGCATTAGCAACAGCATCACATGAAAAAATAATAACATCGGCTTCCCAACTTGCATTAGTGGGACAGTCCATCATCTCTAGATTTGCCTTAGGATTTTCTAAAAGCAACTGCGAATACACTTTTGTAAGAACCATAGCATCAGCATCAAAAACCAGAACAGCATTGGTTTCAGCTATTTTTTTGGCTATTTGAATACTTTTAGCATCTGAAACTCCAAGTAGTGCAACTGTTTTTTTATTGGACATCAACTTTTATTTACGGTACAAATTTAAGGCTGCAGCATAAAAGTTTCTGTTGATGTACCACAAGAAATTCTCTTGATTTAAATCAATTAAAATTAACTCTTGTTGCTAATTTGTTTGCGAACGCGACTCAATGTTTCTGGTGTAAGTCCAAGATAAGAAGCAATCATGTGTTGGGGAACTCGTTTGACAATTCCAGGATAAGCATTTCCTAAATTGATGTATTTTTCTTCGGCAGTTTCGGTTAAGGCCGAATTTATTCTGGCTTGATTCGCGATATAGGCATTTTGCAACAGCAAGCGTTGGTATCTTTCGAACATGGGGATTTGATCCATCAAAGCTTCTCTGGCTGCTGTTGTCAGCAAAAGTAATTCAGAATCCTCGAGGGCTTCAATGGTATAAATGGAATGGCTATTGGTCAAAAAACTAGACAAATCAGTAATCCACCAACCTTCGATGGCAAATTGCACAAGATGTTCATTTCCTTTTTCATCTATATAAAAAGAGCGAAGTATGCCTTTTTCAATAAATGCGTTGTAGATACAAATGTCTCCCTCTTGTAACAGCGTTTGTTTTTTACGTAACTTTTTTGGAATAAAAAAAGTTTTACATAACTCCATTTCCTCTTGGGTCACTATCACTTTTTCCTGAATGCTTTTGAATAATTGTTGAAACATGGTTGCAAGGTACTAAATACTTGATACTTCATAAAAAAAGTAGTCCATTAAAAAAACACAATCCTTAATAACTATTGATAAATCTAAAAATGGAACTAGACATAAATCCAATAATCTGATTATCTTTGCGCAGTCTAATTTTAACACACAAATGAAACCGAACACACAACAATTAAACGATTTAACAATCCAAGTCAGAAGAGATATTCTTCGAATGGTACACGCAGTCAACTCAGGTCATCCAGGTGGCTCTTTAGGTTGTACTGAATTTCTTGTCGCTTTATATCAAAATATCATGGACCGCAAGGAAGGTTTTGATATGGACGGTATTGGAGAAGATCTTTTCTTCCTTTCAAACGGACATATTTCTCCTGTATTTTACAGCATTTTAGCAAGAAGCGGTTATTTCCCAGTATCGGAATTAGCGACTTTCCGTTTGATCAATTCCAGATTACAAGGTCACCCAACTACACATGACAGTTTACCGGGAGTACGCATTGCATCTGGTTCTCTTGGACAAGGATTATCAGTAGGAATTGGTGCTGCACAAGCTAAAAAACTAAATGGGGACAACCATATTATTTACACGCTTCACGGCGATGGTGAATTGCAAGAAGGTCAAAACTGGGAAGCCATCATGTATGCTTCTGCAAAAAAAGTAGACAATCTTATCGCTACAATCGATTTAAACGGAAAACAAATTGATGGTTCTACTGACGAAGTTTTGGCTATGGGAAGTATTCGTGCTAAGTTTGAAGCTTTTGATTGGGATGTTTTAGAAATTGAAAAAGGAAACGACATCGAAGCGATTATTGCTGGTATGAATGATGCCAAATCAAGAACTGGAAAAGGAAAACCAGTTTGTGTATTGTTGCATACTGAAATGGGTAATGGTGTTGATTTTATGATGTACAGTCATGCTTGGCACGGTAAAGCGCCTAATGATACGCAACTTGACGTTGCTTTAGGTCAAAATTATAATACTGGAGGTAATTCAGATTATTAAGTATTAAGATTATTGAGTAACAATTTCTGATCCATGCGATGGCCAAATGGCGAAACATTTCAGAATTTTTTAATCTTTCAATTTAAAAAGAATAATGAAAAAATATACAAATACAGGAAGTAAAGATACACGTTCGGGTTTTGGAGCGGGAATGACTGAATTAGGTCAAAAAAATGAAAATGTTGTGGCACTTTGTGCGGATTTGATAGGTTCTTTAAAATTTGATGATTTTAAGAAAAATCACCCGGAGCGTTTTTTCCAAATTGGAATTGCGGAAGCCAACATGATTGGAATTGCAGCTGGATTAACTATAGGTGGTAAAATCCCATTTACAGGAACTTTTGCTAACTTTTCTACAGGAAGAGTATACGATCAAATTCGTCAATCAGTAGCGTATTCGGAGAAAAACGTAAAAATCTGTGCTTCGCACGCAGGTTTAACTTTAGGAGAAGACGGTGCAACACACCAAATCTTAGAAGACATTGGTTTGATGAAAATGCTACCAGGAATGACTGTAATCAATACCTGTGATTACAACCAAACAAAAGCGGCTACATTAGCAATTGCGGATCACCATGGTCCTGTTTATTTGCGTTTTGGTCGTCCGGTTGTGCCTAACTTTATGCCCGCAGACGAACCTTTCGTGATAGGAAAAGCGATTGTTTTAACTGAAGGTTCTGATGTAACAATTGTTGCCACAGGACATTTAGTTTGGGAAGCACTTATTGCAGCTGAAGCATTAGAAGCGCAAGGAATATCTGCAGAAGTAATTAATATTCATACGATCAAACCATTGGATGAAGAAGCGATTTTGAAATCATTGGAAAAAACAAAATGTATTGTTACTGCTGAAGAGCATAACATTTTGGGAGGTCTAGGAGAAAGTATTTCTAGAGTTCTAGCTTTAAACAGCCCCTTACCACAAGAGTTTGTGGCAGTAAATGACAGTTTTGGAGAATCTGGAACACCAGAACAATTAATGGATAAATACAAATTGAACAATCAAGCAATTGTTGAGGCTGTAGAAAGAGTTATGAAAAGAAAATAATCTTTTTATTTGATTCCAAAAAAAAACCAGTTCTCAACGAACTGGTTTTTTTTTGAAGTAATATTTAAGAAAAAGTTCTACGTTTTTTTTAAATAAAAAATATTAAATTAATACCAACTAAGAATTTGAGTCCATGTCGTGATATTACCTAATGTATTGTCATTAATTAGAGTAACATTAACGGCAGAACTAGTAACAAAATTATCAGCAAGAGGAATAAAAGGTCCTACTGGTTGAACACCATCAGCAAATAATACTGTGTTATTAGAATCTGACAACAAATAACCATAAACACTGTTATATGAATTAAGATTGTTATTAAAATTCCAATTAACTTGATTTCCAACTTTTATATACAAAACACCTCCATTATCACTATTCCATCTACACTTCCAAAATGAACAATTTTTATTCAATCTTTGACATTTTAAAAACATCTTAGTAGACTGTAAATTACCATTTAAAATTATTGTTTCATTAAACAATGTTAAATCGATTCTTTTATCAGAACCCGCATAAGAGTAACCATATGACCATCCTTTTGATCTATTAGCATTAAGTATAGTTCTACTTGTATTAGTAGCTCTATTGTCCTTAATACCAATTACCCTTCCATATACTTCTAAACTATTCTCTGAACTTTTAAGTTCCTTTAAATTTTTTGATAAATCATTTTCAGATAACAGATATAAATTACTTTCATTTAACCACAATATTTTGCCATTAATTTTAAATTTAGATTCAAAATTAAGAATTGCTTTTAAAGCGTCTGAATAGATAATTTTAGCTTGCTCAACTTCGTCATATTTTATTTGAGTAGAGTCTGACACATTTAAAAAGGCGGAATGTCCTTTAGAATCAATCCAAGAATTAACCTCATTGCTGCTTTTTAACTTAGTTAATAAATTATATTCCTTAATAAAAGATTTATCATCTTTAAATGACAACAAGCCACCTTCTAAAACGGGTCCGGCAGTAATCACTTGAGGATTTTCTAAATCAATTTCTTCTTGACTACAAGAAGTCATTAAAACTACACATAAAATTGATAAAATTTTTTTCATAACTTTTTTTTTAAGATTATTATGACAAACATCACTGCTATCCGAAAGTCAGAAATTAAAAGTGCCTGAGAATCCCTTATTTTTGTTTTGCAAAAAATAAAATAATTTAATGGGACTCTTCAGACGAAACAAAAATAACAATAAACCTTTACTTGGGCAAATATTAGATTTAGTTCCACGTTGGCTTTTAGAATCGTGTATCAAAAAACATCAAAGTGACAAAGGCTGTAGTAAATACAAGACGTACGACCAATTTGTAGCTTTAACTTTCGGACAGCTTAATAAATGCTATACTTTGAGTGATATTTCTACTGGAATCGGGGTTTGTCAGAGTTTTATAATGGATTTGGGGTTAAGTCAATCTCCAGCTCGTTCAACAATGAGTGATGGCAATAAAAAGCGAACCTGGAAAGTATATGAATCCTTGTATATAAAGCTATTAAGTCATTATGATAAAGTTTTGAAAAAGGACAATCATCGAACCATTATTCAAGAAATTAAAGACCATAGTATCAAATTGATAGACAGTACCACAATTAGCTTGTGTTTGTCGATGTTTGATTGGGCCAAGTTTCGGACAGCAAAAGGAGGTATTAAGATTCATACTTGTTTTGATGATGCTTTACAAATTCCTGATTTGATAAATATAACAGAGGCAAAAACACACGATAGTAAAGGTTTAGGGCAAAATGTATTCCCAAAAAACACAATCATTGTTGAGGATAGAGCTTATTTTGATTTTGCTTTGATGCTCAATAGAATATTTGCTCAAAATATATTTGTGACTCGAATAAAGACCAATACCGATTACACAATAATTAAAGAATTAGAATTACCAATAGACAAAGATCAAGATATTTTGAAGGATGAAATAATCACTTTATCAGGTAAAAAAGCCATTGAAACTAAGATAAACGAGCATGATTTAAGACTTGTAACTGTTTATAGAGCAGAAGATAACAAGGTAATTCATATCATAACTAACAATTTAGATTGGACAGCTCGAACAATAGCAGACTTGTATAAAAAAAGATGGGATATTGAATTGTTTTTCAAAGCAATGAAACAAAACTTACAAATAAAAACTTTTTTAGGAACTAGTGAAAATGCAGTTAAATCTCAAATATATGTAGCCTTAATAAGTTACTTGTTATTAGAACTCATAAACAGAACCATCGCCAAGAAAGTAAAAACCTTCTCTAATTTTGTAGAAAAGATAAGGGTCTGTTTGGCTTTTTATCTAAGCATTGAATATGTCTGCAATCAAGTAAATGAAGGGGCTAAGAAAGTAATTAACCAAAACAAAATCATATTTAAACCTGACTTATTTTCTCAATAAAAAAAACAGGACTCAACAAATACAATACCTAACAAAGTATTTTTAAGTTTTATTCAAAACTTTCGGATAGCAGTGGACAAACATAATTAAAAATTGAACACTGGCAAATTTTTTCTTACATTTTAACAATAAATATTTCTTATAAAAAAATCAAAATAGCAGATTTTTAATTTGCGACCTTACCTTTAGGGCTTGCAAGCGGAGTCTAAATAAATTTGATTTCCAGAAAGACACAATGGAATTTCATAAAAAGAATAAATTAGTCCAGTAAATGGATTAGTAATTTCAGTTCTTGTACTTACACCATCACCATCATCATCTGTATCTAAATAATTCGGAATTCCATCGCCATCGGAATCGTCAGGGTTAATTGCACCTGCTGGTAACTCTTCTTTAGTCCAAACATAGCCGTCTCCATCTAAATCCTCCTGGAATGACATTACACCATCAGGATCTGAAACAGGAACACCATTGACAACTTTAAATTCATGATCTAATCTACGCATTGCATATAATTTAAAACTAAATATCAAGGAAGAATAAGCTGGTATACTCGCTTTTCCTGCAGAATAATAAGCTAATCCCGATGGTATAAACATGACACCTGCTCCAAAATCTTTATGAGAAACTGTACCGTCAGAGTTTGAATTATTATTTCCAGTTTTAAATTGAGGAAATATTTCTTTCCATCCTCGTATATATCCAGATAAATTTGCTCTCTGTGGCTCAAATTTCCATTCTTCAAATTTAGTTGTACTAAGATTTGATATACCATCTACAGTTTTATTTTCCAAATAATCCCCTCTGTACGTTGTATGAACTTCATCTACATTTGATGGAGATGCGCCTATACCTTCTCTAAGCACTAAGTAATATAATTTATACGTAATATCATGAAGTTTTACATTTCTACTCAAAAGTTTTGGAAAAGTAACACTGTTCAAGTAAGAATAAATAGAAGGTTGTGTTCCACCTGCTACAATTTTAGTAAAAGTAACATCTTGATCGTCTTGGAAACCAGCGTGATCAACTACTGTAATATAATAATTTTTTAAATAATCTTCAATATCTTTTAAATCAGTTGCATATTGCACTGCATAGTCTCTTGTTGGGGTAATTTCTGCTGCTACATCATCCTTTGAGCATGAAAATAAAGTGATAGTTGTAATAAATAGAATAAAATAATACTTAAATTTGTTCATTATAGCTAATTTTTTAAGTGCGCAAGATACAATATTGATTGATTTTTGTAAACTATTTAACTCCGATTTTAGAAAATTTATGAGAATAGATAAATATTTATGGTGTGTGCGGTATTACAAAACTAGAAACATGGTCACCGAGGCCTGTAAAAAGAATCACGTAACGGTAAATGGTCTGGTAGCCAAGCCATCAAAAGAGGTTTTCCCTACCGATAAAATTACGTTCCGGAAGGACCAAATCACCCAAATAATTACCGTTCTGGATGTTCCAGAAAACCGTGTTGGGGCAAAATTAGTTGATATTTACAGAAGAAATGATACTCCAGCAGAAGCCTATCAACATCTTGAACTTTTAAAATTATCCAAAGAACATTACCGGAAAAACGGCACAGGACGGCCTACTAAAAAAGACCGTAGAGACATTGACGAATTTGGAAATGAAATCAAAACTGAAGAAGAAGATTAGTTTCAAAAACGAAGAGGCATAGGTTTAATGCTCGTGCAAAACCTAAATTTTAAAAACATTTGCAAAAGCATCTTGAAACCTTAAACAAGCAAAAAAAACAAAAAACAATGAGCAAAAATATAATTTTAACAAATCAGGAAATAGAACACAAAATAAAAAGAATTGCATACCAAATCTACGAGACCTTTGTGGAGGAAGAAGAAATTGTCATTGCCGGAATTGCAGCCAACGGTTTTATATTTGCAAAAAAAATAGCGCAGGTGCTAGAAACCATTTCGCCAATTAAAGTTTCTCTTTGCGAAGTACAAATTAACAAACAGAATCCGGACTTACCGATCCACACTTCCTTATCAAAAGAGCAATATGCCAACAAAGGCCTTATTCTTGTGGACGATGTATTGAATTCAGGAACCACATTGATCTATGCCGTACGACACTTTATAGACGTTCCTTTGAAAAAATTTAAAACCGCCGTTCTAGTAGACAGGAATCATAAAAAATACCCTGTAAAAGCAGATTTCAAAGGAATTTCCCTCTCAACCTCATTATTAGAGCACGTTCAAGTGGTATTTGATGAAGACAATGATAATTACGCGTATTTAAGCTAAAAGGTCCATAATATCCACCACCGTCTGATGAATTGTTTTATCATCAACCACCACCTTATATTGTGCTTGATTGTAATAAAAACTTCGTTCAAATAGATGGATTGCAATAAACTCTTTCATTTCGCCCTCACTTTTATCAGCAATTAGAGGGCGTTTGCTTTTATTAAGTACCAATCTTTGAAACAAAGTTTCAATGGAAGCTTTCAGATAAATAGAAACAACACCTTCCCCTTTTAGCAATTCATGATTATTGGCATAACATGGTGTTCCTCCCCCTAAACCAATAATTAACGATTCAGGAGAATGCAACAATTCGACAAAAATTTCATGTTCTAACTTTCTGAAATATATTTCTCCATGCTTTTCAAAAATAGCATTTATCGATAAATTCGTTTTCTCTTCTATCTTTTTATCCAAATCTACAAAAGGGATTTTGATATTTTTTGATAGACTGTTGGCAATTGTAGACTTACCACACCCCATGTAACCTAATAATATAATTTTTCTCATAGAATAAAACCTTATAAATTAAGGCGTTAAGATTTATTGTTTAAAAAAGACAAATTTATAATAAAATTGCTTGGAAAACTCCAAAATAAGTCCTTATATTTGCACCCGCATTCAAGGAAAGAATATGACTCGATAGCTCAGTTGGTAGAGCACATCACTTTTAATGATGGGGTCCTGGGTTCGAGCCCCAGTCGGGTCACAATTTTAGTGATCAACACATAATTTCCTTGAAAGCATTGACTCGATAGCTCAGTTGGTAGAGCACATCACTTTTAATGATGGGGTCCTGGGTTCGAGCCCCAGTCGGGTCACAAAAGGTCGAGTAATTTATTACTTGGCCTTTTATTTTTTTAGGCCACGTGGAGAAACGGTAGACTTGCCAGCTTGAGGGGCTGGTGCTCGCAAGGGCGTGTGGGTTCAAATCCCACCGTGGTCACTATTAGTATTGATTATCAGTTAGTTACAGCGATTTTGTTTTACATTTGTTTTACATTTTTGAAATAAATTATTTAATGTAAGATTAATCTTTCTTTTAATTTATTGTGTTTTAAGCATAAAAAAACCCCGATACATTTTACTGGATCGGGGTTTGTTTTTTTAAGATAATTAATTTATCTCAAATTAGAACTTAAACAAATTTTCGTTTTAAAGGAAGGTTTACCCTGCCAATTGGTATAAGGTATCTTTTTTCCTTTTGCATCCAGTACAAACAAAATTGATGCGGTTTTAAACGTCGCTTTCAAAATTGCCTTTTTGCCGCTTCTTTTATCGGTCTTCATCTCTGCTTTCATAATAATAATATTTATTGGTTAAATTATTTTAGTGTGAGTATTCTATCGTTTAGCATATTCTCGTAAACCTCAACTTTGGAATTAGTAGAATGGAATACATTACAAAAATTCATTGCGTACTGCTGGTTTACCCTAATTCCTAGTTCCTGTAATTGATTAAGATCCTTTACGATGCTATGCGCTAAATTATAGGCTTCAATTTGGTTTTCTGTTTCTGCGTACTGCCTGTAAGATTCTCTAATTGCTTCTTTGCCCTCATCATTTAGCTTCTCAAAAGATAGATCGTTGTAATGCTCTTTGTATAGGCTTTCCGCTTGTCTGTACGGCTCTTTTATGCCTGCTGCATCAAGGCAAAAATCTAATGATGCTTTAGGGTATTGGGTTCTAAAATGTTGCTCGACTTCCCTCTCCCAATTTTCAAAACTTTCAAGGCTCAAACCTATCTCTTTCAGGATCGTTAATATTCTTTGCGAATTGTTTTCTTTCCGCTGGTGCGCTGCAATTACTGAATTTGCAACATTTTCATTTTCTTGTAATAAAATTCTTTTTTTCATGATATTTAATTTTTATAAGTCGCCGTAGCGTTTTTTATACTCACTTAATTCAAGTACTAAACTTTCTAGTACTTTTTCTTTTACTTCTTTGCAGTTGTAGTAATGCTGCCATTGGGCTTTCTTCCAATATTTTACAAAAGTGGATTCGCATATTGAAAATTTGCGGCGTATCTCACGCCGTGCATCGGTGTATCTTGTACCGATATAAATCAAATCCACGATACTTTGAGTTATTTGATATTGTCGTACTAGTACCATTTTCTTGTAGTTTTGGTGTCGTTTAAATTATCTACTGCATTTTACTGCACCGTTTCGCCACTTAATCGCTTATTATTCGTAAACTACGCACACGCACACGTGCGCATACCGTTTCGCCCCTTGTCTATTCCTCTTTCATTTTTAGCTTAAGTTCCCTTACTTTTTTAAGATATTCCTTTTCAAACGCCTTAAGGTGGCGAGCTTGAACAATTAGTTGCTCAAGTGCCAAAGATTCCTCTAAGGTTAATTTTTTTAGATCGTTTAAACGAATTGGGCGACTTTTATCTATGCACATAGCCGTTGGTACAAATTTGTTTTTCCTTCTCATAATTTTATAATTTAATAATTTTTTTTTCCTACTCTATTGTTAAGCCTTTTCGGATTCCTGCTAGTCTGTTACGGTTGCATTAGAGTTCCGTTACAGTTGTTGTTACAGTTAAATCCTTGCTACCATTGGCGGTTTACAGTTGTTACAGTTAAAATGAACTTATATTACAATATTTGTATATTGTGTTTAACACTAAAAATTTTTTCCCCTGCGTAACATTAAAAGAACTGTAACAACTGTAAAGTACTTGATTATCAATTAGTTAAACCGTAACAGAACCGTAATAGAACCGTCACGCTGTTACGGTTAAGTTTATCTTACTTTTGCCATTGTCGTAAACGTTGGCTATAATTCATTTTGATACTATGATACTTCAAATAAGTATCAATAAGGTGTTTAACATTCTTATGAGTAAATAAATGATCAAATCGAAATTCACTATCGTGGCGTTTATAAATCGCCATAAAGTCCGACGCTGTAAAATGATCCAATATTAAAACTTCGCTCATTATACGCTCCATTTCTCCAGCCATCACATCGTTATTGAAGTTTGCACGGTAATTGTCATCTATTTTATTGTATTCAATTCTCTGCAAACCATTATCAAAATAAAGTTCAACACATCCAAAACAAAAAGTATAAAAGCGATGCCATTCCTTAACATCCCACTCATCAAATAGAACGTGTCCAAAAACGTCTTTAGGGGTTCTTTTTAAATTGAAATAGTCAGTAAGTTGATATTCAAAAAAACGTCGCTGGGTACTTGTCGAATTTTCTTCAACACGATAGCTCCAGTTAGTTGTGATTATAATTTTTGGCGATTCCTTAAAGTCAATCATCGTGGCCGGCTTCCCTTTTCGATGGCAATTAATCCCTCCGCTAATTTGAGTATAAAGTGAATTATAATTAAATCCAGCCATCACATCATCTATCACATAGACCTGGTGCGACTTGGTTAAATCTGAAAAATTAAATAAATAGTTCGGGTCAAATTCTGATCCAGCTTTTAACATCACTGTTCTAACCTCTGCAATTGCTTTAGTTATCAAAGATTTTCCACGTCCTCCATTTCTTGAAAGGTCATTAGCTTTAGCATCTGAAAGGATTATAGCGGGGTTAAAACTCTCATCTTTATACGTATGAAGTAAGTACCCGAACATGCTTTTGAAGTCGTGAAACGTCTTATTTTCACTATCAGTTAGGCTTTCAGTTCTTGAGTCTTTACCAGTTGATACCATACACAAAAACACTTCAAAAACAGATTGATTATTATCAAACTTAAATTCTCGTTGCTGTGCTGCGTGCGGTGCGAAAAAACCACTAACCTCTGAATAAGGTTTAATGATTGTATCAAAAAAATTCAGTTCAACAAAACCGTTTTTAAAAGGTATTCCGCAAGTCGTTTTAGTATCCTGATTATAAATTAACGGTATAGGGGTCAATAATTGCAAACTTTGTATAATAGCGTTTTGGCTATCTTTCGCAATTTGATTTTCAATTCCATCCGTAAAAAAATCATTAATATTATATTTGCAAAATGGCACTAAATCAGTCTTATAATTGAAAGGATTAATTACATTATTGCTATCCTTAAAAATAGTTATAGTATCGTTTCCAGCTTCTGAAACTCTTATAAATTTTTCTTGAATAAAAAAGTCTGCGTATCGCTTCGGACTTGTTTTAATATCTGAACCAAAACCATCTGAACTATAAAAATTTACAATCTCGTTTTCGATTGGTGGCTTTATACATTCTTTGATTTTAAATAGTACGTTTTCAAGCTCCAGTACTTCACAAACCGCATCTGACAAAATAAATATTCCATCATGAAGCCTTACAAAGTTTTTCAGATTATTTGCAGTTACAAAACTTTCAATTGCTTGCTTTTCGTAAACGGTTAAATGATTGAATAAAGTACCGTTATTATTAAAACATTTATCCGTAATTACTTCATCTACTCTTTCCCCAAATACACAAGCTAATTGACTGCGTACGCCTGCTATTGTAGTGTTTTTGCATCCACTATGTAAATTTAGTAAGGTGTTAAACTTTCGTTTGTCAATAAGCCTGTAAACGTCCGCATTTTGTTTGATTCCTAATTGATTACATAGAAAAGTATAAAACGCTCTATAAATATCAAACTCTTTAACCTCAAAAGGTAGTTCGCCACGAATAACGGACGGTATAGAAGTCATTGGGTTGTATTCTCTGCTACCTACTTGCTTAACATTAAAAACCTCGTCATATTCCAGCTTGTAATGTCCTTTTAATTTCAGCATCATGAAAAGTACATAGCTTTCATATTGTGGCTTATTGAAAGGATTGTATTTTTTATCCTTGTCAAATTTTACGTAATATTCCAGCAACTTAGTTTTATTATGTTTGAAGTATTTTAAATTCAGTTCTTTGCCTTGTGCATAGCTATTGACGTATTTATAATAGTCATTGTTTAGTAGTGGATCAGAACTAATAAAACCGCTGTAACTAATCATTAACTCATCAAATTCCGTACGTCTGCCAATTGACTTTAAAACCGCATCTTCAAACGTAAATACTTCTTTACGGCTCTTAACTTCAAACTGAATACGTGGCGTAAATTCAGCCTCCCAATCTCTAAATATTAGGTCTTTTAGCTTATCTTTGCTTTTTCCATTTTCCAAAGATTTTGCGGGGCTATTTGTATTTATACTCATAGCCCTATTTTTTTAATGGTGTTACTGCTTCCAAAACTTCGGATCTCTTATACAAAACACGTCCTCCAATACCGTACGATTTTAATCGCCCCGACTTGGTGTGTTTATGTAAAGTAGTTTTGTTGAAGTGTAGAATTTGGCAAACCTCATCACGACTAATTAAATCGTTTTTCTCCTGCTTAAAATCGGATTGTTGAGGTTGTAAAGTTGAAGTGATTGCGTCAACTAGTTGTTGAGATTGTAAAGTTGAAGTGATTGCGTCAGCTACTTGTTGAGATTGTAAAGTTGAAGTGATTGCGTCAACAATAATTTGAATTAAGGTGCTATTTTGCATTTATAGCCTCCTTTCTAGATTCCCTTTTCAATTTAAAGGCTTCAATTGCTTCTTTAGTAAAAACATTGTGTCCGTTATCGAGAACGGCAAAAGGTGTTAATTTGTTTTCGTTTACAAGTCTGCAAACGTGGCGAGAGGAAAAATTTAAAGTCTCCGCCGCTTTTCGTGTGGTAATTAAAATCATTTTGATTTAGTTTGAGAAACTAAAATCAGATCAGTCTGTGGGTTTTCGTTTTAGCGTTTTTTCGTTTTTGAATTATTAGGGACTAACTAATAAGACTTATATTTTCTCTACCCTCTGCTTTAATTTCAATTAATAAATAATTGTCATTTGTCTTACAAAGAACAATTAAATAAATGTATCAACAAAGTTAATTTTAGGGTATTTTTTAACATTTTAAACCGTTGTAAATCAATGCTTTAATAGTCTAAAATTAGGTAAATAAAAATAAGTTTTAGAAACACTTAAAATAAGTTTTAGGGTAAAATTAGATAAAAACGCGAGCAAAACACTTATATCATTATTCTGCTGTATTTCTTATTACTTCCATTGCTGGAGCTTCTTTTGTTCTTGGTGCTAATTTGTTGAAGTATTCAACCATCTGAAAAGCGTTGTCGTATGTAGTTTTTCCAATATAAGAAAGAAACATTCTCTCCGTTCCGTGGGCGGTTATATTCATTAAAATAGGCGTTGGAATACGTCCGTAGAAGTTGGTGGCAAAACTGCGGCGGCAAATATGCGAGCTAACAACCTGCCATTTAGGAAATATATCTTTTTTATGCGGTGTTCCTTTTTTCTCCTTAATCCTTGCTTTTGTAGGCTTGTCGATTCCTGCAGCTTTACACACGTCCTTAATGTACTCATTGAAGCGGGACAAAGATATTTTATAAGGAAGTCCATCTTTGATAATGTCCAATGCTTCAGGAAGTAATGGAATAGCAACTAATTTACCTGTTTTTTGTTGCTTTAATTCAATGATTTTAACGCCTGCAATCTCTTTTATGTTCTTCTCGGTAATGTTCAGCAAATCGCCTGCACGCTGTCCAATTAAGCAACCTAATAACAGAAATTTGCGGGCATTTATTAAGGCTTCTCTAAATAATTCCGCTTTTTTAATTTCTTCCTGTTCATCCTCATTCAAAGTGATTATGTCCTCAGGTTCTCTGCTCTCTGAAATTCCTTTGATATTTTTTACTTGTGTTGAGGTTTCAACATCATTTTTTCCAGCATCTAGGCAAATGGTTCTAAAATTAGCAATGTTCTTACCTACATAGTTAGTTGAGTAACCTTTGCCAAACATCCACATTTTATATTTTTCAAGAAATTTCAAATTAATATCTTTTATCAAAATACTTTTACCGTTCAATTTATCGGCTTCATATTTCAGTATAGTATTTTTGAAAAGTTTTAAATTCTGAATACGTCCCTTGCTTAATCCTAATTCTTTTTTTGCATTTTGTTTATAAGGGGCTTCATCGATATATTTCTGAATATAATTAGTTAAAATATCTAATTCGATTATCGCTGTTTTTCCAAAGAAGAAATTAATTTGCTCCTGCAGCCAGTCGCCAGAAATTTCAGTTCCTGCGGGTTCGTCTTTATTGAAAGTTTCAGTTATTGAAATTCTTAACTTTTCAAGATCAGTAGCAAGATTTTTAATGTCATCATTCTTCCCTGTTGGAAGTCCTTTTGTTTCATCCCAATTTTTAAGATAAATTGATTTTCCTGTTTTCCTTTTTAATCCTTTTCCACGTCCAGCGGAAAGAGAAATATAAATATTTGCGGGTTCGCTTTCACTTCTGATTTCATACCTAATTTTCATCTGATTTCTTTTAATCCAAAGATAAGCATAAAAACAATCTTGTTTTACATTTGTTTTACCAAATGTGTATTTAATTGTATTTAGTTGTTTCTCTAAATTATTTAAAAGCATTGATTATCAATTACTTAACATTTTTAAGGTATAAGTAAATACAGACAAATACACGGGTTTTGTCCCCACCGTGGTCACGAATAAATAGAAATGCTCATAAAATAATCAAGCTTGCTTGAAATTATTTTATGAGCATTTCTATTTTCAAAGCGGAGCTTTGTGGGAAAGACGTAGTCAATCCCAATTGTGTTCCCTGAACAAAAACAATTCAAAAAAATAATCCAGCTTGCTTGAAATTATTTTATGAGCATTTCTATTTTCAAAGCGGAGCTTTATGGGAAAGACGTAGTCAATCCCAATTGTGTTCCCTGAACAAAAACAATTCAAAAAAATAATCCAGCTTGCTTGAAATTATTTTATGAGCATTTCTATTTTCAAAGCGGAGCTTTGTGAGAAAGATGCATTCAATCCCAAAACACTATTCTTAAAGCCAAGTAATCTACAAAATAGTTATAAACCTGAAATAAATAAAAAACCAGTTTCAAAGAAACTGGCTTTTATACTAATCCACTATTATTTCCAACCTCCTCCAAGGTCACGATACACATGAACTACAGCATTAAGCTGGGCTTTTTTAGTTTCAATCAATTCGAGTTTCGACTCTAATGCGTCGCGCTGGGTCATTAAAACCTCAAAATAATCTACTCTTGCGGATTTAAACAAATCGCCTGCCACATCAATCGAACGGTTTAACGCAGCCACTTGTTGTGACTTTAGATCATAGCTCTTTTCTAAATTATTAATTTTAGAAAGTTGGCTAGAAACTTCTAAATACGCATTCAAGATGGTGCGTTCATAATTGTATAAGGCTTGGATTTGTCTGGCATTGGCTGAACTATATTCTGCCTTAAGCGCATTCCTGTTAATTAATGGCGCTACGAGATCTCCAGCTAACGAATACAACAAGGATTCCGGCATTCTAAACAAATAATTAGGTTTGAACGCATTTATTCCTACTGCCGCTGTAATAGCTAACGAGGGATAAAACTCTGCACGAGCTGTTTTTACATCAAGTTTAGCGGCCTCTAATTCTAATTCAGCTTGTTTGATGTCAGGACGATTGGCTAATAGTTGTGCGGGAACTCCAGATTGAACTATTGCTGGCAACAAAGCATCAAAAACAACACTGTCACGCTTGATCTCTTGCGGATATTGTCCTAGCAAAAAGTTTATAGTATTCTCTGTTTCTTTAATACTTTGGAGAATCGTAAATTCCATACTTTTTGAGGCCATGACCTCGGCTTGGAACTTTTGAACTGCTAACTCTGTGCTTCGAGCTGCTTGTTTCTGAAATTTTACAATTTCTAACGCATTCGATTGTAAAGCAATCGTCTGTTTTACAATAGCCAATTGATTGTCTAGTGCAACTAATTCATAATACGAATCAGCTACCTCAGCAATTAAGCTAGTGATTACAAAATTTTTACCTTCAACAGTAGCTAAATAGCGACTTACGGCTGCTTTTCTTGAATTGCGCAGTTTCTTCCAAATATCAACTTCCCAATGCGCATAAGCTGCTACTTTTAAATCACCAAGCGGATCTGGCATTTCCTTTCCAGGACTAATTTCAGTAGAAGCATCACCGGCACCTTGGCTGGTGTATCTTCCTACTTTTTCAATTCCTGCTCCTGCTCCCACGCTCACTTGCGGCAGCAAGGCTCCTTTCCGAACCCGAATATCATTTTTAGCAATCTCAATTTCTTGTAATGTAATCTGTAATTCCTGATTGTTTTTCAAGGCCGTGTCGATTAATTGTATCAAGTTTGGATCTTTAAAGTACGTTCTCCAAGGCGTTTCGGCTATTGTATTGGTATCAATACTCTTTTCAAAAGATTGCGGAATCATTTTGTTCGCTGCCAATGGCGCTAATGTTGGCGTACAACTCACCACCGCCAAGCACATGCCTAGCGGGATAAGATATTTATAAGGCTTAATTTTAAGCATGATTGTTATCAATTTCTTCAGTTAATGGATTTTCTTTTTCGTTTTTTACTAGTTTGTACTTTTCGGCAATTCGACCAAAAACATAGTACAATCCTGGGATAATAAACACCCCACATATGGTTCCTAACAGCATTCCTCCTGCTGCGGCTGTACCAATAGTTCGGTTACCAATTTTTCCTGGGCCACTAGCAAAAACTAGCGGAAGCAATCCTGCAATAAAAGCAAAAGACGTCATCAAAATAGGTCGGAATCTTGCTTTTGCACCTTCCATTGCAGATTCTAGTACTGTTTTACCAGCGGCGTGCCTTTGTATAGCAAATTCAACAATCAAAACCGCATTTTTACCCAGCAAACCAATCAGCATTACCATGGCTACTTGCGCATAAATGTTGTTCTCTAAACCCGTAAACTTGAGTAAAAGGAATGCCCCAAAAATACCTGCTGGCAATGATAAAATTACTGACAGCGGCAAAATGAAACTTTCGTATTGCGCTGCCAAGACCAAATACACAAAACCCAAACAAATTAGGAAAACCCAAATGGCTTGATTGCCCTGCGCCACCTCATCGGCAGAGATACCCGCCCAATCAATACCAAAACCGCGAGGCAATTTGGTTTCTGCCACTTCCTGAATTGCTTTAATAGCAGCACCACTACTATAGCCTGGCGCTGCTGATCCGCTAATTTCAGAAGAGTTATACATATTATGTCTTGTGATTTCTGAAAGCCCATACACCTTCTCTAATTTCATAAAAGCAGAATAGGGCACCATTTCATCCTTATTGTTTTTGACATATAATTTCAGAATATCCTCTGGTAAAGCACGGTATTCCGGAGCGGCTTGCACGATTACTTTATAATTGAAACCGTATTTGATAAAACTGATTTCGTAGTTACTTCCTACCAATGTAGATAATGTATTCATAGCATTTTCAATAGAAACTCCTTTTTGTTGCGCCAAATCATTATCGACTTTCAACATAAACTGCGGAAAACTAGCACTGTAAAAACTAAACACAGAGGCTAATTCGGGACGTTTGTTCAACTCCTTTACGAAATCATTATTGACCGTTTCCATTTTTTTATAATCGCCTGAACCTGCTTTGTCTAGTAAGCGAAGTTCAAACCCGCCTGCAGCTCCATAACCAGGTACTGCCGGTGGTTGAAAAAATTCAATATTGGCTCCGGGAATGTCTTTCGTTTTTTCTTCTAATTCGGTCATTATCTCTTGCACAGAATGTTTTCGCTCACTCCAGTCCTTTAAATTAATCAAACAGGTTCCTGCATTAGCACCGGTTCCTTCGGTCAGAATTTCATATCCTGCCAAAGCAGATACGGATTGCACTCCTTCGACCGTTTCAGCAATTTTCTGAAGCTTTTCAGCAACATTATCCGTTCTTTCTAGCGATGAACCCGGAGGTGTTTGGATAATGGCGTAGAACATCCCCTGATCCTCATTTGGAATAAAACCTGAAGGAACAGTGCTACTCACTAACCAAGTACCCAAACAAAAACCAATAAGTGCAATAAAAGTGATTACTCTCCTATTTACAATGCAGTTTAAAATCTTTTGATACTTCTCAGCTGTGTTGTTGAACGTAGCGTTAAAGCCATCTAGAAAGCGGTTTATAGGCGTTCTCTTTTTAGCTTTTCCGTGATTATTTTTTAACATAATAGCACAAAGTGCCGGTGTCAATGTTAAAGCTACAATTCCTGAAAGTATAATTGCAGTAGCCATCGTGATCGAAAACTGACGGTAAAAAATACCAACAGGCCCTGACATGAAAGCCACTGGAATAAATACCGCTGCCATCAAAAACGTGATGGCGATAATAGCTCCTGCAATCTCATGCATGGCTTTTTTGGTGGCCTTTAGCGGCGAAAGATGTTCTTCCTCCATTTTGGCGTGTACGGCTTCGATGACGACAATGGCATCATCGACGACGACTCCAATAGCTAATACCAAAGCAAAAAGAGTAATTAAGTTTAAGGTAATCCCAAACAACTGCATAAACATAAAAGTCCCAATAAGCGAAACTGGCACAGCAATGGCTGGAATGATCGTAGATCTCCAATCCCCAAGAAAAAGGAATACGACCAATCCTACTAGAATAAAGGCTTCGACTAGCGTATGAATTACTTTTTCTATCGAGGCATCCAAGAATTTAGAAACGTCATAACTGATTTCGTACTCCATTCCTTTTGGAAAAGAATTTTTCTTTATCTCAGCTAATTTCAATTTCACATCTTTAATTACCTGGCTGGCGTTACTTCCGTAGGACTGTTTCAGTACGATAGCCGCAGAAGGCTTACCGTTCAAATTAGAATAAATGTCATACATTGAACTACCAAATTCTACATTAGCCACATCTTTCAATCGTAAAATTTCGCCGTCAGAATTGGATCTTAAAATGACATTTCCATACTGCTCTTTGGTGGTAAATCGTCCTGAATATTTTAGTACATATTCAAAAGCTTGCGATCTTTTACCAGAGCTCTCTCCTGTTTTACCTGGTGAAGCTTCCAAACTTTGACTGGCCAAGGCTTCCATAATTTCATCTGTCGAAATTTTATACGCTAGCATTCTGTCGGGTTTCAGCCAAATTCGCATCGCATATTCACGAGTTCCCAAAACATCAGCAAATCCTACTCCATTTACCCTTTTCAACTCGGATAAAATATTAATTTCAGCGAAGTTGTATAAGAATTTTTGATCTGTATTTTTATCGGTGCTGTACAAGTTCACATACATCAACATACTAGATTCCTCACGCGTAATCTTCACTCCTTCTCGAACTACTAAGGGTGGTAATTTATTAACTACAGAGGCCACTCTATTCTGTACATTTATGGCTGCCTGATTGGGATCAGTACCTAAATTAAATACGACTTGAATACTCGCTTCTCCATCATTTCCAGCATCTGAAGTCATGTATTTCATTCCTGGAACACCATTCAAAGCTTTCTCTAATGGAATAATTACTGATTTGATCATTAGTTCCCCATTTGAACCCGGAAAATCAGCGGTAACATTTACCCTTGGTGGCGAAATAGAGGGAAATTGAGTCACTGGCAAATTAGTTAAAGCCAATACTCCCAAAAAGACAATTATGAGCGATATCACTATCGACAACACGGGTCTTTGAATAAATTTATTAAACATTATCGGTATATTTTAATGATGAAACAATATTGGAAATTGTTCTGAATCGGTTAACATTTTCAGTTCATTATCAGCTAAGTACTGACGCAAAACTGTACTTATATTGAAACGAATCATCTGAACTTATTCTGCTTTTAAGCGCAAATGACTAATAACTTCTTTAGGCGATACATAGTCAAACTTGATCTTTTCATCGTCTTTTACCTTCTGAACACCTTCTAATAAAATTTTATCATTTTCAGTAATACCACTCGCAATCACATATAAATCTGGAATTTCTCCCGTAACTGTAATTTCTTTAGATTCTAATACATTCTTTTTATTGACCACAAAAACATATTTTTTATCTTGAATTTCATACGTTGCTTTTTGCGGAATAACGATTGCATTTTTAAGAGGAACTAGCATTTGTACGGAACCTGTTTCACCATGTTTTAATAATTTACTAGCATTAGGGAATCGGGCGCGAAAGGCAATATTCCCTGTTTCATTATTGAATTCACTTTCAATAACCTCTACATTTCCTTTGGATTCATAGAGCTCGTTATTGGCCAAGAGCAAACTAACATTAGTATTGGCGCGGTCTTTTACATTTGTTTGATAGTCTAAATATTCTGGTTCAGACACATTAAAATAGGCAAAAATTTGACTGTTATCAGAAAGACTCGTCAACAATTCTCCTTCTTCAATCAAACTACCTAATTTTTTAGGAATACGATCAATTGTTCCGTCAAACGGCGCTCGGATTTCAGTAAATGATAAATGAAGTTGCGCCAATGCTACTTCGGCTCTGGCTTGTTCTAATTTGGCTTGCGCCAAAGCTTGTTCGTTTTTTGAAACGATATTCTTATCCGCTAACATTTTAGCGTTTTGCAGCTCAATTTCAGCGCCTTTCGCCTCTGCTTTTGCTTTGAGCAATTCCGCTTGATACATACCGGGCATAATTTTAAACAAAAGTTGTCCTTTCTTCACAAACTGCCCTTCATCTACGTAGATATTTTGTAGAAAACCTTTTTCTTGCGCTCTGATTTCAATGTTCCGCACGGATCGAATCTGAGAAACATATTGTTTGGTAAACGAAGTATCAATTTTTATTGGATTGGTAACAATAAAAGTATCGGCTTCTTCTTTTTCTTCTTTTTTTGAGGTACAGCTGGTAAGGCATATAACGGCAATTAAGCCCGTAAGTACGAGTAATTTATTCATGATGTAAGTTGGTAATTGAGCGATTAAATACTTGGAATCAAAAATTCCTAGGGACGTAAAAAGTCATCCGTTCCCACAATATTTTATATAGAATACCATTAATAAAAGCTTTACGCTTTTACATAAGTGGAATTCATCAAAAAATGGTAACGAACTATAGTATGAATCAAATTCTCAATACCTGCTGAACAATATAAATAGGATTGGACTGGCCACAAGATGGCGCGAAGATTTTAAAATTCTTAGAATAATGGTTTAAAATAGATTGGCAGGAAAAAGTGAGATACCAAACCTCTGACAAATGGTATTTCCCTGTAGCAATGGTAGCAGTTGTACTTTTGAAACTCTCGCTGCTCGGTCCTTCTTCTTCAAGATCAAATTCAGCTGAAGTTATCGATAGGCTACCCGGAACACTCTGTAGTAATTTAACTTGATCCTTATTTAAAACAAAAGATTTTGGTACACTAGCAGTACCATTGTCATGCGAAGTCGCGTGAACAACATTTCCTCCGCCAAGCAGATGGAAAAATAGGTACAGAAAAAAAATAGTTACTCTCATTTCGAGGCCAAAAGTAATCAAAGTAGCGAGAGAAAAAAACAATTTAAATTTTGTTTAACAAGTATAAAGTATCGAAATCGTTTGCAATGTGATAACAAGGAAAATGAATTTCACATTTTACCTGCTTTAAGACAATCCATTGCAGTGCGATTTTTTACCCTATTTAAAAATGGTTCATCGGCACTTATTACGTTGGATTTTTTTTTAAAACAATCATAATCAATGGATTTGTAAAAATAGGCAAGCAAAAATAAAAATGCTACCGAAGCCACCAAAACCCTTTTTTGACCAATACTTTGCTGAAGCAAACAACACATAAGATGAAATTGAGTTGAAAGAATCCTCAAAATAATGTTTATATCATTTGAAAAGATTTTTCAAGAATATTTGAAAGTAACAAAAATATCAAAACCCCAATAGAAACCGTTATCACCACCAATACAAAAGTGCCAATATATAAAAATGTTTTGTTGGTTCTCTCTACAAATTGTTCAACATTTTGTCCTTCTTGCGCTATATTTTTCATCTTTGCATCTGTATTAAAATGACGAATATTAAAATCTTATTTTTAGCAAAATTACAAGTATAAAAAAGCTTCCACAATACCAACTTTTAGTGATTTTTACTATTTGGACCACCTAATTTAAAATAAATCCTATTTCATTTCGTTAACTAACTAGCTAAAAAAAAGATTGTACCTTTATCTCATAGATTTTGGTAAAACAATAAAAAAATTACCCCAATATCAAACCTTACATTTTTATGAAGAAATTAGTCCTACTCGTATTATTATTAAGTTCCTTGGCTGGATGGAGTCAAAGTCCAATCGCTTATGATCTATTTGACAAAGCAATAAAAAAAGCAGAAGGCGGTAACACCAAAGGCGCTATCGACGACTACAGCAAAGCTATTCGGATTGATCCTTTATTTGCCTCAGCTTATTTAAACAGAGCGCTTTTGAAACAAAAATTAGGTGATATTAAAGGTGCTTTAAATGACGTTAACACCACAATAAAAATAGAACCTAAAAGAAGTGATGCTTACACCACAAGAGCTGATTTGAACTATAAAGCGAAGGATTACAAGAGCACTATTGAAGATTGCACCATGTCTATTAGTTTAAACGAAAAGGATTATATCGCGTATAACCTGAGAGGACTTTCTAATTTTCATGCACAAAACAAAAAAAATGCTTGTGCCGATTTTACCAAAGCAATTCAGTTAGGCAGTCAAAGTGCTGTTAAAAACAAAAAAATGTTTTGTAAATAATTCATTTTAAAAATACTAGAATTTACCAAAAAAAAAAAGCGTCTTGAACTTAATCAAGACGCTTTACTTTTTGAACTAATAATTTATTTACTCATTAATTGTTGCAGCGGTTTCAGTTGCTCCAAATCAATATTAGATTGTTGCAACACCGTCATCATGGTCATCACACTAGTAGGGTTCATATCTTTACCTAAAATACGCACTACTGCAAAACCATTTTCTTTCTTATTGGCATAAAAAACAAATTCCTCAATATGTTCATCCGTTCCCACGAAACTTACTGAAGCACCTTCCTTTCCAGAACCAAATTTCATCAATTGCTGGTATTTTTTATCCTTCAAAATCAAGTCCACTTTGGCACGTTCCATTTCGAATTCCGCTTTGTTTTCATCATTTAATTTGAAAGCCAAAACATTCATTTTATCAAAAGATTTTAAAGCATCATTTTGAGCTGCAGATAATTTTGTTTTATCGACATTCAAAATATCAGGAGACACATCCAAAGCAATAAAATTTTTATTTTCGGTGTTTTCTACAAAATATTTTTGCAAAGTCGGCTCCGAATTACAACTGATCAGCATTAAACTCAACAGCAGCAAAATTCCATATCCTGTTTTCATCTTATCTTTTACCTTTAGTTGCTTTTTTCAAATCATCACCTCCAGGAATTCTCATCTTATCAGTAAGAATCGAAATTTCATTTAAATCAAAGTTACCAGTCAAAGACATTAAAACGGTATCCTCATTTTTAGCGCCTTCAATAAACATCAACAACTCTCTGATTTGAGAATCTGTTGACCCTGATTTTACCAATATTTTGATGTTTCTGCCATTTTCATTGACGCGCATTAACTCTTCTAATCCGGCTGATTTGATATACTTTTCAGCCACTACTTTCATTTCACCTTCTACACGAGTACTTTTTGTGGTGAATACTTTTAAATTATCCAGCTTTTTGATCAACGCTAAATATTGTTGGGTTTCTTTATCTGAAGCGTCAACTTTTACTTTACTCATTAAGTCAAACATTTTTTTGTTGACAATAATAGAAGTTACGTCATCTTGTCCGTCAAATTTATCAAAAGCCGCTTGCGCAAAAATTGGACTCGCAATAAAAACTAACATTACGGTGATTAAAAACTTTTTAGCAGTACTTAAACGGCTGTTCTTTAGCATCTTATTTGCTGGTGTGCAAAAACTTGGATTGGGATTGATTGATTTCATTTTTTTAAATTTATTTAGCATTATTTTAATTGATTGTAGCGTTTACGCCGTGATTATTGTTTTCTAAAAGCAATTAAATACCTCTAGATTTATTTTTAGTTTTGCGGAATACTTTATTTTTTGCTATTTGATATTCTTCAACATACTTTACACTTTCTATGCCAACATTTACATTTTTTGACAATAGTGAAAGCGCTTTTTGAGTTTCTTTAAAAGCTACTTCGGGATCATCATACGTTCCTAAATCTTTGCTGTTATTTACCGGTTCCGAATGATAGAAAACATACGTACCAATTCCCATCAAAACAACAACCGAAGCTGCGATGGACATCCATCCTAAATTCCGTTTTTTATTCCTATTTTCTTCCTTTTGAATTTCAAACAACGGCATTTCTTGTTCAAACTGTTGTTCTTTTGCCACAGCAAAATGATTAAATAATGCGGCATACTTTTCTAAATGTGGCGCAACCTGTTGAGTCGCAAAATAATCCTGTAATTCTTTCTCTTCCGCAATAGAAGTTTCACCTTCAAAGTATTTTTCAAGTACCCTTTCTACTTTATATAATTCCATAATTATGTGTTTTTGTCATGTATTCTCGTATCGTTTTTCGTGCTCTGGAAAGGGCTACTCTAATTGCACTCTCGGTCATATCAAGCATTTTGGCTATTTCTTCAAACTCATATTGTTCTATATCACGGAGCTGAATGATGATTCGCTGTTGTTCTGGCAATAGACTGATACTTCTTTCAACCCAATTCAAACTATCGCAATCTTCGAGTTTTTTATCTAATGTGGGTGCTGAATCTGTATAATTGGAATGAACAATTTTGAGATTTCCTGATCTTTTGGACTTTAACTGGTCTAAACAATAATTTTTTGTCATCGTCATCGCAAAAGCTTCAATGCTGCTATAGCCCGCCAATGCTGTATTTTTGCTCCATAATTTCACCAAAACTTCCTGCGTGGCGTCTTCGGCTTCCTCTGTACTGACTAGCAGGCGCTTTGCTAATCTAAAGACTTTGTCTTTGAATGGAGCCACCATTAACACAAACTCATTTTGGTTCATAACAACTTCGATATTAAACGGGTTATACAATTAAGACGATTCAAAATTATTTTTGCTACATTAAACTTAAAATAAAACTAAAGTTAGTATTTTTACGTTACTATAGTATTAAACCAAATTTATGAGAACCTACTTCAAACTTACGCTTTTATTGTTCATTACGGCTTTTACTTTTCAAAGTTGCCAAGACAACGATGACATTCCGCCTCCCCCTAGTTTAGAAATCCAAGATTTTATATGGAAAGGAATGAATCAATATTATTTATGGCAAGCCGACGTGCCTAATTTAGCAGATGATCGTTTTGCTGACCAAACCGCATTAAATACTTTCTTAAGTGGCTACCCGGTTCCAGAAGATTTATTTGGAGCATTAAAGGTGAGTTCGTCAATAGATAAATTCAGTTGGATCGTAGATGATTATTTAGAACTAGAAGGATCGCTTCAAGGCACTACTAAAAACAACGGTGTCGATTTTGGATTAAGTTACAAACCTGGAAGTTCAACTGAGATCTATGGTTTTGTACGTTATATTATTGCCAATTCTGATGCATCGACTAAAAACATAAAACGTGGGGATTTCTTTACAGCCGTAAATGGAACACCACTTACCCTAAGCAATTACCAATCGCTGTTGTTTGGTTCCAACGAAAATTACATACTAAATCTTGCTGATTATAACGGAACTACTATTGTTGGAAATGGTAAATCAGTGGACTTAGCAAAAACAGTTTTAACTGAAAATCCAATTTTAATTAATAAAGTAATTACCTCAGGTTCTCATAAAATTGGTTATTTAATGTACAATGGTTTTTATGCCAATTTTGATACACAATTAAACGAGGCCTTTGCATCTCTAAAATCTCAGGGAGCTACCGAACTAGTTTTAGACTTACGGTATAATGGAGGAGGTTCTGTTCAAACTGCCACTCGATTGGCCAGTATGATTACTGGACAGTTTACCGGAAAAGTATTTGCTAAGCAACAATGGAATAAGAAAATCAATGATTACTTCGAAGCCGAAAGCCCAGAAGCTTTGTACAATTACTTTACAGATAAAATAGGAGCTACAGCAATTAATAGTTTAAACTTAACCAAAGTTTACATTCTTACCAGTGCTAGTTCCGCATCAGCCAGCGAACTTGTAATCAACGGGCTTGAACCACACATCAATGTAATCCAAATTGGGGATGTTACTGTTGGAAAAAATGTTGGATCTGTTACGTTATATGATTCCCCAACATTTGGATCCGAAAATAGAAATCCAAAACACCGATATGCCATGCAACCTATTGTGTTAAAAATTGTGAATTCTGTTGGTTTTGGCGATTATTTCAATGGATTGCAACCTGATTTTTTAGTAAAAGAAACATTGAGTACTTTAGGCGTTCTTGGAGATCCTTCAGAACCATTATTAAGTACCGCGATTGCAAAAATCACAGGAGCATCCCGAATGATGAGACAAAGTCCGGGTAAAGAATTTGACTTTTTAACCGATTCAAAATCCATATTAGGAATACAAAACCAAATGTATCTTGAGAAAGCCCCAGAAGGACTTTTGAGAGCTCTGGAATAATAGAATAACTATTTTCCATATTACAGAACATAGAACTGCAAGATTAATTATTGGAATACAGTACCAGTTTGCCACATTGTTGAAGAGTACCATCTTTGAATCTGTGGCAATCTTTTTTAATGATGGCCCTTTTTTGAACCTAAATTTTTACTATTACACGTTAAAAAATAAAAAAATTGAGACAATAAATATCTTTTTTGTAAGTTTATATGGAATAACTTCCCAAACTGAAAACCCTATGAAAAAATCAATTCCGTTATTTTTAGCCTGTGCAGCTCTAGTTTCTTTCGCATTTGTAAAACCTGACACAAAAACAACCAAGCAAATCAATGTAGTTATTGATGCTGGACATGGTGGAACTGACTTTGGGGCCACTTCCAGTTCTGGTACTGAAAAACTGATTGTAGAACAAATCACTACTAAAATAAAATTCTTGAATAAAAATGAAAATGTAGTAATTCATCTTACGAGAAATGAAGATAAATATATTTCTCTATCTGATAGAACGGCGATTATTAACAACATCAAACCAGACTTAGTTTTGTCCTTGCATGTGAACCAAAGTGCTAACGTAGCTCAATCAGGAATGGAGTTTTATGTCGCCAATGAATCTGCGGCTAGCGAAAAATCCATTTTGATTGCAAATGCCCTTCGTACTAAATTCACTCAAAACAATACGATCAAATCATCTGAGGTGAAAAAAGCTCCCTTTTTTATTTTAAAAAAATCTGTTGCACCTGCTATTGTGATTGAACTGGGCTATCTTTCTAATTTATCTGATAGAGCCTATTTAATTGATGGCAAAGAACAAGATAAAATTGCAGCTACGATTATCTCGTTTATTTCAGAATTAAAATAATTTTCAATAGTATATTAAAAAAGGCGTTTTCAATGTTAGAAAACGCCTTTAGTATTTAATAACTACTAATTCTTAGTCATTGAAATAAAAACCGTTTGGTCCAACTCCAACAGCTAATTCTTTTTGAAGTGTTCCTGTCAATGAATAAACATACGCTTTGCCATTTGATGCAAAATCACCACCATCAGCAATATAAATTTTATCATTCTCCACGGCAAAACCATACATAACTCCATATTGAGAAGTTGAAGTGTATTTAAAAATAGGAGTTTCTGAAGGTTGAGTAGCCGTTACATCCATATTATATACTCCTGTACCTTTCGTAAAGTAAATTTTAGAGCCATAAATATCTAAATTTCCTGCACCTTTCAGGGCAACTGGGAATAAAACTTCAGTTACGGATTTATCAGATAATTTTACTTTTATAATTTTACTTGCGCCCCCATAAGGTGAAGCTAAAACATATAAAACACCATTTTTCACTTCCATAGTATTGGCACTTGAACCTACATTAATAGGTGTTTCTAACGTTTTTGTAATCGTATTTACAACTAAAACTTTTTCGCTATCGTAAGGCTCAGAAATATACAATTTATCTCCATCCATAACAATACGATTTGCTGTAGCATTCAAATTTATTTTTGACTCCACTTTATTGGTTGCTAAATCAATAACTGCTACAAAATCATCCGTATTTCCTGTTGCAGGATTAGCATAAGAATACGTATTTGCATTAGTCACATAAGCTTTACCATTTCTTGCCACTCCGTATCTTGGGGTGATTAAACCGGTTTCAATTTTGGCAATCAACTTGAATGTATACCGATTCACGACATTAATTACGTTAGATCCCCCCGCAATAATATACGCTTTATCTCCGTCAAAAAAGATGTTTTGCATGTATTTTCCAAAAACATCGCCTGGATTTTCTGCTCCATATACATCCTGTTTGAAGGTAACCATATCATCACCTAAAAAAGAAACAGATCCTCCTGAAGAATTTCCTTCATTCAAAACAAACACTCCATTATCATAACTCCCCTTGGAAGCATTTTCGTTGTCATCATTAGTACATGACGACAAAAAAGCAATTGATAACGCTACAAATAAAACTCTAGTTAACTTCATTATATTAAAATTTAAAAATTAGATACAGGTTGTAATTTCGTCCAGGCATAATTCTATTTTCCAGACTTTCATATTTTTCATTCCAAAGATTAAGCACTTGAACGCCAATTTTAGAATGAGCAAAAAAGGGAACATCATAATCAATACCTAAATGACCAACTAAGTAAGAAGGAACAACAGCGGTAGGATCATTATCTAACTGCGTGTAGACAAAACCATTAAAAAGCATTTGGTAATTAGCACTCCATTTTTTATAGGAAAGAGCCACGGCACTGGTTATTTTGTGTAAAGGCACAAAAAACAATTGCTTTCCGGTTGCCTCGTTTTTTGAAATCGTGTACGCATACGTACCGTTAACTTCGACAATACTTTTTCCCATTTCCTTTTTCCAAGAAAGCAAGGTTTCCGATCCGTACGCCGCTACTCTATCCGTATTTTGAGGAGACCAAATACCACTATTTCCAGGCACCCAACGCAATAAATCTTTAATTTTGTTGAAATAAGCAGTTTGGGTTAGTGTGACATTTTTATACTTGAAAACATTAGCTATTTCTGCCTGATAAGAACTTTCTGGTTTTAAATCTGGATTTCCGCCTTCTTCCCAATACAAATCATTGTAGGTGGGAATTCTAAAGTTGTGAGAGGCATTGATTTTCAATTCATATCCTTTTGTAAGTTGTAGCGCACTTCCTAACGAAAAAAGTAATGGCGATTTGTAGTTAGTAGTAAACTCTTTGCGAATCCCTAATTCATTTTGCCATTTTGACGATACCTCTTGCTTAATTAAAAGTGCTAAGCCAGTAATTTCCCGCTCATGATAGCCAAAACCACTGCCTTCACCCGTTGTCTTGTTATATTCCAAAATTGTATTAAACAAAAGAGCTTTGTTGGCTTGAAAACTCACATCTGCTTTGGACATCAGCATTTTTGTGCCGCCGTAACTAAATTGATTCACTGCATTATCTGGGAAATATTGGTAATTTTCAGTAATAAATGCCGTTTTAAAATTGGCTACCCACACTCCAAGTACATTATTGTACTCTAAAAGGGTACGGCTAAAATCATTCTTGTACTTTGTTCTGGACTCTGATGGAGAGAGCAGAGAAATATTTCTATCGGTGTTAGATGATTGGCTGTACAACTTCAATAATTGGCGGTCATCGATTTTAAATCCCACGTTGGCATTAAGTGTTACGACTTGATATTCTCCATTTTCGTTAAACCGTTGCTTGCCTTTCCAATCAAAAGCACCCGGATAATCATAATCATTATCTGAATAGTTTCGTGAAAAGCCAATTTGAGCTGACCATTTTTTATCAGAAAAATGACTTTTATAACTAATACCCTGGGTATTAAAACTACCATAATCCAGTCGCAATTCATTTGAAAAAGAAGTATCAAATTTCAAATCATTGTTCAAGTGCACGGTTCCTCCTATGGCGCCACTACCGTAAATAACACTTCCACCACCGCCTTTTACCGAAATATTGCTGTAATCCATTCCAGAAAGCGTATTAAAATCGGTACTTCCATTCATTTGAGAATTAATGTTAATGCCATTCCAAATCACGGCTGTTTGCGACGCAGTCGTTCCCCGAAAAGCAACCGTAGACAGCATTCCCCTTCCATATTCTTTGAAATAAATAACTGTATTGTAGTTAAGAACATTGGTCAGCAAAGCACTATTTTTTGACAAAATAGAGTCGCTCAAAAGATCAATTGTTTGTGAACTGGAAAATTTGCGCAACTTAGCATCAGGTACGATTACTTCGTTCAAACGAGTAATAGTATCCTTTTTTTGAGCCAACAGGAATTGGCTTGCGAATAGGCAAAAACAAAAAAAATGTTTAAAATAAGTCATAATGTCCTGAACCTTTTTTCCCGAAAGTTCGATATTCGTTAATAAAAAAAGGCAGGTCTCCTGGCTTGCGTCTTGTTGTTTACCTTCTCATTCGCCGCGACGAACAATGGTTTTGTAGATAACAACAAGCTTGATAGCTTACAGTTGCGGGTACAGCTCAGGATTTTTGATTTAAGATTTAGGATTGTTGATTTAGGATTTAAACCCTGAAATCTGAAAGCTAAAACTTGAAATCTATCACCTGATTCCCTTTTAATGCGATTTAAAAAAAATTAAACCACAACCTCAATACGGCGGCAAAGATAGAATTATATTAAGTTAATAAACTAAACAATTGCGAATTTTATAATTCAATTTTAATTACAGCTCCAAAATCTACTTTATTCTGGAAAGCATCCTTTAAAGGTAAATCCGAGATTTTACATAAAAAGCTGCGAATTACTCCAGCATGTGCGACAATGATTATCGGTTTGGAGTGAATGGTTTGAAGTTCATTTTGCATAAAATCACTTACGCGCAAGTGTAAGTCTGTAAATGATTCGCCATTTGGAACGCGAACATTTACAAAATCAGACATCCAAGGATTTAGGTCCTCAGGTTCAATTACATCCCAATTTTTCATTTCCCAATCTCCAAAATTCATTTCCAGCAGACGGGAATCTTGATGCATAGTATCAATTTCTAAATTATCTTTGATATACCTAGCCAAAGCAACGCAACGGCGTAAAGGACTCGAATACAACTTGGCATCTTTTGGCAATTGATTCAAAACAGACTGGAAAACAGTGTCATAAGGCTCTAATATTTCCACATCCGATTGCCCATAACAAATTCCTTTTTCACAAACTGTTTCTGTGTGACGAACTAAATAAACTTCCATATTGCAATACTTGAGATATAAAAAACGACTTCACAAACTTGTTGGGTAGCACCTAAACAATCGCCGGTATAGCCGTCAATCCATTTCTGGAAGTAGCGTGCTAAAAAAAATCGAGCTGTACAAACTGGCAATATGACTAAGAGCAATTGCCATTCAAAACAAGACAAAACAAGTAGCGGAAGTAATCCAAAAAAGAAGGCGCCCACCACTTCTCGCCAAGAGTAACTTTGCGCAATGGGTTTGCTTTTACTGGAAGCATCCTCCCGAGAATATTCATGCGTGAAAACTATCGAAATTGCAGCTAACCTACTAAGGGAATGGCCAGTAACAAATAGCAAAAAAAGGAATAAATAGGAATTAGTAGCTATGTCAATTAGCTGTGTTAGCCCCTGAAATTTGAGTAACAATAACAATATTAAACCAATTGCGCCATACGCACCGATAGCACTATCTTTCATGATGATTAGGATTTTTTCTTTGGTCCAACCGCCACCAAAACCATCACAAACATCCGCAAAACCATCTTCGTGAAAAGCACCTGTTAGTAAAACTGAAGCAATCATTGAAAGGATTATTGCAATCTCAGGGGCTACTAGAAAATTAAAAAGATAGAAAACTACAAAAGCAATTCCGCCTACAATCCATCCGATTAAGGGGAAATAACGAGAGGCTTTATTCAGATAATCCGGATTATGATCAATGGTTGCAGAACAGGGAATCCTAGTGTAAAACATCAAAGCAGTAAAAAAAATATGAAGTTCTTTTTTCATTTTTATAATTTTTTGGCCAAAGCCAATTGAATCGTATTCGTTGCGCTAAAATTAGATTTCCTTGGTATTTACTCCGGCACTTTCAAAACTTGCCATATCGTTCAAGAATGCCACAGCAGACTGAATTATCGGAAAAGCAATTGCGCATCCCGTACCTTCGCCCAAGCGTAAATCGAGTTGTAATACCGAACGAACGTCAAGATAATCAAGTATTTTTTGATGTCCTTGCTCCGCAGAAGAATGACAAAAAATAGCATTTTTAAGAATGAAAGGGTTCTTTTTGAAGGCAATTAAAAAAGCTACACTACCTATAAAACCGTCCACAAGAATAAGCATACTTTGCTCTTTCGCTTGAAGCATTCCGCCTACCATTTGCATGATTTCAAACCCTCCGAAGTAGGCCAACTTACTATCTAAATCAGCTGCACCTCCATAATTATCAAGACATCTATTGAGAATATTGGTTTTTTGAATGAGTTTTTCGTCATCAATACCAGTGCCTCTACCTACGCAATCTTCAATAGGCAATGCTAAAATAATACTCATTAATACCGAAGCAGTTGCGGTATTCCCAATTCCCATTTCACCAAAACCAATACAATTACTGCCTGTTTCTGCGATGCTAGCAACAATTTTGCTTCCTTTGCTATAACACAATTGCAATTCGGTTCTGCTCATCGCAGCGCTGTATAAAAAAGATTGCGTTCCTTTCCCTATTTTGGCCGAAATCAAATTCGTATTCGTAGGAAAATCGTAATTCACGCCTGCATCTATAATTAAAAGTTGGATGGAATGTTGCTTGCAAAACACGTTTATTGCTGCACCACCATCGAGAAAGTTAGTAACCATCTGCCTAGTAACATCCTGTGGATAGGCACTTACGCCATGATTTGCAATTCCGTGATCTGCAGCAAAGACAACAATATGTGGTTGCACTATTTTTGGTTCCAACTTTTGAAACACTATACCAATTTGTTTAGCAAGTAGTTCTAAGACTCCTAAGGAACCTGTTGGCTTGGTTTTTTGATCGATTTTGTGTTGTAATGCTTTTGCAAAAAGAGCACTCTCAACTTCATTTTTAACCTTAAAAGTGGTAGTTTTAACCCTACTTTGATGAAAAACGGTAATTTCCTCTACCACTGGATTTTCTTGTTTTTGTTTCCAATTCAGTTGCTGCAACATGGGCTGCTTATCATAATCGGTTGCTGGTTTGCCTACGCAGAAATAACCCAATGGCTCTATGTTTTCAGGCAATCCTAACAATTGCTTAAACTGATAATAATTTAAAATAGAAACCCATCCCATTGAATATCCTTGCTCTGTTAAGGAAAGCCAAATGTTTTGTGCCGCACAAACGGAACTGAACTTGATCGCTTCAGAACTCCCAACGGTACCAATAGTAAAATTATCCATAACAGAACGATCGTAACAAATGACTAATCCCAGAGGCGCTTCCTCAATTGCTTCTAGTTTCAGCGCCTTGTAGTCTCGTTTTTGCTGCTGATTATCTGTCAAGGCAATTGCTTTTTCATCATAGTCCAAGAATAAATTCTTGATGGCTTTTTTCAGCACCGCTGATTTGATAGTATAATATTTAGTAGCATCAGTCAGCCCAACAGAAGGCGCCCAATGTCCCGCTTGAAGTGCTTTTTCAAGAACTTCATCAGGTACGACATCCTGGGTAAAATGACGTGTATCCCGACGGGATTTTAAAATATCATCTAAATTAGTCATGCGTTAGCTTTTGATTTTCACTGGAATTCCGGAAACCATTAATACGACGGTATCGGCTTTCTGAGCAATGTATTGATTCATCCAACCTTGAAGCGCTGTAAATTTTCTTCCAACTGCAGTATCAGCATGAAGTCCCATTCCAATTTCATTGGTAACAATGATTATTATCGCATTCTCTTGATTGGCAATTGCATCAATTTCGGCTTTCGCTTGTTCCAAGCATAAAGGAACGTCGTTTTTAGTATCAACAAAAAAATTAGTCAACCAGAGTGTAACACAATCCACAACGGCCACTTTAGCCATGAAATCAATTTCGCTTAAATGCTTTTCTTTTTCTATGTTAATCCAGCTTTCGTCTCGATCGCTTTGATGGCGGTCAATTCTCTTTTGGAATTCAGCATCCCATTTTCTGGCAGTCGCCACATACATGGGTTTATCTGATAATTCTTTTGCTAAATTCTCGGCATAACTACTTTTGCCTGAGCGTTCTCCTCCAGTAATTAAATGTATCATTGTAATTGTTGCGTTTTATAAGGACAATGTCGGCATCCATTCGTGCAGCAATATCCTCTTTTTAAATGAAACCAAGCCTTGAAAACATAATTTCCATTCTCGATATAATAGTCAATTCCTTCTATGAGTTGCTTGGTTTTAGGTAAATCTTTAGCTATACTATTTAGCGCTGTTTCAGCAGTAACCGTTGCAACATATTCCTTAATTTTAGTTGAGCAAACCGTTGTAAAGCAAGAGGAGCAAAGACAGTCTATCACTTTAGAGGTTTTAAAAATAGGCGGGAAATTGTTGCACCAGCATTTATTTCCGTCCGCAGTATCTCCGCAATTAAAAGGAGTTCCGCAAGCAGAACATTTTTTTTCTTGAATAGTAGTACGATGGGAATTAGACATTATTTTACTTTCTCATTAGTATGAAAAGAAAGGTATTTATGTTCTAATTTCATTGGGATTTCAAATAAATCGGGATGAAACAATGCGGCAAGTAACTCAATTCCGTCTACAACAGTTGTACTGGGTTCCGTAAATAAATCGGCATCAGCCAGAAAAACTGCATTATTCTGAACTGCCTTTAGGGTATCCCAACCTTCTAATTTTGTCAATGCCTCTAATTCCTGACTAGATCGACTTATATCGAAGCCACAAGGTGCAACCACCAATACTTCAGGATTATATAACAATATTCGTTCCCATGCGGTAACAATAGAATATCCAGAAGGATTCCCAAGCATGTCTACACCGCCAGCTTGAGCGATTTGGTATGGGATCCAATGTCCACAATTGTATATGGGATCGAGCCATTCCAAAACCATCACTCGTTTAAGCGGAGCGTTATTTTTACGAAGCGTATCCAGAATAAAATCAGTTCTTTTTTTGAGTTTTGCTAATAATTCGTAGGCGCGTTCTTCTTTATTAAAAGCTTTGGCAATAGTAATTGCATTTTGATAAATATCGTCTAAATTTCTTGGAACAAGCGGAATCAATTCTGGCTCTTTGGATAATTGATAAACGGAACGAGCCACATGACTCGTGTCTATCTGACAAACGTCACATACATCTTGAGTAAAAATAATATCGGGAGATAGAGATTCTAGCAAAGAGTCGTCTATGTAGTATAAACTTTTTCCTTGCGATTTAGATTGAGATACAATCTGGTCGATTTCACTACTTGAGTGATGGGTTCCTTCAAGGTAGGAACGTACCACTTTCGGTTTGTCAGCATGGCATTCAAAAGTAACGCCAACCAATTGATTTTCTAATCCCATTTCGTAAATCATAGAAGTGGCTGCGGGTAAGAAAGAGCAAATTTTAATCATCGTAAAAGTATTTAAATCCTTGTGTTAATGTAAAATAGTTTTTCAATAAAAAAGAGGAGAATGTGATAAACAAGCGACATACAAAATCAGCGAAAACTACATTATTTTCGTTAGATTCTATCCGTTTTTATTTCAAGCAAAACAGGCAAGAATCTAAATACAAATATAGCCGTATGAATGTAACTATTGGTATAAATCTTGTTTTATGTTTTGGGTCGGATCCAAACCTACCGGATAATTTATAAGATTTGTCACTGATTATAAAAAATTTATAATTTATATTTGCCTTTAAATTCGCAAAAAATTATGAATCTGAAGTGTATTAAATTTTCTTTTCTTGTTTTGCTTTTACTGCTAATCGGATGTAAAAAAAGCGAACAATCAACCAATAAGATTTCTGATGTTTCTGGAAATACTATACTTTACGCTAAAAGTTTGGCTGTCTTTAAATATGAAGGCTATTCCATTGTAAAGGTTTCAAATCCTTGGCCTGAAGCCAATAAAAACTTCACTTATGTGTTGAAAGAAAAAAACGGTAGCGTTCCTGATAGTCTAAAAAAATATACTACAATTCAAGTTCCTTTGCAGTCGATTGTGGTTACCTCAACCACAAATATTCCTTTTTTGGAAATGTTACGGGTTGAAAAATTATTAGTGGGATTTCCTCATACGGACTACGTTTCATCTATAAAAACCCGCAAACTAATTGATGCTGGTGCTGTAAAAAACATAGGACAAAACGAAAAATTAAACACGGAACAACTCATTGACTTGGCGCCTGATTTGATAGTATCCTATGGAGTTGACAACAACAATCCAATGATAGATAATTTAGAAAAAAGTGGTCTTAAAGTGCTTATTCAAGCGGATTGGATGGAACAAACGCCGCTAGGAAAAGCCGAATGGATAAAGCTTTACGGTGCTTTATTTGGAAAAGAAAAAGAAGCTAAAATACTTTTTGAAACAATCGTTAAAAATTACAATGACGCTTTAGCATTAGTTGCAAGCCAAAAACCAACAGCCACCGTTTTATACGGATCTATGTATCAAGATCAATGGTATGTGGCAAAAGGAAACAGCTGGGTAGCCCAATTTATGAAAGATGCCAAATCTAATTATTTATGGGCAGATGTTGAAGGAACCGGAAGTCTTGGTTTATCTTTTGAAAAAATACTAGATAAGGCAAAAACGGCAAATTATTGGATCGCAACAGGTTCTTTTAAGAATAATGCTGAATTTAAAAATAGTAATCCACATTATAGTCAGTTTGATGCTTTAAAAAACAACAATGTATATACTTTTGAAAGTAAGTTGGGCAGTACAGGAGGAACCATCTATTATGAATTAGCTCCAAGCCGACCGGACTTAGTCTTAAAAGATTATATTAAAATTTTCCATCCTGAAGTGCTTCCAAACTATACTTTTACTTTTGCACAAAAACTGAACTAAATCCGCTCCGCTCCCAAAGCGTCGGGACGCTCCAAAAAAGAAGGAGCCAAAACTGGATTTTGCGATATTTAAAAATTGAATATAATATTACACAAACAAACGACAATTGAATAATCAAAAACGAAATACGGTTCTGTTTTTCTTACTTACTTTAGGGCTTATTGTTTTGTTTTTTGTAAACATTAGTTTTGGTTCCATTACAATCCCTTTTAAAGAAATTTACACTAGTTTAACCGGTGGTCAAGCGAGCAAATCTACCTGGGAATACATCATCATTAATTATCGTTTACCCAAAGCAATTACGGCAGTTCTTGTAGGAATGGGGCTATCGATAAGTGGTTTACTGATGCAAACTTTATTTAGAAATCCCCTAGCAGGACCTTATGTTTTAGGACTTAGCTCAGGCGCCAGTTTAGGGGTTGCCTTTGTGTTTTTAGGAGCAGGTGTACTACCGCCTTTTTTAAGTACTGTTTTATTATCGTCCTACGGAGTGGTTCTAGCATCAACGGTAGGAAGTTCAATAGTATTATTAGCTGTTTTAGCTGTTTCCTATCGATTGCGCGATACCATGGCTATCCTAATTGTAGGATTAATGTTTGGCAGTTTTACCAGTGCCATAGTCGGGGTGCTTGCTTATTTTAGTTCAGCTGAACAATTACAAAAATTCACTTTTTGGTCTATGGGAAGCTTGGGCAATTTATCTTGGTCATCTATTGTAGTTTTAACGGTTTGTGTTGCGATAGGATTGTTATTAAGTGTCTTTAGCATCAAACCGCTAAATGCCTTATTGCTAGGGGAAAATTACGCTCGCAGTTTGGGTTTGAATTTCAAAAAAACACGATTAATCATTATTTTTGCTACTAGTATTCTGGCAGGAAGTATCACCGCTTATGCAGGCCCAATAGCTTTTATAGGATTAGCGGTGCCTCATATCGCAAAATTAGTATTTCAAACCAGTAACCATTCGGTTTTGTACTGGAGCACCTTGCTTTTAGGAGCATCGATTATGCTTATTTGTGATATTATTTCAGAATTGCCAGGATTGGGAATTACTTTACCAATTAATGCCGTAACATCAATAATTGGCGCCCCAGTGGTGATTTGGTTACTAGTCAGAAAACGAAAAATGATTGCCTAATGGAACATAATATCATCTTAGAAGCTTCAAAAATTAGCATTGGCTACTCTCGTAAAAAAGAGCATATCGTAGTGGCTTCGGCTATTTCTATAAATTTAAAAAAGGGAAAACTGATTGCTTTAGTAGGCGCTAACGGCATTGGAAAATCGACACTTTTAAAGACGATAACAGGTATCCAGAAACCGCTGCAAGGTGCTGTATTTTTAAATGAAAGGAAAATTAGTTCCTATGAACCTTTAGAGTTAGCACAAAACCTGAGCATAGTTTTAACAGAAAAGTTACCGCCAAGTAATTTAACCGTCTTTGAACTCATCGCACTGGGAAGACAACCGTACACCAACTGGATTGGAACTTTATCTGAGGTCGATATATCGAAAGTAAACGAAGCCATGGAATTGACACAAATTAGTTCTTTAGCTGCAAAAAAACATTATGAAATTAGTGATGGTCAGTTACAAAAAGTATTGATTGCAAGAGCTTTGGCACAAGACACCCCATTAATAATTTTAGATGAACCTACCACCCATCTCGATTTATTACATAAAGTGGCTTTGTTTAAACTTTTGAAAAAACTTACGCAAGAGACTGGAAAGTGTATTCTATTTTCTACCCATGACATTGATATGGCGATACAATTGAGTGACGAAATGATTATCATGACTCCTGAAACTGTCTTGCAAGACGAACCTTGTAATTTCATTTCGAAAGGAAGTTTTAATACACTATTTAAAGATGAGCATATTGTTTTTGACAATGAAAAAGGAAAGTTTACGATTGTTTAAATTTTTAAACTAATTTGGCGGTTTGCTTCTCCAATAACAAAAGCGACCGAATTAGCGATATTAAAACTTCTAATTAGCGGTGACATAGGAATTGTCAAATGATTTTCAAATTGGTTCAAAACAGCTTCACTTAATCCTTTACTTTCTTTGCCAAAAACCAACCAATCTCCGTCCTGAAAATCAATCTCGAAATATGATTTTTTAGCATGAGAACTCATAAGAAAAACCCGAGATAAGTCAGGAATGCTTGCTTTCCATGATGCAACATCCTGATATTCTGTCACATCAAGATGAACCCAATAATCGAGACCGGAACGTTTTAGGTTTTTATCATTAATAACAAACCCAAAAGGATGAATCAAATGCAAACGACTGTGCGTGCCTACGCACAAGCGCCCTATATTCCCCGTATTGTTTGCTATTTCGGGCTCCACTAAAACGATATTTAACATGTAGTATAGATTAATTGGTTATTTGGTTATTTGAAAATCTTCCACTTTTAAAACTTCTCCAGCCTGTAAATCATGAAGATGAACCGTTCCTATTCGGACACGAACCAATCTCAAAGTTGGGAAACCAACAGCAGCAGTCATTTTTCGCACTTGACGAAATTTTCCTTCATTGACCGTTATTGAAGCCCAAGAGGTAGGGCCGTGACGTTCATCCCGAATTTTTTTTCCTCTCGCTCCAAAAGCAGGAAGCTCCTGTATCAAGGAAGCTTTACAGGGTTTAGTAACGTATTTAGTTCCACTAAAACCGATTTCAACCCCTTTTTGCAATCGCTCGATGGCTTCTTGATTAATGATTCCATCTACTTGGACGTAATATTCTTTATCGACTCTTTTACTGCGAATGATTTCGCTCATCATGCCATCCGTTGTCAGCAACAATAATCCTTCGGAATCCTCATCAAGGCGCCCGATAGCCATTGTTCCTGTTGGAAAATCATATAATTCTCCTAGCAGTTTCTTTTTTCTTTTTAATTCATAAACAAACTGACTCAAATACCCGTACGGTTTATGAATGATAAAATGAGAATGAGGCATTGTGTTGATTTATTAGTGCATGCAAAGATAGTTTTGTTTTTGTTGGATTTAAAAGTGACTGGCTACATTTATTGCGATAAACCAAAAGCAATGTTAAATAGTTCAAACATCTCATATTAATGACGTACTATTATAAACAATAAGATTAATAACTAAACAGAAAGATCATGGAAAATAATGATTTAGGTTCAAAAAAGACCAATAATAAGCAGCCTATAAACGACCAAATTAGTAGCGAAAAGATGCTTAACGAAAACAATACAAACGCGCCAAAACTGAAAGATGAAATAGAAATTGATGCTAATGGAAATGAAAAAGTTGTTCAAAGAGCGCGTAATGTTGATGGGTCTAATGCTGCTATTCCCGAAGCCGAAGAGAGAACATGGAACGAAAACGAAAGTTTAAGCCGGGGCGTTTCCTCAGAAAAAGAAGCGATGAAAACGGTTGAAAATGAAGACCTCAACTCAGACATTACTGCCCACAGATACCCTGCTTCTCATCCAGATAATAAAGAAGACCGAGGAAATATTAAACTGGACGAATAAGTATTTGTTTCGTATTTTAAAAGCCAATAAGGACTCCTTCCTTATTGGCTTTTTTTGTTGCAATTAATAGTCAATCCACCAAAAAAATCTATTTAACTACCAAATAAATTACCTCGGAGCAGAGCCACAGAGGTATTAGCGAAATAACAGCCACAGATTCACAGATTTTCAATAATCTTTTTTAATCTGTGAATCTGTGAATCTGTGGCTAAAAAAATCGAAGCAAAGCTTCGAGGAATTAAACCAAAAGAGATTAAAAGATTTTATTTACAATCTAAAATAGCTCAATTTATAATATTCTCTTAACGTTGGAAATATTATTTTTGCTGCTTAATCCAATTGTAAACCTATGAAACACAATTACCATTTACGCCATTTAATGGCTTTTTTAAGTTTTTTTTATTGCCTATCAACAACCGTTTTTGCACAAGGAACGGCACTCATAGCGCAAGAGTTGCCTTTCGCTCAAAATTTCACCACTCTTGATGCAGCATCTACCACTTATCCCGCAGGATTTCAGGGTTGGACCGCCAGCACAGCTCCGGGAAGTTCATTCAATACAACAGCTACATTAGTTGCAGATAGAGCTTTAGTTGCCAGTAGTACAGCTGCTACCAGCAGTGGAAATTTCCATAATTACAATGGAAAAATTGGATTTTTAAACACCGGTTCCTTAGATTTAACAATTGGGTTTGTATTCAAAACACTTGGTAAATCCGGAATTGCAGTAGAATATGATGCGATGGTGATTCGGAATCCTTATAATGGCACATCGAATTCTCGTATCAACGAATTAGTACTGCAATATCGAGTTGGTACAGCCGATGCATTTATTACTTTATTACCAACGGTCTATGCCAGCGGAACAACAGCACAAACATCTGGAACAGCAGAAGTGAATAGCCAAAAAATAAAAGTAGTTTTACCATCGGAGTGTGATAATAAAGAGGTAATTCAAGTACGTTGGATTTCAAGACAAGTATCTGGAGGCGGTTCTCGTCCCTCTTTTGCCATTGATAACATAAGTGTATTTAATGATGTAACACCACCTGTAAATGCAGACGGATTCCCAAAAATTACCAACATCTTATCGGATGGATTTGATTTTTCGTCCAAATTAAATGAGACTGGAAAAACATATTTCGTGATCTTGCCATCAGGAAGTGCTGCTCCAAACGCTGCTCAGATAAAAGCAGGAACAAACGCCTCAGATGCAGCGGCATTAAAAGCAGCGGTACTTGAAATTTCGGATGCTACTGTTGTTTATTCAAAAAACAGTACAGGATTAGCTCTAGGAACTGATTATGTTGTCTATTCCATATCTGAAGATGCCATTGGCAACATTCAAGCTGAAAGTAATAAACTAGACGTCACTACTTCTAGCGTTGTCGTTCCTTCCCTGTCAACTACTAAAACTGCCTTAGATTTTAGTTTCATAGAGCAAAACTTCAGCTCAATTGCATTAAGTTACCAACTTCAGGCACTTAATCTAAGTGGAGCAGTTACGCTTTCGGCATCCCAAAACTTTACCATTTCTAAAAATGAGACTTCTGGCTTTCAATCAACATTGGTTTTTGCTGCAGAAGATTTCAATACGGGAACCACACCTTTGGTTTATGTCAAATTTACACCTACTGCAACCGGCCTTTTTTCAGGACAAATCACTCATGAATCAAACGGAGCTTCTACTAAGACAGTGGCGGTATCAGGAACAGGAATTAATCCTTACATCCAAGATTTTAATGATGCAAATGTTCTAACAAACAGTGGTTGGACGGAATATAGCGTAGCCGGTGACAAGATTAAGTGGGTGAGCACCACGACACGTTTTAACAGTTCTCCTGCAGCAGTTCAAATAAATGGATATTCTGAAACAGGAGCTAGCAAAGATTGGTTAATTTCTCCTAATTTACGTTTAGATACATTTGACAAATTCCCTTTGTTATCTTTCTATTCTCGCAAATTTTTCTCTGGAACACCGCTAAAACTAATGATTTCTTTAGATTATGATGGTAAAAGCAACCCAGAAACAGCAACTTGGACTCCCTTAGAAGGCGATTTTCCTACCACTACAGGAACCTTTAAACAGTCGCAATACATCAATTTGGAAGCTTATAAATCTGATCATACTTTTATAGCTTGGGTTTACGAAACTACAAATTCTGGTGGGACAGATACTGCCGAATGGACCCTTGATGATGTAAAAATCACGAACGAAACAACATTTCTAGCCTTAAATCCTACTTTGAATTTTGGAGAAGTAGCGCCAAATACAGCGTCAGCAAGCCAGTCTTTTATTTTCATGGCAGGCGGTTACGGCGATATCACTGTAACGGCTCCTGCTGACTACCAATTATCTGTTGACAACAGTAATTTTCAATCCAATTTAGTGATTTCAGCTACTGATGGAGTTGCAGGTAAAATAATTTATGCTCGTTTTTTCCCTTCTTCCAAAGCATTGAGTATTTCGGGTCCTTTGACCGTTGTTGGAACAGGATTGAACCAAGAAATAGGTTTATTAAATGGATCTTCATTACCTAAAACAGAAACCTTTGATATTGTTACGTACAATTTAGAATTTTTTGGAAGCAATGTAATTGGTTCAACAGGAACTGAGTTTGGTCCAACAGACGACGCATTGCAGATTGAAAACGCAGCGAAAGTCATGAACACTTTAAATGCTGACGTTTATGCCGTTCAAGAGGTTTCTGACGATGCCGCACTGGATCTTTTAATCCAAAAAATAAGCATTAACGGAAAAACTTTTGACAAAGTAATTTCTCCAGCCTGGTCCTACTCCTTTAATGCTCCTGAAGCTGACTTCCCCGCTCAAAAATTAGTTGTAATTTATAACACGCAAACAACAACAGTAAAAAAGTCAAGAGTGATGTTCAGTAAACTTTTTGATGAAATTCGTGCCGGAAGCAAAACTTTAACCAATTATCCTGGCGGTGTGAGCGCGAGCTTCTTTTCTTCAGGCCGTTTACCTTATATGGTCGAAATGGAAACAAATATAGGTGGAGTAAAGAAAGATCTAAAAATTATTGACATCCATGCTAGAGCCAACAGCGGTAGTGACATAGCGCGGTACAACATGAGAAAATATGATGTTGAACTATTGAAAGACAGTTTAGATGTCAATTACCCAGATGCCAATTTGATAATTTTAGGCGATTACAATGATGATGTTGATGAATCCGTTATTGCAGGAAACCCTTCTTCGTACCAGAAAATGGTGGAAGACAATGTACGCTACAATCCTCTAACTTTAGAAATTAGTAAAGCAGGAGCTTTTACTTACTTGTCCTCTGGAGGTTTCTTAGATCATATTATCATATCAAACGAGTTAACTAAGGATTATGTGCCCAATTCAACTTTAGTTTATGACCCTCGTTTAGACGTAGCAAACTATGTCAATACTACTTCTGATCATGGTCCAGTTATCGCACGATTTGAGTTAAAAGCAGATGCAACTTTAGCTATCAATGACTTGATTGCAACAAAAGGATTATCTGTAATGGCCTATCCAAATCCCGCTTCAGAATCATTCAATATTGTTATTAATTCAGAAAACGGACAAGACTTAAGTCTAAACATTTATGATATTCTTGGAAGAGCAATGGGAGCTCCAACGCAATTAAAAGGCCCAATTGGTGAAAACACTACAAAAATAAATAGTACTAAATTACCTGTAGGGATTTATATATATACCCTTTCCAATGGAAACAAGGTTGTATTTAAAGGAAAAATAGTAAAAAAATAAAATCCCTTTTTCTACATTCCAAAAGCCAGATTTCTTCATTGAAATCTGGCTTTTTTTTCTAAAATAGTTTAAGACAACTCCCTGCTGAAATAAAAAAAACTACTAAATCGCTAGCAAAAAAGGAGACTATTACGTATAAAACTACCCTAGAGAATCCTATTTTTTCAAAATATAAACCCTTCAAAAACTTATACTAGTATTTTGATTTCTCAAAAGAAACTAGAAATCTTTTGTTTATTTTTACATTGTTACAAAAAAAAATTTATGTCAAATACACTTCCCTTTTTACTGATTTTCATCGTTGCTCTTGGTATTGGAGTTTATATTGGAAAACTTCTATTTGTTGCCAGATTCCAGTTGGAAAAAAGTAGCTTGGAAGAGAAATTAATCACTTTAAATTCTCAATTCGCCCAACAGAGAGAGCAATTAATGATTGATAAAATGGGTTTTGAAAAACAATTAGAAGCCCAAATCGTTGCTAAAGAAGGTATCCGAACTGAAAAAGACAGTTTAGCAATTCAGCTTACTAAAAAAGAAGTAGATTTCGAAAATCTCTGGGAGCGCAACAAAGAACAAAAAGAAGAAATCGAAAAACTACAGGAAAAATTCACCATTGAATTTGAGAACTTAGCCAACAAAATATTGGAGGAAAAATCGAATAAATTTACCGAACAGAACAAAGAAAACATGAAAAATATCTTGACTCCATTGCAAGATAAAATTCAATTGTTTGAAAAAAAGGTCGAAGACACCCACAAAGAAAGCATCGATTATCATGCCGCTTTACGCCAACAAATTTTGGGATTACGAGAAATGAATATCCAAATGAGTAAAGAAACCATCAACTTGACCAAAGCGCTCAAAGGCGACAGTAAAATGCAGGGAAATTGGGGCGAACTGGTATTAGAACGCGTTTTAGAGAAATCAGGATTGGAAAAAGGACGCGAATACCAAGTGCAACAAGCCTTCACTACCGAAGACGGAAATCGCGTATTTCCGGATGTTGTCATTAATCTGCCGGATGGCAAAAAAATGATTGTCGATTCAAAAGTTTCTTTGACCGCTTATGAAAAATACATCAATGAAGAAGATGATACTTTGAAAATTAGTTATCTAAAAGAACATGTCAATTCCATCAAACGCCATGTTGAGCAATTAGGAAATAAAAATTATCATGATTTGTACCAAATAGAAAGCCCTGATTTTGTATTGTTATTCATCCCTATTGAACCCGCATTTGCTATGGCCCTAAATGAAGATACGAGTTTATACAATAAAGCATTCGAAAAAAATATTGTTATTGTAACTCCCGCCACATTATTAGCTACCTTACGAACGATTGATAGCATGTGGACGAATCAAAAACAGCAGGAAAACGCATTAGAAATAGCACGTCAAGCAGGAGCACTGTATGATAAATTTGAAGGTTTTGTAGGTGACTTGATCAAAATTGGCAAAAAAATAGACGAGAGTAAAACAGAGTACAGCAGCGCCATGAACAAACTTGTGGAAGGAAAAGGAAACCTAATTGTAAGTGTCGAAAAATTAAAAAAAATGGGAGCAAAAGCAAAAAAAGCACTTCCCGAAAACATAGTAAACTTAGCCGAAAAAGACGAAAATCAATTTCTAAATTAATAAAAAATGAGAAAATTTTTAATGATTACCACTGCAATACTAGTACTGTTTATTGTAGGTTATTTTACTTTTTTATACAATGCAACCTACAGTGAAGGCTTTCGTTCAGGCGAATTAATCAAAGTCAGCAACAAAGGAGTTGCTTTCAAAACATGGGAAGGAGAAATTAGTCAAGGAATTTCTGGCGCACAAATATTTTCTTTTTCAGTAATGGATAGCGAAGAAAAAGTAATCTTAGATTTAAAAGAAATGGAGGGTCAATATGTTCAAGTAAAATATGTAGAACGGTACCGAACATTTCCGTGGTGGGGCGACACGCGCTATTTTATTACAGACGTCAAAAAAGTAAATTCTCCTTTTAAAATAAAATAGATGAATCGGACCTTTAAAACTGTGGCCTCCTCAGACATTAGTATTTCAGAATTGATGTTGCCCAATTACACCAACTTTAGTGGTAAGATTCATGGAGGATATATTTTATCCTTGATGGATCAAATTGCATTTGCCTGCGCTTCAAAATTCTCAGGTAATTATTGCGTTACCGCCTCGGTAGAAACTGTAAATTTTCTAAAACCGATTGAAGTGGGCGAACTCGTGAAGATGAAAGCCAGCGTAAACTATGTGGGTAAAAGCTCGATGATTATAGGAATTCGTGTAGAAGCCGAAAACATCCAAACCGGAAAAATCAAACATTGTAATTCCTCTTATTTTACAATGGTTGCCAAAGACAGCACAGGCAAGAGCGCATTAGTACCCGGTTTAATCCTTTCGAACAACAATGATGTACGCCGTTTTTATAACTGCATTAAACAAATATCCTTAAAGAAAGAAAAAGACCTAAATGAGGAAGAATTCGATTATACTTCTAAAGAATCACTAGAAAATTTAAAAAACTACAATATACAGTTGGAATTCTAAAACTGTAATAGGTTAGCTATCATTAGTAAAACTGAAAAATAGGAGTGTTTATAATTTCCTCAAGTGGTTACAACTTTTCAATATGCAACAGTTTTTGTGCTTACTCGAGCCAATAATTTTTTTTGATGCCAATTCATCTAGGGTTACTACGGCCCTATAACTGGACGCTCCACTAGTTTCGGGTAGTGACTACTTGAACAAATTCAGGCGCCGAAACTCCAAATAGATAATAAACAGAGCATTCTCTAATTACTTGCTACTCAAAAACCACTATTAAAGTCTTTTTAAAAGTAAAACCTACTGCAATTTCTGATTAAAAATCGGGTGAAAAATTAACTGATGTTACTATTTTTCAAAGATAAAAAACTTTTATATATTCTATTTTTTTCATAACTTTAAGTAATTCTATTAATAATAAGATTATGTCTAAAATGTATAGTATCAAGCCGATATGGTAAAAAATAGAATCTCCCGCATGCTTTAGGGAGAATGTATTCAAAAAAGAGTCGGTATAATTTAATTCATAAAGTGTTATGGAAAAAATTACCTCAATAGCGCTACTCTTTATTGCTCTTGCAATTAACGCCCAGGAAAAATTGGTTTCATACGCAGGCATCACAAATTTTGAGGCTTCAATACCTTTGTTTGAGGAGGTGAAAGCAACGAACGAAAAAACTACCTGTATTTTGATCACTAAAACAGGCGATATTGCGTGTTGGATTAACATCAAAGATTTTAAATTCAAAAGAAATTTGATGGAAGAGCATTTTAACAAAAATTACATGGAAAGCAACCGGTATCCAAGAGCCTTCTTTAAAGGTACTATTGAAAAATTTGATTTAAACAACCTTACCTCAGAATTTCGCCCCTATCAAATCAACGGCAAAATAACCATACGGGGTCGTACTAAAAAAATGACAATCAAAGGAACACTAAAAAGGGTCGATAATGGAGTCGAGATCCAATCCGAATTCCCCTTAAACACGGATGATTTTAGGATCGAAATTCCTTTTATCGTACGCAGCAAAATAGCGAAAAACGTAAATACTCAAATTGTTTGTGTACTAAAATAATGCTATTTTGTTAAACAGTCTCGCAATGCTTCTTCTAAATTTTTAAACTTAAATTTAAAACCCGTTTGTTCTATTTTATCAGAGGAAATTCTTCTTCCCGTCAATACAATTACGGCCATTTCCCCCATCACAAGCTTCAGAACAAACGCAGGCACATTGGGCAACCAGATCGAATAGCCAAAAATACGAGCCAATGTTTTAGAAAATACGGCATTTGTAGTATTGTCGTTAATGGCAGCGTTATAAGGCCCAACCATTTCAGTATTTTCAATCGCTTCTAAATACATGGTACACAAATCATCAACATGAATCCATGGCATATATTGGTTGCCTGAACCCAATGCTGAACCCAATCTGTATTTGAAAAGCGGAATAAGTTTCTTCAAAAAACCGTCGTTTTTGCCTAAGACTAATCCCGTTCGGATTTTAACAGTACGGATATTTAAATTTTCAATAAAATCAATAGACTCTTCCCATTTTTGACAGGTGTATCCTAAAAAATCATTAGCTGGAACAGTCTCTTCGGTACAGATTTTTTTCCCATTTACTGCTCCATAAATTCCAACGGCCGAGGCTGAAATAAACGCGTCAAGCTTTTTGTAATGCTTTTTTAAAACCGAATATAACAGTTGGGATGATTTTTCTCTGCTATCAATGATGGCCGCTTTTCGTTTCGCACTCCATCTTTTCTCTGCGATATTTTCGCCTGCCAGATGAATGATGTAATCTGCTTTTAAAACTGCTTCCTCCTCAATTGTGCCGATTGCAACATCCCACTTATAGTAGAAAATATCTCCCTTATTTTTCTTTTCAGTTCTACTCAAGATAGAAACTGAATATCCTTTGGTAAGCAACAGCGCCGTTAAATGTCTACCGATAAATCCCGAACCGCCGCTTATTAAAACATTTTTTTTCATAATAGTGTAAAGCTAATGATTTATAACGATATAAAATTATATTAAATTTTGTTTAACTTTATTAATATATCGTTAAACATTCACTACCTTTATACTCTAATTTGAAACACAGAAAAAATGGCTACTAAAAAAACAGTAATAACTAAGGACAAAATAGTTTCAATGTACATGAACTACGTACTTGAATACAGTGAGAAACCAAAATCAGTATATCATTTTACAAAAATAAATGATTTTTCGGAAACAGAATTTTATGCCTTTTTTGGTACTATAGAAAGTATTGAGAAAGAAATCTTTAAAATGTTCTTAGAAAAAACAGTTGAATTGCTAAATAAAAACAAAGACTACGAAACCTATGACATGAAAAGTAAGTTACTGAGTTTTTACTTCACTTTCTTTGAAATACTTACAGCAAACAGAAGTTATGTCGTGATGACCTTAAAAGAACACAACAATCAATTGAAAAAATTGATGCAACTTTCTGGACTTAGAAACAGTTTTAAAAACTATTTGGCTGAAATTATTTCAGATAACTTTAGAACACAGCAAGAAAAACTTCAAAATTTCCAAGAAAAAACATTTCAAGAAACCTCTTGGATACAGCTTTTATTAGCTTTAAAGTTCTGGATAGATGATTCGTCTCCTGCTTTTGAGAAAACAGATATTTATATCGAAAAATCAGTAAAAGCAACTTTCGAACTAATGAACATTGCGCCTTTAGACAGCTTAATCGACTTTGGAAAATTTATTTTCAAAGAAAAAATATACAACAAATAATGAAAACCATAGACTACATACCTACTTCAAAAATTGAAAGAGCAACAAAACTTGTGCAAACAGGTGCCAAAGTTGGTGTTAACTATTTAAAATATTATGGAGAAAAAATGGTCAATTCAGATTTGACTCGTGATAAATTAAATGAAGACAATGCAGAGGATATTTACGATGGCCTGAAAAGTCTGAAAGGAAGTGCTTTGAAAGTTGCCCAAATGCTAAGTATGGACAAAAGTTTTCTACCACAAGCCTATGTCGAAAAATTTTCTCTTTCCCAATTTTCTGTTCCGCCACTTTCAGCTCCTTTAGTGTTAAAAACGTTCAAGGCAAATTTTGGAAAAACACCATTTGAAATATTTGATGAATTCAACTCCACCTCTCTTAACGCAGCTAGTATTGGACAAGTGCACGTTGCCTTTAAAGACGGTAAAAAATTAGCAGTGAAAATTCAATATCCTGGAGTTGCCAACAGTATTTCATCTGATTTAGCGATGGTAAAACCCATTGCTATCAGAATGTTTAACCTTCAAGGCAAGGATTCCGATAAATATTTCAAAGAAGTAGAAGACAAATTGATTGAGGAAACCAATTATCTCTTGGAATTAAAACAAAGCCAAGAAGTAGTTGCCGCTTGTAAAAAAATTGAAAACTTAGTCTTTCCAGAGTATTATCCAAAATTTTCATCAGAGAAAATTATCACCATGGACTGGATGACAGGGATTCACCTTTCTGAGTTTACAAAGAAAAATACGGACCAAAAAGTGGCTGACAAAGTGGGTCAGGCCTTATGGGATTTCTACATGTACCAAATTCATATTCTGAGAAAAGTACACGCTGATCCACATCCTGGTAACTTCTTAGTGAACGATAAAAACGAATTAGTGGCATTGGATTTTGGGTGTATGAAACAGATTCCAACGGACTTTTACACTCCGTATTTTGAGTTGATTGATAAAAAAGTTATCAACGACCCTAAAATATTCAATGCTAAATTATTTGATTTAGAAATTTTACGAGCAGACGATTCCAAAGAAGAGGTAGCCTATTTCACCGAATTGTTCCATGATTTATTATCCTTATTTACGAAGCCTTTTCAAGCAAAAACATTCGACTTCTCGGATGAAACTTTTTTTGAAAGTATCGCGCAATTGGGAGAACGATTTTCAAAAGATACGAATCTTAGAAAAATGAATGGAAACAGAGGCTCTAAGCACTTTATTTACATGAATAGAACCTTTTTTGGCCTATACAATTTGATGTTTGATTTGAAAGCAAAAATTGTTGTCAATGAATATGAAAAATACAACTAGTGAAAAAGGAAAATCTGCCTTCAAAAATGTGCTTGGTATGCAACCGGCCTTTTAACTGGCGGAAAAAATGGGAGAAAGTATGGGACGAAGTCAAATATTGTAGCGAAAAATGCAAAAAAAACAAAAAGGTTTAGTTTGGTTTAGAAATGATTTAAGAGTTACTGATAATGAGTCTTTAACTACTGCCATTGCCGAAAATAAAGTTGTCATTGCGGTGTATTGTTTTGATCCAAGACATTTTATGGAGGCCAATTACGGTATTAAAAAAACAGAAAAATTCCGAGCTAAATTTTTAATTGAATCAGTGACCGAATTAAGGATAAATTTAAAAAAACTGAACATACCGCTTTTAGTTTATTACCAAAAGCCAGAAGATGCAGTTCCAGAGCTTTGTAGTAAAAACGAAATTAATTCTGTTTATTTCCAAGAAGAATGGACGAGTGAGGAAGCGGACATTTTAGCAAAAATAAAAGTGAAAATTTCAAATTTTGTAGCGTTTAAGGGCACTTATAATCAATTTTTATTTCATCCTGAAGATGTTCCCTTTGAGATACAATTGATTCCAAATGTTTTTACTCAATTCAGAAATCAATGCGAAAAATGGGCGAAAGTCAAAACGGAATTTGTTGTGAAGCCAATGCCAAAGGAAAATTGGAAAGCCAATGAAACTGAAATCCCTTCAATGGAAACATTAGGTTTTAGTGATTTTAATTTAGATAGCAGATCCGCTTTTCCTTTTCGAGGAGGAGAAGAAGAAGCGTCAAAAAGGTTGCAGTATTATTTTTGGGAAACAAAAAAAATTAGTGTCTATAAATTGACCCGCAACGGATTAATTGGGACAGATTTTAGTTCGAAATTTTCACCTTGGCTGGCAAATGGCTGTATCTCTGCCAAAACAATCTATTGGGAGATTGTTAACTATGAACAACAAATAGGAAAAAATGACTCGACTTATTGGTTAATTTTCGAATTGATATGGAGGGACTACTTTAAATATATTTCATTAAAAAATGGGAATTCTATTTTTAAAATTGGAGGAATTCTAAACAAAAGTTACGATTGGAAAAAAAATACGGCAGACATTGAGAATTGGATAAATGGAACTACTGCAGCTCCCTTTGTAAATGCAAATATGATCGAATTAAAGCAAACAGGCTGGATGAGCAATCGTGGAAGACAAAATGTAGCTTCTTATTTCGCTAAAGAGCTTCTGCTAGACTGGCGTATCGGTGCCACGTATTTTGAATCGATGCTTATAGATTACGATGTTCACAGCAACTACGGCAATTGGATGTATGTATCAGGAGTGGGCAACGATCCTAGAAACCGAAAATTCAATGTTGATTTACAAGCTAGCAATTACGATGGACAATCAAAATTCCAGAACTTATGGTTGCAACAACAAATTATTTTAGAAAAATAAAATGAACACAAGTAAAAAAATAATCAATGTGGTTTGGTTTAAAAGAGACCTTCGTTTACAAGATAACGAGGCAATCTTTAATGCAATAAACACGGGCAATCCAACTTTGTTACTTTATGTATTCGAGAAATCTTTAGAAAATGATTTGCATTACAGTTCGCGACACTGGAATTTCATCAAGCAATCCATAGTAGATTTAAATAAACAACTGAAACCTTCCAACACGCACATTTTAGCAGTCTCTTCAGAAGTGCTTCATGTTTTCAATATCTTAGAGGAACTTTACAAGATAGATACTGTGTTTTCACATCAGGAAACAGGATTGAAAGTCACCTATGAAAGAGACAAAACATTCAAAAGATTTTGTAAAAACAACCAAATAAACTGGGTTGAAAACACGAATAACGGAATTTTTAGAGCTTTAAGAAACAGAACCAATTGGGTATCTCAGTGGGAAGAATATATGAATCAACCCCAATATATTTTTGATGCTAACCCAACAAATTACCTGTCGTCTGAAGCTATCGAAGAACTTGAAAAAACATTAGAGAAAACAAATCTAGAGACTATTCCAGATAGCATCTTCCAAAAAGGAGGCGCTACCATGGCTGGCAAATATTTACAAACTTTCTTTGATGAACGCTACCATAATTACAGCTCACATATTTCAAAACCTTTACTAGCTAGAAAAAGTTGCAGCAGATTATCACCCTACATTGCTTGGGGAAATTTATCCTCAAGACAAGTATTGCAAAAAGCGGCTGCTTTTAGACTGGTTTGCAAGGACAAAAAACAAATTGATTCGTTTGTATCCCGACTCACATGGCAAGCACATTTCATTCAAAAATTTGAAATGGAAGAAATCATGGAGTTTGAAAGCGTAAATAAAGGATTTCATTCCTTGAAAAAGAAAATCAATGAGAATTATATTCAAGCATGGAAAACAGGCCAAACTGGATTCCCATTAGTTGACGCTTGCATGCGTTGCTTGAACGAAACAGGTTATCTAAATTTTAGGATGCGCGCCATGCTCGTTTCCTTTTTTACCCATAATTTATGGCAGCCATGGCAGGAAGCTACGCAACACTTGTCCCAGATGTTTTTAGATTTTGAACCAGGAATACATTTTCCGCAGTTGCAAATGCAGGCTGGTGAAACCGGTATCAACATGTTACGCATATACAATCCAATCAAGAACAGCTACGAGCACGATGCTGACGGTGAATTTATAAAAAAATGGGTTCCAGAATTACGAGATTTACCTCGCGCTTTTGTACATGAACCTTTTAAAATGACTTATTTAGACCAAAAATTTAATAATTTTGAAGTGGGTGTCAATTACCCAAAACCAATTGTGAACATGGAAAGAACCAGAAAATTTGCCAGTGATTTTTTATGGCAAATGAAAAAAAATCCTCTGGTAAAAGAGGAAAGTTCAAGAATTTTAAAACTTCATACCATGGCTGACATTGGCGACAGCGAATAATACCGATAGAATCTAGCAATTAACCTCAACATTAAAAAATAAAATACCGTGACTATTAAAAAAGAACTCACTGATTTAGAAAAAGATAGAATTATAGAAATGGCTTGGGAGGATCGAACTACGTTTGATGCTATTTTACTGCAATTTGGCTTAAAAGAACAAGAAGTAATTGAGTTAATGCGCACCGAAATGAAACCTTCCAGTTTTAGAATGTGGCGCGAAAGAGTACAAGGTCGTAAAACAAAACATGAAAAGCGAAGAGACTTTAGGGAAGGACGTTTTAAGTGTACGATGCAACGACAGATTAACAACAACAAAATTTCTAAAAGATAGCTTCGGAAAGCAATAAGAAAATACCGAATAGAATTAAATAACTAATTGAACAATATATGAAAAACATAGTAATCATTGGTGGTAGTAAAGGAATTGGTAATGCCATTTTGTTGCAACAATTGAAGAACAACATAGTCTACAACATCAGCAGAAATGCGCCAGAAATTACACATGCCAATCTGAAACATTTTACCGTGGATGTTTTACAAGATGCGCTACCAGAAATAGAAGTCATAGATACACTGATTTATTGTCCGGGTTCTATAAATTTAAAACCTATAGGAAGTCTGAGTATTGAGGACTTTAGAAATGATTTTGAAATAAATGTCATTGGAGCTGTAAAATCCATTCAGAAATACTTACCAGTTTTAAAGAAAGGAACAAATCCATCTATTATTCTATTCAGCACCGTAGCCGCTAAATTAGGAATGCCTTTTCATGCTAGTATTGCTACTGCAAAAGCGGGAGTCGAAGGATTAGTAAAATCGTTAGGTGCCGAGTTAGCTTCAGTAGTGCGGATCAATGCCATTGCTCCAACTATTACTGAAACTTCACTTTCGGCTAATATCTTGAGAAACGATCGCATGAAAGAAAACATGATTGAGCGCCACCCCATGAAAGGTTATTTGAAACCGGAAGAAGTAGCCAATATGGCAAACTTCTTGATTTCGGAAGATGCAAAATCAATTTCAGGTCAAGTGTTCGAGATGGATTACGGAATAGTGACTTTTAAAATATAATAAAACAGAATTTTCTACCAGTAAGAAATTAAGACTAGTACGTTAACGCGATTACTTATTGTTAATCATCGAATGGTTTAAATAAAAAATGCTTCAGAACGCATTTAAAAAGATAAAATAATTAGCCCAATATATAATTGAAATATAGAATACGATGATAAAAGAACTAAAAAGCTACGAGAAAATTGAGCAGTACGACGCGGAAATAACAGCATCACTAGCAGATAATTATAAAACTATAATTGACAATCTAGGTGAAGATGTCACTCGTGAAGGTCTAGAAAAAACTCCTGAAAGAGTAGCAAAAGCCATGCAATATTTAACACATGGTTACGGATTAGATCCTCTAGAAATACTTCAATCGGCTATGTTTACTGAAGACCACAAACAAATGATTGTGGTGAAAGATATTGAAGTGTATTCGATGTGCGAACACCATATGCTTCCATTTTTTGGTAAGGCACATGTAGCCTATATTCCAAATGGAAAGATTGTAGGTTTAAGCAAAATCCCAAGAATTGTGGATGCTTTTGCCAGAAGAATGCAAGTACAAGAACGCTTGACGGACCAAATTAAAGATTGTATTCAAGAGGCATTAAATCCACTTGGGGTCGCCGTTGTAATTGAAGCACAACACATGTGTATGCAAATGCGTGGTATTCAAAAACAAAACTCAGTTACAACCACTTCTTCTTTTACAGGAGCATTTGAAAAAGACAAGACTAGAAAAGAATTTATCAGTTTAATTTCTAATAAATTCAGTTAATTTGGAATTCAAAAAATTTGGTACACTAAAAAAGGCTGAAAAAAAGCCGTAAAATAGTTCGTCATTTGTGACTAAATTATTGCTAAGTTTACAATGTATCGACAAAAAACAAAATCATGAAAATTCTCTTAACAGGCGCAACAGGTTATATTGGAAAGCGACTTCTACCCTTATTGATAGGTGAAGGACACGACGTAATTTGTTGCGTAAGAGACAAAAACAGGTTTAATTGCCCAATTGAATTTCAAGACAAAGTTTCGGTCATTGAAGTGGATTTTCTACAGCAAGATACATTAGCTGCCATTCCAGAACAAATCGATGCTGCTTATTATCTTATTCATTCCATGTCAGGATCTGCTACAAATTTTGATGAATTAGAAAGTATTTCAGCTCGGAATTTTGTGCAACGACTGAATCAAACCCAAGCCAAACAAGTTATTTATTTGAGTGGAATTGTCAACGATAAATCATTATCCAAACATTTATCATCCAGAAAAAAAGTAGAAGAGATTTTAAACACGGGTACTTATGCTACTACAACACTACGAGCTGGAATTATTGTAGGATCAGGAAGTGCATCGTTTGAGATCATTCGGGATTTAGTCAATAAATTGCCCATCATGATTACCCCAAAATGGCTCAATACTAAATGTCAACCTATTGCTATTCCGGATGTTCTTGATTTTTTATCTAAATCATTACTTAATCCAGTAACCTACAATCAAAGTTTTGACATTGGAGGACCTGATATTTTAACGTACAAAGAAATGCTTTTAGGATTTGCAGAAGCAAAAAAATTAAAGCGATGGATTTTTACCGTTCCTGTAATGACGCCAAAATTATCCTCCTACTGGTTGTATTTTGTAACCTCAACTTCCTATAGACTGGCCTCAGCACTAGTCAGCAGCATGAAAGTAGAAGTAGTCTGCAGTGATAACCGAATCAATGAGTTATTGCATGTAACACCAATGACCTACAAACAGGCACTTTCCCGTGCTCTGATAAAAGTAGATGAAGACAAAGTAGCTTCGAGCTGGAAAGATTCCTTAATTAGCGGGCGTTTTAGTAGCAATATGTCGGAATATTTAAAGGTTCCAAAAAAGGATTGCTTTATTGACCGTCGCAAAATGGAAATTATAGATCGCGATTTTACTATACAAAGAATTTGGTCTATTGGTGGTGATACGGGTTGGTATTACGGTGATTGGTTGTGGGATTTACGTGGCTTTATTGATAAATTATATGGTGGAGTAGGATCTCGAAGAGGACGAACAAATAGACATGATATTCATTCTGGGGATGCTTTAGACTTTTGGCGCGTTTTGTATGCCAATAAAGAAGAAGGAAAATTAATCCTATTTGCCGAAATGAAACTGCCTGGTGAAGCTTGGCTAGAATTCAAAATTATCGGAAATACGTTGTATCAAGCAGCGACTTTTAGACCTAGAGGGATTTGGGGAAAATTATACTGGTATTCTGTTTTGCCGTTTCATGGATTTATTTTCGAAGGAATGCTGAAGAAATTGATTAAATAATATTTATAAACATATAAGTCATATAAGTTTTTCTTTAAATTATCTAAAACTTACATGACTTATATGTTAAATAAATTACTTCAGAATTCCGGCTTTGTAAGTGGCAATCGCTCTATCTCTGGCCATAGCGTGCTCTACCATAGGTTTCCCATATCCTAAATCAAATTCTTTGATCCATTTCCGAATATAAATACCCTTTTCATCGAACTTTTTCTGTTGGATTTCTGGATTAAAAACACGGAAATAAGGCGCAGCATCACAACCGGTTCCTGCTGCCCATTGCCAGTTTCCAACATTGGCAGACATGTCATAATCCAATAATTTTTCAGCAAAATAAGCTTCACCCCATTGCCATTGAATCATTAAATGTTTGATAAGAAAACTCGCAACCACCATGCGAACCCTATTGTGCATGTATCCGGTTTCATTGAGTTGACGCATTCCGGCATCAACCATTGGATAACCTGTTGTTCCAGAACACCAACGCTTAAAATCTTCCTCATTATTACGCCATTGAATCCCATCATACGCTGCTTTGAAATTTTGGGTAACGACTTTTGGAAAACTGAATAATATTTGCATAAAGAATTCTCTCCAAATCAATTCACTCAAAAAGACATCATTTTTATGAAACGCCCAATTGACTAATTTACGAACGCTCACGGTTCCAAAACGCAAATGTGGCGACAAATATGAGGTTTTATCTAAGGCTGGAAAGTCTCTTATGTCTTGATAATTAGCAACAAAAGTAAGATTGTGCGGTTTGACTTTTATCGTACTTTCTTCAAACCCTATTTGTTCTAGCGTGGGAAAAGCAAAACGATTTCTGTGAAAGTTAGAAAAATGCGCTGCGGTATCGTATTCTTGAACCGGAGCCATTGATTTGTATTTTTCCAGCCACTTATTTTTAAAAGGCGTGTAAACTGTATAAGGCAATCCGTCCGCTTTTGTGATTTCTTTTTCTTCGAAAATGACTTGGTCTTTAAAAGAATAAGCAATGGTTTTATTGGTTTCTAAAAGTTCACAAATTACGGTGTCACGTTGTATCGCATACGGTTCATAATCTTTATTGAAGAAAACTTCCTTGACCTCAAACTCTTCAATAAGCGCTTTCCAAACATCAATAGTTTTTCCTTTTTTTACTAAAAGTGAACTACCAATTTCTTGTAATTGTATATTTATTTTCGAAAGTGATTCATGGATAAAACCTACACGAGCATCATTTTTTGGTAAACTGTCTAAAATGGCATCATCAAAAATAAATAAAGGAATCACTGGAAATTTAGACTGCAGCGCTTGATATAAACCTACGTTATCCTCCAGACGCAAGTCGCGTCTAAACCAAAAAATAGAAACTTCTTGCTTGCTCATTATTTTGAATTAAACATTTCATCCACTTTAGTAACACGGTATTCGAAAATGGATTTCAATTTATTTTTAACGACCAATGTGTTCATGATTCGGCCTAAAAAGCCAAGTGGCAATCCGTAATGTACCACATCTGTCATTTTGGTTCCGGTGGGAGTGGCTTCAAAGAAATGCTTATGGTGCCAAAAACTGTAGGGACCAAATTTTTGCTCGTCTATGAAATAACTATTTTCCTTTACTTGAGTAATTAGCGTCATCCAAGATAAAGTTATTCCAAAAAGTGGGGTTACTTTATACTGAATGATTTGTCCAGGATACATCGATTTTTGATCAAAATCCGTGATTTGAAAACCCATTCCTTCTGGTGTAATTTTTTGAAGATTTTTTGGATTTGAAAAAAAAGCCCAGCATTCTTCAACAGTTGCATTTACGTGTTGCACTGTTTCTTGTTTGTATATTTTCATGATTGGTGTTTTAGAAATAATTAGTGTCTTACGGACAAGCCTGCGTGAGGGACAGCAGTGGAGCTCTTTATTATACAGCCTGTCAAGGCAGTATAAAAAAAGCGGGAACGGATTGCCCGACCCCGCTGTAACGCTAGTGAAAGTGGGGTCACGCCCCAATTAAACTTAAATTTTATAATATTTAAAAGGTACAAATAACATTCCGAAACATTCTCCGTGGGCTTTACCCAAATGTTTGTGGTGTACTTTGTGTGCTTTACGCAAGCCGACTAAATACTTATTATTCGTGTGTTTGAACCATTTGAAACGTTGGTGAATTAATACATCGTGAATTAAAAAATAACACAAACCATAAAACATAATTCCTAGCCCGATGAAGAATTTATAATTCAATCCCCCTTCAACTCCATAATAAAAAAGCGCAATACTCGGCGCCGCAAAAATCACAAAAAAGATATCATTTCGTTCGAATATATTTGCGTATTTAGGTTGGTGGTGATCGGCATGGAAATACCACATAGAGCCGTGCATTACGTATTTATGAGTGCACCAAGTAACACATTCCATTATTAAAAAAGTTCCTAGAAAAATCAAAAAAAATATCATTTTATTCTATATTTAAGTATAACAATCCTTTAAAATAAGTTGCAAATTAAACTAACTTTAATTTATAAGAAACAAAAGACTTAGCTAATAAGCCCGCTTTTGTGTAATTAGAAACTCGGATTCTGGCATTTCCTATTTCGTGGCAAGGCGTGTTTTCTAACTTTTTTAATAGTTTTTTGTAGTACACAAAAGCGGTGTATACGCCAAACTTAGCTTCGATAGGAAGTTTTACAATTCCTTCATAAGCGACTCTGAAATCTTCTTCGATTTCATTGATGATTGCGGTTTTTGCATTTTCATCGAATGAATTCAAATCGACACCTGGAAAATAATTACGGTTCAACACTAAATTATCATCCTTCAAATCACGTAAAAAATTTACTTTTTGAAAAGCAGATCCTAATCGCATGGCTTCGTCTTTCAGTTGCTCATATCTTTTGTTGTCCCCCGCTACAAAAACTTTGAGACACATCAATCCAACCACATCAGCGGAACCGTAGATGTACGCATCATACTCGGCTTTACTATGATAATCCGATTTTATCAAATCCAATTTCATGCTCTTTAAAAAAGCTTGAATCAAATCATCAGTGATATTATATTCTTTCACTGTTTGTTGAAATGAATTCAGGATTGGATTTAAACTAATTCCTCTATCAAACGCTCGGTAATAATCCTCTTCAAACTCTGTAATTAGACTCTCTTTATCGTAACCATGAAAGGTATCCACAATTTCATCCGCAAAACGAACAAAACCGTAAATGCTATAAATGGCATCTCTTATACTAGGCGACAACATATACACCGCCAGAGAAAAAGAGGTACTATAGCTTTTTGTAACTAACTTGCTACACTTAAAAGACACATCATCAAATAATTCCTTCATACTATTGTTATGAAAATTGCTTATTAATTAATTCCGACACTAATTTTCCAGAAATTAATGCTGGAGGAACTCCGGGTCCAGGAACGGTCAATTGACCAGTAAAATATAAATTCTTAACCTTTTTGCTCTTTAGCTTTGGTCTTAAAAATGCAGTTTGTAATAAAGTGTTTGCCATGCCATAAGCATTCCCTTTGTACGAATTATATTCAGACACAAAATCATTTTTACAAAACGATTCCTTAAATATAATATTATTTTTTACGCTTTGCTGTGTTAAAGTTTCAAAACGATCTATTATTTTATCAAAATATTCTTCTCGTAATGCTTCAGTATCATTGATTCCAGGAGCTAAAGGCACTAGAAAAAAACCAGATTCCATACCTTCAGGAGCGGCAGTTTTATCTGTCAATGAAGGGAAGTTCGCATAAAACAAAGGTTCTTTTGGCCATTGCGGTTCATCGTAAATATCTTTGGCATGTTGATAAAAATCAACATCAAAAAACAAAGCGTGATGCGAAATATTTTCTATTTTCTTGTCAAAACCTACATAAAATAATAACGAGGAAGGAGCAAAAACGCGGCTATCCCAATATTTTTCAGAATATGCTCTATGTTCTTGATCCAATAACGTCTCCGTGTGATGGTAATCAGCACCGCTTAATATCAAATCTGATTTTACAATTGCGCCATTGACTTGAATGGCTACAGCGGTTTTATTTTCAACAATTATCTTTTCAATATTGGCATTGGTTTCAAAGGTAACACCCAATTCTAGCGCTAAACTTTCCATAGCGCGCACTAAATCAAACATTCCTGTTTTTGGGTGCCAAGTTCCAAGACCAAAGTCGGCATAATTCATAAAACTATAAAACGACGGGGTGTCAGAAGGTTTAGCTCCAAGAAACAATACGGGAAATTCCAGAATTTGAATCAGTCTTTCGTTTTTGAATTTTTTTCGAACATCTCTACTGATGTTACTAAAAAATTCCCCTACTTTCAAAGCTGTTTGTGGTGTAATTAGTTCCAGTGGCGAAACGCCTGGACGGTACACTAAATCTTTAATAGCAATATCATAATTACTTTTGGCCCGAGCCATAAAATCTTGTAATAAAGCACCGCTCCCTTTTTCGATGGCTTCAAAGGCTGCGATAATCTCCGTTAAATTGTCTGCGATAGTTATAAAATCATCTATTCCGTAATACACTCGGTATGCAGGAGATAATTTTATGAGTTCATAATAATCTGTTGTTTTCTTGTCAAAATCAGCAAAAAAACGATCAAATACATCGGGCATCCAGTACCAACTCGGACCCATATCAAACGTAAAACCCTCTTTTTTTAGTTGTCTCGCTCTGCCTCCTATTGTTGCATTCTTCTCATAGACAGTAACATTCTGACCACTCTTTGCTAAATAACAAGATGCTGCTAAAGCTGAGAATCCAGAACCTATTATTGTAATCTTTTTTATTTTTTCCATTTGTTTAGCAAATATACTAATAGTTTAAACAAAACAATTATATCCAATCAACTAATTCAGTGATTGAATTAAAAGTTGTGATTCGTTCCGGCAGTTCTTCTTTTTTTATAAACTCAACCATGCGTCCAATGTACCATAATTCAGTGGTTTCATCTAATAATTCCTCAGACATTTTTTGAAGGTATCCATCCAGCATATCGCGCTCTGGCTGCACGGTTAGATACGAGACAAAAACTATAGAATCAAAATAATTTTTTAAATCCTTTAGATTTTCAATTGGCATACTTTCCCCTAAATAAATGGTTTTATAACCATGTAACAAAATCTCATAATTCAGGTACATAAGACCCAATTCGTGAATTTCATTCATAGGAAGAGACAAAACGAAGACTTTATCAAGTTTTGTTTGTTTTAAAATTTGAAGCTTTTCCGTATTAATTAATAGCTTTTGTTTAATTAAGTAGCTGATAAAATGTTCGTGCGCTGGTGTAATTGTATCTGATTGCCACAGTAACCCTAATTCATTCATTAAGGGTATAAAAACTTGATGAAAAATTTCCTTAAAAGACTTTTCGGCTATTAACCAATTGTAGGTATTGAAGAAAAGTTCTTGATCAAAATTCATCATTGCCATTTTAAACTCACTAATAGCGTGACTTTTGGCTGTTTTACTCGAAATAATTTCGCGTACTAAAGACGGTATTTTATCTTGAGGATAGGTTGCTATTTTTGATATTTTGTAGCCATAATCATGTAATAGCGTAATATTTAAAAGTTTTTGTAAGCTAGCCAAATCGTACAAACGAATGTTAGTATCCGTGCGCATGGGCTGCAGAATATCATATCGTTTCTCCCATATTCGTATTGTATGCGCTTTTATACCTGAAAGGTTTTCAAGATCTTTAATACTGAATACATTTTTTACATTGTTCATCGTTTCTTGGAATTTAATAAACAAATGTAAAATAAATTTAATTATAAACTCGTATCATCGTACTTAAACTTTTGTCCTACATGAAATATTTTTACAAATGCTTGTCAGCGATGACTTTTAAATATAATGACTTCACGACCTTTAAATGGTGCTTAATTAGAAAATACCAACTAATTTTCTCTTTTATTACCAGCAAGCAAGCACGTTACTTTGACCTCCAATTTAACCAAAACAAATTTTTTATTTTATAAATTATTAATTAACAACTGTTTAACTTCAATTCAAAAGCGATTCACAATTAAAACATGCCATCCTAAAAAAATATTTTATGATACAACTCATTTTAGGAAATCCACCAAAAAATAGTACCTAAAAAAAGTGGCAATCGGATTTTCGAAACTTTTAATAAAAAAAAACAGATAAGTAAAAGCCTATACTTTTACTTATCTGTTCTCAAAAATATTTAATACTCGTTTTTAATTTATTTTTTTATAACTTTTTTACTGGTAAAACCGTCTTCATTGTACACCCTTATAAAATAAACACCTTGAGAGTAGGCACTCAAATCCAGATTGAGATTTTCTGAACTTGTTTTAATTTCTTGCATTAAAGCACCTAAAATACTGTATATTTTAACTCCAGTCATAGGTTTACCAGCCTGAATGGTTACGCTATTTGAAACAGGATTAGGATAGATCATGAATGCTGATGAAGCTAGAAATGATTGATTAGATAAAGCATCACTACTTGCAGCAATCCAGCTTGAAGCTAAGTTATTGTCTAATGTCGTGCTAATTAAGTCCAGATAGCTACCGCCACCGTCAGGTGTGGTTGGCCAAGGTGCTGAATCAAAATATTCTACGGAATCAATTATATTTCCATCTGCATCAGCCAGAACAATTTTTTGCGATTTATTTGATAGATTTCTTGTGAACTGACCAAAAGGAACTGCACCATATTTACTTTGAAAAGTAGCCGTATTGCTTGTTAAAAAAATGGTTTCATTTGCTCCAATAGTTGAATTGTAAGGAAACTGAAAGGTGAGTCCTAACTGTCTAAAATATGCACCAGAAAGATTGACAGATCGATCACTTATATTCTTTAAGGCTACAAATTCTAAATCATTACTGACTGGAAAACCTGTTGACGTTTTCGGATTGTAGTTAATTTTAGTAATTACTAGCGGTGGCAAGGTAACATTGGCACAATTTGAAAATGAGCCTATATTATTTGTGATCCAAGTCGTTCTATCGTTAATAAAGGTTTTAATTCTATTTACATCCGTAACATGATCGTTTATAGCTCCCCATCTTTGACTCTCACGAGGAATAGCTTCACTTATGTAGCTGAAAGCAGTATCAACGTAGGCAATCAGAACGTCTTTATTCAAAGGCTGACAAGACGCTTTTACTTCGTTCCAACGTTTAGCAAGCTGACAACTGAATTCTCCGTTGTCGAATAAGTAACTCCAGAAAGGGGGCCCAATTCTATTTCCGTTATTAAATTGCCATTTATCGACATGGATACTGTTTGTAAAAGTACTTCCAAAACTTTGATTGAAATCCCATACTGGTCCTGCCCGTAGTTTTCCTTGACGGCCTTTATGAAAAAACGTACTAGACTGATACACATCTGCATTAGAAGCCAACTCATTGACCAACATAAAATCAACGAAAGAAGGGACATCAATAATAGTTCGATATCCGTCTATTAAGTCATCATCATAAGCATGGTCTTGCAGTCTATTGAATTCTGCTTCAATATATTGTGTTTGCTCTGGTGTTGCATTTTCAGGCTTAGGCAAATCATGAACAAATTTAGTTTCATCCATCCAGAAAGCGACAGGATCTCCACCAGTTGTTTTATCCGCTTTTGTGATATATCCTCCCGTTATATTTGGCAAAGTATTGTCCGTAACTTCAATTTTCAGCACGTTAACCCTATTCTCATTGGATTTAATTTTTTCCTAAAAAACATAAAGCCCTTTGTAGTCCCCGTTGATAACGACTTCACAAAATTCTGTCTTAGAGGCATAATTCCCCATTTGTCTTGACATATAGTAGTATAAATAATCCCTAACTAAGGAAGGATCAAAACCTAACCCATTCAATATCCAATCGTTCTCACTTGGCATCCCAAAAATACTCACGTTATTTTTAGACGTATTATCCGACTTCAAAGTAGTTAAACTATATTGTTTTTTGGGTAGCGTTTGAGTAGAGGAACCTCTTATTTCGATGCCAATACGACCGCTATAATTTAAAAATGAAGTCGTATTTTGATCCGTAAGGAATTTTCTAGTACCATCTGGTCTTTTGATAATTTTCATAGTTGCCAAAATTTTTGGATCATCCAGAATTTCAAGAGGCAAATTAGTATTGGGGTCATTATCTGTGGTAATAATGACAATAGGTAGATTACTATCAGTAAAAGTTTGAGCCATTACGGAATTAGAAGTAATCAATACAATCAACAAAATGATTGTTGAAATTGCATGCAGCCGAGTAATGTACAATTTTTTCATACTATTATTTCTTGTTAAATTAAAGTATAAATTTAATAAAAAATACAATACAAAACACTTATAATCAATTATTTATGAAAATTATTGACTACTAAAATTAAATTAATATTTCTGATATTCGGATTTGACTTCAAGTGCCTTTAGAAAGGTTGTTTTCACTACAAAACAAGTAAGTATAAATCTCAATTTTAGATTTTGAGAATAATAGTTGGATAGGAATAGGTAAACTTTTAACTGACCTATTTTGATTTACCATAAAATACAAACACTACACGCGCTACAATAATATAGCTAATAAACTACGTGGTCCCCATTTACAAACTAGATATAACTGTTTTTACAAGACTATAAATATAAGCTATATGATTGAAAATCAGTATATTTACATACTTAATTATTTTTAATTTTTTAAAAATATACTTATGGAAAACGAACTATTTAAAGACAGATTAGAAGCGGGTCTACTACTCTCCAAGAAATTAAATAAATACAAATATACAAATACCATAATCCTTGCCGTTCCTAGGGGAGGAGTCCCCGTGGGAAACAGCCTTGCAAAAAACTTGCATCTTCCCTTAGATATTATACTCTCAAAAAAGATTGGGCATCCCTGCAATAAAGAATTTGCTATTGGTGCAGTTTCCCAAGATTCAATCATTATCGACCATGATGACAAAATTCCTCAAAAATACATTGATGCTGAAATCATCAGGCTCCAAGAGTTCCTACGAGGAAAATATGAATATTATAGAGGCGCTCAACAACCACTGGACATTGAGAACAAAAATATAATTTTGGTAGATGACGGGATTGCTACCGGAAATACATTATTAGCCAGTATTGCGATGCTGCGAAAAAAAATCCAGCAAAATTAATTGTTGCCGTTCCCGTTTTGCCCTATGAAATGGTACCGGTCTTTAAAAAAAATGCAGATGAATTGGTTTATATAATCGCTTCCAATGATTTTTCAGGAGTTGGCAGTTTTTATGAACTGTTCAATCAAGTAGAAGATGAGGAACTAATCCAAATATTGAGCACAGGCACTCCAACTGTATAATGCAAGCTAACGGTCGTGAATAGTACTCAATAGAAAACACCACCATTATGCTAAACAGGAACGCTGAAAGGAGGGGTACTTTTCTACCCAAAATACGACAGAATTTTTATTTTAAACCATTATTTGGCGACAGCCGATGAAGTAGCAACCAAAAAACCGTAGCAGCACCGATACGATAAAACAGAAGATTTGATAGCAGACTTAACAGCCAGAGTGATCTATTATTTGCCTGTTAGCCAAATGAGTACAACCATAAATACAAAGGACTTCTACATTTTTTTATATTTGACAGTATGAAAAAAACATTCTAAATGGCTGATAAAAAAATAATTGACAACTCTCCTTATATCAGTTAAAACAAAACCGTTCTTTCTGAGCCAGAGATGATAGAACGTTCCCTTTCTTTATATGAAATAATGGACAGTAGGCGTTCTGTAAGGGAGTTTTCAGACCGATCAGTTCCTAAAGCAGTAATTGAAAACCTGGTAAAAACAGCTTCAACGGCTCCTTCTGGAGCGCACAAACAACCTTGGACTTTTTGTGTGATTGAAAATCCTGAAATTAAAAAACAAATTCGCATCGCTGCGGAGCAGGAAGAACTTCAAAGCTATGAATCTCGAATTTGAAGTGACGCGTTCGAAGACCTACAACCCTTAGGGACCGATTGGCACAAACCCTTTTTAGAAACCTCTCCTTACCTCATCGTCGTTTTAAAAGCAGCGATTGCATGATTCATTGCGCTAATTGAAGAGACGATTTCTTCACCATTATTGGTATTTCTTCTTCTGGATAGGATAAATTTTAGATGTTTTATATCCGCAATCATGAAGCAAGATACTGTTCAAAAGCTTTTGCAAAATTGCTAAATCATATAGACTATTATTGGTATCAGGACGCATGGGCTGAAATACGGTATACCTTTTTTCCCAAATGCATATGGTAGGTGCTTTTATGCCTAAAAGATTATCAAGATTCTTTGTACTAAAAACATTTTATATTGTTTATTATTTATTCACATGTATTAAACGAATGGAAGATGTTTTTTGTTAACACTACTAAAAGACCTTAAAACTATCTATCCAAAGAGGCATCCTTGAATGAGTTCAACCGGTCCAAATACAAAATAGTTTTGGAATTATCTACACTTCTGGTGTACATTGGTTCAAACGCAGCGCCATAAATCACTTCCTCAAAAGTATAGGAAGTACGAATAGCAACGGTATTGCTAAACATATCATCAAAGGTTTTTACAAAAACTAGAATTTCACCTTGGGTATTGGCAAAATCGTCTTTTGTAAATTGGTACAACGGACTGTTCTCGGTAATGGGATGTACCAAGGTCCAACTCAGGGACAGCGAATTTATTTTTTCCAATTCTAATTCCAACGAATAGAATTTATTGACCATTTTTCCGTTTTCTTCAATGCTCATTCCTAACGTTATCTTCGCCTCAGCATCGGTGAAATTGGTATTTTTAAACGGAGTTACTCGTATCATCAATCCCGAAATAGCTCCATAAGGCGCAATGACCGCATTTTGTGAAAATTTCAAAAAAGCTGTAGGCTTACTGAATCTTCCAAAGAATAATCCCGTGGCAATAGCAAAACTTAATAAACCAATCAAAGCCTCGGCAGCCGAAAGTGCACTTGTCAAAAAACCATTGGGACTGATATGACCATAACCTACTGTGGTAAACGTTTGGGCACTAAAAAAGTAAGCCTGCCCAAATTTTACCCATTCACTGTCGGTACTTGCGATTCCGTCTAAATGCACTACCCCAATTACATAATAAATAGTGGCAAAAACAAAGTTGATCCCAATGTAGAAAGCAATAATAATCAACATAAATTTCCAAACTGCCATGTCAATCATTGTATGGTACCAGCTTATGCGATGCAAAACATGCATTCCTCGCCTTTCAACGTTAGCACTTCCATTTTTATTGATAAACCGACCACCGTAACTATTTGCATTTGTGCCAAATCCTGTGCTTTGATCCGCTTTTGCTTTTAGGTTTATTCTTTCTAACAATGCCATGTTTTTAAGTCTTTTCTTCGAAGTAAAATTAGATAAATTTAATAAGCATCCCAAAAATTATTTCATCGTACGACCGTTAGTTTGTCGTCGCAGAAAACCCAAACTAATCTTGAGCACCTTGTCTATCCCACTATTTATTAGGAACAAAATAGTGATCAATAAAATAGCTGATTTCGAATGTATTTCGCAATAGAAATTAATGTAATTTTTGGCAAAAGCCAGCTACTCTAAAAGCGGAAAAATGCATTGAAGTCGCTCCTCCATTGGCTATCTGGATAAAAAATTCAACAAGCACAAGAAAGATAATTGAATACGAATTATACCAGAACTAAAATTCACAGCGGTATTTCGTTTTACTACTAAAATAAAGAGCTACCTAAGCAGTTAATCTACTATTTTAGGCTCATTTTTTTTTATATTTGGATAGTAGAAAAAACATTCAAAATGCCTGATATAAAAATAATAGAAGAGTACCCCTATTTACGGTACCGCAAACCCCTACTTTCCGAAACAGAAATGCTAGAGCGCTCCGCTTCTTTTTATGAAGATATGGACAGCAGGCGTTCCGTAAGAGAATTTTCGGATAAAGCTGTTCCCAAGGCAGTAATTGAAAACCTGATAAAAACGGCTTCAACTGCTCCTTCTGGCGCACACAAGCAACCTTGGACTTTTTGTGTGATTGAAAATCCCGAAATTAAAAAACAAATCCGTATCGCTGCGGAGCAGGAAGAACTGCTAAGCTATGAATCTCGCATGTCAAGTGACTGGCTAGAAGACCTAAAACCCTTAGGGACAGATTGGCACAAACCCTTTTTAGAAACTGCTCCTTACCTCATCGTCGTTTTTAAACGCAGCTATGAATTGGATGTTGATGGCAACAAGAAAACCAACTATTATGTTCAGGAAAGCGTGGGTATTGCTGTTGGTTTTTTATTATCGGCAATCCATAACGCGGGTTTAGTCTCGTTGACCCACACGCCTAGCCCAATGAATTTCTTGACCAAAACGCTAAAAAGGCCCATCAATGAAAAACCTTTTTTACTGATTCCTGTTGGTTACCCTGCAGAGGAATGCTGGGTTCCGGACATACAAAGAAAAGACATTGCGGCCATATCCGTTTTCTATTGATTGAAACAAAAGCATCCCTTTATATAAAACTAGCACTATGAAAAAAATAACCAAAGAAGACATCAGTCAAGAAGTATTTGACTTGTACGATGATTATGCACACAATAAGATTGACCGCCGTAGCTTTGTCGAAAAACTATCTCTATTTGCTGTAGGCACACTCACACTGCCTTCGCTATTGAGTTTTATGACGCCCAATTATGCGAATGCCGTGCTCATAAAACCCGAAGATCCAAGAATAAAATCAGAATTCATCACCTATGATTCTCCCCAAGGTGGCGGAACAATCAAAGGACTTTTATCCCAACCTACAGGAGCCAAGAAGAAATTACCGGGAATCATTGTTGTGCATGAAAACCGAGGATTGAATCCCTATATTGAAGATGTAGGACGCAGAGCAGCCGTAGAAGGATTTATCACTTTAGCACCAGATGCCTTGTCACCATTAGGTGGTTATCCCGGAAATGATGATGCTGGACGAGAATTACAAAAGAAACGTACCCGAGAAGAAATGCTCGAAGATTTCATTGCGGCTTACGATTACCTAAAATCCCATAAAGATTGTAACGGTCACATAGGCGTGGTAGGATTTTGTTTTGGAGGTTGGATTGCCAATATGATGGCGGTTAAAATCCCGACTTTGGGCGCTGCCGTTCCCTATTACGGTGGTCAACCCACAGCAACCGAAGCCGAACTTATAAAAACCCCGATTCTAGCTCAGTACGCGAGTTTAGACACGCGTGTCAATGAAGGTTGGCCCGCTTATGAAGCCATCCTTAAAAAGAACAAAGTGGAACACACCGCTTATTTCTATGAAGGGGTAAATCATGGTTTTCACAACAACACCACACCGCGCTATGATGAAAAAGCAGCAACTTTATCGTGGGAACGTACCATTGCGTTTTTTAAACAAGAGCTCAAAAAGAAGTAAAAATATACGGTTTGATGAAAAAGTGGAAAGGTAGTGTTTCCGCTTTTTTTATGTTAGTACTATAATTCTAATGAACAAATTTGCCTAAATTATTCTTGTTCCTCTGGTATTGGTTCATCGTTCATAAAAGCTTCAAATGATCCAATTGGTGCAAAATCAATATTAATTAATGAATAATCTCCTTTTTTTCGCCATAAGCGAACCGAATCAGTAGCTTTCATTTGCAACCAATCTCGCGTTACTAATTTACGCTGTTTTAATCCTAAAACATCAATTAAAAGCCATTGCCCTAAAGCATTTTGTCCAATTTTTTTTCCACTTTCATCATATTCTGTTTTACTTCCAGATTGGAAATTTTTGAAGTTATCTCCTGTTAATAATGCTGGTATTATTTTCCCATTTGGGAGTTTCAAACGGAAACGTAACTCAGGTCTATTCTCTTTATCATTCTTATATTTTTTCCTATCAATAATTACATCAGATATATTCTTAATAAAAAAATGAGGATGTTTTTTATGAAATTCTTTTGGAATAGGAATGTAAACTTCGTTTAAAGGCCGAAGTGTATCACTCCCTTTATTTTTAGAGGCTCCATTCCATGCATTCAAACCAGATTTTTCCTCTACTTCTTTAGATTGATATGAGTACAAAGGTAAATAGGCTTCAACAATGTCTAACTCAATTATTTTAGCAGATTCTATTAAGTCAAAGTATGCTTTTAGCAAAAACGCAAATGGATCCTCAATAATTTTAACATCAAATTTATCAAGTACTAATGAGTTAAATTTATTAGAGTCAAATTTTTGAAGTATTTGTGAATCACCGAAAGTGTATCGATAATCTTTTTGACCATCTGACCAAGATAAGGCTGAAGTTGTCGCGCTAAGATTTTTAAGGTTTTCAAGATTAATAAGTGGGTATGCACATTCATTTATTGTAAAAACACCTTTATCTCGCGTAACATAATGATAAATATTTTTATCTTCAGATAATCCAAGTCGCACATAATCACTTTTCATCCTTTCGTTCTTAATTTCCGAAATTTTATAAGCTAAAGAATGTAAATCGTTGCGATGTAAGTTAATTTCGTTTTGGTATCTTTTCAATTGCATCACTTTTTGAAAAGATGGCTTACTGCCCATCCAAGTTTTTAGACCAATGCCAATTCTATTATTTCCAAATACTGACAAAACATCATGTGGAGTATTTCCAATATCTACATTTTGACCATTAAAAATTTTAGAAAAAACTGTCTCTTGAAATTTTGAGTCTAAATATGGAATTAAGTCCCCTTGTTTTTGGCGAAACAAATTTGTTAGTGCACCATAAACTTGTAAAAATTTGATGTATTCATACCTTTGTTCTGAAGAAAATTGTTCCCAAACACTCATTTAAATAACTTTTAAAATTTCCTTACCTATTCTTTCTATCAAAGTTGTTGTAACTGAATTCCCTGCTTGCATATATAATTTACTATTAGCTATATTTGGTAAAATATATTTGTCTACTGGATATCCTTGAAAAGCAAAGCATTCCTTAGGTGTCAACTTTCTAATTCCATAATCATCCAAAATTAAAGGTACATTATGTCCTCCTGAACCCATATTAGCAGTTAAAGTTGGACATACATTACTTTTGTTTTCTCTAACATAAACTCTCCTCCATTGATAAATAGTATCTTTTGAAGTCATCGTTTTTTCTAATTCTGGATAATATTTATGGTCTTTTTTATAATAAAGATTTTCAGCTTGTTTTCCTTTTTCTAATATGTCGTGAATAGTTTTAGTAAGCGGAATTGCATCTGGAAATTTAAAATCCGCACAATTGGGGACTTGTTCTTTATCAAAAGCTACAATAAAAATTCTTTCTCTATTTTGAGGAACATTTGCATGAGTTGAAGAGTTTAAAATTTTTGTGAAAGTTTTATAGCCTAATTTTTTCTCTAAAATCTCTAATATTATTTTAAAAGTATTACCCTTATCATGAGAAACAAGGTTTTTAACATTTTCTAAAAAAACTACTCTTGGTCTGCGAGTTTCGATAATCTTTTCTAAATCGAAAAACAAAGTTCCTCTTGTATCATGAAATCCTTTTCGCAGACCTGCAATTGAAAATGCTTGGCATGGAAATCCCGCACATAATATATCAAAATTTTGAGGAATATAACTTTTGGTAACTTCTTTCGTTATATCACCAAATGGAACTTTACCAAAATTAGCTTGGTAAGTAATTTTTGCACCTTCATTCCACTCACTTGTATAAACACAATTTCCTCCTACATTTTGTAGAGCAATTCTAAAACCACCAATGCCGGCAAATAAATCAATAAAATCAAAAGTTGAATTTTCAGGTGTGGGAAATGGCACATGCTCTACTTCAAACAAAAGTTGTTGTAAAGCAACATCAGAAACAATATCTAAATTTTCCTCTTCGTTTTTATATTCGATGATTTGTTTTAAATATTCTTCAGCCTCTTCCCTAAAATGTTCTTGTATTTCATTTTGATAATTATGTAAGTAATGTGTCAAAACTGCTTTTCTATTGTCGTCTTCCTCTGCAAATTTTAATTTAAATTTCTTTAGGTCAAATTCTTCTATTGATATCTTTTCAATCACTTTCATTTCTTAAATCCTTTATCATTAAAGAAAGTTTCGAAATCACTTTCTAATCCGTTAATTATTTTCTCTATTATTTCAATTGAAACATTTCTTTTTCCTTTTTCAATGTCAGAAATATAATTTCTATCAACATTGGAAATATTGGCCAAATTCTCAATTGACAAACCTTTTGCTTCTCTAAGAATTTTTACTTTTTGTCCAAATTTTATTTTAATATTCATAGTTTATAAAATTAGATTTACGCCTACAATTGACCCGCCTACAATTGTATGCCCATGATACTTACTTATAAACAATTTAATAAATCGTGTAAGAATAATTATTAGCGAAGGATTTAATTCTTTGAAAAAACCCGCTCTTTGATTAGCTAATCGGCCTACAGTGGGAAAAATCATTGAATTCTAACAATAAAATACTACATACAAAACATTATCCCACAAAAAAGCCCCAACCGGGGCTTTTCATTTATAATCCATTCAAGCTCATTTGCTCAACTGCTTTTTTGTTCTAAAGTACAATTCGTAGGTCTGATCGTCTTTAAGGTCACCAATAAACAAGATGCTTTCTCCTGTTGATATTGTCTCTTCCTTTAAGTCTTTTTAAACTTCAAAATAGAACTCAAAAAGTAAGAAAAAATTTAATTACATTTGAAAGAACAATTTAAATCACGACAAGATATATTCATTTATAAAAATGATTTTCAAATACTTATACAAAAACGGTACTGAACAATAAAAAAATAAATTATGATGAAACTATATGTACTTCGCTCTTTATTACTACTCTTTTTGATTCCCTTTTACGCAAAGGCACAAACCGTATCCATTGCCGAAAAAACAAAAACAATGAAAGTTTACAATGGCTACAAACCTTTTTATTGGGATGAAACTACGGGCAAAATATGGCTGCAAATTGATACATTTGACGAGGAATTCTTGTATCAAACCGCTATTCCAGCTGGTTTGGGATCAAATGAAGTTGGTCTCGACAGAGGCAAATTGGGCGCAACGTCTGTTGTGAAATTTAGTAGGGTTGGAAACAAAATTTTAATGATTCAACCCAACTATTCTTATCGAGCCATAACGAATGATGCAGCCGAAAAGAGAGCTGTTGAACAATCCTTTGCACAATCCATATTATGGGGATTCACAGTTGCTGCCGAAACTAGCGGAAGCGTTTTAGTAGATGCCACCTCTTTTTTCATGCGTGATGCTCTAAAAATTAGCGCTATTCTACAAACAAATAGCCAAGGCACCTACGCGCTCGACGAAACACGCAGTGCATTGTACTTAGATCGTACAAAAAACTTTCCCATGAATTCTGAATTTGAAACTACGATGACTTTTGTTAATAACAGCGGGAAATCTGGTGCTTATGTCAATGCAGTAACTCCTGCTAGTGAAGCCATTAGTCTACGGATTCATCATTCGTTTGTTGCCTTACCCGACAGTAATTTTAAAACTCGTACCTACGATGCGCGCTCCCCTTACAATACTAATTCTTATTTTGATTACAGCACTCCCATTTCAGAGCCTATTCAAAAAAACTTTATTAATAGGCATCGACTAGAGAAAAAAGATCCTTTGGCTGACCGAAGTGAAGCCGTTAAACCCATAATTTACTACTTGGACAATGGCATTCCCGAGCCTATACGTGGTGCTTTATTAGAGGGCGCTAGCTGGTGGAATCAAGCTTTTGAATCGGCTGGATTTATAAATGCTTTTCAGATAAAAATTTTACCAGAAGGTACTGATCCAATGGATCTTCGTTACAATGTGATTAACTGGGTCCACCGTTCTACCAGAGGTTGGAGTTATGGCTACTCCATTGCTGATCCCAGAACGGGTGAAATTCTAAAGGGAAATGTTAGCTTAGGTTCCTTACGTGTTCGCCAAGACTATCTTATTGCGCAAGGATTGCTTGCCCCTTTTGAAAATGGCGATTTACCCGCTGATAATAAAATGTTACAAATGGCCCTGCAACGCTTAAAACAATTGGCTGTTCACGAAGTTGGGCATACGCTAGGACTAATGCATAACTATATTTCAAGTGCACAAAATAGATCCAGTGTTATGGATTATCCACCGCCTATGGCTACCCTAAACAGCAATGACGAAATAGATCTCTCTAATGCGTACACCAATGAAATTGGGGATTGGGACAAAATCAGTATTCAATATGGGTATAAACAATTCCCCAATGGAACCGATGAAGCAGTTGCATTAGACAATCTATTAACTGATGCTTCTAAAAAGGGACTCACCTTTATATCCGATCGAGATGCTCGCGATGCTGGCGGACTACATCCCAATGCTAACTTGTGGGATACTGGAAATGATCCTGTGACTGAACTAAAAAGGGTCATGCAAATTAGAGCAAAAGCACTGTCTAAATTTGGAGAAAACAGCATTCGCAAAGGCACTCCGATGGCTATGCTGGAAGATGTATTAGTACCGGTCTTTCTTTTTCACCGCTATCAAGTTGAGGCTGCTACCAAAGTGATAGGTGGACAATATTATTCTTATGCCATAAAGGGTGATGGGCAAATGGTGACTAAATCAGTATCTAAGGAAGAGCAACTTAATGCTTTAAATGCTGTTGTGGATTGTATGGATCCAAAAGTACTAGCACTACCAGAACGTATCATAAAATTAATTCCGCCTCGTCCAGCTAATTATGACTATGATCGGGAACTATTTAACCGCAAAACCGGCCTAGCTTTTGATCCATTAGCCGCTGCTGAGGCTGCTGCCGATATTCCACTTTCTTTTCTATTCAATACCAGTCGACTCAACAGGTTAGTAGAATATCAAGCAGAAAATGGCGGTCTTGGAATTGATGATATGATTCAAGTCCTTACTACTAAACTTTGGAACGGACAAAAATCAATAGGATTAGAAGGATTGATACAACAACAAAACGAACAAATGCTGCTGACCTATTTGCTTGCGGTTTCCGTGAATGATAGTGCCTCCTTTGCCACAAAAGCTGGACTATTAAAAGCAATAGACGACCTCAAAACGAAGGTGACAGCTCAACTTAAAAAAACTAAGAACAATACTCAAAAAGGATATTTACTTCTAACACTAGAACGGATTAAATCACCCGAAAAAGCAAAAGCGACCTTGCATCAAACAGCACCTCCAGGAGCTCCTATAGGATGCGGTACGAATGAAAATTAGATTATAATTCATGACCACCAACCTGTTGGGTACCATTTGTTCTTAACACTTCTAAGTAAGAGGGCACACCAAAGTTTCGATTCAGCAGGAAGCAAAGTCGAAGTGTAGTTATTAAAACAATTGAATTGCAGTCAGTAGGTTAATGCTATCGTGATTCTGTTTTAAAGTAATGATGTAAACAGAAAAAGCCCCAAACGGGGCTTTTTCAATATCAATAATTCAAGTTTTTATTTACTCAAATACATTTTTCTTCTGGAGTACAATTCATAGAACTGATCGTCTTTCAAGTCATCAATAAACAAAATACTTTCTCCTGTCGATTTCATTTCTGGTCCTAATGCTTTATTGACATTGTGGAACTTACTGAAGGAGAAAACCGGTTGCTTTATCGCATATCCTTTCAATTGTGGGTTGAAAGTAAAATCAGTTACTTTATTGTGGCCTAACATCACTTTGGTTGCATAATTTACATACGGTTCACCGTAGGCTTTTGCAATAAAAGGAACCGTACGAGACGCTCTAGGATTCGCTTCAATAATGTACACAATATCATCTTTTATCGCAAACTGAATGTTGATTAAACCAACGGTTCTCAAAGCCAACGCAATATTCTTGGTATGATCTTTTATTTGTTGCATCACAAATTCGCCTAAGTTAAACGGCGGCAAAGTCGCGTTACTATCGCCAGAGTGCACTCCGCAAGGTTCAATATGCTCCATAATTCCTATGATGTACACATTTTCGCCATCGCAAATCGCATCAGCTTCGGCTTCTATCGCACCATCAAGATAATGGTCTAAAAGCAATTTATTTCCTGGAATCGTTTTCAATAAATTGATTACGTGTTCTTCCAATTCTTGTTTGTTGATTACAATTTTCATTCCCTGACCACCCAAGACATACGAAGGACGAATCAGTAAAGGAAAGTCTAACGTATCCGCTAAAGCGGAAGCTTCGTCTGCCGTTTCTGCAATTCCAAATTGTGGGAAAGGAATCTTCAATTCGGTTAACAATTCAGAGAAACGCCCTCTGTCTTCGGCTAAATCCAAAGCGTCAAAGCTCGTTCCAATAATTTTAATACCGTATTTAGATAGTTTTTCGGCTAATTTCAAGGCAGTTTGCCCTCCTAATTGCACGATAACTCCCTCTGGTTTCTCATGTTGGATAATATCGTAAATGTGTTCCCAGAAAACTGGTTCGAAATACAATTTATCGGCGGTATCAAAATCAGTAGAAACTGTTTCAGGATTACAGTTAATCATGATGGTTTCGTAGCCACATTCTTTAGCGGCAAGCACACCATGAACACAAGAATAATCAAATTCGATTCCTTGTCCAATTCTATTTGGGCCTGACCCAAGAACAATTATTTTCTTTTTATCCGTTACTACGCTTTCGTTATCCACGTAACGTGTTCCGTCCGCTTTTTCAATTTCAGCTTCAAAAGTGGAGTAATAATACGGTGTTTTTGCTTTAAATTCAGCCGCACACGTATCCACCAATTTAAACACACGGTTGATGTTCATCGCAGTTCGTAACGTATGTACTTGGCTTTCTAGACAACCCATCATGTGCGCGATTTGTCTGTCGGCAAACCCTTTTTGTTTCGCTTCGAGCAACAATTCTCTTGGTAAAGTATCTACTTTATAGTTTGAAATCTCTTTCTCTAATGTATAAAGTTCTTCGTATTGTTTCAAGAACCACATATCGATTTTAGTAATTTCATGAATGCGACTCAATGGAATTCCAAGGGCGATGGCATCATAAATCACAAAAACACGATCCCAACTAGCAAAAGTCAGTTTCTCAATAATTTGTTCGTAGTTGGTATATCCTTTTCCGTCTGCTCCAAGTCCATTTCTTTTGATTTCCAAAGATTGAGTCGCTTTGTGCAACGCTTCTTGGAACGAACGTCCAATTCCCATTACTTCCCCCACGGATTTCATTTGAAGTCCTAAAGTTCTGTCGGCGCCCTCAAATTTATCGAAGTTCCAACGCGGAATTTTCACAATCACATAATCCAAAGTCGGTTCAAATAAAGCTGATGTCGATTTAGTGATTTGGTTTTGCAATTCATCTAAATTGTAACCTAACGCTAATTTTGACGCAATTTTTGCAATAGGATACCCCGTTGCTTTTGATGCCAAAGCAGATGAACGAGATACACGAGGATTGATTTCAATAGCTACAATGTCTTCTTTATCATCAGGCGAAACGGCAAACTGCACATTACAACCTCCTGCAAAATTTCCGATGCTTCGCATCATCAAGATAGCATAATCGCGCATTCTTTGAAAAGTGCGATCCGATAATGTCATTGCTGGCGCAACCGTAATGGAATCTCCCGTATGAATTCCCATTGGATCCATATTTTCGATCGAACAGATAATCACAACGTTGTCGTTTTTATCTCTCAAAAGTTCCAACTCATATTCTTTCCAACCCATTAAAGCTTTATCAATCAAAACCTCATGAATAGGCGATGCTTCTAAACCTCTAGTTAAAAGTTCGTCAAAATCTTCTTTTTTATAGACAATTGCAGCTCCAGTACCACCAAGAGTAAACGAAGGACGAATCACTAATGGGAACCCAAATTCCTGTGCTATTTCTTTTCCTCTAAGGTAAGACGTACATATTTCAGCTGGTGCGGAGGGAACACCTATTTTTTTAAGCAATTGTTTGAACTGCTCTCTGTCTTCGGTAATATTAATCGCGTTTACGTCAACACCTATTAACTTCACACCAAAATCAGCCCAGATTCCTTTTTCATCGGCTTCTAAACACAAGTTCAAAGCCGTTTGTCCGCCCATTGTAGGCAAAACAGCATCGATTTGAGGATGTGCTTTTAGGATTTCAATAATCGATTTAGTGGTTAAGGGCTTCAAGTAAATATGATCGGCCATGGATGGGTCGGTCATAATGGTTGCTGGATTGGAATTGATTAGGATAACTTCAATTCCTTCCTCACGGATAGAACGAGCAGATTGTGATCCCGCATAATCAAATTCACATGCTTGACCAATAACAATAGGACCTGAACCTATTATTAAAACTGATTTTATGGATGTATCTTTTGGCATTGTATAAGTAGTATTGTGTTGTGTAGTTGTTATTTCAAGAGACTAAAGTTATGGAAATCAAATCTTTTACTTGTAAATCTCCCTCTTTTTTTAACGAATAGGTATAAAAAAAGGCGATACTAAAAAAAGTAACGCCTTATTTATGTTTATACAAACATTATTTTTTGTGTCTTGGTTCGCAAGAAACAGTCAATTTATGTCTTCCTTTAGCTCTTCTTCTAGCAAGAACTTTTCTTCCATTCGCAGAAGCCATTCTGTCCATAAATCCGTGCTTATTTCTTCTTTTTCTTTTCGATGGTTGAAACGTTCTTTTGCTCATTGCTTTGTATCTTTAAAATCTTATTTATATGTCTTCTTATTTCGAATAACCGTTATTCTAAAACCGAGTGCAAATATACAAAGACTTTTTTTTCTCACAAGCAGTTTTGTAAAAATATTTTCAATTCATTTTACTATATTTGTGATCTTAAAATAAACACACTATGTTTCACAGAAATATTAAACTTATTATCGCCGGACTTATTATCCTTACTGGCATTTGGCAATTTACAGAAAGCAATATTGGTAACGGAATATTCCTTATACTATTAAGTGCAATTCCTATTTTCCTTTACTTCAAAAATGAATTCATCTTATTGGCGTTCTTAAAACTTAGAAAACAAGATTTTGAAGGTGCTAAAAAATGGTTGGCTTATATCAAAAATCCAGAAACTGCTTTAATTCAAAAACAACAAGGTTACTTTAATTACTTACACGGAATCATGCTATCGCAAACGAATATCAATCAAGCAGAGAAATATTTCAAGAAAGCGATTGAACTTGGGCTGTCCATGGATATGGACTTGGCTGTAGCCAAATTAAACCTAGCCGGTGTTGCCATGACTCGTCGTCGTAAACTGGAAGCAACTTCCCTACTGAACGAGGCTAAAAAATTAGACAAACAGAACATGCTGAAAGATCAAATTACCATGATGAAAGATCAGATGAAAAAGATATAATTTTTTTACACTTCTAGAAAAGGGCCAAATGATACTCATTTGGCCCTTTTTTAGTTTTCATCATTAATATCCGTTCAAAGGAATTTCTATTTGATACGTTTTACCCGTGGTATTGATTAGCTTCGTTTCTCTAAGCCAAGGATTGTGTATTTTTAAAATTTTATAATTAATTCCCTGTCTTTTTGCAAAAGCGACTAGATTAGTAATGGAATAATCTATGGTAACTTTTTTCGTCGGAATCATTTCATACTTATGCTCTTTATTGACTTCGAAACCAAATTTAGGTGGGTTCTTCATAATTTCTTTAAGCGCCATTATTCGGAACAAGTACCGACCAGTTTCCTCATTCATATACAAATCATAATAATTTGTTTGTTTTTGGAAATCTAATAATTTTTTAATTCCAACCAATCCTCTATTATAGGAAGCGGCAGCTAATGTCCAAGAACCAAATTTTGCTTTAGCATTCAAAAGAAAATCGCAGGCTGCCTGAGTTGATTTTTCAAGATGATAGCGCTCATCTACATTCGTATTTACTTCCAAACCTATCTCCCTAGCGGTTTCCGGCATAAATTGCCATACGCCTCTTGCCCCGGCCTTTGACACAACATTTACTAATCCACTTTCTATAACTGCCAAATATTTAAAATCATCTGGAACTCCATTTTTCTTAAGAATGGGTTCTATTACTGGGAAAGCCCGATTGGCTCTCTTCAAAGCCAGAATCGTGTACGAATGGTAATTGGTATTCACTATTAATTCTCTATCAAATCGCTCTTTTACATCTGCAATTTTCAAAGGAGCCTCTTCCCCAGCAAAGTCAATTTTTTCTGGAAAATAATGCAGTTTTACTTCTTTCTTAACAACCTCTTTTTGAACTAATTCTGTATTAGGATTCTTGCATGAAGCGCTAAAAATCAACAAACCTCCTGCCAAACACCGAGCTGCGATAGTACGTACTATTTTAATTTTTCTCATTTTATTAGTTTAGCTGTAATTAATAAAAAAAAACAGTTTATTTATATTTTTGTTCTAACTTTCAATAATGCCAGGTAAATTCGTATTAAACCACCTGTATTTATTTAAAACCATAATATGCGTTCCTCCTTTTACTACGATGCAGTTCTTAATATTTTTTATAGGAAAAACATCATCCATATCGCCATGAATATGAATTACGGTTTCATCGACAACAGTTCTGTCCCATAAAACGACCTGTTCTACTGCCCAGTTTAAGTAGCGAATATCGCGAACGGAAAGAAATTTTTGATATAGTTTCAATCTTTGATTCACTTTATCCCCAAAAGAAAATTTAGCAAGAGTTTCGATATTGGCGATTAAACGCAATGGAATTAACTTATAGGCTTTAGTAGTTTTAGCAATCTTTAATCTTCGCGGAAATTCTGCATTGCTTCTTACACTTGAAACAATAATAACCTTGCGAGCGGCACTATATTTAGCCATTTCTTGAACCAAAATACCTCCAAATGAAACTCCAATTAAAACCGGATTTTCATGTTTGATTTTAGTGGCAATCCGCTTTGCATAATTCGTCAAGGATTCATTGTCTAGTGGAATTTCCCACTCTAATAAGTGTGTTTCAAATGTTTCTTTTGGAAGGACGATCCGCTCAAAAATAGCTGCACTTGCCGCCAAACCTGGCATTAAATAAACATGGATTTTACTCATAATTGTTTTAACGATTTTATAACAATATTCCACTTTTTTATAGCGAATTTTGTATAAAATTAATTTTTTTATCGGTAACCCTCCCATTATTTACTTTATATTATCAATAATTTATGACAATACAACTCTTCACATCAAATACCAGAGGCACGGCTGATTTTGGTTGGCTTAAAGCCAATTTCTCCTTTTCATTTGGAAATTATTTTAATCCTGAGCGACAACAATTTGGCATGTTACGTGTTTTAAATGACGATACTATTGCTGGCGGAACAGGTTTTGGCACCCATGCACACGCCAATATGGAAATCATTACAATCCCTCTTGAAGGTGGTTTGAAGCACCGCGACAGTATGGGAAACGAAGGGATAATTGGCTTTGGGGAAGTGCAAGTGATGAGTGCCGGTTCCGGAGTAGAACATTCTGAAATGAATGCCAGTCAGAAAGAAGAGGCAAAAACATTACAGCTATGGGTATTTCCTGAAACAGAAAACGTGACACCAAGATACGACCAGAAATCATTTGATATTGAAAATCAAATCAATACCTTTGTAAATATTGTTTCGCCAAAGGATCAAAATGATGGCAATGCACTTTGGGTTTACCAGAAAACCTTTTTCCACTTGGGAATTTTCGATAGCGACACCAATTCGAACTACACGGTCCGAATTCCTGAAAATGGTGTCTATTTATTTTTAATCGAAGGCGAAATAGAAATTGACAACCAAGTTTTGAAGGCAAGAGATGCCATGGGAATTACTAATTTTGACAACTTTAAAATCAAAGTTATTTCCAAATCAAAAATACTTTTGGTAGAGGTACCAATGAAATAAAGTTAATTATTATGGATTCAGTAATCCGCATGGAAATCACAGACAATACTTTTGCAAGACAATTTGAAACTACAGTAGAAGAAGGGTTGGTTTCGGTTGAATATTCATTCCAAGAGAGGAAAATATTTTTAACTAAAATAAATGTTCCAGAATCATTCGAAAATGAAGAATTTATCTCTAGTTTCCTAAAAAACATCATGGAAATTGCTACGGAGCGAAAATTTAAAGTCGTGCCCATCTTACCTAAAATCGTGGTGTTTTTCAAAAAAAATCCCATTTATAAAGAATTACTTCCTCCTGGAATAAGGCTATAAAAAAGCGACTGCATATACTAGACTGCCCCCAAAAAGTTTGACACTATTTGGGGGCATTTTTATGAAAAGAAAAGTCAAACTTGAATGCGTAGAATCAGTCAAAAAATATGTTGTTCTAATTTTAATATTAAATACTTCGATCCTATTATAATTTAAATCAGAATACCAAACCAATCCGCTACTAAAAAAAATCGTACTCCTTCACCACTAATAACATAAATCAGCTTATTTAAACTTCAGATTGATTTGTGGAAATAAGAACTTTACAGGACACATCAGCGGTTCATTTAAAAGAAAAAACATAATAACAACAATTATTGAGAAAATCTTAATATCTTTGTAGTTGTTTAAACAACCTTATTATGAAAACTATTTATTCTATTGAAAATCTGCATACTATATTATCAGGAAGAACTCACTCTGCTTTCAATAGAGCATTACTGTCTAATTTCAGAAAAAACAATATCCTATTAACTAGAGAACAGTGGACGGTTTTGGGCGTTTTATGGAAAAATGACGGCTGTACACAACAAACCTTAGCAAATCAAACCTCCACAGACAAACCTGGTATAACGCGCTTAATTGATAATTTAGAAAAAGAAAACCTAGTAGAACGACATCCTGATACCAATGACAAACGACTGAAATTAATTTATCTCACACCCAAGGGAAAATCAATTGAAGAAGAAGTGTTGAATGTCGTCAATCAAACTCTCAAAGAGGCAGTAAAAGATATTGAATCCGAAAGGCTTCAAATAGTAAAAGAGACTTTCCAACAGATCTATGATAATTTAGAAACAAAAAAATAAGATGAAAAAATATTTAGCCCTTTCCGTCCTTCTGCTATTTTCATTTGCGACCAGTTATGCTCAAATAGAAGTTTCAACTTCCTTGCAAGAAGCAGTTCAAAAAGCAATTGAAAAGAACAGTTCTATAAAAAATAAAGAACTCGAAATCGAAAAACTAAACCTTCAGGAAAAGAGCGTTTGGAATAAATATATCCCAACTGTTGAAGCGAGTGCTATTTATTCTTATTATGACAATAAAACTACGATAGATCTTCCCACCACGACAGTGCCCATTATTAATAATCCGCTGTTTGAAGGCAAATCAACTTTCGTTAATTATGGAAACATTTTTAATGGAGGTTTGATGGCAAAAACCGTTCTATTTAGCGGCATGCAAATTCCTAACGGGGCCAAAGCGCTGAAACAAAAAGCCATAGGAACGGAATACCTCAAAGAATCAGAAAAAGACGTTATTATAAAAGACGTCATTAATACTTTTGACCAAATTGCTTTATTAAATGAAGTGGAAAAACTCCTAAATGATAGTGAAAAAAGACTGGAAACAGAAACCAAAAGAGTTTCAAAAGCTATCGAACAAGGTCTTGCTATTCCTTATGACAGAGATAAAATAAAATTAGCTTCATTAGAATTGGGCTCAAAAAGAATAGAACTAGAAGGAAAACGCAAACTAGTCTATAGAAAAATCCGCTATCTTACTGGCTTTACGGATTCAGAGATAAATACTGTTCAATATAATTTGGTTCCTTATCTAATTACAGAAGAAAAATTAAATACCGAAAACAAACAGGAAATTAAAGCCTTAGAATCATTCAAGTTGGCGTACGAATATTTGTTAAAGAAAGAAAAAGGCACTTATCTTCCTACTTTAGGCGTTTTTGGAGGAGTCACTCATTCTAGTCTATTTAATGCAAATACGACAACTCCTATAATCACCGGCATAAATGCTGCGCTCTATTTAGGCTTAAATGAATTGACAATAAGTCCAAATTGGATGATTGGAGCAGGAATGAAATGGGAAGTATTTGCCGGTTTTGAACGAAAACACAAAGTTCATGAAGCCAAGATAAACATCGAACAAGTTCAAAACCAAATTGATGATACCAAAGAAAAATTGCAATTGCTCCTAGAAAACAACCTAGTAAACTATTCTGTTTTGAATCAAAAACTAGAAATAGTCTCGCAACAAGATAAAATCGCCAGTAACAATTTGAACTTAGCCATCAAACAATATAAAGAGGGCCTAATAAATATTTCTGAGCGTTTAGAAGCCGAAAATGATTCTTATAAGGCAGCGTTAAACAAAATAAACACACTTATAGAGCAGCGATTGGCAGCTATTGAAACGATTATAGCAACAGGTGAATTAACAAAACATATTTCAAATTAAATGCAAGAAGCTATGAAAAAAATGATCACTTTGGTGGCAATCTCAACTTTACTTATGGGTTGTGGAAAATCAAAAAACGAGAATCAAATTCAAGGAAAGGTAGAAAAGGAACAAATTGCAGTCGTCAGTAAGATTCCCGGAAAGATTGTAAAAATATTTGTAAAAGAAGGTGATTTGGTAAAAAAAGGAGATACACTTGCCCTCCTTGACATTCCAGAAGTTGACGCAAAAAAGAATCAGGCAGAAGGCGCAGTTACCTCAGCAAGAGCGCAGTACAATATGGCTGTAAAAGGAGCAACTGAAAATCAGATTAAACAACTTGAAGCCAAAAAACAAGGACTAGAAGAACAATATGACTTTGCTCAAAAATCCATAAAACGTTTGAGTAATATGCTCAAAGACTCCTTGGTTTCACAACAAACTTATGATGAAACATTTGCCAAATATCAAGGGGCACAGGCTCAATATGCAGCAGTGCAAGCAGAATTAGACGAAGCAAAAAGAGGCGGACGAATTGAGCAACAAACTATGGCTCTTGGCCAACAAGACAAGGCTATTGGCGCATTACAGGAAGTAGAAACTGCTGACAAAGAACGCTATATCCTTGCTCCCCAAGATATGAGTATCGAAACCATTACATTAAACTTGGGCGAGCTTGCATTACCGGGATATACTTTGTTTAACGGTTATATAACGGATAGTATTTACTTCCGTTTTACCGTCGCGGAAAGCCAATTGGATAAAGTAAAAAAAGGACAGGAAATAACAGTTCATGTTCCCTACAAAAAGAAAGACCTTAAAGGAACTATCACTATAATAAAACAATTAGGAGCTTATGGAAATATTGCAACTGCTTATCCTGATTATGAAATACAGGAAAGTTTGTTCGAAATAAAAGTAACTCCTTCGAATGGCGAAGAAGCAAAAGACCTGATTACAAAAACCACTGTAACTTTATCCCTATAAATTATGCAAAACTTCCTGTCACTTCTCAAAAGAGAATTCAAACTCTTTTGGCAGAATAAAGTACTACGATTGCTTTTTATTGGAGCCCCATTGCTTTATGGTATTTTGTTAGGCTACGTTTATGGCAAGGGAAAAGTAACTGATTTACCCATCATTGTGGTCGATGAAGATCGCAGTGAAATGAGTTCAAAAGCATTGCAAATGTTTGACGATAATGAAGTCCTTAATATCACTTCATTATTATATGACCAAAGTAATCTTTCCCAAATCGCCATAGACAAAGAAGCGGCATGCGTAGTGATTATTCCCAAGGGATTCGAAAAAATGGTATTGACAAAAAAATATCCTGAAATTGTAACGATTGTAAATACCTCAAATGTTTTAACTGCCAATTATGCTTCTACGGCTTTGCAAGTTTGTTTAGGGACCTTAAAAGCTGGAATCCAAATAGAAACGTTACGCAAACAAGGAGTACCGGAAAATTTGGTTGCAACACAATACGAACCGTTTAAAACAACATTCGTAAAAAAGTTCAATCGAAGTACGAACTACATGTATTTTCTTTGGCCTGGAGTATTAGCAGCTGTTTTGCAACAAGTTTTATTACTGGGTTTAGCGTTGGCATTTGCATCAGAATATGAAAATGGTACCTTCAAGGAATTAGTTGAAAAATGTCCCTCGTTACTAAAATTAATGAGCGTGAAAATTATTCCTTATTTGATTATGAGCTTCGGACTGTGGCTATTGTATTGGTTATTTACTTTGTGGTTCAGAATTCCTTTCTATGACAATCTGCTTCCGCTTACGTTTGTCGCAGGAATATTTGTGATTTCTGTGTGCTTCATCGGAATTTTAGTCAGTATTCTGGTTCCGAACCAGCTAAAAGCAACTGAGATCTTAATGGTAATTGCTACACCGAGTTTTATTTTAAGCGGTTTTACCTGGCCTTTAAGTCAGATGCCTGTTTGGGTGCAAGGCATAGCCAATTGCATTCCTTTAACCCATTTCTTAAAAGCTTTCCGGGTTTTAATTATCGAAAACGGTACACTTTCACAAACTTATAGCTCTATCTGGAATATGATCGTGATAGGCCTAGTTTGCGGTTTTTTAGCTTATATCGCTCTGTATTTCAAAAGAAAAAACATCCTAAAGGAAATTTAATTCCCTACTTTACTAAACACAAAAGGCATAAGAATTCATTTATGCCTTTTTTATATCTATAAACAGTTATTCAAAATCTATTTTCTGAACACTATTTCTCGATTTCTTTCATGCTATCCATTTTCTTGTGTGCCAAGAAACCGGTAATATCTTCAAAATGTTCTACTACTCTTTTGTTTCCAAATTCAAACACTTTTGTCGCCAGTCCGTCAAGGAAATCTCTATCGTGTGAAACTAATATTAATGTTCCGTCAAAATCACGCAAAGCATCTTTGATAATGTCTTTAGTTTTCATGTCTAAGTGATTCGATGGTTCATCTAGAATCAATAGATTCACTGGCTCCAATAATAATTTTATCATCGCTAAACGGGTTTTCTCTCCACCAGAAAGCACTTTTACTTTCTTGGTCACATCATCCCCTTGAAACATAAAAGCGCCTAAAATATCTTTTATTTTGGTCCGAACGTCTCCAACAGCAATATCATCAATCGTTTCAAAAATAGTGGCGTTTTCATTTAATAAAGAAGCTTGATTTTGCGCAAAATAACCAATTTGTGCATTATGACCAATTTCTAAACTACCACCATTGATTTCAATCTCTTTCATGATTGCTTTAATCATCGTCGATTTTCCTTCCCCATTTTTGCCTACGAAAGCCACTTTCTCTCCTCTTTCAATAACAATATTAGCGTCTTTAAAAACCACATGATCACCGTATGATTTAGATAAATCTTTTACAATTACCGGATATTGTCCCGAGCGTACTGCTGGCGGAAATTTTAATTTTAATGCTGATGTATCTACTTCATCAACCTGAACGATGACTAATTTCTCTAACATTTTGACACGCGATTGTACCGCATCCGTTTTAGAAAATGTTCCTTTGAAACGATCAATAAAAGTTCGGTTGTCTGCAATCATACGTTGTTGTTCATCGTATGCTTTTTGCTGATGCACGCGTCTGTCTTTTCGCAATTCCAGATAATGAGAATACTTTGCTTTATAATCATAGATTCTTCCCATTGTTACCTCAATCGTTCTGTTGGTAATATTATCTACAAAAGTTTTATCGTGAGAAATTACCACAACGGCTTTGGCCGAGTTAATCAAGAAATCTTCCAACCACTGAATACTTTCAATATCCATGTGATTAGTAGGCTCATCTAGCAAAATTAAATCTGGTTTTTGCAGAAGGATTTTGGCCAACTCAATTCGCATTCTCCAACCTCCTGAAAACTCAGAAGTCTGTCTGTTAAAATCTTCCCGTTCAAAACCCAAACCAACTAAAATCTTCTCTACTTCAGCCTCATAATTTACCTCCTCAATCGCGTAGAATTTCTCACTTAAATCAGAAACCCTTTCGATTAATTTCATGTAGGCATCACTTTCATAATCAGTACGAATGGTCAATTGCTCATTAATTTCATCAATCTCCGCTTTCATTCCAAAAATTTCTCCAAAGGCCTTCGACGTTTCTTCCATCACCGTAGCACCGTCCGTAGTTAATAAATGCTGAGGCAAATAAGCTACTACAGCATCTTTTGGCGCCGAAATATTTCCTGTTGAAGGTTTGCTTTGCCCTGCAATTATTTTAAGAAGCGTTGATTTACCTGCTCCATTTTTACCCATAAGGGCAATTTTATCATTTTCATTAATAGCAAAAGAAACGTCGCTAAAAAGGGTAGTTCCACCAAATTGTACTGAGATATCGTTAACTGTAATCATTGAAATGTAGATTTGTAGATTCGGCTGTTTGTTACGCTGAAAACCGATTTGTTTTAAAAAGTGCAAAGATAGATTAATTAAGTAATTGGTGTACTAAAAAATAAGAGCTTCTAGAAAACAGAATAAATTCTGCTATCTAGAAGCTCTTAAAGTGCATGTATACTAAAGGACTACTCTTCTTTCTTTTTATTTATCGTATTCCAAATATGGGCATTTGACACCCCAATATCTTCTGGATGAAAAACAGGGTCAATTCCTGCTTTTCGTTGTCTTTCGTAATCCTTCAAGGCTAATAATGCTGGCTTTTGTAAAAGAAGAATGGCAATAATATTGAACCAAGCCATTAATCCCACTCCTAAATCACCAATATTCCAAGCCAATTTTGCTTGATTGATGGAGCCATACATAATCACTACCATCATAAACACTTTCAGTAGATGAGTAAAAATAGGAGATTTCAAATTCCTAGTCAAATACGAAATGTTTGTCTCAGCAATATAGTAGTACGCCAATAGAGTCGTAAAAGCGAAGAAAAACAATGCAATGGCCACGAAATAAGAACCAAAACCAGGCAAAACACTGTCCATTGCTGTTTGTGTAAATCCGGGACCAGCCAATACATTTTGTGCTCCTTGATACAAATAGTTGGTAGCTCCATCGGGACCTGATTCTGGATTCAGCACATTATATTTTCCCGTAATCAGTAACATAAATCCAGTAGCTGAACATACTAGCAACGTATCAATATAAACCGAAAAGGACTGAACTAACCCTTGTTTAGTAGGATGCGAAACATTTGCTGCAGCAGCAATATGCGGTGCTGTACCCTGACCTGCTTCATTCGAATAAATCCCTCGTTTCACCCCCCACTGGATTGCTAACCCAAAAACTGCTCCAAAACCAGCTTCCATATTAAAAGCACTTTTAAAAACTAAGGCGATTACACCAGGAAGCTTATCAATATCAATTGCTATAATAATCAGTACAATAACAATATAAGCGATTGCCATTATCGGTACGACAAATTCGGTGAATTTTGCGATTCTTTTTACACCACCAAAAACGATAGCACCAAATATCAAAGCCACCGCTAAACCTGACTTCCAAGTCTCAATTTCAAATGCATTCTGTATTCCGTCTGCAACAGAATTAGCTTGAACACCTGGCAACAAGACTCCTGCAGATATAATAGAAACTACTGCAAATAAGACCCCAAACCATTTTACACCTAAACCTCGCTCAATGTAAAAAGCAGGTCCTCCGCGAAATTCTCCCAAATGCTTTTCCTTATAAATTTGGGCTAATGTAGCCTCAACAAAAGCAGTACTTGCTCCAAAAAAAGCCACCATCCACATCCAAAATAAGGCTCCAGGCCCTCCAAAAGCTATTGCTGTAGCAACCCCTGCAATGTTTCCTGTACCTACTCTGCCTGCCAAAGACATTGACAAAGCCTGAAAAGATGAAACTCCAGACTCGGAACTCTTACCGTCAAACAATAACCTAAACATCTCTTTAACATGACGTATCTGTAAAAAACGCGTTCTTAAAGAAAAATATAACCCAGTCCCCAAACACAAAATAATTAGCGCATTACTCCATACAATACCATTTAACATCCCAATAATCTCTTCCATTAATCTTTTTTATTTAATAATCTAAACTGAGTAAATCGTACTTGTTTTCTAATTATTTTTATAAAAATAAAACATTAAGCCTCAAAAAACTAACTCCGAAGCACTTAAAAGCCTTTTGAGAATACAATTGACTAACAATCAATCCTTAATAAATTAGAAAACAGAGTGCAATAAAAGTATTATTTTATAGTTTTGTATTTGAAATACAGGTCTTTGCATAATCAAACAGCTAAAAAGAAAGTTACCTAATTTCGCAGCTGTTTATTTTTGCGAGAATGCCGCAGATTATGCTGCTGATGACATGCTGGTCCAACGCAATTGAAGAAATAAGAGAAACTATTTTATAAACGGAACCATGAAAAAAAAACTAACTATACTTCTTTTATGCAGTTTCCATTTTATTGTTGCGCAAGGCAACCAAGAAATTGTTAAGAAAGCTTACGAAATACAGACAAAATGGGGTTTTAAGGCTAAAAATAAAAACATTATAACCTTAATTGATTTTTCAAAATCAATTGAGGAAGCAAGACTTTATGTTATTGATTTAAAAAATAGTAAAATACTACTTGAAAGCAATGTCGACCATGGTTCAGGCTCAGGCACTGGACTGAAACCTACTCTATTTAGTAATACCGAAGGAAGCAACGCAACTTCTCTTGGGTGTTATGTTACTTTACAAACGTATAAAGGTACATGGGGTTATTCTTTGCGATTAAATGGCCTAGAGAATGACAAAAACTCCAATGCTTTAAAAAGAAACATCGTGGTCCATTCCTCAAAAAGAATGTATAGTAAATTCAGCTTAGGGTGCTTCTCAGTTCCTGACAAGAATGCTATTATGCTGATTGACTTAATCAAAAATGGCTCCCTCGTTTATGCCTATCAATAAAAAACCTAAAAAGCATCGATTAGGAGGCTTTTTAGGTTTTTTCACTATTCTTAAATAAAGACTAAAGTTGGAATTCAAGTTGATTTAAAAGGAATTCATTCTTAAGTATCAAAAAAACTACTCTTTCCTCCACTTTTTAGATTCCTCAAAAATATGTTCTAAAATAGCCGCTTCTCTTTCATCGAATTCCACATTCCTGCGACTCATGACTAATCGAGCGGTTTCAAAAGCCTTTTTGGTGATATAAGTCGTAAAACCAGAAGCACCTCCCCAAGAAAAACTAGGCACAAAATTGCGTGGAAATCCACTGCCAAAAATATTAGCACTTACTCCTACAACCGTTCCCGTATTGAACATGGTGTTAATCCCACATTTACTGTGGTCTCCCATCATCAAACCACAAAACTGAAGTCCTGTTTTTGCAAATCCTTCGGTTTCATAACTCCACAATTTTACTTCTTCGTAGTTATTTTTTAGATTCGAATTATTACTGTCGGCACCAATATTACACCACTCCCCAAGAACAGAATTTCCTAGGAATCCGTCATGACCTTTATTGGAGTATGCAAACAAAATCGAATTATTAACTTCACCGCCTATTCTGGAATGTGGACCCACGGTTGTAGCTCCATACACCTTAGATGCCATTTTTACAACTGCATTTTCGCACAAGGCAAAAGGCCCTCTGATGACAGATCCTTCCATAATTTCAGCATCTCTGCCGATATAGATCGGACCCGTAGATGCGTTTAAAGTAACAAATTCTAACTTTGCTCCTTCTTCTATGAAAATATTTTCAGGAGCAATTACGTTGACACTTTTTGGAATGGGCTGTGATCTTCTATCCTCTATTAAATATTCAAAGTCTTCTCGAATTGCTGCATCATTCTTAGCAAAAATATCCCACGTATTTTGAACTGTCAAACAGTCCTCATTATATTCTATAATCTCGTAAGCATCAAAATCTACTTCTTCCTGGTCTTCATTGGTATAAAAAGCAATTACTTCATCTCCCTTAAAAATAGCTTGATTTGGTTCTAGATTACTTACCATTTCGACCAAAATATTGTTTGGAAGAAAAGAAGCATTTATCATTACATTCGTTTCTAATTCCACCATTGGAAACTTTTCAGACAAATATTCTTCTGTTAATGTAGTTGTGGTAGATCCCAAACGCATTTCCCACTTTTGACGAATCGTCATAATACCGATTAAAATATCAGCAACTGGACGCGTGAACGTAAAAGGCAACAAGGCGTTTCTAGATGGTCCGTCAAAAAGTATGTAATTCATAAAATTGTTTATTTGTTGATTCGGTTATTTGTTGATTAAAAATTAATTCAAACAATTTCCCTTTTTATAATATTGACTTCAAAGTTACAAAGTTTTCAAATATAAAATAAAAAAGCCCTCCAAAAAGGAGGGCTTTGATGTATTTAAAAACGAGCTTTTATTATTTAGCGTGTTTCGCGTATTTAGTTTTGAACTTGTCAATACGTCCTGCAGTATCAATAAGTTTAGATTTACCTGTGTAAAAAGGGTGAGACGTTCTAGAGATCTCCATTTTTACAACTGGGTATTCAACACCATCAACTGTTAATGTTTCTCTTGTATCTGCAGTAGATTTAGTGATAAAAACTTCGTCATTTGACATGTCTTTAAATGCAACTAATCTGTAATTTTCTGGGTGAATTCCTTTTTTCATCTTGTTAATCTTTTTTTATTTGTTAATTATAAGTTGTCTTGAAGCTTTTCTTCTAACAGAAAAGGTATAAACACCTCATAACTTTTTGTTTTACACTATTATTTTGAGTTTGCAAATTTACAATTATTTTTCAATAAACAAATCTTTGAAACACTTTTTTTATATAATTGTAAAAACCGATTTTTAGCTCTGAATATATTGGGAATTGTTATATTTGTCGACTAATTCTAAAACAACCAAAATGATCAACGAAATTATTAAAAAGAATGGAATAACCTTTGGAGTAGCCATCGGAATTGTTTCTGCATTAATTACAGCAACAATATACGCTATTGATTTAAATTTGTTCACTTCTTGGTGGATTGGCGTTTTGAGTATTTTAACCTATCTTGTTCTGGGAATTGTCTTGCTTTCTAAAACAAAAAGAGAACTGAACGGTGTTTTCTCTTTCAAAGATGCTTTTACAACATACTTCATTGCCATACTAATAGGTATATTGATTTCTACTCTTTTTAATATTCTTTTATTTAATTTCATTGATCCTTCAGCTAAAGATACTTTAAGTGAATTAATGATTAAGTACACTGTAAATATGATGCAGAAGTTTGGAACACCAGCATCAGCCATTAATGAAGCCATAGCTAAATTAAGAGAAAATAGTCCTTATTCTACTGTAGAATTACTTAAAGGTTCTGTTTTTAGTATTGTTTTTAGTTCAATTTTTGGTTTAATTTTGGCGGCATTCTTTAAAAGCAAATCCACACAAGAATAAAAATTAATGAATTTATCCATACTCATACCGCTTCTAAATGAAGAGGAATCGCTTAGTGAACTTTACAATTGGATCATCAAAGTGATGCAATCTCATAATTACACCTACGAAATCATTTTTCTAGATGACGGAAGTACGGATAATTCATGGAATATAATTGAAGGGTTTGCCGTTGAAAACTCAAATGTAAAAGGCGTTCGATTCATGAAAAATTTTGGCAAATCGCAGGCTTTGCATGCTGGTTTTGCAAAAGCCCAAGGGGATGTCATCATTACCATGGATGCCGATTTACAAGACAGTCCAGAGGAAATTCCAGGATTGTACGATATGATTATCAACGGGAAATATGATTTAGTTTCCGGTTGGAAAAAGAAACGTTACGATTCCGTAGTGGCAAAAAACTTGCCTTCGAAATTATTTAATTGGGCGGCGAGAAAAACATCTGGTGTAGAATTGAATGATTTCAATTGTGGATTGAAAGCTTATAAAAATATTGTTGTAAAAAACATTGAGGTTTCTGGCGAAATGCACCGATACATTCCAGTTTTGGCTAAAAATGCCGGTTTTGGAAAAATTGGCGAAAAAGTAGTACAGCATCAAGCTCGGAAATATGGTGAAACTAAATTTGGCATGGAACGTTTCATTAATGGATTCTTGGATTTAATTACCATTTGGTTTCTGTCTCGTTTTGGCAAAAGACCGATGCACCTTTTTGGCGCTATGGGTTCCTTCATGTTTATCATTGGATTTGTGCTTGCGGGATATATTGGCGTTTCCAAATTGTACCACATGTACAATGACATGCGCTATAGTCTGGTAACGAATAATCCTTGGTTTTTTATTGCATTGACCACGATGATTTTGGGAACACAACTATTTTTGGCTGGATTTCTAGGTGAAATCATTTTGCGAACAAAAAATAATGAAGAGCGTTATAAAGTTTCGAGTGAAGTTAATTTTTTATAATTTAGACTTCTTGGTAGCAGGTACTGATATAAAAAACAGCTCCCTTAAGATTTCGTTTTTGAAGTCACTGAAATAAAGTTTACTAGTATGAGGTCGCAAATTGTGACCTCAAACGAAGTAGAATTAAGATATATACCCTCTTCCTTTACTGAAAACGGAGCGATAAATTTTTTGAGTGCCGTAAACAGCAATAAGGCAATTAGGAATTGAAAATCATTTTCCAGATATTTATGAAGCCGTAAATTATCTTGAAGATAAATATGTTGATGCAAAAATCGATACCGAAAGAAATAAAATTGGTTGCAAAAAATAATTTTCTATCACCTACTAACTAGCCCTGATAGCAGTGAAAATCCTTTTATGCTGGGGTTCAGCATAAAAGATTGTAACGCATAGCAGGATTAAGCTCCTAAAAAAAACAATTGGATTTAAATTTAAACTCCGAATTTAGAAACTAAAAAAAAATACAGCATGGAAATCAAACAAAACATTTTAGATGCAGTAAATGAGTGGTTAACACCAACATTTGATACCGCTACGCAGGAAGCGATTAAAGAATTAATGACTACCTCTCCAAAAGATCTAGAGGAGAGTTTTTACAAAAATCTTGAATTTGGAACTGGCGGAATGCGCGGTATTATGGGCGTGGGAAACAATCGTATCAATAAATATACGCTGGGAAAAAGCACGCAAGGACTTTCAGATTATATGCACACTGCCTTTCCTAACCAGCCTTTGAAAGCCGTTATTGCTTATGATTGTCGTCATAATAGTGATACGCTAGCCAAATTAGTTGCAGATGTTTTTAGTGCTAATGGTGTTGAAGTATATTTATTTTCCGATATGAGACCTACTCCAGAATTGTCTTTTGCTGTGAAACATTTGGGTTGCCAATGCGGAATTGTGCTTACGGCATCTCATAATCCGCCTGAATATAACGGATACAAAGTATACTGGCAAGATGGTGGACAAATCGTACCGCCAGAAGACGAAGGCATCATCAATGTTATTGAAAATTTAAATTACAATCAGATTAAATTTACTGCAAATGAAAATTTGATTCATTATATTGATACAGAAATTGATAAAGCTTTTATCAAATCTACAATTGAAAATGCGAGTTTTGGTACTTCGGCTGAAGCCAAAAAAGAGCTGAATATTGTTTTCACCTCTTTGCACGGCACTTCTATAAAATTAGTTCCTGATACATTATCTCAAGCGGGCTATCCTAATGTGAATATTGTTGAAGAACAACGAGTACCTAATGGGGACTTCCCTACCGTTAAATCTCCAAATCCTGAAGAGCCAGAAGCATTGACAATGGCTTTGGCCTTGGCAGACAAAACCAATTCGGATATTGTAATTGGGACGGATCCTGATTGTGATCGATTGGGAGTTGCGGTTAGAAATAACGAAGGTAAAATGACCTTGCTGAACGGAAATCAAACTATGATTTTGATGACTGCCTTTTTACTGGAACAATGGAAAAAAGCGGGCAAAATCAACGGAAAACAATTTGTTGGATCAACCATAGTTTCGACTCCGATGATGATGGAATTGGCAACAAACTACGATGTGGAATGCAAAGTGGGATTGACCGGCTTTAAATGGATTGCCAAGATGATCAAAGACTTTCCAGAGTTAGAATTCATAGGCGGTGGCGAAGAAAGTTTTGGATACATGGTTGGTGATGCTGTACGTGATAAGGATGCTGTTGCGGCTACTTTATTGATTTGCGAATTAGCGGCTCAAGCCAAAGCAAAAGGAAGTACCGTTTATAAAGAACTCCTTACATTGTATGTTGATAACGGATTTTACAAAGAACATTTGGTTTCATTGACTAAAAAAGGAATGGACGGTTTGCAAGAAATCAATCAGATGATGATTGACATGAGAGAAAATCCAATGAAAGAAATCAACGGCCAACGTGTCATTATGCTGGAAGATTACCAATCTTCAATCGCTAAAAACTTGTTGGATGGAACCGAATCAACAATGGTCATTCCAAAATCGAACGTATTGATTTATTACACCGAAGACGGCTCAAAAATATGTGCTAGACCAAGTGGAACGGAGCCAAAAATTAAATTCTATATCAGTGTAAATACCGAACTGGATGCTGTAGAAGATTTTGACGGTGTAGAAAGCATTTTAAACGAAAAGATTAAAAATATTATTATTGCAATGCAGTTGAACTAATGGATAAAAGTTTATTAAAATTATTGCCTTATACAAAACCTTATAAATCGCACATCATTTGGAATGTGATCTATAATATTTTGTACGCTTTATTCAGCACTATTTCTATGTTAACATTACTTCCAGTGCTGGAAGTGCTTTTTGGCAAAACAAAAGCCGTACTTACAAAACCCATATATACTGGAATAGGTGATATTAAACAATATGGTACTGATTACATGTATTATCAAATTTCTACATTGACACAAGGCAACAGCATACAAGTAGCCTTGTTATTTGTAGTTTTAATGGTAATAACGACCTTTTTATTCAAGAACTTATTCAACTATTTAGCCTCACATCACATTATGCACCTAAAGAATGGTGTGTTAAGAGATTTGCGAAAGTCAATGTATGATAAGATTATAGAATTACCCATTTCTTATTATTCGGAGAAAAGAAAAGGGGATATTATGGCACGCATGCTGGGTGATGTCAATGAAGTACAAAACTCCTTTTTCTCTATTTTAGAACTAGTTGTAAAAGAGCCGCTAACCATTATTTTTGCGCTAGTTACCATGTTTATTCTTAGCGTAAAACTGACCTTATTTGTTCTGATTTTCCTACCAATTTCTGGCTGGATTATTTCCAAATTAGCTAAAAATTTGAGAGCCAAATCTCTAGAAGCTCAAAAAGAAAGTGGCTTCTTGATTTCAATTGTCGATGAAACATTAGGAGGATTAAAAGTAATCAAGAGTTATAATGCCGAACCTAATTTCAAAAGCAGATTCAATGATTCGGTTACACGCTTGTTAAATTTAACAAACAGTATAGGAAGTAAAAACAACTTAGCTACACCTTTGAGTGAATTTCTAGGTGTAACAACAATTGCCATGCTACTTTTTTATGGTGGTAGTTTAGTTTTAATAGACAAAACACTTGAGGGATCGGCTTTTATTGTATACTTAACCTTGGCTTTTAATATTCTTACTCCCGCCAAAGCAATTTCTAAAGCTTCTTATGCTGTGAAAAATGGTTTAGCAGCAGCAGAACGTGTTTTTGAAGTTTTAGAAGTGGAGAACGAAATCACCTCTAAGGAAAATGCGATTCAAAAAAATACATTTGAATCAGACATCACTATTAAAAACATCAACTTTAAATATGAAGACGAAAATGTGCTAAAGAACTTTTCGCTTCAAGTTAAAAAAGGACAAACAGTTGCACTTGTAGGACAATCTGGTAGCGGAAAAAGTACGATTGCTAATTTATTAACCCGTTTTTACGATGTAAATGAAGGAACAATCGCTATTGACGGGACCAATATACAAGATCTAGACTTGCAGTCACTTCGCGGATTAATGGGTTTAGTTACACAGGATAGTATTTTATTTAATGACACTATAAAAGCAAATATTTCATTAGGAAAATTAAACGCTACCGATGACGAAATTATCGAGGCGTTGAAAATTGCCAATGCCTATGAATTCGTTAAAGATTTACCAAAAGGTATTCATACCAACATTGGCGACAGCGGAAACAAACTTTCTGGTGGTCAGAAACAACGTTTGTCAATTGCACGTGCAGTACTGAAAAATCCTCCAATTATGATTTTGGATGAAGCGACCTCAGCACTAGATACCGAAAGCGAAAAATTTGTTCAAATCGCCTTAGAAAACATGATGCAAAACAGAACTTCGATTGTAATCGCCCACCGATTATCTACAATTCAAAAAGCAGATGTAATTGTTGTAATGCAAAAAGGTAAAATAGTAGAGCAAGGAAACCACGAAGAGCTAATCGCTTTAAATGGCGTGTATAATAAATTAGTCACGCTGCAGTCTTTTGAGTAGCAGCGAGATTTAGGAAGTAGTATTATTTTTTAAAGTTAAAATAAAAAAAATGTACATCAAAAATCCAACGATAAAACTCCCTGAAAATCCAAACACCGTTGTTTGGAAATACCTAGACTTATCTAAGTTTTTGGATTTATTAATGTCTGAAAAGCTATTCATGTCACGATCTGATAAATTCGAAGATCAATATGAAGGTACTTTTAGCGAACCCACTTTTGAAGAAATAAAAAAGCTTTCGATAGACAATCCTGATTTTTTGAACTATTATAAAACACATCGGGAAAAAGTAGCCGTCAGCAGCTGGCATATCAATGAATATGAATCCTTTGCCATGTGGCAAATTTTCACGCAAAACAGTGAAGGTTTAGCCATTCAATCTACCATTAAGCGTTTGCAAGAAGCCTTAGCTCCGGAAGTAAATTTCAATCAATATATTGGACAAGTAAATTACATCGACTACAAGAAAGAGCACATTCCGTTTGATGATTTATTTTTTCCCTTTTTATTCAAGCGCAAAAGTTTTCAATATGAAGGTGAAGTACGTATCCTTACTGATATTGGTGAAAGCGAGATTAAAATTAATGAAGGATTGAAAATCAATGTAGACATCAATGTATTAATCGAAAAAATATACATTCATCCCAAATCCGAGAACTGGTATAAAAACCTTGTGATTCAATTAGTAAAACAGTTGGGTTTTGATTTCAAAATTGAAAAATCAGATTTAGAGAGTGATATTTTGATTTGAAATCAGTGCTTCTAAACTGGCTCATAGCCAATAATTTTCCATTCCTTATTTGACAAATCGATATAGTAATAGTTAACGACATCATTTTTATCAAATTCACCATTTTTATTGGTATCCTCAACGGTTCGAAAGTACAATCGGTTTTTAGATCCAATCAATTTCCAATCGATTAATTCTTGAAAATCAGATGACATCTTAGTGAATCGCTCACCACTAATATCGCTTAAATACAATGCTTTAATATCACTTGTGTCTAATTTTCCATCCTTATTCGTGTCCATATCTACCATGGTATAGACCATAATTTGGTTATTGGTCTTATCCGCAACCGACTTCAAATAGGTTGCTGTTTGAATCAAAACAGGTCTTTCGGTTAATTTTCTAATAGAATCTGAATCTACCTTTTGAAATTTTATATTCTGTAAAAAACCGGTGATTTCATATTCGCCGTAGTTTGAGATCGTAAAACTCAAATCATTGACACTAGAGGAACCGTATCTAGATTTTACTCCTCGCTCCCGAATACTTAAATCTGCAATAGGATGAAGCAGGTAGTCCGTACCTTCCATTTGAAGTGGCAAATCAGCAATTTGTATTTGAGTAGAATCAGCTTTGCTTAATTCTTTTGCTCTATTTGTGCCATCATAAGTAACTTTTGGTCTTTCGACTTCCTCTTTACAACTTGTTAAAAGTAAAATTGTAATTCCTATTATTGTGATGTGTATTTTTTTCATGTTGTTGTACTATTAAAATTCAAATGTAATCATTTTTAAAAATGGTAACGCCATTCAATACTTGATTTAACTAATAAAAATTGGACCCTACCTTCGTTAGAATTCCCCATTACAACTTCGCTGTCAATTTTACATTAAAAACTCTGGTGGTCATATAATTAGGAATTGCATATTGATTTTTCGAATACACATCCCGAACCCAAGTATTGGTAATCGCATTTTGATTGTCAAAAAGATTAAAAATTTCTAAGCCTATTGCCAACTCTCTAAAATCTTTCAACCAGCCCGTATTATTTTCCTTTTTAGTAGCATGATCAATAAAAACCTTAGAAAAACCTACATCTACACGGCGGTAATCATTCAATCGGTTTTGGTATAAATAGGGATCGGCATACGAGGGGGAACCGCCAGGTAATCCCGTGTTGTAAACTAAATTCAAATATAATTTTATACTTGGAATGGCAGGCATATAATCTTGGAACAAAAGTCCAAATTTCAATCTTTGATCCGTGGGTCTTGCAATAAATCCTTTTTCATTGCTATTTTCTTCCGTTTTCAAATAACCAAAACTAAACCACGATTCTGTTCCAGGAACAAATTCCCCATTCAAGCGCACATCTAACCCTTGTGCATAAGCCGTAGCATCGTTATTAGCAGCATATCGAATCCGAACATTGTCTATTGTATAGGTATTGACATTTGTTAGCACTTTATAATACAGTTCTGAAACCAATTTAAAAGGACGATTCCACATTTTGAAACTATAGTCATTCCCCAAAACAACATGAACCGATTGCTGCGCTTCCGTATTAGGTTGCACTTTTCCATTACTATCTCTTAACTCCCTGTAAAATGGTGGCTGATGGTATAATCCTCCTGAAAGTCTAAAGACCATATCTTTCTCCCAATCTGGTTTAATGGCAAATTGCACTCTAGGGCTGAAAGTTGTTTGGGATTTTCCTATAATAGTTGCTCCTGAAACTTCCCAATTGTGCATTCGGACGCCAGCATTATACCAGACCTCACTAGTCCCAATATTGGATTTCATACTCCACTGACCATAACCTGAGAATCTATTAATGGAATTAAAATTAGTCGCACGGATATTTTGATACGGGACAAGTGGCCCGGTGTAAGGCGAATACGGCTGATTATTTTTTGGCAAATCTATAATTGGCGGATTCAAAGAAAAACCGGCCGAATCAATAACTTCCCACTCAATTATTCTGTCCCGAATGGATTCTCGCGTGTATTTAATTCCCCATTCAAATTGGCTTTCTTTCCAATCATGAAATCCTTTGATTTCGGTATTTACAATCAAGGCATCCAAATCATTACGAGCATGACTCAGCTGAGAACCAATTCCTCTCGTAAAAGCTACGTCACCAAACGTTTCAGAACCTATACTGGCATCAACTTCGCCAAGGCGGTATTGCGCAAAAATGTCAAAATATTCTTGTTCTAAAGTATGAAACATAGACCCTATGAATTTCAGGGTAAAATTATCTGAGACGTTGTAGGTTGTTTTTAAAGCTCCAAAATAAGTATCGTATTTATCCTTTTCTTGACCTTCATAAAAAACAGTAAGCGCCATAGGATTGTCTATCGTTCCAAATTTAGTCTGTCTTGTTAAGGGCTGATATTGGTATTTATTTTGAGAAATATTCCCTAGGAAACTCCACTGCCATTTAGCGGAGGCTTGATAATTGATATTGGTTTGTACATCAGCAAATGATGGCGTAAAATTAGTTTGCGTCTCTTGACTTTTTACCAAAAGGCTATTGTTTCGATATCGAACTCCCGTAACAGCTGACCATTTTTTATCTTTGGAAACCGCATCAACCGAAAGGCTTCCGCCAAGAAAACTAGCTTCAACGCTTGCGCCAAATTGAATCGGTTTTCTATAGATAATATCCAATACCGAAGATAATTTATCGCCAAACTTGGCTTGAAAACCACCTGCTGAAAACTCAACATTTTGAACTAAATCCGTATTGGTAAAACTTAAACCTTCTTGTTGTCCTGAACGAATCAAGAACGGACGATACACTTCGATTTCATTAACATAGACCAAATTCTCGTCATAATTTCCACCGCGCACTGCATATTGTGTACTCAATTCATTATTAGAGTTTACTCCTGGCAAGGTTTTTAAAATATTTTCAATTCCAGCATTAGCACCAGGAATTTTTCGAAGGATCTCCGGCTCAATTGTAGTAATTCCTTGAATCAACTTTCTATTATTCGCCGTAACAATAACTTCCCCCATTTGCTCTTCTTGGTCACTCATCACTGGGTTGAACTCTTTCTCCTCATTAGAATCCAAATAAAAGGTAATCGTGATTTTCTTTAAAGAGACATGCGTAAAAACGACCTTTACATTTTGGTTCGCAGGGACTTTTAGATTGTAAAATCCGTTTTTATTGGACTGTGTACCAATATTGGAATAGGAAACATTTACGTTTTCTAAGGGCTGATTGTTTTTGTCTAAAATAACCCCTTTAATCCGAGCCGTTTGGGCAGAAAGACTGAGGCTACATAAGTAAAAAAAGAATACAGAAACTAATTGATTCGCGTTCAAAGGGTTTGATTTTTATTATTTTTGACTTCTAAAAAAACGACTTTCAAAGGTAGTTGAATTTCCTACATTATCAACCACAACCACTTTTAAATCATTACCCCCGTCAGACGCTATTCCATCGCTAAAAAAATGCGTTAACTTCTTGGTTTTATTATCATATTCAAATAATACCCACTTACCATTTAAATAGCCATTATAAGATTTTATACCCGATCCTTCATCATTAATCACGAGCTGAATTGTTTTTTGATCACTGATCCATTTTCCTTCAATTGGTGTTGCAATACTTATTTTTGGAGCTACCGTATCAGCAATCAAAGCATATTTTCCCAAGATTTTAACTTTTGATGTAAAAAGACCGTCTTTTCGATACGTTGGATTATAATTTATTTTCTTGCCTTCGATTCTGCCAATAAACATTTTCTCTCTCTGCCCTTCCGAAGATTTTGAATCTTCAATGGAAATTGTAAAATTAGAGTGCGCAGGAACCGTATCGTCATGCAAAAACAACGTATCATTTTTTACATCAAAATTCAAATCAAAATCTTCGTAAAAAGTACCCGCAGGAAAGAAAACCGACATGTTTTCTAAAGCAAAATTGCTGTCTTTATTTGCTCGAACAAAATAATTGGATTGCGCAGGTTCCTTATTGATTATAGTAGTCAAGATATCATATTTGATCGGAATTGCGATCGTTTTTTTATTTCCAAAAAAATCCGAAACTTCAATGCGATACAGCGAGGCTAAATTAGGTGTTACTTGCAAAACCCCTTTATTTTCATCGGCTTGAATAAAACTCAAATTATAGGGAGTTTCCATGAAAAGCTTCTGAACGCGTTGTTGCATTTTCTTGTATCTTGAATAATCAATTAAAGCATTAATGTAACGCATGTCATCAAAGGAATAGGTATTGAATTCATAACCAAAATTTGGTTTCCCATTATAAAAGGACTGCACTTTATACACTCCATTGTTATTAAAAGAAACATCATCAGAGTCATAAGCCGAAATCCCAAAACCGATTGCGCCATTTGCAACCACTTTATCCGATAGATAAGTCCCATCTTTTTGTAAAGAAACATTCAGTAACAAAGGACGTTTAGAATTATTAACCGTAGTTTTAGCATCTAAGGGATATACGTAAACTCCTGATACGATTGGTTTCTTGGTGTCTTTTAAAAATGTATTGAATCCAAAAAGCATTGGATTGATGATAAACTCCGTTTTAGAATCTCGAAATTCAAAATGCAAATGAGGCCCTTCTGAAGCGCCAGTGTTTCCAGAAAAGGCAATAATATCACCTTTTTTTACCACCATTTCATCTGGCTTAAAAAACATTTCAATTTCAAATGATTCCTCTTTATAATGGGTTTTCTTAATAAACCTTTCTATTTCACCATTGGCCATTTTTAGGTGTCCATAAACGGAAGTATATCCATTGGGGTGGTTGATATAAATCGTTTTTCCATTACCAAAAGTAGAAATCTTAATTCTTGACACATAACCATCCGCAACTGCATATACTTTCAAGCCTTCTTTTTGCTGTGTTCTTAAATCAAATCCTGCATGAAAATGATTGGGTCTCAATTCTCCAAAATTACCGGACAACTGCATTGGAATATCCAATGGAGTTCTGAAATAATCTTTTGGATAGTCAACTTGTGCCAAAATAGTAGTACTGAAAAATAAAAAGAATATCGAAAATCTCATGGTTTACATTTTTGCTAAGGTAAAAAAAGTATTTAAAACTTCTATAGAAAATAACTTCATAACCATTTGTGACGCTGGGATTTAATTAATTTAATGCAAAAAAAATAATAAAATATTGCAAAATTAAAAAGGAATACTAACTTTGTATGATTATGTAATGAATAGGATATATAATGAGTGCAATTGCAGAAATTATTGATACTCTTGAAAATAAAGTCGAAAAACTTTTTATGAAAATGAAAGGTTTAGAGAAAAACAATCAAGATTTGAAAGACGAATTAACAAAAACTGCCTCCATAATACAAACTCAATCAAAAGAGATTGAAGCGCTAAAAACGCAGTATGAAGCACTCAAAATAGCAAATACATTACTAGGCAGTGACGAAGATAAAAGAGATACGAAGCTTAAAATAAATTCATTAATTCGCGAAATTGATTACTGTATAGCACAGCTATCCGATTAATAAAAGATATGGACGAAAAGCTTAAAATTAAAATATCAATAGCAGACCGGGTTTACCCTTTAACGGTAGATCTCTCTCAGGAAGAAGGGCTAAGAAGTGCTTCTAAAAAAATTGATAAGATGATAAAGCAATTTGAAGAAAATTATGCGGTGCGAGATAAACAAGATGTATTGGCTATGTGTGCCCTGCAGTTTGCCTCACAGACAGAACAAAAACAAATTGACAACACCATTGATGGAGAAGCGACCATTGAAAGAATTAAAAAAATCAACGCGGTTTTAGATCAATATCTCGACAAATAAACGTTCTTTACAAAAACTAAGATACTGCCTACATTAGTTCTTATTTGGTAAACTCAACACTAACAATTTAGAATGAGCAAATCATCACTACTAAAGCATGCCACGCTCCGGCGAGGAAACTTGAACAGTGAGTTAGCTCAAAACTTGTCTTTTCGAGTTTATTCAATCACTCTAATGTAGGCTTTTTTATATATAAATTTTAACAAACATGGACAACATATTAACGATTATTATTTCAGGAATTATAGGGATTGCAGCGGGTTTTGGTATCGCCAAATTGATAGAAAAAAGCAACATATCTAACTTAATAAAAAATTCAAAAAAAGAAGCGGCTTCCATTTTGAAAGATGCAAATCTTGAAGCCGAAAACATAAAGAAAGATAAAATTCTACAAGCTAAAGAGAAATTTATTGAATTAAAATCAGAACATGAACAAGTTATTTTATCCCGGGATAAAAAGGTTGCTGAAATAGAAAAAAGAGTTCGTGACAAAGAATCTCAAATTTCAAATGAATTATCAAAAGCTAAAAAAGTTAATGATGATTTTGAATCTAAAACTACAGAATACACTTCTAAAATTGAGAATCTAGACAAAAAACAAGCTGAAGTTGAAAAATTGCATAAAAGTCAATTGCAACAATTAGAGGTAATCTCTGGTTTATCTGCTGAAGAAGCGAAGAACCAATTAGTAGAAGGTTTGAAAGCGGAAGCTAAAAGCAAAGCGATGTCTCACATACAAGACACGATTGAAGAAGCTAAATTGACAGCGCAACAAGAGGCTAAAAAAATAATCATCAATACAATACAGAGAGTTGGTACAGAAGAAGCGGTAGAAAACTGCGTTTCTGTGTTCAACATAGAATCAGATGATGTAAAAGGTAGAATCATTGGTCGTGAAGGTAGAAATATCCGTGCACTAGAGGCCGCAACTGGCGTAGAAATCATTGTAGATGACACACCAGAAGCTATTATCCTTTCTTGTTTTGATCCTGTACGTCGAGAAATTGCACGTTTGGCTTTGCACAAATTAGTGACTGACGGAAGAATTCATCCCGCACGTATTGAAGAAGTAGTTGCTAAAACTGCGAAACAAATTGATGATGAAATTATTGAAGTGGGTAAACGTACCGTAATCGATTTAGGAATTCACGGTTTACACCCTGAATTAATTAAAGTGGTAGGACGTATGAAATACCGTTCTTCTTATGGTCAGAATTTATTGCAGCACTCTCGTGAAGTTTCTAAACTTTGCGGAATTATGGCAGCTGAACTAGGTTTAAATGTAAAACTAGCGAAACGTGCTGGTTTATTGCACGATATTGGTAAAGTACCCGATGCTGAAAGTGATTTACCACATGCCTTGTTAGGAATGCATTGGGCGGAGAAATATGGTGAAAAAGAAGAAGTGTGTAACGCCATTGGAGCGCACCACGATGAAATTGAAATGAAATCATTATTATCGCCAATCATTCAGGTTTGTGATGCTATTTCAGGAGCAAGACCAGGAGCAAGAAGACAAGTATTGGATTCTTACATTCAACGTTTGAAAGATCTTGAAGAAGTAGCTTACGGATTTAGCGGTGTGAAAAATGCGTACGCTATTCAAGCTGGTAGAGAGCTTCGTGTCATTGTGGAAAGTGAAAAAGTTTCAGATGAAAACGCTGCTAGTTTATCCTTTGATATCTCACAAAAAATCCAAACAGAGATGACTTATCCTGGACAAGTTAAAGTAACTGTTATTCGCGAGACAAGAGCGGTGAATATTGCCAAGTAACATCCTTGAGCCTATCCAAAGGAGAAATAAAAAAAGACCTAATGAAAAAATTCATCAGGTCTTTTTTGTGTCTTATCATTACTATAGACGGTGGCTTTTTTTGAGTTTACTAAAGGCAATCAAAAATTCTTTCGTGGATGAAATGAATGCAGCACTTCCGTCAAAAACTTTCGATCAAGATGCACATAAATTTCTGTTGTTGTTATCGATTCGTGGCCTAGCATTAACTGAATGGAACGTAAATCAGCACCATTTTCTAAAAGATGTGTGGCAAAAGAATGCCGCAAAGTATGCGGACTAATTGTTTTATGTAAATCTATTTTTACCGCTAAATTTTTAATAATGGTAAAAATCATAGCTCTAGTTAACTGCCTCCCGCGTCGATTTAAAAACAAAGTATCTTCAAATCCTTTTTGGATATTTACATTATTTCTAATAGTTTCGCGGTATAACTGAATGTACTTTTGAGTGATTTCACTAATAGGAACAAAACGTTGTTTGTTTCCCTTTCCTGTGATTTTAATAAAACCTTCTTCAAAAAATAAATCGGATATTTTTAATGCAACTAGTTCAGATACTCTTAGACCACAACCATAGAGAGTTTCCAGTATGGCTCGGTTACGTTCCCCTTCATTTGTAGTAAAGTCAATGGCTTCTATAAGTCTGTCGATTTCATCTACAGCTAAAACATCAGGTAACTTCCGACCTATTTTAGGCGTTTCAATACTTTCTAAGGGGTTGTCCTTTCGATACTCTTCAAAAATTAAATAGCCAAAAAAACTTTTTAATCCTGAAATAATTCTAGCTTGTGAGCGTGGATTAACTTCCTTTGAAATGTTATATATAAATTGTTGCACCATTTCCTCGCCAATAGTTATTGGCGAAACCATACTATTATTTTGATCTAAAAAAAGATACAATCGTTCAATATCAAAAGAATAGTTTTCTATTGTATTCTTTGACAAACCGCGTTCAATTTTTAGATACGATTGATAACTCTTTATATAACTGTCCCAATTCATGGCTACAAAGTAACTCTTTTTGAGCTAAAAAAAACCACTGCTAAGAGTGGTTTTTAAACAATTTAAACTTGAAAAACTATTTTCCCCATTTACCGCCACCTACATAAAATCCTAGATGAATCCCAACATAGGAATTTGCTACAGTACCTTGATTATTTCCATTGATATCTTGTAAAGTTGATTCAGGCACTAAATTATATTCTAATCCCATTCTGAATTTTCCCCACTCAAAACCACCACGAACTAATCCTCCCATTTTACCGGTTGCATCTACAGTAAAATCATTGTTATTATCCGTATCATCCACCTCTACATTTGCAATACTATAATAACCCGCACCAGCGCCTATATAAGGAACAAAAGATTTCCCCGCGCCGTTGAAATAATAATCATAAGTAGCAACATACGAACCATTAGCAGCCACTTTTGCACTAGTAGTGGCACCCGAATCATTTATATCGCGAACAATCGCAGCTACTCCTATACGTAAACCAACATTCATATTATCTTTAATATTGTATTTTGGTTCTAATGACAGCAAGATTCCTCCACCACCGTTTGTTGGAACAGCACCTAAATCTAAGCCCACTCTAAAACCACCTTCATTTTGTGCGTTTCCGCTGAGACAAAACAAACCAATACATACTGATAAAATAACTTTTTTCATTTTTTAAATTTTTTATTAATAGGACTATAAAATTATACTAATTTTAAAGTAATACACTTCTTACCATTACAAGTTGTTAACATTTTTTACTGGATAAAAATTAAATCATCCAATGCCACATAAAATATAAATACTACCTTCTTAAGTGATCATTTAAAAATTAATACTAAATAAAAAAATTAAATACAGAATAATTGCACGAAACATAACACGCTATTATTTAAACAATTAGATTAAAAAAAAGTTTGTACACCCATAAAAATGCACTAGAAAAAGGCAACGAAGCACAATTCAACAAAGTTTTGGACCAATTTTTGTATTTTGCATATTTTAAATGGTTCACAATAATTAATAAACAAAACAGTTTTAAGTAAGAGTCCCATTTTAATTAATAATAATCAATAAAAAAAATTATGAAAAAAATAATTCTAGTTGCAGTAGTGCTTCTTGCCGGATCAGTAGATATGCAAGCACAGTTAGTACGATTTGGATTTAAAGGTGGTTTAAACTACGCAAACCAAAATGGTAGTGAAATCACAGTAAACAGCGACAATTACAATACAGATGCGATAACCAGCTATCATGCGGGTTTAGTGGCTGAACTTAAATTAACAGATGGTTTCTCGATACAACCTGAATTACTATATTCAACTCAGGGAGCTACTTACAAAAATGCAGTTGAAGAATTCAAAAATGAATTGGGTTATTTATCGATTCCGGTTTTGGCCAAATTTAACCTAAACAAAACTGTGAGTTTGGATCTAGGTCCACAAGCGTCTTTTTTATTAAGCGAAAGAAACGAATTTGATGTTAAAAATGCAGAAACTTTTGAGTTTGGAGTAGCAGGCGGATTGAGTTTGAATGTCACTAAAAACTTTTTTCTTCAAGGACGTTATGTATTAGGATTAACTGAAGCTTCAAAAGAAGCAGAAGTTAAGAATTCCGTGCTTCAAATTTCAGCTGGATTTAAATTCTAGCACTACTATAAAATTAAATTTACTAAACCGTTCTATAAATTGGAACGGTTTTTTTATTTTTACCAAAACAAGCATTATGAAAATTAGTATCATCAACGGACCAAACCTCAACCTTCTTGGTAAACGCGAACCAGAAATTTATGGAAGTCAAACTTTTGAAGAATATTTTACCACTTTGCAAATCCAATTTCCAACGATTGAATTTACTTATTTTCAAAGTAATATTGAAGGTGAATTAATCGATAAAATTCAAGAATACGGTTTTTCATTCGATGGAATTATCTTAAATGCTGGAGCGTACACGCATACTTCTATAGGAATTGGCGACGCCGTAAAAGCCGTTACTACTCCAGTTGTTGAAGTCCATATTTCGAATACTTTTTCACGTGAAAGCTTTAGACATCAATCCTATATTTCAGGAAATGCCAAAGGAGTTATTCTGGGTTTTGGTTTAAAGAGTTACGAACTCGCGATACAATCTTTTTTGTAGTTCTACATTATAATTACCTTCCAAAGAAATCTTTAACAAATAATTAATAGGCTCTTTTTAAACTTCTTCTATTTTTGTGAGAGAAAAAACTTTCATGAAAAAATACTACTTACTTCTGCTCTTCTTAGCTTCATTTGGCAGCCATGCACAAATAAAAGGAACTGTTTCAGACGAAAAAGGAAATCCCTTGCCTTTTGTCACTATTTTCCAGGAAGACACCTATAATGGAACTACTTCTAACGAACAGGGAAATTACGAGTTCAACTTAAATAAAAAAGGAAAACAATCCGTTGTTTTTCAGTTTTTAGGTTTTAAAACCCAAAAAGTAGCCATCCAAATTGATAAATTACCTTATTCGTTGAACATCAAAATGATCGAAGAGAGTTTCTCATTAAACGAAGTAATCATCAATAAAAAAAACAATCCGGCTTTGGCAATTATAAAAAGTGCGATTGCCCGCAGGAAACAAAACACCGAAAAAACCAATCGATTCAACGCCGACTTTTATTCCAGAGGTATTTTTAAACTAAAAAATGCACCTAAAAAAATATTAGGGCAAAAAATTGGCGACTTGGATGGTGCTTTGGATTCTACCGGAACCGGAATTATTTCATTGTCTGAGACCTTTTCTAAAATAGCTTTTGAAAAACCCAACAATTTAAAAGAAGTCGTTACAGCCTCAAAAGTAAGTGGCAGCAACAATGGCTACAGCTACAATACGGCCAGATCTTCGTTCTATGATTTCTATGACAACACTATCGATTTTGGCATTCAAATGATTTCTCCTATAGCGAATAATGCTTTTAACTACTATAATTACAAGTTAGAAAGCACATTTATTGACGAGAATGCCAACATGATTAACAAAATAAAAGTAATTGCAAAGCGCGATAGCGAACCTGTTTTTGAAGGATATATCTACATTGTGGAAGATTCCTGGGCAATTTACGCTGTTGATTTAGATATAAAAGGCTACCGAATAAAAGAAGAGTTTCTGGATGTGATGACCTTAAAACAAAACTTTAGCTACAACAAAAGCAATAAAATCTGGGCCAAAAACACTCAAAGTCTCGAAATTACAGCTGGTGCTTTTGGAATAAAATTTACTGGAAAATACAATTACGTGTATAGTAATTACGAATTCATAAATGCATTTGCTCCCAAAACATTTACAAATGAAATTACGCGCATCGAAATAAATGCCAATAAAAAAGACAGCTTATTTTGGAATGCGAACAGACCCATTCCTTTAACAATAGAAGAAAGTACGGATTATGTTAGAAAAGACAGCATTTACAAAGTTCGAAATTCAGAAAAATACTTAGATTCAATTGATTCCAAAGGAAATAAATTCAAACCATTAAAGCTGCTGACCGGCTACACCTATAAAAATAGCACCAAAAAACACAGTTTTAGTTACGAAGGATTATTAAATCTTGGTTCGCTCAGTTTCAATACCGTTCAAGGATATAATTTTGATTCGGGGTTCCGATACACCAACTGGAAAAATCAGGAAAGTAAAGGAATATATACTTCGATCAGTACCAAACTCAATTATGGTTTTGCTGAAGATCGTTTGCGCGTCACTGGACAATTTATCCACCGTTTCAATAATCAGAATTATGCCACTTTATATATGACTGGTGGTAGTTCCGTAAAGCAATTTAATCCGAATGAGCCAATTAGCAAAGTGATAAATACAATAAGTTCTTTGGCTTTCAAGAACAATTTCATGAAGCTGTATAATCTGGAATCGGTTGCAATTGGCTACAGCCAAGATATTGCAAATGGTGTAAATCTAAATGGAAAAATAGACTACCAGCAACGCAAACCATTATTTAACAATACTGATTTTTCTTTGTTTAGCAAAGCCGATTTATACACGTCGAATAATCCGTTGGCTCCGAATGATTTCGCTAGTCCTGCTTTTGAAAAGCATCATTTGACGAAAATTAATTTGCTTGCAAGAATCAATTTTGGAAATAAATATTCCTCCCGTCCTGGTGGGAAATTCAACATCCGAAATGAAAAATATCCAACGCTCTATTTAGGTTACGAAAAAGCAATTGCGGCAAACGAAAAGAAGTATGAGTTTGACCATTTCAATACCCGAATAACGTATGATTTGATATTGGGCAATAAAGGCGTTTTAGGATTGAATCTAAAAGCAGGAAAGTTTCTAAATGCAGATAATATTGCTTTTATAGATTACAAACATTTTAATGGAAACCAAACCCACATTGGACAAACAGCGCGTTATTTGAATGTGTTTAATTTGCTTCCATATTATTCTAACAGTACGAATGACAGCTATTTTGAAGCGCATACGGAATACAATGATAAAGGCTATATCATAAATAAAATACCATTGTTGAACAAACTAAAATCAACTTTGATACTAGGTGCTCATGCATTGTCTACTCCTAATAACAAACCTTATACTGAAGTCACAGTTGGGCTAGACAATTTAGGTTTTGGTAAATTTAAAATGCTTCGTGTTGATTATGTACGTTCCTACCAAAATGGTTTTCAAGGTGACGGAGTTGTTTTTGGGCTAAAGTTTTTGAATATATTGGAGTAAACAAAGATTCTATTTATCAGTTCGAGTTTAGATGAGAACACTTAGTGCATCTCGACTGCGCTCGATGTGACAAAATATAAGTAAATTAAAAAAGGCACTCGAAAATAATTTCGGTGCCTTTTTTAATTTTATTGGATACCAATCTAATCATTTGGTTCCACATGAATTAACACATGTCCCAATTCCGGGATTTTTTCCCTCAAAGTATCTTTTAGTTTATGAGCGAGATCGTGCCCTTCTTTCACCGTAATATTTGAATCAACCGTTGCATGTAAATCCACGTGATATTGCATACCGGCTTTTCGAATGAAACATTTCTCGGTATCAATAATTCCATCCACCTGAATAGAAATCATTCGGATTTGCTCGATCAAATCATCGTATAAATGCTCGTCCATTATTTCGCCCAAAGCGGGTCTGAAAATAAGGTAACTGTTATAAAGTATGAATCCAGAAGCAAAAAGTGCTGCCCAATCATCTGCAGATTCGTAACCATTCCCTAAAATTAATGCAACGGAAATCCCAAGAAATGCCGCCACAGAAGTAATTGCATCGCTGCGATGGTGCCAAGCATCGGCTCTTAGTGAGGAACTATTGGTTTGAATGCTTCTTTTCATCACGATTCGAAAAGAATATTCTTTCCAAATGATGATTGCAGCCAGAACGATTAATGTCCATGGTTTTGGCAATTGATGCGGCGTTCCAATATTGATGATACTTTCATAGGCAATAATCGTAGCCGAAGTAATCAAAAAACCTACCACTAAAAAAGTAATCAAAGGTTCTGCCCTACCGTGTCCGTAAGGGTGGTTTTTATCCGCGGGTCTATTGGAATATTTGATTCCAAACAACACCAAAAAAGAAGCAAAAATATCCGTAGTCGATTCAATTGCATCTGCAATTAGGGCATACGAATTTCCAAAAAAACCGGCTAAACCTTTTATTATTGCCAGACAAGTATTTCCTATAATACTAAAATAAGTCGCCTTGATTGCCGTTTGTTCGCTTGACATGTATTTTATTTATAGGTGAAGTAAAACTAAAATCGTTTAAGTAAACCGAATTGAATTTTATATTAAAATCCTTTCTGGCTTACTTAAACGATATTTTTTATGATTTATGTTATTTACGCGCGTACGATATTCGCTCCAATGGCTCTCAATCGTTCGTCAATGCGCTCGTATCCTCTATCAATTTGTTCAATATTTTGAATTGTACTCGTTCCTTTTGCAGAAAGCGCCGCAATCAATAAGGAAATTCCAGCACGAATATCTGGTGAGGACATTGTGGTTGCTTTGAGTTGTGATTTAAAATCATGTCCCATAACAACAGCACGGTGTGGATCACATAACATGATTTTTGCTCCCATGTCAATTAATTTATCGACGAAAAACAATCTGCTTTCAAACATTTTTTGGTGAATCAAAACATCGCCTTTTGCTTGAGTGGCAACGACTAAAACAATGCTTAATAAATCCGGAGTAAATCCAGGCCAAGGCGCATCAGCAATTGTCAAAATAGAACCGTCAATATCCGTTTTTACTTCATACCCATCTACGTGAGCAGGAATGTAAATATCATCGCCTCTGCGTTCCAATATGATTCCTAATTTTCTAAATGTATTTGGGATTAATCCAAGGTTGTCCCAGCTCACATCCTTTATAGTTATTTCTGATTTTGTCATGGCAGCAAGACCAATCCAACTTCCGATTTCAATCATATCCGGAAGAATTCTATGTTCGCAACCGCCTAAACTTTCTACCCCTTCAATAGTCAATAAATTAGACCCAACTCCTGTTATTTTAGCTCCCATGGAATTCAACATCTTACACAATTGTTGCAAGTAAGGCTCACAAGCAGCGTTATAAACGGTTGTTTTTCCTTTGGCCAAAACGGCAGCCATAACAATATTTGCAGTTCCGGTTACGGATGCTTCATCTAATAACATATCGGCACCTTTCAATCCTTTTGGTGCTTCTACACCATAAAAATGATCTTCTCTGTTGTAACGGAATTTAGCGCCCAGATTGATGAATCCTTCAAAATGCGTATCCAATCTTCGGCGTCCAATTTTATCACCACCTGGTTTTGGAATATATCCTTTTCCGAATCGTGCCAAAAGTGGTCCAACAATCATAATAGAACCTCTTAGAGAACCGCCTTCTTTCTTGAATGCTTCTGTTTCCAAATATTGTATATTCACCTCATCAGCTTGAAAAGTATACGATCCTGATCCTGTTTTTTGGATTTTAACTCCCAAATTTCCTAAAAGCGTAATTAGTTTATTGATATCGATAATATCCGGGATATTATTGATAGTTACTTTTTCAGGAGTCAAAAGAACGGCACATAAAATCTGTAACGCTTCATTTTTAGCTCCTTGTGGCGTGATTTCTCCTTTTAGACTAATGCCTCCTTCTATTTTGAAAATTCCCATTTTTTACAGTTATGAGTTATAAATTATTAGATATAAGTTAAAAATTGAGCGCTAGAAGTTATAAAAAATTCATAACTAAAAACCCCTAATTGATAACTTCCTTACAAAGGTTTTCTATTTTGGTTTTTGTGAACTGGATTTGGTTTTCCCGTTTTTATATTCTTATTGCTAAGAATTTTTGGTTGGCCAACCGGTAAGATTTTATTCGAAACCCGTTTATTGGTTCGCAATAAATCTGTGGTGTTTAATAATTCTTCGGTACTTTGAATCAAATTCAATTTCCCATCGGACAGTTCATATAAATGTTCGAAAATTACATCATCTTTCACCGTATCTTTATTCCAACTCAAGTATGATTTTTTCATATGATTGGCAATCACTTTCACCAACGCACTTTTCATCTCGCCATCTTCCCATTTATTGGCCACATCAATCATATATTTGATGTTGTTGCCATAGTACCTGTATTTTGGAAAATTCTGTGGGTATTTCAGGACATCCGGTTTCAGCTGTAACACTTCACGTGATGGAATTGGATACGGAGAATCCGCCACCAATTTAAAATCAGACATAATAAACAGCTGATCCCACAATTTATGTTGAAAATCAGGAACATCACGCAAATGTGGATTCAAACTACCCATCACCTGAATAATGTATTTTGCCGCTTTGTTGCGTTCTACATCATCTTCAATTTGAGTTGCTTGATCAATCAATTTCTGCAAATGACGGCCGTACTCTGGAATAATCAAATGCGATCTCTCGGCATTGTATTCCAAATGATGCACAACATCATTCGAGTTTTCTTTAATGTATTTTGAATTCATATTCGAAAGTATCTGTTTTGATTCCTAATGACTTTTTTTCGAATCGTAATACCATTCGAAATTAGCACATCAAAATCTTGTGTTGTATTTAAAGGGAAATAATACCTTTTATTGTAGAAACTTCTAGGTATTTATCTACTATTTCTTGTGAATCTTTCACAGTGACATCAACAGATATGCTGGTAAACTTTCCTGTCTTGGATTTTCTGGTTTTAATAACCGCGCCCATACAATCAAAAGCCAACTCTACTCGTTCTACATTGTCACTTTCTGTTGGTACAATAAATTTAAATAAGTATACTGCTGGCCATGTATTGCTCATATCCAACTCCACTTTTAATCTATCATAAAATTCTTCAGTCTTCTTATCCATTTTCTATTTAAAAATAAAGGCAAATATACGGTTTCAAACGTAAATTATGAATTTTGAATTATGATTTTTTGTCTAATCGCATTTTAACCGCAATGATTTTTTCAAATCCCGATAAGTTTAAGTAAATTTGCCCCTTATTTTTTAAAAGTGCAAAAAGAAATCATAGTTATCATTGGCGGTCCAGGAACAGGTAAAACCACTATTATCGACGGATTGGTCGCTAAAGGACATTGTTGTTATCCCGAAATTTCCCGGGAAGTGACTTTGGAAGCAAAAAAACAAGGAATCGAGCAATTGTTCCTTGAAAAACCTTTGTTATTTAGCGAATTACTTCTTGAAGGAAGAAAGAAACAATTTCAAAATGCTACAAAAGAGCCTCGTGAAGTTGTGTTTATCGATCGTGGAATTCCCGATGTTTTGGCTTACATGCATTATATTGGCGATAGCTATCCAGCTACTTTTGATGCCGCTTGCCGCGAACACACCTACTCAAAAATATTCATTCTTCCGCCTTGGGAGGAAATTTATATCAGTGATCACGAACGTTACGAAAACTTCGAACAAGCGAAACTCATCTACAATCATCTTACGGAAACCTATCAGAATTACGGTTACGAACTGATAGAAGTTCCAAAAGATACAATGGATAACAGAATTCTTTTTATCTTAGATGAAATTTCTAAATAGGCTGCAGGCTTAGGATTTAAGCTTTGGACTGTTTTTCAATGAAATGAAATCTTAACTTTATGCAAGAAGCAGTAGCTATTCTTCAAAAATATTGGAAGCACGACAAATTCAGATCGCTGCAAAAGGAAATCATAGATTCCGTTTTAAGCGGACATGACACCTTTGCACTGATGCCAACCGGCGGCGGAAAATCAGTTTGTTTCCAAATTCCGGCAATGATGAAGGAAGGCATTTGCCTCGTCGTCTCGCCTTTGGTAGCGCTGATGAAAGATCAAGTAGCCAATTTGCAAAAGCGAAATATCAAAGCCATAGCATTAACAGGCGGAATTCGATCCGAGGAAATGATTGATTTATTGGACAATTGCCAATTCGGAAATTACAAATTCCTTTATTTATCACCAGAGCGTCTTCAGTCTGATTGGATTTTGGAACGAATAAAAAATCTTCCTATCAATTTAATCACCATCGATGAAGCGCATTGCGTTTCCCAATGGGGACATGATTTCCGACCTGCTTATTTAAAAATTTCAGAACTAAAAAAGCATTTTCCAACAGTGCCCTTTTTAGCCTTGACCGCCACTGCGACTCCAAGAGTCAAAGAAGATATTATCAATGAGTTGGGATTACACAAACCACAAGTTTTCGAAAAATCATTTGCTAGAGAAAATATTGCTTATATGATTTTTGAGGTCGAGGATAAACTTTTTAGAATAGAACAAATTCTGAAGAAAAATCCACAACCTTCTATAATATATGTGCGAAACAGAAAATCGTGTCTGGATATTTCTTCCCAACTGAATTCGCTAGGATTTAAAGCTACGTATTATCACGGCGGACTTTCGTCCAAAGAAAAAGACAAAAACATGCAGTCTTGGATGAACGAAGAAGTACAAGTTATTGTGGCTACCAATGCCTTTGGAATGGGAATTGACAAAGCCAATGTTAAAACGGTCATCCACATTCAGCTTCCAGAAAACATGGAAAATTATTATCAGGAAGCCGGACGTGCAGGAAGAAATGGAGAACGAGCCTTTGCGGTTTTATTGACCAGTCCATCTGATAGTATTCAGGCTCAAAGCCAATTCATTAATATTCTTCCCGATAAAAAGTTTTTGAAACTCATGTATGTCAAGCTCTGCAACTATTTTCAAATCGCTTACGGAGAAGGAATCAACGAACAGTTCAACTTCAATTTGCATCATTTTTGTTTAAAATATGAATTCCCAACCTTGAAAACGTACAATGCCATGCAATTCTTGGATAGACAAGGAATCATTAGCTTGTCCCAGGAATTTTCAGAAAAAATCACCTTGCAATTCTTAATTTCATCGAAAGAAGTGATTCGGTATATGAGTTTAAATCCGAACGACGAGGAAATTATTTTAGCTATTTTGCGAACCTACCCAGGAATTTACGAAATGCAAACCGCTTTTAACCTGCAGCTGATTGCCAAAAAATCAAATCATAAGGAAACTGAAATCCAGGCTGTTTTACATAAATTAAAAGAAAAAGAAATTATAGATTACCATTCGAAAAATAATGACGCCACATTAATTTTCAATGAAGTTCGCGAAGATGACAGAACCATCAATCGGGTTTCAAAACATTTAGAGAATCAAAATCAATTAAAGAAAGAGCAGCTTCAATCTGTAATCCACTACATCAGTGAGAAAAAAGTATGCAAAAACAAGTTGATTCTAAATTATTTCGGTGAAAAAACAACCGTAGATTGCGGTATTTGTTCGTTTTGCATTACCAAGAAAATAAAGAAAAAGGATGTATCGCTGCTTTCTACAGCAATAATTGCTTTATTACGAGCCGAAGATTTAAACTCAAGAGACATTCAAAACAAAACTAAAAATAGTCCGGACGAAGTTATTGGCGTACTGCAGGATTTATTAGAAAACAACACAATTTTGGTTAAACCAAATAACAAATATACTTTACGATCATAATGGAAAAATTACGAATTGTTTTTATGGGTACGCCCGAATTTGCCGTGGGAATATTAGACACAATAATCAAAAACAACTATGAGGTTGTAGGTGTCATCACTGCTGCAGATAAACCAGCAGGCCGCGGACAAAAATTAAAGTATTCTGCAGTAAAGGAATATGCATTGGCGAACAACCTTACTCTACTGCAGCCTATCAGTCTAAAAGATGAGATTTTTTTATCGGAATTGAAAGCGTTGAATGCGAATTTACAAATTGTAGTTGCCTTTAGAATGTTACCAAAAGTGGTATGGGAAATGCCATCTTTAGGCACTTTTAATCTTCATGCTTCACTCCTGCCGAATTATCGCGGAGCCGCACCGATTAATTGGGCAATCATCAATGGAGAAACTAAAACGGGGGTCACCACTTTTTTTATCGATGATAAAATTGATACTGGGGCAATGATTTTAAGTTCAGAAATTCCAATTAATGAAACCGAAAATGCAGGACATTTGCATGATCGATTAATGGAATTGGGAAGCAAGACCGTTATTGACACTTTGGAAATGATTGAAAAAGGAAATGTGTCGAGAGAAATCCAAAAAGACACCGCCGAAATCAAAACAGCTTACAAACTCAACAAAGAAAATTGCAAAATCGATTGGACAAAATCAGCTTTGGAAATAAACAATCTGATTCGGGGTTTGAGTCCCTATCCAGCCGCTTGGTGTTTCTTTGGAGATAAAAATGAAGAATGGAATGTTAAAATATACGAGGCTACAATAAGTACTGAGGAACACAATTACGCCATTGGGAGTTTAATTTGTACCAAAAAAGGAATGAAGGTTGCGGTAAAAAACGGATTTATCCAAATACTTCATCTACAGTTTCCAGGCAAAAAGAAAATGAGTACTCCGGAATTACTAAATGGGCTTGCTTTTTCAGTTGATGCAAAAGCCTATTAAAGTCAACAAAAACGGGGTTTTTTTGACTTTAACCAGAAATAATCGTTGATTTATGAACAAAAAAATTAAGTTATCAACAAAATAAACTAAATTAACACAAAACACTTGCAAGGAACGTATTTCCTATTAAATTTGTGTATTAACAATTTTTTATAACCAACAATTAATAACTATTATTATGAACAAATCAGAATTAATCGATGCTATCGCTGCTGATGCAGGAATAACAAAAGCTGCAGCAAAATTAGCTTTAGAGTCATTTTTAGGAAACGTAGGAGGTACTTTGAAAAACGGTGGAAGAGTATCTTTAGTAGGTTTCGGATCATGGTCTGTTTCTGCTAGAGCTGCAAGAGACGGTAGAAATCCTCAAACAGGAAAAACTATCCAAATCGCTGCTAAGAATGTAGTGAAATTTAAAGCAGGTGCAGAATTAGAAGGTGCGGTAAACTAGTTTTAGTTCCCCCAATATAAGCAAAACCTTCCATCTGGAAGGTTTTTTTATACGTTTCAACGATTTTATTTGGCATAATAATAATAAAAAACTTAAATTTAATAAAAAATCTACTCCGATGATCACAGATAAATTAAAAAAAGGTTATTTGCTTATAGCAGAGCCTACGATAATAGGGGATTTGTCGTTCAATAGATCGGTAATTTTATTAGCTGACTATAACGAAGAGGGGTCCGTTGGTTTTATTATTAATAAACCTTTAAAGTACACGATACACGATTTGATACCAGATATTGAGGCACGCTTTAAGATTTACAATGGTGGTCCCGTGGAACAAGACAATCTTTATTTTATCCATAACATTCCAGAACTGATTCCCAACAGTATTGAGATATCGAATGGAATTTATTGGGGAGGAGATTTTGAATCTACAAAAGAGCTGATCAATAAAGGAGCAATTAGCAACGATAACATCCGATTCTTTTTAGGATATACCGGCTGGCACGAAAATCAATTAGAAAGCGAAATGGAGAGCAATTCATGGATCATCACCGCTAATAGCTACGAAAACAAAATCATAGGAAAATCGGCAACGCATTTCTGGAAAGAACAAATCATGGAATTAGGTGGAGAATATGTAATTTGGTCCAATGCACCTGAAAATCCATACCTAAATTAGGTACTACTAATCATTTCATTGAGTTTTTCTAACAGTTGCAGCGCTGTATTCGTTTCAAAATTCTTTTTACGGTATTGGGTTATCGGTTGAATTCCTTTTATAACGTTGGTAACAAATAATTCATCTGCTTTTTGAAGATCAAACGGAGAGATTACTGTCTCTTCCACCTCTAAATTTTCTATTTTTTTAGCCAAATTTAGAATTTGTCTCCTCATCACACCATTTAAGCATCCCTCAGAAACCGGCGGCGTAATTAATTTATTTCCTACTAACATAAAGAGATTTCCTTGCAATGCTTCAACCACATTTTTACTATCGTTTAGCAACAAGCAATTGTCTAAACCATTTTCATCTGCAAAAATACTTCCTGTTATATTTATTATTTTATTGGTCGTTTTTATTGACGAAAGTAATTGTTTTGTAATATAGAAGTCCTTGTATAAATCTACTTCATAATTCTTTTTTTCAATTTCATATAAAGTATTTTCAAGTGGTTGACTGTGAATCAGAAACGATATTGTATTACTTTGTGGTAAATAATAGCCACCATCATTTCTATATACCGTAATACGAGCACGAGCAGAAGCCGAGCAACCATTTGTAGCTACCACCGAAAGAATTTGCTCTTCCAAATATTCCATAGTAAAATTCATGGGGATTTCCATTCGAACCACCCGCATGGAAGACATCAATCTAAAGTAATGATCTTCCAAAAAAAGAATTTTATTGTTTATTATCTTAAGTGTTTCAAAAACACCATCACCGTATAAAAAAGCACGGTTTTGGGTCAATATATTGTCGTCTTGCGACACGATAGTTCCATTAAAATTAATCATAAAAAAAGCCCTAAATTTTATTCAGGGCAAATATAAGTCATAAAATATGATTTTACTATACAGAACCAATGAGATGTTTCAGATCCGAAATTTGATTTTCCCATAATAGTGTAGCTTCATCTACCTCATCTTTATCAGCAAAATCAACAACCATTAAAGAAACGTCTTTGGTAAGTTCGTCGACTAAGATATGCAATTCAAAAAAGTACTCGGTATCCTTACTATTTTCATCAACCCATTTGAATTTCACCTTTTCACCTGTTTTCTTGGAGGCTAATCTTGCTTTTTCCTCGGAGTCATTCCAAATAAAAGTAAAAAATTCACCACGAGAATTTACATTATCGGCAAACCATTCAGACAGACCTGATGGAGTCGATATATATTGATACAATAATTGAGGCGAGGAATTTATGGGGAACTCGATTTCGTAACGTACTTTTTGATCCATGAGCTGCGTTTTATTTTTCCGAAATATATAGAATATAACTACAAAAAAAAAGTGTTTTGAAAAATATTTTTTTTTATTAAAAATATACTTGCAAGCTCTAATATTATTTTTATATTTGCACCCGCGTTCAAGGGCAGTATTCCTTAGAACATTTGGCGAGATAGCTCAGTCGGTTAGAGCGCAGGATTCATAACCCTGAGGTCCCGAGTTCAAATCTCGGTCTCGCTACTTACAAACCCCTAAACAGTAATTGTTTAGGGGTTTTTTTATGCATAACACTTTCTAAAAAACCAATTTTTTTATTAAGAGTGACGTTAAGGAGTGACGTTTTGTTCTTTAGAGTCTCTTTTCTTAATTAAGACTGCTATGACAATTCTTTACAATCGTGTTTATAGTAACAGTGAAAATAATTGCACTATTACGTTTATTTGAAATCAATCCTTTATTACAATACAAAAAGACAAATTGACTAGCTGCCTAAATTGTTATGTAATCTCTTTTTTTAAGCTAATTAAAGTGCCTTTATTTTCATATAAGTAGTTGGACTTATTCATTGCCGTACTATAAAATGAGTGAAATACTATTTAACATAAAAAGTCATGTAAGCAATAAACCTTAAATGACCTTATTATTGCTTAAGTTATCAGTCTTACACAAATGAAACTTCAATGACTTATATGGTAAAAAAAATACGTCATTGTTTTATTCTTATTACTTAATTAGTAAATCTAAAGGTTTAGTTCTTATTTTCATACCGTTAGGCTATCACTGTGTAATAAACGCCCACTTATTTGATTTTTTTACGACCCTGTTGCTGGAGTAAATCAATAATTTTTTGCATAATTGGGGCAGCCAAAACACTTTACATCAAGATCAAACTGATACGTCAAGGACAATTCATAGATCCCTCCTGTTTTCCCTATTTTTGAGGTACTAAAATCGTGTGATAACCCAAATTTTAAGTGCTCATATTGTAATCCGCCAAAAACATTTAACGACGTCACTAAATGACTGTTGTCTGACTTGGTTCCGGGATTTGTAGCAGCAGACAAACCAAAAAATACCGTTTTAAACATAACGGAAGATCCAAGATCCAAACGATTGTATTCGCCTTGGTTCATGTAATTCGCTGTCAGTAAAAACTTTGTTTCATAGGGAAACAAAGCCACATCTAAATAATCAACAACTAAAAATTCATATCCCCCACTGGCAGAAAAAAACATTTTCAGAGGGATGTTTTTATCAGCAACAAAAGAAATATTAGGCTTGTTGATGTGTTTTAAAGAAAGTCCAAACCACGCATTCTCATTATTAAAAACCATCCCTGCGGTAAAATCAAAAAACTTAAATCTATCATTCAGTACTAAAGGATCTCCACTTGTAGGATTGATAGTTCCAGAACCTATATTAATTTGATCTTCTAATACTAGATTACCAAAACCAAACGATTTGGTTCCAAAACCAACCTCAATAGCAGGTCTAAAATACCAATTATCATTGAGCCTAACTCTGTAAGCATAATTGACATTGAATTGGGTAAAACTGTACTGCGTTTTGTTTTCTCTATGATTCAAAATACTAAAACCAATACCACTATTGCTATTTTCGCTCCATGTATTAATAAAAGCATAATCGGTATCAATTTTCAAATCCAAATCTGGCCATTGCGATCGGTGGATAATCCCAGCATAAGTTGTTTCCAAAAAACCAGAAAAACCTGGATTTAGTGTTTCGGGAATGAGGAAATATTGAGTAAATATTGGATCTTGCGCTTTTGCTTGATTGAAAAAGCAGCAAGATAATAAGGCAAACAGTATTTTTAATTTCATTTTTTTTAATTTATAAGCACTAATGCTCCTTCATCCTTAATTTTTTTTCCGTAAAATGTTTTAGCGGTAATAGTGAAATAATAATTCCCATTTTCGCCTTCTTTATTATTGATTTTTCCATCCCAGCCTCTAATATTTTCTCCAGATTCAGAATAAATTAAACTGCCCCACGTATCGTAAACATCAAAATGGATATCATTTAATCCTAAAAGAACAGGAGCAAAATAATCGTTGATACCATCGTTATTAGGCGTAAATCCTGTTGGAGGAATTAAGCGATATCCTTTCTCAATCTCTAGATTGATTTGGTGTACATATACACATCCAAAAGGATAAGTAACCGTTTGACTGATGATATAAGTTCCTTCCTTTTTATAAATATGAGTTGGATTTTCTTCGGTTGAAAAAGTAGCATCACCAAAATCCCACGTCATAGCAGTGTAATCTCCGGTTGCAGTATTGGTAAATTGAATAGGATCTTCAATAGCGTAAATTCCGTAAGTACTATATCCTATTGAGGCAGTAGTAAAGGATGGCGTACCTAATTGGGGAATAGCGACGTCAAATGTATACGTTGTACTGCAATTTCTAGAGTCGATTGCATTCAGCACCACTAATCCGTTTTGCGATGTACTCATTATTTCATTGTTAGGACCACTCACACTTCCACTTGACCAAACAAACTGATAAGGTGGAACTCCTCCTGAAGTTCTGGCAATAAAAGACTGCTTGACAACTTTAGTTTCACAGTTAAAATCAGTAACCGTCTCTACTTTTACAGCTATGGCTGCCGGTCGGATAACTGAGTAGCTTCCGGATGCACTACATTTCCTAGCATCAGTGACGGTAACCAAATAATTACCAGCAGGAATCGCATTCAAATCCTCTGTTACAGCACCATTTGACCACGTGTAAGAGAAAGGCGGTGTTCCCCCTGAAACTAATAAATTAATTGCACCACTATTAGCATCATCGCAATTTAATGCATTGGTGGTATTTGCAGCTAAGACTAATAGTTGTGGTTCAATTATTAAAAAAGTTTTAGTAATTTGACACGGTGTACCATCAATTATTGTAGCGGTATAAGTGCCTGGTCCAATATTATTTCTAGTTGTTCCGGCCAAACTGTTGTCGCTCCAAACTAACTTCACATTAGGTATTCCTCCCACTAAGTTTAATTTAATGCTTCCGTCTCGAGCGCCAAAACAAGAAATTTGAGTAACATTGGGGTCCATTTTAAATATTGGAGCCTCGGGTATAGTTACTGTTATCGTTTTGATACAGTTATTAGCATCCGTAATCGTAGCTATATAATCTCCCGCTGAAAGATTGTCTTGAATTATTCCAACAGCCAAATTACTCCATAAAACTGTGTATGGTGCAACTCCTCCGGAAACCGCCAGACGAATGGAGGCATCATTATCGCCATAACAAACAATGGGAGTTGTAATGGCTGAAACTGTCACCAGGGCTGGCTGTGTTAAAATCACTGTTAGCCTATCGGTACATCCTGAATTATCGGTTACGATCAAATTATAGGTTCCAGCAAAAACAGCTATTAAATTCTGGCTGGCACTAGCAAAACCATTTGGACCCGTCCAAGCAAAATTATAACCAGAAGTGGAAGGAGTCCCGCCTATTACAGTAACATTTATGGCTCCCGTTGCAGTGCCAAAGCACTTAATATCAGTTTTACTACCAAATGTTACATCTAAAACTGGCGGTTCTGTAATAGTAAAAGTGGCTGTTTTTGGTCCACAATTATTCGCATCCGAAACCGTTATTTGATATATTCCTGGACTTAAATTGAATAAATCTTTAGTGTTGGCGAAAGCGGTTCCATCTTTGGTCCACGAATAACTGTAAACTGAAGTACCTCCACTCACCGTTATTTTTATTGCTCCATCTGAATCGCCAAAGCAAGTGACGTCTTTTTCCAAGTTAGTAGTGATAGCAAGATCAGCTGGCTCTGTGATATTAACTTCCTGTATTTTTTGACAGCCGTTAGCATCAGAAACGGTTAAATGATAGCTTCCTGCGACTAATCCTGAGACACTTAAGGTTGTGTTTACAGTAGCGGTATCCCATGAATAGGTTAATGGCGCTGTCCCTCCAGAAACAGATACCGTGGCTGAACCTGTACTTTTTCCGAAGCAATCGACATTGACTTGGGACGCAATAGCAGTCACTAGTCCGTTTGGTTCAGTTATTACTACTTGTTGAATTGCCGAACAATTATTGCCATCGACAACCGTTACGGAATAGGTTCCTTTGGCCAGATTGATCCCTGTTGCAGTTGTTTGCATTGGTGTCGTATTCCATGAAAAAGTATAAGGAGCGGTGCCTCCATTTGGCACAATCGTTGCTGATCCCGTATTACTTCCCGAACAGGCAACATTAGTTTGTGCTGAGATAGAAGTAGAAATTGCTGCTGGTTGTTCAATTGTAACCGCAGAAGTTGTTTCACATCCGTTAAAATCAGTAACCCTAACGGTATAATTTCCTTTCGTTAATCCAGTCGCTGTTGCCACTGTTTGAACGGGTACTGTATTCCAAGAATACGTGTACGGCGCTGATCCATTTGTAACAGCAACAGTCGCCTTACCGTCACTTCCACCAAAGCAGCTTACGTTATTAAAACTGCTTATAGATGATTCCAGCACGGCTGTTGGTTGTGTGATAGTAACTTGTTGCACTTTTGTACAATTATTGGCATCTGTTACCGTAACAGTATACGTACCCGCTGAAAGTCCGGATGCTGTCGCCGCAGTATTATTTGTCAAAGTGTTCCAAGAAAAAGCATACGGTACTTCCCCTCCACTAACAGCAATAGTGGCCGTTCCAGTGCTGTTTCCAAAGCATAAAATATTTGTTTGCGCACTTATTGATGTAACCAAACGATTTGGTTCCGTAATTACAGCTTGATGGGTAGTTGAACATGAATTAGTATCCGTGATGGTTACCACATAGGTTCCTGCTGTTAATCCGCTTGCCGTTGGCGTAGTCTGAATGGGAATTGTATTCCAAGAGTAAGTCAAAGCGCCACTACCTCCAATAGCAGTTACGGTCGCGCTTCCCGTACTGTCTCCAAAACAAAGAATATTTGTTTGTGCACTTATCGAAGCAGTTATACCTGAAGGTTGGGAAATAATAACTCCTACAATTGTTTTCACGCTTCCATTGCTATCAGTAACTTTGATGTCATAAGTACCTGCAACTAATCCATCAAAAGTATAATCCAAAGCTGAATTGTTTAGACTGCTCTGAACAATGCCTCCGCCTTGTAAAATTAATTCATATTTGTAAGGTCCAATGGATTGCTGGGTAATAACCACTTTTATGCTTCCCGTTGAATAGCCATTACAAAAAATGTTAGCGTGTGCCGCTGCATCTTCTTGAATGATTAAGGACTGCGGCGCGGTTAAAGTAAAAGATAAAATTACGGGATCGCATAGTCCGTCATTTATGGTAAGCGTATAATCTCCTGCAATAAGATTAGCAATATTTTGGCTTGAAGCCAAAAAACTATTGGGTCCTGACCAGGAATAGGTATAAGATCCGGAGCCACCCGATACCGATACAGCAATAGAGCCATCATTTGCACCAACAGCACTAAGGTTAAAACCATTATAATTGGACAAAACACTGGAGGTTATAATCGCTGGATTTACGGTAATGCTATAGGTATTAGGTGGACCTTGGCAAACCACTCCGTCATTTAGGGTTGCTTTTGCTGTATAAATAACTGTCAGTGGACCTGCAGTAGTATTGGTTAACGTTTGAATAGGAATTACAGCAGTTGTTCCTGATGATGTTGCTCCAGTAATTCCGAGAGGAATTGAAGCAGTCCAATTAAAAGTTACACTTCCAGTAGTTGGGCTTGATAAATTTATTGCGGCAGCATCATTTCCAGAACAGATTTTCTGATTCACACTTGAGAACACCACTTTGGGAGATGGATTAACCGTTATTACTACAGGAAAAGCTGTTCCTGCACAAGTTCCTGATTTTGGAGTTACCATATAAGTTGCGATAGCCTTTTGATCGGTAACATTAACTAGCGTTTGGCTAATAGAAGATTGAGGTGTATTTTGTGCATTTGCTCCCGAAATGGCTCCTACCGGACTAATTACAGCCGCACTCCAAGTATAAATGGTTCCGGTTGGAACTTTATTTCCTGAGCCATCAACTGGTGTAATTGAAAATGCAGTAGTACTACAAATGGTTTGTGCCAATGGAGATGTTATGCTTGGTTTTGGTTTTACTGTAATCGTATAGGTATAAAGTGCCCCTAAACATGCACCTCCTCCTGCTACGGTTGCTGTGGCATTATATTCAATAGTTATATCTGTATTTGTGGTGTTGGTCAAGGTTTGTGCAGGAATAGTATTGGTTCCTGAAGTAGCTATGGTTTCAGTTATTCCGGCTGGCTGGCTTGTTGTCCAGCTAAAAGTGACTCCCATAGTACTACTATTTAATGTTACTGCAGCAGCATTTTCTCCCGAACAAATCGTTTGTGGTGCAGGAGTAAAAGTTATCACTGGTGATGGATTTACAGTAATTGTAAAAGTTTTAGTTGTTCCTGGGCATCCATTTATTGATGGTGTCACAGTTATGGTAGCAATTTTTGGAGAGGAAGTGGCATTACTTCCTATAAAGGAAGGAATAGTTCCTGATCCGCTAGCGACTAAACCTACAGATGAATTTGAATTTGTCCAACTATATGTTGTGCTAGGAATATTTCCTGTCAAAGGAATAGCCACTGTTGACAAACCATTACACACTTCCTGATTAAGGGGCTGTTCGACAGTTGGAGTCGGATTTACGGTAATTGTAAATGATTTTGATATTCCAGGGCAACCATTTGCCGTAGGCGTAACAATTACAGTCGCAATAAGTGGAGTTGTACCTGTATTCAAAGCGGTAAAACTGCCAATATTTCCAGTTCCAGAGGCCGCTAACCCTATCGAAGGCGTATCGTTGGTCCAGGCAAAGGTAGTTCCAGCCACGGCGCCATTAAAGCTAATGGCTGCACTGGACTGGTTGTTACATGCAGCCTTGTTGGCTATTGTATTGACTATTGGCAAAGGATTAACCGTAATTGTAAATATTTTTGACATTCCCACACAACCATTTACTGAAGGCGTTACCGTAATTGTTGCTGTTATTGGAATCGTACCTGAATTTGTTCCCGTAAAAACAGGAATATCATTTGAACCAGATAAAGTGCTCAATCCTACGGCTAAACTAGTGCTAGACCAATTGTAAGTAGTACCTGAAACGTCTCCTGAAAAAACGATTTGAGTACTGGCTTGACCAGCACAAAGAATTATATTGTTTAAAACATGAACCGTTGGCTTTGGATTTACAGTGACTACAACATCAAAGGGAAGTCCGGGACATCCACTTGCCATTGGTGTTACCGAATAAGTTGCTGTCTGGGGTATTGCGGTTAAGTTTGTCAAAGTACCGCTTATAGTAGAAGCATTCGTTCCTGAGACGCCACCAGATAAACCGCCTGTAACAGTTGGGATGTTCCAAGTATAGGTCGTACCACTTGGAATTATATTTGGGCTTGTATTAGATGGTGTTGTTGTAAATAGTTCACTGCTGCAACTGGTGGAATTTATCGTGGCTGTTATCGATGGCTTTGGATTTACCTTAATGGTATAATTAAATACCGCTCCAAAACAGGATGCCCCACCCGAAAGTGATGCAGTTGCTACATAGGTAATTAGTATAGGAGTAGCAGTACTATTTGACAATACCTGCACCGGAATGGTGTCCGTTCCGCTTGTTGTCATTCCTGTAATCCCTGCCGGAACAGTTGCAGTCCAATTAAAAATTACTGAAGGTGTAGTGCTACTAAGGGTAACTAACGCACTTCCATTCCCCGAACAAATAGTTTGTATACTTGGAGAGAAAGTTACCACTGGTGATGGATTAACCGTAATTTTAAAAGTTTGAGGTGTTCCTGGACAACCATTTGCCGAAGGTGTCACCGTTATTACAGCTGTAATTGGTGTTGTTCCTGAATTTGCAGGTACAAAAGAAGGAATAGATGCAGTGCCACTAGCTCCCAATCCTATTAAAGCATTAGAATTACTCCAGGCATAAGTGGTCCCAAGAACTGCACCACTGAAAGTCTGCACTGCTGTTGCAACTCCTTTGCAATATTCTTTATCTAGAAGCGGTTGTAAATTTGGAGTTGGATGTACCGTTATCGTAAATGTTTTTGGTGTTCCGGTGCAACCAGAGGCATTTTGTGGAGTGACAGTAAGTGTGGATGAAATTGTAGTTTGACCAGTATTAGACGCTGTAAAGGCCGGAATTGGTCCGGTTCCAGAAGCGGCAAGACCTATAGCAGTACTACTATTTGTCCACGAAAAGGTGGTTCCAAGTACAATGGGACTAAAAGCAATACTGTTTTGATTTGCATTGTTGCATAAAGTGATAGAAGCAATATCATTTACTATTGGATCAGGGAACACTGCTATCGTGAATGTTTTTGCTGTTCCTGTGCATCCATTTAGGGTTGGCGTCACCGTTATCGTAGCTGTTAAAACAGTCGTTCCCATATTAATCAACGCAAACGGGTTGATATTCCCTGTTCCATTGGTAGGCAACCCAATGGCTGAATTATTGTTTGTCCAGTTGTAAACGGTATTGGGGATACTTCCCGCAAATAATATGGCATCAGATTGTTGCCCTTTACATTTTGATTGACCTGAAATTACATCCACTGTTGGCGTGGGGTTGATGGTAAAGCTAACTTTTGTAGCTGTTGTTGTCCCACATTCATTCGTTACTACTAATTTGATCTCATAGTTTCCCGGTGAACTATATGAAATGGAAGGCGTTGCACTTGTTGACGTCGCTGGTATTCCTCCTGTAAATTCCCAAGCATAAGTAGCGGTTTGTATCCCGCAATTTCCTACTATAGCTATTGGATTTATAACTGTAATAGGTACCGATTGGCAACGATTGGCAATCGAATTGATGCTGACAGTAGGCGGTTGCTTAACGATTACCGTTTTAGCTAAAGTTGTAACGGGTCCGCAGGAATTCGTCATTGTAAGTTTTATCGAATATGTCCCAGGAGTAACAAAATTGAACGTGGGACTTGCTGATGTTTCACTTCCCGTTACATAATTCCAAACGGCTGGTGCAGCACCACAAAATCCACTTGCATAAGCAACTTCCCAAGCGTAAAGTGTCGGAGTACAGGGATTTATTATACTCGTTGAATTTGTAGTTACCACGTTTAAAGGAGAACACCCTTCAGTAGTATTTAAAGTAAATTGAGGAATGAAAGGGGATTCGATGCAAATAGTTTTTACCATTTCATCAATATCACAGCCATTGCCAATTTTCATCGTAATTGTATAGGTTCCCGACACATTAAAAACTGGACATATTGAATTTGTTCCAGCTTGCCACGTATTTGTGTTTGTAGATCCGTTACTATCACTTCCTAATTGACCACTGTTCAATGAAAAGCCTGTTGAAGGAGAAATTATCCAAACTACCTTTGACGCAATACAAGATGCACTTGTGGCAGTTGAACCTCTAATTGATTCATTTGTAAAACATATTTGAGAATTAGTACATAATTCAGATTTAGGCATATTAAAATTTGCAATGGGAGGAGTAGAAACACGAATTGGAACGACTATGCCAAATGATACGTCGCAAGGATTAGACGCTTCAATAGTTGCCGAAAATGAATTTTGTTGATTTGCACTTGTAACGCCACAAGATGATTTTAAAAATAAGTGAGTGATGGAAGCTGGTGGTGGATGATTGAAAATTGTTGGTACTGAGTCATCATTAAAAGTAACGGTGTAAATAGTTCCTGGTGGGTTGTTTTCGGTTCCAGTAATTGGAAAAGTAAGTGCGGTTGAGATACAAATGTTAGTATTACCAGGATTACCAATTCCTACCGCTGGATTATTCCCTACAAACACCTTGTATATTTTAGTAATTGCACATCCATTTTGACCTGTAACAACATAAGTTAACGTCCACAATCCTACAGAATAAGTATGTGAGGTTGCGGCAGAAAAGGTGGAAGAAACAAAATCGGGCGAAGAATCTCCCCAGTTAATAACGTATTTTGTATTTGTTGAATTAGTTGTAGAAATATTTATAAAATTAATAAGCGACACATCATTTGTACAGACTTTAAAAATTGGAAAACCATTATAAATTGCAGCTTCAGCACTAGAATTTAAGGAAGCATCTGGATTTTTGACAGTAACAACTTTAGAGATAGTTTTCACACATCCAAAAGTGTCAGTAACTTTTAGAGTTACGTTAAATGACTGCGATGAGCCTCCAATTACGTTGTTAAAGATATGAGAAGGATTCGGACTTGTTGAACTAGTACCACTACCGCCAAAATCCCACAAGTAAGTATAAGGTCCTGAACCTACTACAACCGAAGTAAATTGAACTGCAGTTCCAGAACATAGGTTATCAATAAAAGTAAAATCAACAACTGGAGGCGCAGTAACAGTTACGGTAACACTTCCATTTTGCAGAATTTCTACGATTGGCATCGATGCATCTCGAACACTTATTAAGGTGTATAGAAAACTTCCTATAGTAGCTGTTGGCACGTTGATTGTTGCAGCATTGCCTGAGGTAGTGGTTAAAGTAGGTTGTTGTACTCCATCAATACTATAGGTAAACGTATAAGGCGCCGTTCCTCCCGCTCCTGTAAAGGTGATTACTGGCAGGGATCCGTCTTTACAAACAGAAGAGGTACTGGTAGTTATGGTTGCTGTAGGTGGAGCTAAATTAGTGTCTCCCTTATTTAGGATCTTTTTCTCCTTAATTAAAAAGCTACTAGTGACTTTAGCGCTTAATTGATGAACTGAAAATAGTAAAACAAAGAAAAATAGAATCCTGTAAAGGTGTTTCATAACTGTATTTTAAAAAAGTAAACCTAGAATACATCTGTTTTCACTGTAAGAAAAAAGATAATTTTGACCAAATATAACGTATTCGTTCTTGACCTTTTTATGGTTTACCGTAAAGACACCATTTTACGGATAAAAAAGAAATGTAATAACAGCAATAATGCTAAAAACAAACAATTAAATGATCTTCTAGTAAGCATTTTTAATTGATTCATAGCATTTTGGATAGTATTGCGAATAGGCATTTGCGGTTGTGACAACTTGCTTTTCGAAACTGAATAACAAAATGGCAGCCTACAAAAAATTTTTTGTTTCATTTAAAAAAACACCCATCATTTAACAATTAAAATAGCGAAAAAGTAGTCATGGTGTTTTTAATCGATTAAATAATACGTTATACCGTAAAATTTATTGTTTTTTTTAATTATTTGATATAGTTTTGGGCCTTCAAAACCAAATCCTTTATGAAAAAAAATTACTTTCTAGCTTTATTTACTATTTTGCTATTGAACCAATTCTCTTTTGCACAGTCAAAAGAATCTTTAAAAAATGCTCAAAAATATTTAGATTCGAAAGGAGAGGTTATTATTAGATTTAAAGCGAATAATCAAAGTCAATTTTTAGAATTAAATCAAATTCTTTCTATCAGTCATCAACACGTCGATCAAGCTAAGCTGGAAGTCCAAGCCTACGCTAACAAAGAACAATTTCAAAAATTTTTAACCTACGGCATCACCTATCAAGTTCTTAAAACAGACAATGAGATTCCTCAGGAATTTACAGCTCGAATAAGTGATGTAAAAAGACCGAATGCTGCTTGGGATAATTCCTGGGACGCATATAAAGCAAAAAAGTTTCAATTAAATTAGAAATTTAAATATCGATAAAAGCTTTTACAAATACTAAACTAATAACCAGAACACTAAAAATTAAAAAAAAGACAATTATGGTAATAATTATAATACTTATTGAAATTATGACCAACTGGATTTAAAACCAGTTGATTGTAACCACTGACTTTATTAATGAAGTCAGTTAACAAAATTTCTTATTTATTAAAAAAGGAATCATCAGAAATATTTGATATCAGCAATCGATAATAAATTATGTTCGTTTATAATTAACCAAGTAAATCATAATTATAAAGATTTAAAAGTAAGGTATTGAAAATAAAAATAATGCATTTGCAATCGACTTCATTTTTGATTAAAAGTGTCTAAAAAATATGGTTTTATGAGTTTAAATGACTATAATAGTTTTTAAACGATAAAAAAAGAATAGTGTACTAAAAAATATGACACATTTGAAATGTTAAGTTGCAATGTTAAAACACTAATTAATTGAGGATTAAAACTCATGAATAAAGCGTGATGAGTAAAGTGCGACCTAGTAATTTATAAATAAAACCATGATAAATAATATATCTCCATAATATGAATAAAACTTTACGTTTAACAAAAAAATTTAATCCTCTTTCCTTCTTTGCTATCTCAAGAGTAAAGCTACATAAAGTCCAATCTTTAGCAACCTCTTTAAGTCTCTTCACAATTCTTTTATTAGGATTAGATTTATCTGCTCAAATAACTACTGTAACCATTTCAACAACTGGTGCTGGAACATGGACCGTGCCAGAGGGAGTAACTGGTTCAATTACCGTTGAGGTATGGGGAGCTGGAGGCTCTGGTGGAGGCGCAAGTGGAAAAAATGTAACTGGTTCTGGAGGAAGTGGAGGAACTTACGTTAGGAGTATTTTTAGCAACGTAATTGCAGGCACATTATACAACCTTTACGTTGCACCTCAAACTACAGCGGCTTCATCAGGAGCAAATGGGAATTCAGGTGATTCTTCATGGTTTAATACAAATACAATCCTGAATGCAAATGGAGGATTAGGAGGGAAATCTTCAAATGGAGGTGTAGTAACAGCTGTAACGACAGGTAGTATAGGAACTACAATAATTTCAGGAGGCTCTTCATTATCCGCTGCTTTTGTATTTATGGAACTGCAGGGGGGAATGGAGGGAATGCGGGAGGCGCAGGAGGCTCAAATTCAAATTCTCCTAGCTCAAATAGCACGGATGCAGGAAATCCTGGATCATCCCCGGGCGGTGGCGGTGGCGGTGGTGCAACAGGTGGTGGAAGTTGCGGCTGTTCAACTATAGGAGGATACGGAGCTCGCGGAGAAATTAGAATTACCTATGAAACTCCTCCATGTAAAACTCCAACAGCTCAACCTACCACATTAGTTTTAACATCGCAAGCAACTATAATTTCAGGATCATTTACTGCAGCCAGCCCTGCTATTGGCAATTACTTAGTAGTAATGAGCACTTCAGCTACACCTCCTGCCGGACCAATAAACCAGACTACCTATCCAGTTGGCAGTACACTTGCAACAGGATATTCTGTTGTTGATAATGATTCCAACACAGCTTTTTATGTAGCCGGTTTAACAAGCTCAACAACCTATTATTTTTACATATACTCTTTTAATAGTTTATGTTCTGGAGGTCCACTTTATTTAGCTACTTCCGCTCTAACGGGAAATATTAAAACAGGGACCGTTGATTATTGTGTTTCAACATCTACAAATAGCAGTAGATACATTAATAATGTAACTACGGCAGGTTATATTACAAATATTACAAATGTTAATACAGGTAGAGCTACAAATGGTTATGTGGATTATACTGCTATACCTCCTGTTACGCAAATCCCTAATGGTGGCGTAACTTTAGATTATAAATTAGCCATTTCACGACAATTCGTTAAAGTGTGGGTAGATTGGAATAACGATGGCATATTTACAGATGCAGCTCCAGAATTAGTTTATACAACTGGTGGAATACTAACAATTGCTGGTTCAGCTGGTTTTGTAATTCCCTCTACAACTCCACCAAGAAATTATAGAATACGAATGAGATCATTTGAAGCATCTCAAACTTTTGGACCATGTGGAAACTTAGCTACTGGAGAAACTGAAGACTATAGCTTAATAGTTGTTGCTGATTGCACAGTAAACATAACAAGCGTAGTTGATGGTAACAGATGTGACAGCGGTACAGTTGTTCTTACAGCAAACGGATCAGCAGGAACTACTCAATATCGTTACTACAGCGCAAGAACTGGAGGGGTATTGATTGGAACTTCGGAAACTACTTCATGGACTACACCATCAATATCAAGTAATACAAGTTATTATGCTACAGCTTGGAATGGGACATGCGAATCAAGGTACCGGACAGAAGTAAAAGCGATAATAAAACCAACTACAACTATTACTGTTTCTCCTTCAACACCTGAGGTATGTGGAGAGAATAATATAGTAACAATCGCAGCACTTGGTGATCTTGTAATCGATTATTTAGTGAATGAAAATTTTGAAGGCACTGGATTTGGGGTTTTAACTAGAACAAATGGTGTTGCAGATGTAAATAGTCAGTGGACAAATAGAACTAGTCCATATGTCCCTTCTGGGTCAGTTTGGAAACCTGCAATTACATCCAGAACAATTGGTAATAAATTTGCATTAGCAGTTTCAGATTTCGCTGCACCTGTACCAAAAGATACTCAAATTAGAACAAAAGTTTTAAATACTACTGCATATTCAGATTTATATTTAAGTTTTAGACATTATTTTTCATACTATGATGGAGAGGAGTTACAGTTTGCTGATGTAGATGTTTCAACAGATGGTGGAATAGTCTGGACAAACTTAAGACAGTATGTTTCTAATCAAGGATTTGCTGGACAATTCAATGACGTAGTTATCAACGTTAGTTCCTATGCTGGGTTGCCCTCTGTACTATTTAGATTTAGATATCAATTACAAGGCTCTGCTTTTTGTGATGGATGGGCCTTAGATGATGTTCAAGTATACGGAACGAGACCACTAAACACCACTTTTACTTGGAGCGGAGGCACAGTTACTGCATTTACAGATTTGGCATGCACTGTACCCTACACAAATCAATCAGTATCAAGTATTTATGTAAGGCCATCTGGATCACAAATTACTACTGCTACTTGGTCATTTACGGCGACTGCCACTTTAGGAAATGGTTGTCCTATATCTAAATTGATTACTATTTATAATAAAACTAAAACTTGGCAAGGAACAAGTAATGACTGGAATAACGTTAATAACTGGTTACCTGCCGGCATCCCCGATATAAGTACATGTATAGTAATACCTTTGACAACGAATCAATCCTTATTAAGTACTGGAGAAGATGGAAATGGTAAAAATTTATTAATTAAAAATGGGGGAAAACTAGAAATTCAATCTGGAAAAACTTTGACTATTAAAGAAGCTACAACTGTAAACGCAGGTGGTACTTTTAATATTAAAAATAATTCAAGCTTAATACAAATAGATAATGTAACTAATGAAGGTATTGTTACTATGGAAAGAATTAGTAAACCAATGTTCAATCTAGATTATACCTATTGGAATTCACCTGTTACTTTTGCGTCTAACTTTACTTTAGGCTTATTATCACCTGATAGTACTTTGATGTTTAGCTGGGAACCAACTATTTCTGATGGTCCTGGTAATTGGAAAAGTGAAACTACGTCCTCTAAAATGGATCCAACAAAGGGCTATATTGTGAAAGCTCCTAATTCTTACAGTTCATCTAGTAAAGTATCTTATACTGCAACTTTTTTTGGTACACCAAATAATGGTGATATAACAGCACCTATAAAAAAGGGGAAATTAATTGGCACAGTTGTATTAGATAATGCTGAAGATGATGAATGGAACCTAATTGGAAATCCTTACCCATCAGCACTTAACGCTACAACATTTTTGAATTTGGCTTCTAATATCGACATCATCGATGGAACTCTATATTTATGGACTCACAATACGTTGCCGGCCAATTCATATCCAGATCCTTTCTATGGCGATTATGGATTAAACTATACAGATTCTGATTATGCCGCATTCAATAAGTCTGGAGGCACAGCGACGGCAGCAGCTTCAACTGGTGGTTCTCCGCCATCAGGATATATAGCGTCGGGTCAAGCCTTCTTTGTCAAAGCAGCTACTGGTACAGCCAATAATGGAACTATACAATTCGCAACTTTCAATAATAGTATGCGAGTAGGTGTAGAAGGAAAGAATGGTGATTTCTTCAAAATGAATAAAAACCAAAAAAACGAAGCAATTCCAAAAAATGTTTCAGATATAGAGAGACACCGTATCTGGTTGAACTTAACTAATAACTCGGGCGCTTTCAGTCAAATACTTGTAGGGTATATTGAGGGTGCCACGCAAGGTTTGGACAGGAGTTTTGATGGAGAATCCTTCGGCGGAAATAATGTTGGCTTCCATTCCATCATACCTGAAGCACAATTAACCATTCAAGGGCGTGCATTGCCATTTGATGAAAACGATCGGGTTTTACTAGGCTACTATTCTGAAATTTCAGGAAAACTATCTGTAAGAATTGACCATTTAGACGGGCTCTTTGTCAATCAAAATATTCTTTTAGAAGATAAGGAATTAGGGATTATCCATGATTTAAAAGATACACCGTATGTTTTTCAAACAGAAATTGGTGATTTTGAGGAACGTTTTGTACTCCGCTTCACTGATAAAAGTCTTGCAATTAATGACCTTACCAATGAAAATACAATTATTATTCAATACACGCAATCCACTAAAATTTTGAATATTGCCAATAAAACGGCAGACAATACGATAGAATCCGTATCTCTTTACGACATTCAAGGAAAATCAATTTCAAACTGGAAGATTACTGATAAAGAACAAACAAATATAAAGATTCAAGTTCCAAGCATATCTTCAGGCGTATACATCGTAAAACTCAAAACAACCAAAGGAAATATAAGCAAGAAAATTATTATTAAGTAATTTAAATTGCCTTTTTACCATCATAAAAACTTCTCTTCATCGGGAAGTTTTTTTTTGATCCTACAAAATCAAGTGAAGGGAGGATTTATGAAAGTGCACTGCAAAAAATCATTTTTAAATTTTTATTTTAAAATAATTATATACTTACATTTTTTACTTTTTTATGCTTTTAATCGATTTTATAGGTACTTCATCTGATTTATTTAAATTATAAGTTTAATTTCGAGCTACAAAATAGGTCTTTTTTGAAGATTTATTTTTACTTGACCTCGTTACTTGACCCATAATTAATTAAATACAGTGAGTAAATTATGAAAAAAACTACTCTAAAGCTTTATGCAACATTGGTATGTATCCTCCTTCCGTTTCTAGGATTTACGCAACTACAAACATTTATTTTATCAGAATCTTTTGTTGTGCAAACTAGAATCAGTACCCGTTCGATCGAAACATTCGGTGGTGGTTCGTGCTTTAAGCCAAATGCAAATGGCATTGCAATTGAGAATACGAACAACACTATCGCTCCTACTGCAACAGACCATTGGAAAACTAAAAAAAAATCAGATCCAAGTGCTGTTGTTATTGCAACGGAAGGAGCCCGTAATTCACACCAATCCGCAACAGACAATAAAAACGAACTACTTTTAGTTCCAAGCCCCATATTAAAGACTTATGCTGATCCCGAGATCACTATTTTGGGTAATGCGGCGACTATAGTCGACGGGGACACTACTCCAACGAGTACGGATTGGACCGATTTTGGATCTATGGAAACCAGCACGGGAGCCATCATTAAAACCTACACCATTCAAAATACGGGTACGGCTGATTTATCCATAGGAGCTATCACAATTTCAGGAGCTAATGCGGCTAATTTCACACTTGCTACGAGTCCAAATGCTATAATTCCCGCTGGAGGAAGCAGTAGCTTTTCGGTTCGTTTTGACCCAGACACCCTCGGTTTAAAAACGGCTGCCCTTTCGATAGTAAATAATGACATTGATGAAAATCCGTATAATTATTCGATCCAAGGAACAGGAATCCAAACTTTTTTTGATAGTGATGGCGATGGTATTTATGATAATTTTGATATAGATGATGACAATGATGGTATACTAGATGCTACCGAAGAACTAAATTGTAACAATGCAAATGGTACTAAAGTAGCCTACAAATTCCTAAATGAAACCTTTGGCACAGGAGGAAGAACTGCCAGCTTTACGGCCGCCTATAATGCCACAACAACCTATTGCTACGAGGATGGAATTGCTGGGCCGAATACAACCCAATGTCCTTTTCAATCCAGTAAAATATTGGATGACGGTGAATACACCGTGGTCTCTAAAATAACGGGGACAACAGCCGGCGATCCTGAAAATATTCACGGCGATTTAGCTTGGTACAATGGAGAAGATCATACCCCAGGGGACGTTAATGGTAGAATGGCCGTTTTTAATGCCAGTTTTACTCCAGGTATTTTTTATGAAACCACCATCACCGGCGTTTTGTCTAATTTACCAATAACCTACAGTTTTTGGGCCTTAAATATCATGGCAAAAAATACGTTTCCTAATTCTATTTTACCCAACATTACTGTTGAATTTTATGATTTGTCAAATAATTTTCTAACGTCATTCAACACAGGAGACATTGGGAGATGTTCTGGAAGCACCACAGATAACAGTTGCGCTCAAGGAGTTTGGAAACAATTTACCACCAGTGTCAACTTAGGAAATATCAATGCCTTTACCATCCGTTTCAAAAATAATGCCCCTGGAGGTGGCGGTAATGATTTGGCTTTAGATGATATTTTAATTTCACAAACGTTGTGTGATTTAGACCGCGATGGCGTTGCTGATGTATTTGATTTAGACTCCGATAATGATGGAATTGAAGATGTAATCGAAGTTGGTTTAGCCCACTTGAGCGGTGGTCAAGGAAAAATAGCTACCGCATGGGCAGACGCAAACGGCAATGGACTGCACGACAATGCGGAGGCTATCGCCATGCTGCCAGCACTAGATTCTGATGGAGACGGAATTCCAAACTACTTAGATTTAGACAGTGACAACGATAGTCTTTTTGATGTAGACGAATCGGGTGCAGGGAATTCAAATGCGGTTGCAGGATTCATCAACGGGGATGGAGACATTAATGGCGATGGTACTGGAGACGGATTAGATACGGAAACTTTTAGAAGCAAAGACACGGATGGCAATGGAATCAATGAACTTTTTGGTGATGGAATACTGGATATTTATGATTATGGTACAGGCCTGAATCAATATGGCAATTTAGGACAAGGAAGTACAGTGGCTCCTTTTCTGAATTATCTTCTCGATACCGATGGCGATGGAATTCCGAACTATATTGATGTAAAATCCAACGGACTGACCTTTGATATTGCCAACAACTTGCTGCTCTATACTTATAAAACCTTGGACGCTGATAACAACGGTAGTATTGACGGAACTGCTGATGTAGATAAAGATGGTATTCTAGACAACTTTGACACTAATACAGCGCAATTTGGTTCTCCAAGAGACCTTCGTACCAAATTATTTCTGGACTTTGACGGTCGAAACGATTACGGGCAAAGCACGTCGATTCTTGGCGGTTTAGGTAGTGCCACGCTGATGGGATGGATTAATTTAAATTCAACTTTTTCAACTGCTGGGGTAGTTGTGGGTCAGGATAAGTTCCAAATTAGAGTTTCTGCTGCGAAAAAACTAGAAGCCGTCGTGAATGGCACTTTGGTAACTTATGCTACAGCACTAAACAGTTCTCGGTGGTACCATGTCGCTGCCGTTTATGATAGCAGTACAATAAAACTGTATCTTAATGGTGCTTTGGTGGCAACCCAAACTAAAACGGGAAGCATCGCAGCGGACGCATCACTGCTGACTTTAGGTAAAGACCCCCTAGCAAACAGCAGTTATTTAAAAGGAAAAATAGACGAGATACGCGTTTTTAATGTGGCGCTGACGGCTTCACATTTACAAAGAATGGTTTATCAAGAAATCGAGAACTTTGGTTCAGAAATTAGAGGCAGTAGTATTCCTAAAAATATTGCCTCCACTCCTGCTACACTGCCTTTTGCCAATCTGCTCCGCTATTACAGAATGGATTATTATAAAGATGACATTATTGATGACTTATCAACACCTGCAATTGATGTCAGCGGCACTAAAATTTACAATCACAAAAACATTTATCAGCAACAAGCACCCATGCCTTTTTTAACGGAACGAACAGGTAGGTTTGCCGAAGCAGTAAATAGCCCTACCAAAGAAATCATAGGAAATGACATTATGGAGCAGGACTGGTCCATTGTAAAAGTGCAGCATGACATTACCGAAACGGCCAACAACATTGATTTAGGAATGATGGTAGATTCTGGAAAGAAAATTGTGATGAATAACGATACCAAAATACAGAATGACTGGTATCTGAAATTAGATGGTTCTATTGATCTTGCAGGTATGTCACAATTAGTCCAAACAACGGAGAGCGATTTAGACGTAGCCAGTGCTGGATCAATAGAACGAGATCAGCAAGGACAATCTAACTTGTACAATTACAACTATTGGAGTTCACCAGTAAGCCCAATAAGTACTGTTACTAACAATACAGACTATAGTGTAAATAGCGTTTTTAAAGACGGAACTAACCCTGCAGCACCAGCAAATATTTCGTGGATAAGTGGATATAACGGTGCTCCTACAAGTCCAATTAGTCTGGCCCGCTACTGGCTTTATAAGTTTGACAACTATGCAAGCGCTTACGCAAATTGGGTACAAATAAATGAAACAAGTCCGTTGCGAGTAGGTCAAGGATTTACCTTAAAAGGCGACGGAGCAGTCTCTGGAACTCAAAATTATACCTTTGTAGGAAAACCTAATAATGGAACTATTCTAACCAATACCGTTAGCGCGGAGCAATTATTGCTTACTGGAAACCCATACCCATCCGCTTTAGATGCGTATGCGTTTATAAATGACAATCTGAATTCAGTAGACCGACCGCAAGACACGGGTTTAGACGGAACCATTTATTTCTGGGAACATTCCTCTAGTAACAATTCCCATGTTCTCAAAGAGTATTTAGGCGGATATGCCATGCTCAATTTATCAGGAGGCTTGCCTCCCGTAGTTCCAGACTTGATTAGCGGTGTAGGTTTGAGTACTAAAATTCCAAAGCAGCACATTCCCGTTGGGCAAGGATTTTTTGTCTATGGAAAAACTGGGGGTGGCGGTGCTGTTATTTTTAATAATAGTCAACGAACATTCCAAAGAGAAACGGACGCTACATCCAACACTCTTTTCAAAAATAAAGCTAAAACAAAAGAAGAAAATTCATGGGATACAAATGCTAATGATCCCGTAATAAAAGATACCCTAAAAAGAATCCGCTTGGGTTTCAATTCGGCATCTAATTTTCACCGCCAAGTATTGCTGGCCTTCATGCAGGAAAAAGCAACGAGTGCAATTGATTATGGTTATGACGGCTATATTCTAGACGATTTTCCTACTGACATGTATTTTCTAAACGGTGCAGAGCAATTGGTCATTCAAGGCGAAGGCTTCTTTGATCGCGAGTCCTCCTACCCTATTGGCGTAAAAACAGATCGTGAAGGGTCCGTAAAATTCATGATAGATGCTATTGAGAATTTTGAAACAAACCAACCCATTTTTGTGTATGATGACGAAACTAAAATGTACCATAACATCCGGAACGAAACTTTTGAAATTACGCTTCCAGAAGGGGAATTCCACAGCCGTTTTTCATTGCGTTTCAAAGATAAAACGCTAGGAACAACTGAACAAATTAAAAATGAAAATGACCTTACATTCCTCTATTCACAAAATAGAAATTCACTTGTAATCCATAATAAATTGCTGGATACAACAGTTCAAGAAGTTACCTTATTCAATATATTGGGACAAGCAGTTGCCAATTGGGAAATTGAAAACCAAGGTCAGGAAAATATTCAGCTTCCTGTCAAAAAAATGAGCACTGGCGTTTATATTGCAAAACTTAAAACATCGACAGGAGTTTTAAGCAGAAAAATAATCATTAAATAACAGGTTTATTTAGGAGCAAAATCAAGGCACTTAAGTAAATATTAATCCAAATATTAAAGATTAATTTGAATTATTATATATATTTGGTCAGAAATTTGAGATAATATCAAAAGAAAGAAAACCAATTAAACAGTATAAAATGAAAAAAATTGTAACATTTGTAGCAATCGCATTCCTTACCCTAAGCGTTAATGCTCAGGAAGTAAAAGCTGTCGCAAAAGAAAAAGCAAAAAAAGAATCTTGTTGTGCCAATAAAGACACGAAAGCTAAAACTATGACTGCTGCAGAAGTGGCTAAGTGTAAAGCTAAATGCAAGGCGGAAGGTAAAACGTGCAAAACGGCTTGCTAACTAAAAGTTGATTTATTGCATTTGAATTTGATACAAACGAAAACGCCTCTTTACATCAGTAAGAGGCGTTTTCTAGTTATATATTCTTTTGGAAACTGTTTTTATTTTACCCTTACACTCCATTCAAAATCCATTTCGGAAACTTGTATTCCCTTTTCATCGGTTCCTATGGATTTCATCCAAAAGGTTTGCCCTTCTCCAGTGGCAATAGTTTCTTGAATCGCTTTTTCTATTAAATGCCCGTCCTTGCAGGTAAAAGTGATTCTTCCCGTAGCTTTTTTGGTAAAATTACCTTTGTTGTTGGCGACCAGCATGGAGATCTTCCGACCGCTTTTTTGAATTTGAAACATGACCAAAGCTCCCGTAGAAAGTTCCGCAGCCATAGCTTGCACCGCAAAATACATGGAGTTAAATGGATTTTGGTTGATCCAACGGTGCTTCACCGAAACCACACATTGGTTCTCATCAATTGTTTTTACGCGCACCCCACAAATAAATGCCGACGGTAATTTGAACAATAGAAAATTATTAAGTTTTGATGCTGTAAGTTTCATATGTAGCTACTATTTTTTTTTATTGGACTCGAACGACAGCGAACAGGCGAAGCAATAGGGCATCACCATTGTTGCTTATTTTTTTATGTCCCGAAACTTCGGGATTGAATACGGCGAGTTCAATATCACTGGGTTTTTTGCTAAAATACAAAAAAATACTATGCGTGCCTATTAAATTAATTTGTTAATTTTATGTTAATATTTGGTACTATGCGAAACAAGATACTGTCTTTTAGATATATATTTGTATAAGAAATTACTATGTAGCCTAAATGCTTTTATAGTTAACCAGTTTCAATCATCATCAAAATCAAAAAAAATGGAAACCACTACTGAAAAAAACATCGCCACTTTTACTCACTTGAGTACCTTGACTCAATATTTTATTCCGTTTGGAAATTATATTTTTCCAATTATATTATGGAGTACAAAAAAGGACGACTCTGAATTTGTGGATCATCACGGCAAACAAGTGCTTAACTTTCAATTGAGCTTATTGTTATACTCTTTGTTGCTAATTACGATTGCAATTCCTTCATTTCTTATTTCTGTATTTAAGGATATGCCCCTTAACACGTTGATGCACGACCATGAATTTACTTATTCAAATTTCAACTTTGAGAATAATATTGGAGCACTAACCTTGGGAATAATTTGTGTTTTAATTTTTGGACTTTTGAAAGTGGCTGAATTCTTTTTAATCATTTATGCTTCAATCAAAACATTAAATGGAGAAAAATACAAATATCCAATAACGATTCCGTTCCTTAAATAAGACCTAATCCGAACAAATTATCTCGAGGTAGAGTCCCATAGGTATTAGCAAAATAACAGCCACAGATTCACAAATTAAAAAAGAGTATTGAAAATCTGTGAATCTTTGGCTAAAAAAACCAAACAGCGCTTCGAGGAATTAAAGCTAAAGAGATTAAAAGAGAATAAACGTAATACACAAAGCGAACGAACTAGCCCTGATTGCAACGGCATCCTTTACTTGCTTTCTTTAAGCAAGTAAAGATAAAGTGGAAAGCAGGAATAAGCTCCAAATAAAATAAATCAATCAAAAAATGAACTGTTTAATCAACACAAAATCAAAAAAAAGGAATTATGAACATTGAAAACACAAAAGCCCAGATGCGCAAAGGTGTTCTCGAGTTTTGCATCTTATCTGTATTGAAAGAAAAAGATGCCTACACATCGGAAATATTAGACACTTTGAAAAACGCAAAATTATTAGTCGTGGAAGGAACGATTTATCCTCTCTTAACCCGATTGAAAAATGATGGATTACTCAACTACCGTTGGGAAGAATCGACCTCAGGACCACCGAGAAAATATTACGGCCTGACCGAAATTGGACAAACTTTTTTAAATGAACTAAATAGCACCTGGACTGAATTATCAGATGCCGTAAACCTAATAACCAACCAAAAATAATAGTCATGAACAAAACAGTAAATATAAATCTAGGCGGCATGTTTTTTCACATAGATGAAGACGCATACCAAAAATTGACCCGCTATTTTGACGCCATAAAACGTTCTTTATCCAACTCATCTGGTCATGATGAAATCATAAAAGATATTGAAATGCGCGTTTCGGAATTATTGCATGACAAGCAAAAAACCGATAAGTATGTTATTGGGTTGAAAGATGTAGATGAAGTGATTGCCGTAATGGGACAACCAGAAGACTATATCATTGAAGATGATTTTAAAGAAGCAAATACTGCGTACAGCACTGCTAGCCGAAGAACAAAAAAACTATACCGTGACAGAGAAAAAGGGATGATTGGTGGAGTTTCGGCTGGATTAGGACATTACTTTGGCGTAGATGCTGTGTGGATCAGAATCGTACTTATCTTATTAGTTTTTGCTGGATTTGGAACTGGAATCCTGGCTTACATCATTCTTTGGATTGTAACTCCAGAAGCGGTGACTACCTCAGAAAAACTAGAAATGACGGGAGAACCCGTGACGATTTCAAATATCGAAAAAAAAGTTCGGGAAGAATTTGAGAATGTTTCCGACAAAATTAAAAATGCGGACTACGATAAATACGGCAATCAAATAAAAACAGGTGCTGGCAAAATAGGAAGCTCTTTCGGTGATTTTATTATTACTGTTTTTAAGGTTTTTGCGAAATTTTTAGGTATCATTTTAATCCTATCCGGTTTAGCGATGATAATCGTTTTCCTAATTGGTGCATTGACTTTGGGTTCTGCCAACTTCAGTAGCTTTCCTTTTCATCAATTTATTGAATCTGGAAACTTCACTGATTATCCCATTTGGTTTTTTGGAGTATTAGTAGTTACTGCGGTGGGAATTCCAAACTTTTTCTTAATACTTTTAGGATTTAAATTAGTATCACCTAACATAAAATCCATTGGAAATATAGCAAAATACACGTTGTTAGCCCTATGGATCATTGCAATAGCGCTCTTAATTTCGATTGGAATAAAACAAGCCTCTGCTTTTGCGATTGATGGTAGAGTAGTCAAAAAAGAAACCATTAATTTGATGCCTAATGACACGCTTTTCATTGCCTTCAAACACAATGATTATTTTGCTAAAAATGTAGAAGACCGTAATGATTTCATGGTAACCCAAGATTCAACCGGAAACGATATCATTTATTCAAATGAAGTTAGTTTTAAAATTGAAAAAACAGAGGAGAAAGCACCTTATATCCAAATTGAAAAAGAGGCTAGAGGAAAATCCTTATCTGATGCAAAACAAAGAGCCGAACAAATTAAATACAGTTACAAAATTATTGGCAACCAATTGATTTTAGATAATTATTTACTAACTGAATTAAAAAACAAATACAGAGACCAAGAGATTGAAATAACATTATTTGTACCAGAAGGATTGCTACTGAAAGTGGATTCTAGTGTACAAAATTACGATAGATCAGATGATGAATATTTCAATTTACACTACAGTTCAGATAATTACATTTATAAAGTAGAAAATTCTCAAATAAAATGTTTAAATTGTCCCGCAGATGAAAACGAGTATAATGACGTGGGTGCTACTACTGAAAATGACAGCATTGAAACGTCAGTTACTATCAATGAAAACGGAGTTTCTGTAACGAATGATACTTTAATTAATTCAAAAAAGAATCGTAAAGAATTAAAAATAAATAAAGACGGGATAATCATTAAAACGAATTAGTCATGTTAAAAATCATCACCTTAATCACCAAGTTTATTGTAATAGCGTTAACAGCTTTGTTATTCGCTTCGTGCAATCACTCCATTAATTTGAATTCAATAGAAGGAAGCGGAAATGTCACAACCGAGAAAAGAAATGTTGAAGATGATTTCAAGAGCATAGAGGTTAACAATGGCATTGATGTAGTTATTGTACAAGCTGATAAAACAGAAATAGTTGTGGAGGCAGATGATAATTTACAAAAACACATCACTACGAAAGTTAAAAATGGAACCCTGATTATTTCTTGTGACAAAAATTATTTTATCAATACCGGTTCCAAAAAAGTGACGGTTAAAATGCCTTTGATAGATGAGCTAGAAGCCACAAGCAACGCTACCATTACCAGTAGGAATACATTAAAAGGAGAAAATATCCGACTCAACACTTCTAGTGGAGGGACGATCGACCTGAATATCGAATCCGATGATATCAACTGTGATGCTAGCAGCGGAAGCAGTATCACAATCAATGGAAAAGCGCTACAAATGAGAACTACCGCATCAAGCGGAAGTGCAATCAATGCCGATGATTTATTAGCTAATACAATTATTTCCGATGTTTCAAGCGGAGCCAATACCACTGTTCACCCTATTGTTAGCTTGGATGCCGAAGCGTCTAGCGGAGGTACTATTATCTATAACGTCCAACCAAAAACAGTGCAGAAAAATATAAGTTCTGGTGGCAGCATCAATCAACAATAAGACAGCCCCATATTAAATTAAAAAATCATCCATCACAAGTGGATGATTTTTTTATATTTGTACGGACTCTAATTCAACTTATCATGAAAAAACATACCGCTGTACTCCTATTCGTCTTATTTACTACCTTACTATTCGCGCAGAAAAAAGAAAAAATAAAAGGATCAAAAACAGTAACTGTTGAGCAGAGAGCCGTTGGCAATTTTGAAGCATTACTAGTCGAGGACAACCTGGAGGTACATCTAGAAAGGGGAGAAAAAACGGAACTAAAAATCGAGGCCGATGACAACCTGCACGATATTATTTCATTGGATTTAAGTGATAACACATTGCGCATTTATACCACACAGCAAGCTACAAATTACAAAAAAATAATAGTCAGAGTGACCTATACCAAAGATTTAAATCTCATTACGGCAAAAGATGAAGCGACCGTTAATGCGATACAAGAACTTTTACTGAATACCATTACACTAAAAGCACATGATGAGTCCAAATTATTTTTGAATGTCAATACCAAGGATTTCTTACTTCAGGCAGACGATAAATCAAAAACAGAATTGAATTTAAAATCAGAAAATACAATCCTCGAATTAAGCAAAAATTCATCGTTGAAAGCCTTAGTTAACACTACTGATTTGAAAATAGATTTGTACCAAAAATCAGATGCTACACTTGAAGGTACCGCTGTAAATGCGATGCTGCGATTGGACAATAATGCCTCATTTACCGGAAATAAGTTCACAACAAAAAATGCAGATATTACCTCCGAAAGTTATACCAACTGTAGTTTATTTGTGGAAACTACCGTGATTATTGATGCTGCTAATAAATCAGAAATCCAATTACTTGGTTCTCCAAAAATTGAAATACGAAAATTTGCTGATGAAGCAAAATTGATTAAGAAATTGAAATAATCCTCTCCCCGACCCTCTCCAAAGGAGCGGGAGAAAAACTGGATTGATACTATATATAATAACCAACAAAAAGTCCCACTTGCTATGGCAAATGGGACTTTTTCAATGTAACTTATCTAACTATAATTATTCTTTAGCAGCTAAATATCTTTCCGCATCAAGAGCAGCCATACAGCCTGTACCTGCAGCAGTTATTGCCTGACGATACACATGATCTGCAGCATCACCGGCTACGAAAACACCTTCCACATTTGTTTTAGAACTTCCCGGAGTATTAACAATATATCCTGTTTCATCTAAGGAGATGTATTTTTTGAAAATATCAGTATTTGGTTTATGGCCAATAGCGACAAAGAAACCAGTGGCTTCAATTTCAAAAGTTTCATTTGTCGTTTTATTAAGTGCTTTTACACCAGTAACAACTTGTTCATCTCCTAAAACTTCGATCGTGTCATGATTCATCAAAATGGTAATATTCTCTGTTTTGCGAACGCGCTCTTCCATAATTTTAGAAGCTCTGAATTTTTCACTACGCACTAGCATCGTTACTTTTTTACACAATTTAGATAAATAGTGTGCCTCTTCACAAGCTGAATCTCCAGCTCCAACGATTACTACCTCTTGATTTCTATAGAAAAAACCGTCACATACCGCACAAGCCGACACTCCACCTCCCATTTTTAAATAGTGTTGCTCAGAAGGCAACCCTAAATATTTAGCCGAAGCTCCAGTAGAAATAATTACTGTTTCGCAATGCAATTCTTTTACATCATTGATCCAAACTTTGAAAACATCTCCAGAGAAATCAACTTTTGTAGCCCAACCATCACGAACATCAGTCCCAAAACGCTGCGCTTGGGCTTGTAACCCAACCATCATTTCAGGCCCCGTTATTCCTTCAGGATTCCCTGGCCAGTTTTCTACTTCATTAGTTGTTGTTAGTTGGCCTCCAGGCTGCATTCCTTGGTATAAAACCGGAAACATATTTGCTCTGGCGGCGTAAATAGCAGCAGTATAACCTGCAGGACCAGAACCTATAATAAGACATTTAATTTTTTCGATTGTATCAGACATAATGATGTGAATTATAATTTTTACCGTGCAAAAATAGGATATAATTACGGTACAAAGGACGTTGTAGTATCAGTTTTAATTATTTGGTAATAAAAAAATCCCTTCTGTACTACTACAGAAAGGATTTATTGTCGGGGTGGCAGGATTCGAACCTGCGGCCTTCCCGCCTATGCGGGACGCTACATCCGAGCTACCAAACATTTATTTAAAAAAACCAAGATCTTCTAAATATCTTTTCGCGCCTCTTTTTTTTATTTTATTTTCTAAAATCATAGCCTCTGAACGTGTTGAATGTTCAACTTGATAAATCAAAATCCATGGCATTCCAGATTTTGTAGACAAACTAAAGCCAGAATTATGTCGGTATAATCTATCGGCAAGGTCATGCGTTTGACCCGTGTAGTATTTAAAAGAAGTTTCACTCTGAATTATGTAGACAATGTACATAGCTGTAAAATAAAAAAAGCCGAACATATTGTTCGGCTTTTGTCGGGGTGGCAGGATTCGAACCTGCGGCCTTCCCGCCTATGCGGGACGCTACATCCGAGCTACCAAACATTTATTTAAAAAAACCAAGATCTTCTAAATATCTTTTCGCGCCTCTTTTTTTTATTTTATTTTCTAAAATCATAGCCTCTGAACGTGTTGAATGTTCAACTTGATAAATCAAAATCCATGGCATTCCAGATTTTGTAGACAAACTAAAGCCAGAATTATGTCGGTATAATCTATCGACAAGGTCATGCGTTTGACCCGTGTAGTATTTAAAAGAAGTTTCACTCTGAATTATGTAGACAATGTACATAGCTGTAAAATAAAAAAAGCCGAACATATTGTTCGGCTTTTGTCGGGGTGGCAGGATTCGAACCTGCGGCCTCCTGCTCCCAAAGCAGGCGCGATAACCGAGCTACGCTACACCCCGAAAGCGGGTGCAAAGATAGCATTATTTTTGGCTTAAGCAAACTATTGTAGAAATTAAGACGCAATTTTATTAGAACAGCAATTCGCTTACATCACTGTCGACCGTAGCTTTTTGAGCGTCAGTAGTCTTTGCTAGGATGGCAGTAAATAACCGCGACATTCGGATTTCGCATTTTTCTTGAGTCAGATAGTATACCGCGTTCGCTCTTTCACAAGCAAAGCTATTTTAACTAATTAGAAATGTCAAATAGCGAGGAATCAAGCTTTAACAAATGTTAACAAAATAGATTTTTAGAAACCATAAATAATTGTATTTTTACGGTTCAAAATTTAGAAAAATAAATGGGCAAAATCATCGCGATTGCTAATCAAAAAGGAGGCGTTGGAAAGACTACAACATCAGTTAATCTTGCGGCTTCATTGGGAGTTTTAGAAAAAAAAGTATTACTTATTGATGCTGATCCACAGGCAAATGCCTCATCAGGATTAGGAATTGATGTCGAATCTGTTGAAATAGGAACGTATCAAATTCTAGAACACAGTCACACACCAAAAGAGGCCATCATAAAATGTACTGCAATAAATGTAGACGTGATTCCCTCGCATATTGATCTTGTAGCCATTGAAATTGAATTGGTAGATAAAGAAAATCGGGAATATATGCTTAAAAAGGCACTAGAAAGTGTCAAGGACGACTATGATTTTATCATCATAGATTGCGCACCATCGTTAGGATTACTTACATTAAATGCTTTGACAGCGGCAGATTCTGTAATTATCCCAATTCAGTGCGAATATTTTGCATTAGAAGGTTTGGGAAAATTGCTGAACACCATCAAAAGTATCCAAAAAATTCACAATCCAGATTTAGACATTGAAGGATTGTTATTGACGATGTTCGACTCCCGTTTGCGTTTGTCCAATCAAGTGGTAGAAGAGGTGCAGAAACATTTTAATGATATGGTTTTTGAGACTATAATTCAGCGAAATGTGAAATTGAGTGAAGCACCAAGTTTTGGCGAAAGCATTATAAATTATGACGCAACAAGCAAAGGAGCAACTAATTATTTGCACCTAGCTCAAGAAGTTATAAAGAAAAACAGTAAATAGTTTTATGGCAAAAGCAATAAAAAAACAAGCCTTAGGCAGAGGATTATCCGCGTTATTAAAAGATCCTGAGAACGATATCAAATCTGTTGCAGATAAAAATGCAGATAAAGTGGTAGGAAACATCATTGAACTTGAAATTGAAGCAATTGAGATTAATCCTTTTCAGCCCCGAAGTAATTTCAATGAGGAATCCCTTAGAGAATTAGCCACATCTATTAAAGAACTTGGTGTTATTCAGCCCATTACCGTTAGGAAATTAGATTTTAATAAATACCAATTAATATCTGGAGAGCGCCGTCTTCGTGCTTCTACTTTGGTTGGATTAACAACCGTGCCCGCTTATATCCGAATCGCAAATGACAATGAATCATTGGTTATGGCCTTGGTGGAAAACATCCAGCGCCATGATTTAGATCCAATAGAAATTGCCCTTTCGTACCAACGTTTGATTGATGAAATTCAATTGACACAGGAACAAATGAGTGAACGCGTTGGTAAAAAACGCTCTACAATTGCTAATTACTTGAGACTTTTAAAGTTGGATCCAATCATCCAAACGGGCATTCGTGATGGTTTTATCAGTATGGGTCATGGAAGAGCTATAATCAATATTGAAGATCAAGATATTCAAACGGATATTTATCAGAAAATTGTAAGCCAAAATCTTTCGGTACGTGACACGGAAGCTTTGGTAAAAAATTATCAGGAAAGCTTAAAACCAAAAACAGCATCTAAGCCAAAAGCAGCGTCATTTGAAATCGCAGATGCTCAAAAAAGCACTTTTACCAATTATTTTGGAACCAAAGTAGATGTTAAAGTCGCTGGTAATGGTAAAGGAAAAATAACCATTCCTTTTCACTCAGAAGAAGATTTTAACAGAATTATCAAACTAATAAACGAATAGTGAATAAAATCATTTTCATCGCTCTATTCCTTTTTTCGTTAGGAAACACTGCCGTTTTTGCACAAACGGAAACAGAAGCGGTGTTGGTCGCTAGAGATACTTTGAAATCAAATGATATCGACCCGTTGACTCCTGCAAAGGCAGCATTCTATTCGGCTATTTTACCGGGATTAGGCCAAGCGTATAACAAAAAATATTGGAAAATACCCCTTGTATACGGGGCGCTAGGAACCAGTATTTATTTTTATATTGATAACAATAAAAAATACAATCAATATAGAGACGCCTACAAAAGCAGATTGGAGGGATTAGTCACAGATGACTTAGCTTTCCTAGACAACAATCGATTAATTGCCGGACAAAAATTCTACCAACGCAACCGCGATTTATCAGCTTTAGTTACTTTGGCATTTTATGCCTTAAATATTCTTGATGCCAATGTAGATGCGGCTTTAATACAGTTCAATGTCGATGAAAACTTATCTGTAAGACCCGTTCTTTACCCAAATGATGTAACATTAAAGACAAATGTAGGACTAACATTTAATTATACTTTCTAGTCCAAATTCGAAAACAAGAAAGCTATCAAACAAACGATCAGTATGTCATTACTCACTAAAATAGGTAAGAAATATTTTTTTATCATTACCACAGTTTTACTGTTAATTACTTTAATAAATTATTCAGAAATTCATGCCTTGGAACCTATTCGAATGAATAATTTCTTTTCTGGGTTCATCGCTGGAATTCTGCTAGGACTGCTGTTTGCAGGACTGCTGCAGTATTCAAAATTTAAAAAATAAACAAATGAAAATTGCGCTTTTAGGATACGGAAAAATGGGCCAGGTAATTGAGCGAATTGCATTGGAAAGAGGCCATCAAATTGTTTTGAAAAAAGAGGAAAACAACACTTTTGAGGGACTTTCTACAGCAGATGTAGCTATTGACTTTAGCGTTCCAACAGCTGCGGTGACCAATATTTCTGCTTGTTTTCATGCGAACGTACCTGTTATTTCCGGTACAACAGGCTGGCTGGAACAGTATGATGAAATGACCAAACTATGTGCCGCTACAAATGGCGGATTTATTTCTAGTTCGAACTTTAGCTTAGGAGTGAATATTTTCTTTGAGCTCAATGAATATTTGGCTAAAATCATGTCAAAATTCGATAGTTATAAAGTCTCAATGGAAGAAATTCATCACACCCAAAAACTTGATGCACCTAGCGGTACAGCAATATCATTAGCCAAAGGAGTAATTGAAAATAGTTCCTATACCGACTGGACTTTAGAAACTCCAGACACCAAGCAAATTCACATCGCAACCAAGCGCATTGGAACGGTACCAGGAACACACACGGTGACTTACAATTCAGCGGTAGACGCGATCGAAATAAAACATACTGCACACAATCGCGAAGGATTTGCACTAGGCGCTGTAATTGCCGCAGAATGGATTGTGGGCAAACAAGGCGTTTTTACAATGAAAGATGTTTTAGAATTAAAATAAAATTATTCGGCTGTTTAAGCAAATTTTTAACGAGACAACCTTAAACTTCAAACTTTAAACAAAAAACTATGTCAGCATATCAATGGTTTATATTTTTCCTTATTCTACAAGTAGTACACTTTTTAGGAACATGGAAATTATACGAGAGCGCAGGAAGAAAACGATGGGAAGCCGCTATTCCAGTTTATAATGCCATTGTTTTAATGAAAATAATTGGGCGCCCTACTTGGTGGACCGTTTTATTATTCCTACCCATTATCAACCTAATTATTTTCCCAGTAATCTGGGTGGAAACGTTGCGTAGTTTTGGAAAACGATCTGGAGTAGACACTTTTTTAGGAATTGTTACACTTGGATTTTACATCTATTATGTAAATTATACTCAAAAATTAGAGTACGTAGCAGATAGAAGTTTAACCCCTCGAAACAAAACTGCAGACACGATTAGCTCGCTACTTTTTGCGGTGGTGGTTGCCACAATAGTACATACCTATTTAATTCAACCCTTCACCATTCCAACCTCGTCATTAGAAAAATCATTATTAGTAGGAGACTTTCTATTTGTAAGCAAGATGAATTATGGCGCCAGAGTCCCTATGACCACGATTGCTTTACCCATGGTGCATGACTCTATTCCTTTGACAAAAAATAAATCCTACCTGACCTATCCACAGTTGCCTTATATGAGATTGCCGGGTATTCAGAATATTGATCGCACCGACATCGTTGTTTTCAATTGGCCTGTAGATACCGTATTTAAATTTTTTGATACTTCAAAAAGACGCGCTTATAAACCTGTTGATAAAAAATCGAATTATGTAAAAAGATGCGTTGGAATTCCAGGTGACAACTTATCCATAAAAGACGGTGTCATTTATATCGATGGGAAACTATTGCAGTTACCAGAAAGAGCCAAACCGCAGTTTTCTTATAAAGTAGCTTTTGATGGAAAAACAGCAGTCAATCTTGAATATTTATTTAAAGATTTAGACATCACAGATCCTGCTTTTTTCACTGACGACACAAAAAGAGACACCTTGTTTTTGAGTGCTTTAACCGAAGCTGGAGCTCAGCGACTAAAAAACACACCTGGTATAACTGCTGTTGTTAGACAAATTTCTAACGACGTAGACAATGGTATTTTTCCCCACATCAACAAGTGGAATAGGGATAATTATGGTCCAATCTATATTCCAGAAAAAGGAAAGACAGTTCCGTTAACAACAGAAACATTACCGTTTTACAAGGCAATTATAAGTGATTATGAGAACAATGATTTGAAAGTTAACGGTTCAGAGATTCGAATAAATGGTCAAATTGCCACTAGTTATACTTTTGGACAAAATTATTACTGGATGATGGGAGACAACCGTCATAACTCTGAAGACAGCAGGTATTGGGGATTTGTTCCTGAAAATCACATTGTAGGGAAACCTGTTTTTATCTGGCTAAGCATTGACCCAAATGGAAAAGGACTAAATAAAATACGTTGGGACAGAGTTTTCACAACTGTTAGTGGTGAAGGTCAACCACAATCGTACTTTAAATTGTTTCTACTTGGTTTAGTACTCTTCTTTGTAGGAGAATATTTTTGGAGCAAAAGAAAAGCGAACAAAGGGTAAATAAAAATAGTTAAAGTTTAGGGTTTAAAGTGATACAACAACCTTACACTTTAAACCCTAAACACATAAACAAATGAACATTTTACTACATCCCACCTATTTCCCATCCGTAAGCCATTTTGCAGCAATGGTACAAGCAGACACGGTTACCTTTGAAATAGAGGATAATTTCCAGAAACAAACAAACCGAAATCGCACGTATATTTACAGTCCAAACGGAATTCAATTGCTAAATATCCCAATAAAACATTCGAAAGAAAGCCATCAAAAAACTAAAGATGTTAGAATTGAAAATGATTTTGACTGGCAAAAACAACATTTCAAATCTCTTGAAGCGGCGTACCGAAGTTCTCCTTTTTTTGAATTTTTCGAAGATGACATCCGACCAATTTTTGAAAAAAAACAAGAATTCTTGTTAGATTTAAATTTTGAAGCATTAACTATTGTTTTTAAATGCTTGCGTATGAAAATAGAGTACCACACGACGGCAGAATATTTTCATGGCGCCGATACTCTTATAATTTCTGATTTTAGACCTTTGGTTAATGGAAAAAAAGACCTCTCGGTTTTTGACAAGTATACTCAAGTTTTTGATGACAAACATGGCTTTATCAATAACCTAAGTGTTTTAGACTTGCTTTTTAATGAAGGAAAATACGCGATGGATTATCTAAGAGAACAAAAACTGATTGTTCAATAGCATATACTATTAAAATTACTCATACGATAATCTAGCCATAATAGGAAAATGATCTGAGTTAATAAAATTAGAAAAACTTTCAAATTTTTTAACGGTCATCTTTTCGTCAGCAAAAATATAATCAATTCGAGCAGGGTAATACCTGAATTTATAAGTCTCCCCAAAACCCGTTCCTGCCTCTTCGAAGCCGTCCTTCATCTTGCCCTTGATGCTTCTGTACACGTATGAAAAGGCACTGTTATTCATATCACCACAAATGATAACTGGATAAATACATTTCATTTTATGTTCCTTGAACAGCTCTGCTTGCTGCTGCTGCTGCTTGAAAGCTTTACTTATTCTAATAAAAAGCTTTTGCGATTTTTGCTGATTGATAACATCGATATTTTCATCAATTTCATTCACGTCAGGAGATATTTTTATCGATTGCAAATGCATGTTATACACTCTAATAATATCTTTCCCTTTTTTAATGTCGGCAAAAACAACATTATTACTGGAATTAGGAAAAATAATATTTCCCTGATTCAGAATAGGAAATTTAGAAAAGATAGCTTGACCAGTTTTAATTTGATCTCCATCTGTAAAAATATAGCGATGCGGATACACTTTCAAATCAATATTTGCTGACGGTGAATATTCTTGTATACACAAGATATCCGGGTTCTTATCATTAATAAACGCTACTATATCCTCAGGTACATCATCTCGTTCAATCCATTTAAATACATTCAACAGGCGAACATTGTAACTCATTACAGTAAAATCTTTTTCTTCTTTGGAAAATTTTGGCTCCGAAAATTTATAAAATTTATTTATAAATGTGATTCCTAACAGTAAAACTAAGCCTGAGACAATCAATTGTTTTTTAAATTGAATCGCCCAATAGATAAAAAACAACGCATTAAAAATAAAGAAAAGAGGCATGAAAAGTGTCAAAACAGACAACAGGGGAAAAGATTTTGGCGCTAAAAAAGGCAAAACATACGCTACAAAGGTCACCAATACTAGCAAACTATTTAGAAGAAACATTCCTTTATTAAACCATGAAAGATTTTTCATTTTCTATCTTTTTTATTTTTACAAACAGCAAAAGTGGATTTCAAGCAAGTAAAAAAATTTAAACAATCTACTTCGGCAGCGCGTAAAAGAATTTCATTTTTGTCATTCTTTTTCTTTTAATATAACACTATCGGACGAGATGAAAGTCGGATTTTATTACCCTGCAATTATAAATTACTTTCCTACCTTGAATAAAAATTCTTTTTCCTCTTTCGTTAAACTATCATAACCGGACTGACTGATTTTATCCAAAATTTCATCAATTTGCTGTTGCGATTTATCTTTAGTGATTATTTTGGGAATACTTTTCTCTACTGGCTTGGTATAATTTTTATGCACCTTTTTAAATGGAGTTGTTTTGTTTTTTTGGAACAAATTTGCAAAAAAACCAAAAAAACGAGAAACACCCCTACTTAAATCGGTTCCATTTTGAAGCAATTTAATAAAAATAAACCCAAATAAGGCTCCTGAAAGATGAGAAATATGTCCGCCCATATTTTCAGAACGCAGTTGCACTAAATCGATGAAGATAATGACCGCCGTAACATGCCATAGCTTGACATTTCCAATTATTAACAAGCGAAGATCCATCAAAGGATGATACGTCGTAGTTGCCACCAAAATAGCCATTATAGCGGCAGAAGCTCCTACAATTGGCGCATTGATATTCAAAACATAGAACACAAGCATGTAGCATATTCCAGCAAAAATAGCACTCAACACATACAATCCAAGTAATTGTTTAGCCGTAAAATAGGTCATAAATAATCGCCCAGAAAAATTCAAAACAATCATATTAAAAACAATATGCATGATTCCACTATGAAAAAAGGCATACGAAAGCAACGACCAAGGTTTCCAAAGCAAATGAGCCGGATTAGAAGACAAACTCACAAATTGAAGATAATCAATAGGAAAACCCAACAGCGATAGAAGAGCGAAGAACAACCATGGAAAAACAAATAAAGCTACGTTCCAAAGGATTAACTTGGTTACTATTCCTCCTATATTGTATTGTAATTTCAGGTCGTCAATAATATTCATAAGCTAAGTGGGAATTAAGATCTGATAGTTGCGTCGTCTAATTTAAAAAATTTTGAACTTCTAATTCCAACGATTTTTATTAAATTGATTTTTCTTCCAATACCACATAATTAGAAAACCGAACAAAGCACCACCGACGTGAGCAAAATGGGCAATTCCTCCACCTCCAAATATAGATTTTCCAGAAATTCCTAAGTACAAATCGACTAAGACGATACCTGGAACAAAATACTTCGCTTTTATTGGAACAGGAATGAACATCAGTGCCAATTCAGCATTCGGAAACATAAAAGCAAATGCTACGATCGTTCCATAAATAGCTCCGGATGCACCAACAGCTGTTCCCAAATAGGCACTAGTAAAATTTTGAAAATCAGATACCGACAAAATCTCCTGCCATCTTGTGTTAATTTTACCTTCATTCAAAATCTGCAAGATCTCCTGTTTTTGAAAACCATTGGCAATCAGTGTATTCAAATTATCCTGAAAAAAGTAATAATTCACTCCCGTATGCATTAAGGCCGCACCTAAACCACAGGAAATGTAGAAAAACAAGAATTTTTTACTTCCCCATACCTGCTCTAAAGCCGATCCAAAGGAATACAGCGCAAACATATTGAAGAAAATATGCATAAATCCACCGTGCATAAACATGTGTGATATCGGTTGCCATAATTGAAAACTAGGGTTTTCAGGAAAGTACAATGCCAATATCTTATATGCTGGCTCTTTTATAATTAGTGTACCTACAAAAAACAATACGTTAATAATAATTAATTGTTTTACGGTCTCCGTTACGTTTCTCATAATGCAAATTTTTTATCTAGATCTTCCACACGCATCGTGATGAAAGTGGGTTTATGAAATGGGGAAACATTGGGGTCTTTACAGGCAAAAAGTCCATTAACCAAGTTTTCCTGTTCTTTTTCTGTAAGGTGTGTTCCTGTTTTTACGGCTAAACTTTTGGCCATGGATTTAGCAATTGTATCACTTTGACTGAAACTACTTTCTGGAATTCCATCCTGTAAATCTCCTAATAATTGCTCTAAAACAAGGGATACTTCGCTTTCTGTAACATTTACAGGTATTCCTGAAATGACAATATGATCGGTAGTATTCCCTTCAAATACGAATCCAGTATTTTTTAATGACACTTGCAAATCCTGAATAAGTTCCATTTCACTACTCGAGAAGAACAAATTAAGGGGAAACAACAACTGCTGACTTGATGCCTGATGCACTGTCATATTTACCAGAAATTGCTCATACAGAACACGTTGATGTGCCCGTTGCTGATCTACAATTACCATTCCTGACTTTATCGATGAAACGATGTATTTTTTATGAATTTGATACGTTTTATGAATTGAATGTTCTATGTCTTCATCATTGAATAAAGACGAAGTCATTTCTTCATTTTCAAAGGTAATGTGGGCTATATCGTCTGTATCTTGTTTTAATCCTACGTATAAACTTTCCCAGTTCGCTGTTGGTTCTGGTTTTCTATAACTTGAAAATTGCTTGCTGGGTTTAGCCTCCGAAAACGGATTAAAATTACCATCCACCTGAATCGTTGGTGTAGCACCTTCTAAATCTTTATAATGATAAGGCGTATCCAAATTAGAATCGCGATCAAAATCTAAAACTGGAGCAACATTAAACTGCCCTAAACCATGTTTTATAGAAGCTCTCAAAATAGCATACAAAGCCTGCTCATCATCAAACTTAATTTCCGTTTTAGTAGGATGAATGTTGATATCAATCGTGTTTGGAGGCACTGATAAATTTAAAAAATAACTAGGCTGTGCACCGTCTTTCAAAATTCCGTCATAAGCCGCCATCACCGCATGATGCAAATAACCACTTTTTATAAAACGATCATTGACAAAGAAAAACTGTTCTCCTCTATTTTTTTTGGCAAATTCAGGTTTACTGACAAATCCTTGAATCGCTACGATTTCTGTTTCTTCCTGAACTGGTATTAATTTCTCATTGGTTTTACCCGAAAAAATAGTAACGATTCGTTGACGCAAAGTCGAGGGTGGCAAATTGAACATTTCACTCCCGTTGTGATACAACGTAAAATGTATTTTTGGGTGTGCCAAAGCAACACGCTGAAATTCATCAACAACATGACGGTATTCCACCGTATCCGATTTTAGGAAATTGCGCCTTGCTGGAATATTAAAAAACAAATTTTTAACAGCGAACGATGTTCCTTTTGGCAAAACTGCCGCCCCTTGCGACACAAACTTACTACCTTCAATAATGATATGCACTCCTAATTCTTCTTGCTCTTGCTTGGTTTTCATTTCAACATGAGCAATCGCTGCGATAGAAGCCAATGCTTCTCCGCGAAACCCTTTAGTGTGCAACGAAAATAGATCTTCGGCATGACGAATCTTGGACGTGGCATGCCGTTCAAAACACAACCGTGCATCAGTAACGCTCATTCCTAAACCATTATCGATTACTTGCACCAGTGCTTTTCCTGCATCTTTAATAATTAATTTGATATCCGTTGCCTTAGCATCCACTGCATTTTCAAGCAGTTCTTTAACCACCGAAGCGGGTCTTTGAACCACTTCTCCAGCAGCAATTTGATTGGCAACATGATCAGGAAGTAATTGAATTATACTCGACATTAAAAAAATTAGGTTAAAAGTTTAACCCTTCGACTGCGCTCAGGGTGACTATAGTTTATTACAAAACCAAGAAGCACAAATTTAATGAATTTCTACTGGGAATACGGGCATATTTAATCATAAAAAAAACAAAAAACCTATACTATTTAGGAGACAGTATAGGTTAAATAATTAAGTTTTTTGTAGATTATTCCTTCAGTTCCAAAGGTTTCCCTTCTTCAATTTGAATGGCTCCTGAAGACAATAAATGTTGATTGTCTATTTGATGTGATAATGAAGCTTGTTGGCGAATATAGGCCATTTTTATAGCCGCAATAGCCGCTTCAGTACCTTTATTCCCGTGAATTCCTCCACTCCTATCAATGGATTGTTGCATGGTATTATCCGTTAAAACACAAAAGATAACTGGAATATCCGTTTGAACATTCAAATCTTTAATTCCTTGCGTTACCCCTTCGCATACAAAATCAAAATGCTTGGTCTGCCCTTGAATGACACATCCAATTGCAATTACAGCATCAACATTTTGCGTTTGCAACATTTTCTTTGATCCATATATGAGTTCGAAACTACCAGGAACATTCCAGCGAATAATATGCTGGGCGGGCACTTGGTTTTCTAAAAGGGCGTCGATTGCGCCTTTAAAAAGTCCTTCAGTTATAGTATCATTCCATTCTGCAACAACAATTCCAAAACGAAAATCTTTCGCATTTGGAACTGAATTTTTATCGTAATCCGATAAATTTTTATTTACGGTAGCCATTTGATTGTAGTTTTATGATTCTAGATTTTTAATTTCAGATTATAAAGATAGAATTTTGAAATCAAAAATCGACCATCTTGAATCATCAATCTTAATTCACTTTTACTATTGTGCTAATCCCATTAAAACATCAACTGATGCCGCTTCTGGAGCAGCTTCATAGTTGTCTTTAATATCTGTAAAATATTTTAATGCATCTGCTTTATTCCCTAATGCCAAAGCTGTTTTACCAGCTTTCAATAAGAAACGAGGTGTTGTAAAATCATTTTTATTTGATTCAGCAGCTTTTACGTAATTTTCTAAAGCTTCTTTCGGTTGATTTTTTTGAGAATAAGCATCTCCTATTGCTCCTTTTGCCAAAGCTCCTAAAACAATATCGTCTGATTTAAATTTAGTAAGATAATCAATCGCTTCAGTATATTTTCCCGTATTCAAATACGCAATACCCGCATAATAATTGGCTAAATTTCCCGCATCGGTTCCAGAATATTCATCTGCAATTTTCAAAAATCCAAATTTACCTTCGGATCCATTCAACGACAATTTATACAAAGAATCACTAGCTACTCCATCGGTTGCTTTTTGAAAATTTTGTTGTGCAACAAACATTTCATTAGCCGCTTCCTCTTGTTGTGGTGCAGCAATAAACCTTTGATACCCTAAATAACCAATAGTAAAAAGGGCAGCAGCGGCAACTAATCCAATAATAATTTTTTGATTTTTAGCAACCCAATCCTCCGTTATTGTAGCAGTTTCATCTAATTTTGAAAAAACTTCAGCAGTTGTGCTGTCTTTTTCATCAATAACCACAGCTTCAACTCCTTCTCCTTTTACTTCTTTTTCTTTTGGTGCTTTATATCCTCTTTTATTGTAAGTAGCCATTTATTTTTAATTTAGTGAATCGCAAAAATAAAATTTTTATTCAATCCCACACAAAAAATATGCTTTTATATTTAAAAAAAATATCCTACCCAATTCTTTCGTTCCAAAGGCGAAATAAATACCATAGAAAAAAGAGAAAAGTCCTTTATATCGATATTTTTCGATAATTTGCACCCTCTTTATAACAGCTGTTCAAAAACAGCAAAGTTCTCAATACCAGCAAGCCTTAACATGTATTTAAAAAAGATTTCATTATTCAATTATAAGAACTTTTCAGAAGCAAATTTCGATTTTGACAGCAAAATAAACTGTTTTGTGGGTAAAAACGGTATTGGAAAAACAAATGTACTGGATGCAATCTACCATTTGGCGTACGGAAAAAGCTATTTTAATCCATTAGCGGTCCAAAATATTAAACATGGCGAGGAATTTTTTGTAATTGATGCTGAATTTGAAAAAAAAGACAGAACGGAACAAATCGTTTGCAGCTTAAAAAAAGGCCAAAAAAAAATATTAAAGCGCAATGGAAAAGCGTACGATAAATTTTCAGATCATATTGGCTTTATTCCTTTGGTTATTATCTCTCCAGCGGACAGGGATTTAATTGTAGAAGGCAGCGAAACTAGGCGGAAATTCATGGACAGCGTCATTTCGCAATTGGATTCGGCTTATTTGCAACAACTCATTCAATACCAGAAGGTCATGAGCCAGCGCAATGCCTTGCTAAAATACTTTGCGTTGAATCATGTTTTTGACACCGATACGCTATCTATATATAATGAGCAACTCCATGGTTTTGCCCAATCTATTTTCGAAAAAAGAAAAGAATTTATCGAAGATTTCATACCTATTTTTAACAGGCATCATCAAGCCATAACGGGTTCTCAAGAAACCGTACAATTGGTTTACGAAAGTCACTTATTTGAAAAGGATTTGTTGACACTTTTGCAAGAAAACAGCAATAAAGACAGGGCTTTACAATACACTAGTGTAGGAATACATAAAGATGATTTAGCCTTTGAAATTGATCACCATCCGATAAAGAAATTTGGATCACAAGGACAACAAAAATCATATCTAATCGCTTTAAAATTAGCCCAATTTGAATTTTTAAAGAAGCAAAGTGGCGTAAAACCGATCCTTCTTTTTGATGACATCTTTGATAAGCTAGATGAAAGTCGGGTTGCTAAAATTATCGAAATGGTCCACAGCGCTACTTTTGGACAACTCTTTATTTCCGACACGCATCCAGAACGAACCGAAGCGATTCTAAAATCGACACATCAGACGTATCGAATTTTTAACTTATAACTTTTATTTAGCACTTTATTGAGTTCGAAAATTTAAAAATTACCTAATTTAGCTTATTACATTTAAAAAAAACAGCAATGAAATACAATCCAATACTAGTGCTACTCCTCTCTTTTGTAATGCTATCGTGTAACGGTCAATCCTCAAAGTACAGTAAATCGATCGACGCGAAAGCTTTTTCTGAAAAAATAGCAGCAACACCAAATCCACAAATTCTCGACGTAAGAACTCCAAAGGAATTTGCCTCAGATCATATCGACAAGGCTATAAATATAAATTGGCTAGGAGACAGTTTTGTTGTGGACAGTAAAAAACTAGACAAAACAAAGCCTCTTTTTGTGTATTGCAAAAGCGGAGCAAGAAGTCAAAGCGCGATTCAAAAATTAGAAGAACTAGGCTTTACAAACCTATACCAATTACAAGGAGGAATCCTAAAATGGGATGCTGCGGGATTTTCTAAGCCAACTGACAAAATTAGCGGAATGACGGTGCAGGAATACAATAACTTAGTACGCTCTGATAAAAAAGTATTGATTGATTTTTACGCCGAGTGGTGTGCGCCTTGCAAAAAAATGAAACCCTTCCTTTTAAAAATGGAAAAAGAATTGGCAGATAAAGTAACCATCATTCGCTTGGATGCCGATAAGAACAAAACCTTGATGACCGAAATGAAAATAAGTGAGCTTCCCACGCTACTATTGTACGATAATGCGACAGTAAAATGGAGACAATCTGGTTTTGTAAGTGAAGAAGAATTAAGAAAACAAATACAATAGCTCAAAATGCTTTCAAAAGAAACCCTACAATTTCTAGATGATTTAAAAGCCAACAACCATCGAGATTGGTTTTTGGAAAACAAAAAACGATACGAATCTTTCAAAAACGATTACCAACAATTAGTTGCTGATTTCCTAGACGCCATGAAACCGCTTGATCCTTCACTAGAAATGTTGGAGGTCAAAAATTGTACTTTTCGAATCAATCGTGACATTCGGTTTTCCAAAGACAAGACGCCCTATAAAACTCATTTAGGAGTCTGGCTTTCCTCCGGTGCCAAAGGGCTGAATCGTTCCGGTTATTATATCCACTTAGAAAAAGGAGCTAGTTTTATTGCTGGTGGATTGTACTGTCCTGAAGCAGATGACCTAAAAAAAATGCGGAAAGAAATTGCCTTTTTCTATGATGATTTAGAAGCCATTCTTGACGAGAGAAATTTTAAAAAAGAGTTTAAGGATTTTGATAGAAATGAAAAGAACATGCTAAAAAATCCACCTAGAGGTTATGAAAAAGAACATCCAGCAATTGAATTGTTAAAATTAAAAAGCTTTGAGTCTTCGCAAAAAATTGAGTTCTCCAGCGTTTCTAAAAAAGATTTTGTTGCGGTCATGAGTCATAAATTAATTGCACTAAAACCATTGAATGACTTTATAAATCGCGCTTTAACGTCGGAATAATTACAATGAAAAAAAAGAAAATACTTTTTCTTGGCGAATCCTATAGAGCCGATGCGATCACTTGGATGAACGGACTCAAGGAATTTGGCAATTTCGAAATTATTACTTGGGAATTAAAAACACCCAGCAATTGCCTCCATAATCGCATTTTAAGGATTTTCGAATTTCAATTCGCTATTTTTAAAATTAGAGAACTAATCAAATTACAGAAGCCTGACATGGTCATTGCAGAACGCACAACCAGCTATGGCTTCCTTGCAGCATTATCAGGAGTAAAACCGGTTGCAATAGCACAGCAAGGTAGAACTGATTTATGGCCAGAAACATCTCTCTCGTTACCATTAAAAAAAATTATTCAACATTATGCTTTTCAAAAAGCGGATTTAATCCATGCTTGGGGACCTATTATGACCCTTTCTATGATCAAGGCAAAGGTAAACATGACTAAAGTTTTAGTGTTGCCAAAAGGAATTGATTTGACAAAGTTTGGAAACACGAACAAGGCAACACCCGAAAAAATTTGTGCTATTGTAACGCGGTCTTTGCTGCCAGAATACCGCCATACCACTATTCTAAAAGCTTTTGAGATTTTAAACCAAAAAGGAATAGATTTCGAACTGACCGTTATAGGTGATGGAACTGAACTTCCTACTTTAAAAAGTTTAGCTAAAAAACTAAAGATCGATAAGAAAGTGAATTTTATGGGAAGAATTCCAAACACGGAGTTGCCCACGTTATTACAAAAATCAAATATTTACATCAGCATGCCAATAACGGAAGGCGTATCCGCCTCTTTATTTGAAGCTATGGCATGCTATTGCTATCCTATTGTAACAGAAATCCCTGGAAATAAAAGTTGGATTACCCATCGAGAAAACGGAGGACTCGTTGCCATTGACGATCATACAATACTAGCCAATGAATTAATTTGGTCCTTTGAAAACAAAGCGCATCGCGAGCAAGCCGTTACTAAAAACAGAATATTTGTGGAAGAAAATGCCAATTACGAGATCAACATGAAGATTATTGCTCATAAATACCACGAATTAATCAACTCTAATCTTCCCAACTAAATATGTGTGGAATTAACGGAATCTTGCATTTACAATCCCAAAAAAAAGTAGACGAACGCCTACTCATCAAGATGCGCGATTCGCTAGAACATCGCGGCCCTGATGACAAAGGTTTATTTATTGACAACAACATTGGTTTTGGACACAGACGATTGTCAATATTAGATGTTTCCAGCGCCGGCCATCAGCCCTATCTTTCGAATGATGGAAGATATGTGATGACCTATAATGGCGAAATCTATAACTATAAAGAATTTTATCCAGAGTTGAAGAGCAATGGATTTGACATTGAAACCACTTCAGATACGGAAGTTCTAATGAAATTGTTTGAGTTGCACGGCTTAAAAATGCTGCACCGCCTCAATGGAATGTTTGCCTTTGCGATTTGGGATAAATTAGAAAAAAAGCTACTTGTTGCCCGAGATCGAATGGGTGTAAAACCCTTGTACTATTCTTTTTATAACGAAACTTTTTATTTTGCATCGGAGCAAAAAGCACTTTTTACCGCAGGAGTTCCGCTAAAAATGGCACAGGAAGGGCTAGAAGAATATATATTTAATCGATTTGTAGCCGGTGAAAACACACTTTACCAAAACGTAAAAAAAGTATTGCCCGGACATATAATGACCCTACACGAAGGCGGAAAAGTTACAACCGAAAAATGGTGGGATTTGAAAAAGGAAATACAGAACCAGCCTAAAATTAAAAATCCTGTAGAATGGTTTCGAGAAACATTTGATGATTCTATAAAAATGAGAATGGTAAGTGACGTCCCTGTCGGTGTTTTGCTAAGTGGCGGACTGGACTCCTCCTCTGTTTTAGCTTCCCTACACCACCAAAATTACAAAGACATTCAAACCTTTAATATCGGTTTTAAAGAAAAGGAACATAACGAATCGCACTTAGCCAAAATGATGGCTGAGAAATTTGATTATGGCTTTCACACCATGCAATTAGAAGATCAAAATCTTTATGATCAATTGTTAAGTGCCACTTATTTTCAGGATGAACCTATTATGCATTTAAGTGAACCACATCTTTTAGCGCTGTCGAAAATGGCAAAACCATCAGTAAAAGTTTTGCTTTCTGGCGAAGGTGCTGATGAATTAATGGGTGGATACGTGCGCTACAAAGCTTTGAAATATCCCTCCTTATTAAATTCAATTGCAACAATTGGTGCTTTGGATCTTTTTAACAAACAACCTCGTTATGATAAGCTAACGCGTTATGCGCAAATTAGTAAAAAATCGGAATTGGTCATTTTTAATGGTTCCAATATCTATCCAAAAGATATCGCGGAAGTTTATGGAATTAATGCAATTCCAAAAAATGAATATAGGAAACAAATTTATAAAGAAGCAAAATCATTGTACCCAGACAATTTACGAAGACAGGCGCTTTATTTTGATCAACACACTTACTTGTGCTCACTATTAGATCGAAATGACCGCTGCACAATGGGCGCTTCTATTGAATGCAGAGAACCCTTTTTAGACCCAAGACTAGTTGTTGGCTTGGGCTCTTTAGATGACAAATGGTTATTTGCTGGAAAAAAATGGAAATTCATCCTCAAAAAGGCAATGCAAGAGCGTCTGCCTAATGAAATTCTGAAATTTAAAAAAGTAGGCTTAAGTGCGCCTTGGGGAGATTATATTACAAAAAGTAACGCTTTTAAAGAAGAATTAGAATCATTTTCGAAAAGTGAACTTTTTCAAATGCCGTATTTTGAACACATCAACATCCAAAAACTTATACTGAATTTACAAAAAGGAGATAACCTAATGACACCGTACATTATGCCGTTATTTATGATGCATATCTGGATGAAATCCTATGCAGCTAAATTTTAATTCTTACTTTTGATAAAGAATATATAATTCAAATACGCCCTTTCGTTTATGGAAATACAAGCTAATTTCTCTCTAAGAAAACTCAATACTTTTGGCATTGAAGCCAAGGCCAAACAGTTCGTTGCCGTGCATTCTGTGCAAGATTTAGAAACTATTTTAATTGAAAATAAATCACAGAAAAAATTTATTTTGGGTGGAGGCAGCAACATGCTTTTGACCCAAGATATTGAAGCATTAGTGATTCATATCGATTTAAAAGGTAAAAAAATTATAGAAGAAAGTGAAGATTTTGTCTGGGTCGAAAGTCAGGCTGGCGAAAGCTGGCATGAATTTGTGCTTTGGACCATCGATCAAAATTTTGGTGGTTTAGAAAACATGTCACTTATCCCCGGAAATGTGGGAACTACACCGATACAAAACATTGGTGCTTATGGAACTGAAATCAAAGATACTTTTATTTCTTGTGAAGCAATGACAATAGAAAATCAGAAAATGAAAACGTTCACAAAGGACGAATGTCATTTTGGATACCGAGAAAGTGTTTTCAAAAACGAAGTAAAAAACCAATACATCATCACCTCAGTTATTTTTAAACTGACAAAAACAAATCATAAAATCAATACCTCTTATGGAGATATTACGGCTGAGTTAGCTAAAAACAACATTACTAACCCTACTTTAAAGGAGGTCAGCAATGCTGTAATTGCTATCCGACAAAGTAAATTACCAGACCCAAAAGAATTGGGAAACAGCGGTAGTTTCTTTAAAAATCCGATTCTGTTGAAATCTGATTTCGAAAAAATTCATCAGCAATTCCCTGAAATGAAATATTTTGATATTTCTGAAACCGAAGTAAAAGTTCCTGCGGGATGGCTGATTGAGCAAGCGGGTTTTAAAGGAAAACGTTTTGGCGACGCCGGAATCCACAAAAATCAGGCTTTGGTTTTAGTAAATTATGGCAATGCGACAGGACAGGAAATTTTGAATGTTTCAAAGGATATTCAGGAAACCGTTTTTAACATATTTGGTATCCACATCGAGGCCGAAGTAAATGTGATTTAGAGTTTAAACTTAGAAGTGGCAAATTCGAGTACAACAAATGAAAAATTTAAATTCGTTAATCTAAAATCACAATGTACACTCCAGAAATCTACAAAAATGAGAATTCAGAAGAAATCAAAAAATTTCTTCAAGAAAATAGCTTTGGTATTTTAATCAATCAAAGCAACGGAAAATTGTGCGCCACGCACATTCCTTTAGAATTGGAGATTAATAAAGAAGGTGAAGATATTTTGTATGGACACATTTCTAAAGAAAATCCACAATGGAAAGGATTTACTGATAACGACCAAGTCTTAGCCATATTTTCAGGACCTCATAGTTATATTTCTTCCTCTTGGTACGATCATGAAAATGTGCCAACATGGAATTATATTGCCGTTCATGTGTATGGAAAAATAAAAATTATTGAAGGAGAAGGCGTGATTGAATCCTTGAAGAAACTAGTTGATAAATACGAACAAAACTCTAAAAAACCGATTCGAATAGAAGATTTATCTCAGAAAACCATGTTGCAAAGTCGGGGTATTGTCGCATTTGAAATTGAAATAACTGAAATTCAAGCTACGAGGAAAATGTCTCAAAATCGGGATGAGACGAATTATCAAAATATTATTACCGAGTTAGAAGAAATAAATACAGATCAGTCCATCGCTACCGCAAAAGAGATGAAGAAATGCCCAATATAAATTCTTTCGAAATTCACAGATTGTATTTAACATTTCACAATTCTATTCATACCTTTGTATTCTACCGAAAAGTCGGGTATTAAAAACTCATTAAACTCAAAATGCTTATACTAATTCTTTACTTTTTTATTTTTATTGTTGCGGTTCAAATTTTGTATTATCTAGGTGTTTTTGGGAAATTTGCTTTCGCCAAAGCGCAAAAGATAACGCCCAAAAGAATCCCAATTTCAGTTATAGTGTGTGCTAAAAACGAAGAAGAAAATGTGACTAATTTCATTCCCTTGCTGGCTGAACAAAACTATCCAGATTTTGAAATTGTCTTGATTGACGATGCTTCAAGCGACAATACTTTGGCTATATTTGAAGGTTTTGAAAAGCAATATGAAAACGTTCGCTTGGTAAAAGTGGAGAACAACGAGGCCTTTTGGGGAAATAAAAAATACGCCTTAACGTTAGGAATAAAAGCCGCCAAAAAGGAGTATCTATTGTTCACGGATGCCGATTGTTACCCCACTTCAAAAGAATGGATTACAGCCATGAGCTCTCAATTTACGATGCGAAAAACTATTGTTTTGGGTTATGGTAAATATGAAAAAATCGCAAACTCTTTCTTGAATAAAATAATACGTTTTGAAACTTTATTGACCGCTATTCAATATTTTTCTTGGGCAAAAGTTGGACATCCTTACATGGGCGTTGGAAGAAATTTAGCCTATAAAAAGGAAGAGTTCTTCAACGTGAATGGATTCATAGAACACATGCAAATTCGTTCTGGAGACGATGATTTATTTATAAACCAAGCTGCAAAAGCCAAAAACACGACAATCGCTTACACACCAGAAAGCGTAACGCTTTCTAAGCCTAAAACAACTTACAAGGACTGGCTAATTCAAAAAAGAAGACATGTTGCAACGGCCAATTATTACAAGTCTTTTGACAAATTTCAATTGGGCCTTTTCTACAGTTCCCAATTATTGTTTCTTATCCTCCCTATCGTCTTGCTGGCTTTTCAATTTCAATGGATTGTAGTGTTGTGTTTAATTGGGCTACGCTACCTTGTGTCTTGGATTATCATTGGATTTTCGGCAGGCAAATTAAAAGAAAAAGATGTCGTATATTGGTATCCAATTATTGAATTAGTATTAATATTCGCCCAAATTAATATCTTCATCACTAATACATTCTCAAAACCAGTACATTGGAAATAAACAAACAAATAGAAAAAGCAAAACAAGGCGATCAAGTTGCCTTCACTTTTCTATTGAATTATTATTGGAATGAAGTATATGGTTTCATGCTTAAACGCACCGAAAATGAAACCAATGCAGAAGATATCACTATCGAAACGTTCTCAAAAGCATTTGACAAAATAGCTTCGTACAACGCTGAATTCCAGTTTAACACCTGGCTGATTGCTATTGCAAAAAATGTCCACATCGACCTATTAAGAAAAAAGAAATCAAGCCTTTTTGTCGAAATTACCGAAGAAGAAGACCATCAAGCCTACAATATTGCAGATACCACTCCCTCCGCAGAAGATGAATTAATAACAGAACAAAATCTTTCTCAATTACTGCAATTCATCAAAGAATTGAAACCCCATTATCAAGAAGTCATTCAGTTGCGTTATTTCCAAGAAATGAGTTATCAGGAAATTGCTAATAAAATCAACGAACCTTTGAGCAATGTGAAGATTAAATTGCTTCGCGCCAAGAAACTTCTGGCAGAAATCATTCAGAATAAAAGGTAGCTTTTTTGTTTAAAATCCAAACCAATTCTTTAGTATCTATAAAGAAAAAGTGATTTAAATAAATTTTAGACCACTTAGTTACATCAAAGTATTTTTTTGATAAAATTACCTTACAATTCTTTCTGGATAATCCGTTATAATACCATTTACTTTAAGTTGTTGTAAATTATTGATATCCGCAGGTTCATTGACAGTCCAAGGATATATTTTAAAATTATTCGCTTTCATTATCGCAACATTTTCAGCCGTTAAAGTTTTAAAATAGGGATTTATTGCCTGAGCTTTCAGTTCTTTTCCTGTTTTAATAATATCCTCAATAGGATCTTTGTAGGTTAGTAAACCAATCGCAATTTCGGGACTCAAAGATCTCATTTTTTGCAACTCCCCTATTCGGAAACTGGATATAAAAAAATCTTTATTTCTCCACCCTTTTTTCTTATACTCTTCTATAATTCTATAGGTATCCGCTGCGGTGTTCGTTCCTTTCAACTCAATATTAAGCACCACTTTTTTATCGATGGTCTCAATCACTTCCTGCAAAGTTGGGATTTGATGTTTTCCAGCAACCAAAACTTTTCGCAAATCTTCAAAAGTATATGCTTCAATTTTTCCTTTTGCATTTGTGATTCGGTCTAAATCATCATCATGAAACACAACCATTTCTCCCGTTTTAATTTTGAAAACATCAATTTCTAACATATCGGCTTTTAATTCCATTCCTTTTTTTATGGATGCCAATGTGTTTTCGGTTTCGTGTCCCATAGCGCCTCTGTGCCCACAAACCACAAATTTGTTTGAAGTACAATTTGATAATAACAAGGCCATTGATGAAGCCATTAATAGTGTAGTGAATTTCATAATTTTCATTTAAGTTTTGTCGTAAAAATAGATTATCTGGCAGACCCAAACATTAAGTAGGGATTAAATTAAGACTATTTTACCTCAAGTGATTCGATCTTTAGTAGTCTAATTTGGGTAACACTATCTTAAAAAAAGAAGGTTTAGCAGTCCTTTTTTAAGGTTTCATTAACACAAAAGTATTCTACAGTTATTGTTAAAGTAACAGCCTTTTTTCAATTAGTCAATTCCTTTGTCAGCACTAAAAAACAAAAAAATAGTATTCATGAAACAACTTCACTTATTTTTATTTACGATGGTGCTAACAGTTTTTGTTGGCGCAACAAATTTTGCCCAAACAACTCAAGCCTCTATTTCAGGTATCGTTTTAGGAAATAATGCAGAACCGCTGAAAGATGCGACAGTTCAAATCCGAAATGAATCAACCGGATTTAAAACCAATACATTGTCTAATTTTAAAGGTGTTTTTACGTTCAAAGAACTTCCTTTAGGCGGACCTTACACCATTAGCGTTACAGCTTTAGGTTTTGGAGAACAGCAACGTTCCGGTTACACCTTAAATCAAGGGGATTTAATAAACATCAAAATTCTGATGCAAGACAACATTCAAAATCTTGAAGTGGTTGAAGTGGTAGGTCGTGGTTTAAAAAACAAAACAGGAAATTTAGGAGCAGCAACAGCTGTAACGGCAAAACTAATCAATGCGTTGCCGGTTAATGGAAGAAATTTCACCAGCTTAATGGATTTATCGCCTTTGACCAGAGGCGGAAATATTTCAGGCCAACTAGCTTCCTCGACAAATTACACATTAGATGGAATGAATGCTAAAAACCCAACTTCAGCAGGATCTACAACCAGTCGAAGTGGCGCTCCGTATTCGATTTCCATAGAAGCCGTGAGAGAATTTAAGGTGGTTACCAATCAATATGACGTAAGTTATGGTCGAAGTGGTGGTGGAACAGTAAGTGCCGTAACTAAATCAGGAACAAATGATTTAACAGGAAGTATGTTTGCCTACAACCGCGCTGACTGGCTGTCAAGCCCGTATGACATTAGAGGAAACAGACGTCAAAATGATTTTTCGACTACGCAATACGGTTTTACTTTAGGAGGACCAATTATTAAAGATAAATTACATTTTTTTGTAGCTTGGGATCATCAACAAGATTTACGGCCTTTAATCATCGCTGATGTTCAATCTGCAGACGACGAACTGCGTTTTAATGTTACGAGAGCTACCTTAGACAATTTTGTTACTATTGCCCGCAATGAATATGGTGTTTCCAGTTCTCCACAATACGGAACTTTTGATAAAAAAAGGAATTCTGATGCTGCTTTCGCTCGACTTGACTGGCAAATTAACAGCAATAATTTATTGACAGTACGCAATAACTTCACCTATGACAATAATAAATTAGGGCTGCAAGATAACACTGCCATAAATTTATATGAATCTTTTGGAGATGACTTAAATATTGACAATAGTATTTTGGCTTCTTTGCGAACCAAAGTAAATGCAAGAGTCACAAATGAATTAAAAATACAGCATTTGTATACTTTTCAGGATAGTAATCCAGGTGATCAATTGCCTGATTACAACATTCCTCGTGCTATTGTGGAAAATGTGGCTTCAACAATCAACGGCGCAATAAGAACTACGAATATTCAAATTGGAGGTCATCGATTTGCGCAGGAAAAATTTACCAATAATGTTTTCCAAATTGTAGACAACATTTATTATAACACGGATAAAGTGAAATATACTTTTGGTTTTGATTTAATGCAAACACATTCAAAATCTTTATATGGCAGCGAAGTAAACGGTCGTTTCCATTTCAATAGTGTGGCTAACTTTGACAATCAAACTCCCTATCGTTATTTCAGAGAAGTTCCTTTGGTGGCTGATCCTACCGTGATTTCGAACATATTAAATGCTGGAATTTATGGTCAGTTGCAGACTAAAATTGGCGTGGGATTAGACTTGACTTTAGGGTTGCGTTTTGATTATGCTAAGTATCCGACTGCAACATTCAATCAGTTGGTTTTTGATGAATTAGGTATTCGTACGGATAATAAACTTCAGTCAGCTATTCTTCAACCAAGAGTGCAATTGTCTTGGGATGTAAATGAAAATCACAAAGATTATATTCGCTTTGGAGGGGGAATTTTTGCTTCTGATTTAAATAATTATGCGATAATCAACAACTTATATTTTGATGGAAATCACACTGCAACTGTAGATGTGAGAGCTCCAAATGTTCCTTTGCCAAATTTCAATGATTATCGAAATAATTATGCTAGTATTCCAACTTTGGATGCGTTTCAGCTACCGACAATAAATTTTACAGGAACAGATGCTAAAGTTCCGGTTGTTTACAAAGCAAATGCATCTTACTCCCATTTTTTTACTGATAGATTGAAAGCAGGAATAGCAGGATATGCAACTTTAGGACGCAACAACTATGTTTATGTAGACCGCAATATGGTGGCGAATCCATTTTTTACCTTAGCCAATGAAGGCGATCGTGGTGTTTATGTTCCAGCAAGCTCAATCCCTGCAAATGGAGCCGGAGACTGGATGCAAGGGCGAATCAGCAATAAATTAGGACGTGTTTTAGAACTGAACAGCGAAGGAAAAGTTAATCAATTTGCACTAGTTGTTGATGCTACCTATCGCTATTTTAAAGACGGTGAAATATCTGCCAGTTATACCTTGAATGATACCAAAGACAATACTTCATTTAACGGAAACGTAGCCAACACAGCAACTTTAGTATTACCAGTAGAAGATGATCCAAGAGACTTGAGCAAAATGAGTTATTCCGATAATCATTTCCGTCACAAAGTAGTATTTTACGGAACACTACCTACTTTTTATGGTTTCAACGTTGGTGTACGATATTCTGGCATTGGCGGAACACGCTACAGTTTATTATCAGGAGGAAATACAAATGCTGATTTTGTCACTTCATCCAATGATTTAGCGTATATATTTGATATTAATAATCCGGCAGTTCCCCAAAATATAAAAACAGGATTGCAAACTATACTTGATAATCCGGCTGCAAGCCAAAGTTTAAAAAACTATATCAACAAATACTCCGGCAAACTAGCAGAGAGAAACGGAGGAATAAATGAGTTTTATGGTCTTGTTGATATAAGAATCACCAAAAAAGTCACTTTATATAAAAAACAATTTTTAGAATTTACAGCAGATATCTTTAATGTTGCCAATTTACTAAATAAAGAATGGGGTGTAAATAAATCGTTGGGAAGTCAATCACTATATGCTTTAGGAACACCAGCATCAGGAACAACAGCTGCGGTTCCGGGATTTGACAGCACCAGACAACAATTTAATTACAGAGTAAACAATGCCGGACTTCCTTCGCTCTCTGGAAATCCATTTCAAATACAAATTGGATTCAAATATGCTTTTTAAACTGAAATTATAAACCACTTACACAATTGCAAAGCGCATTCATTAGTATGGATGCGCTTTTTTTATGAATAATACTATCTAAAAACAACATGTATATTAATTATCTACTCTTTATGTTAAATAAATAAACATAAATTCAATTTAATGAAAAATAAACACTAAGTTTATATACTACAATTCCTATTTTGCACGTTATCATTAAAAAAACTTTTTGCTTATGATTTAATTGTACCTAACCACTAAATCCAAACATTATGTCAAAATTAAGCATTTACGAAACCGGCTGGATTAATCTTGTTTTCCAAGACAGAAACAAAGAATACGGAGCGTATCAGTTGCGTCAAGAAAGTACAAAAACGGCATTGACCTCCCTTTTTATGGGTGTTCTATTTTTATTTAGTGCTTTAAGCATTCCCATAATTATTACTTATTTTAATCCCAATCGAACACCCCCAATTGACATTCCTGATTTTACCAACACTATAGTGCAACTTACTGACATAATTCCAAACCAGCTTGAACCAAAAAAGGCCTTGCTAGAGATAAAAACTAAAAATGTTGCGGTGCCAATCAAAAGCGCCCAACTGGTTAATCCGGTAATCGTTCAAGCTTCACAAGCCAATCAAGACATTGCAAAAAACACCGACAATACTACCATAACAAATACAACTTCAGAAGGAACAGGTACTATTGGCATCAATCCCGCTTCTCCTTCAGGAGTCGAAACAACAACCACGATAGATACAGGGAATGCGATCATCAACAGCGTTTCTCTAGATAAACTTCCTGAATTCCCTGGCGGAATTAATAAGTTTTATACGTATGTAGGTAATAATTTTGAAAAAAAAGAAATAGAAGGCAGTGGATCAATTCGGGTTTATGTTTCTTTTGTAATCGAAAGAGATGGCAGCATGAGTGACATTCAAGTCAAAAGAGATCCTGGTTATGGACTAGGGGAAGAAGCAGTTCGCGTATTGAAATCATTGCGAACAAAGTGGTCACCTGGTATGATTGACGGTAAAGCCGTGCGAACCGCCTACAACCTTCCCATTACAGTGCAGATGAATTAAAAAACAGAAAAAGCTCCAATTTAAATTGGAGCTTTTTTCACCTATTTTTTTATCTTTAAAAACATTCCCTTACACCTACAAAAAGTTCTCACATAGCCCTGATTGAGCTGGTATCCTCGAAGCAGCGCGCAGAGATAAAGGCGAAAGCAGGGCAACTTATTTCTTAAGATTCCTAAATATTCTGCTCCTAAGACTTCTGCTGTGATTCCTTCAAATAAACGGCTAAACCAATACTAAAATAAACTACATTCCTTATCTTTGCAGCTTCAAAATATGATATATGGAAACTGTTTTAGAAAATACTTTACCTATAGGCAAACCAAAGTGGTTAAAGGTAAAACTCCCAATTGGCCAAAAATACACCGAGCTTCGCAGTTTGGTTGATAAATATAGTTTGAACACGATTTGCACTTCAGGAAGTTGCCCAAATATGGGTGAATGCTGGGGTGAAGGAACGGCTACATTTATGATTTTAGGAAATGTGTGTACCCGCTCTTGTGGCTTTTGCGGAGTAAAAACCGGAAGACCCGAAACCGTAGACTGGGATGAACCAGAAAAAGTGGCGCGTTCTATAAAAATTATGAATATTAAACACGCTGTGGTTACAAGCGTTGACAGAGATGATTTGAAAGATGGTGGTTCTATTATTTGGATTGAAACCGTGAAAGCCATCCGCAGAATGAACCCAAACACAACTTTAGAAACCTTAATTCCGGATTTTCAAGGTATCGAAAGAAACATTGACCGCATTGTAGAAGCAAATCCAGAGGTAGTTTCACACAATGTAGAAACGGTTCGCAGACTGACTCGCGAAGTCCGTATTCAAGCAAAATATGACCGAAGTCTGGAAGTACTGCGCTACTTGAAAGAAAAAGGGATCAAAAGAACCAAATCTGGTATTATGCTGGGACTTGGAGAACAAGAAGAGGAAGTGTATCAAACCATGAGAGATTTACGTGCAGTACACGTTGATATCGTTACAATAGGACAATATTTGCAACCCAGTAAAAAACACTTGCCGGTAAAAGAATTCATAACTCCAGAGCAATTTGCAAAATACGAACAATTTGGTTTGGAATTAGGTTTCCGACATGTCGAAAGCGGACCTTTAGTTCGTTCTTCTTACAAAGCTCAAAAACATATTTTATAAATAACCTCTTGGTTTATTTGTTTAATCGGTTAATCAAATAAGCTTTGCCTACAAAATAAAGAACTTGAAAATAAGAATTGCCATAAATGGTTTTGGAAGAATTGGAAGAAATTTATTCCGCTTGCTTTTAAACCATCCATCCATAGAAGTAGTTGCCATCAATGATATTGCTGATAAAAAAACAATGGCACATCTAGTAAAATACGACAGCATACACGGTGTTTTACCATTTGCTGTTAGCGCTGATGAAAAAGGGATTTTGCTAGACGGACAACATTATTTGTTTTTTCACGAAAAAAGGATTTCTAACCTCGATTGGAAAAGCTTAAACATTGATTATGTAATTGAATCTACCGGGAAATACAAAACTTTTGAAGAACTGAATTCCCATATTATAGCTGGCGCTAAAAAAGTAATACTCTCCGCACCTTCAGAAGTGGATACTATAAAAACAGTAGTTATAGGTGTAAATGATTCCGTTCTTGACGGTTCTGAAACTATTATCTCCAATGCCAGTTGCACGACCAATAATGCAGCACCCATGATTAAGGTTATCAATGAACTTTGTGGCATAGAACAAGCATATATTACCACAATACACTCCTATACAACAGACCAGAGCTTGCACGACCAGCCTCATAAAGATTTACGTCGCGCTAGAGGTGCCAGTCAATCTATTGTTCCTACCACAACTGGAGCAGCGAAAGCATTGACAAAAATATTTCCTGAGTTTGAAGGTAAGATTGGTGGCTGCGGTATTAGAGTACCGGTTCCAGATGGTTCTTTAACCGATATCACGTTTAACGTGAAACTCGCTGTGACTATTGAAGAAATAAATGCGGCCTTTAAAATAGCCGCAAAAACTACTTTAAAAGGCATTTTAGATTACACTGAAGATCCTATTGTGTCTGTAGATGTAATTGGCAATAAAAATTCATGTATATTTGATGCTCAGCTAACTTCAGTCATCGACAAAATGGTTAAAGTAGTTGGATGGTATGATAATGAGATTGGGTATTCCTCTCGAATAATTGATTTAATACTTTTGACAAGCATGAAAAATAACCAATAAAAAAATCAGTAACAAATGAAATTGCTTTTCGTTTATGTACTCTTTTTAAATACACTGCTGTATTCTCAACCTAGTGAGGATGCAGATAGTACCTCTTATTATAATAGTTTGAGTCATTCTCATGTTCAAAACAACAACTACAAAGAGGCATTGTCAAATACCCAAAAAGCAATACAATATGCTAAAAAAAACAACAACATTAAAGATCAGGCAGTTGAGAACTACAACCTAGGAAAATTGTATTACGACTTAAGAAAATATAACGATGCAATTGAATATTTTCTAAAAAGTAGTTCGCTTATCGCGATGCAAGAACCTGCAGTTATCCAAGCGGACCTCTATTACAATCTTGGCTTTTGCTACATGGCAAAAGAAAATTTCGACAGAGCTGCCATGTACTTTCAGAAATCTAAATCTATATATACGGCACTAAATATCCCCGATGTTGCTGAATTGTTTCAACTTCAAAAAGGATTAATTTACAAAGGTAAAAACAAATTAGATCTCGCTTTAACGGTTTTCAAGACGATAATTGCAATCCCTACTACTCCTGCTTTATCAGATACCAAAACAGAAGCCTTGTACCAAACCGGTAGTATTGAAGCACTAAAAAACAGAAATAATTTAGCTTTAAACTATCTTGATAAAGCGCTTGAATTAAATGCTAAATCGGAGAATCTTGAACAGAAATCTAACATATTGCTTGCCTTGAGTAATGTTCACGAAAAAATATTAGATAAAAACAATGCCTACTCTTATTTAAAACAACATCTCAATCTAAAAGAGCGCCTTGCCATCATCAATAATGAAAGACTGGGAATAGACGATTATACAAAATTCAAGGAATCAGAACGGTTAAAAGAAATTGTTCAAACCAATAATGAAACTAAAGAACAGGAAAGAGCTAGTAAGTTCTCTAAACTCATTAGTATTCTTGCTATTGCGTTGATCTCTATTTTATCCTTATTAAGTTTGTCATTGTACAAAAATAACATCATCCGAAATCAGTCCAATTTGCTGTTAAAGGAGAAAAATAAGGAATTAGAAATTGCAAAAGACAAAGCCGAAAAGGCGTCAAAAGCAAGATCTGAATTTCTATCGACCGTAAGTCACGAACTTCGTACCCCCTTGAATGCTATCAATGGAATTACGCATTTACTATTAGAAGAAAATCCCAAGAAAACACAAATGGACTATTTGTTTTCGCTAAAATTTTCAGGCGATTACTTGACCAAATTTATAAATGAGATTTTAGAAATCAATAAAATTGAATCCCACAGTATTGAAATTGAACACACTAACTTCAACCTAAAACAACTTTTAGTTGGAATTCAAAACTCCTTAAAAGAATTAGCTTTAGTAAATAACAACAATTTCACTTTAAATGTCGATGCTGCGATTCCTGACTATTTGATAGGTGATCCAACAAAATTGTCACAAATTATATTAAATTTAATTAATAACGCCCTGAAATTTACTAAAAATGGTGACGTTACAGTAACCGCAAATCTCCATGTTTTAGAGGACACAGCGGCAACATTATATTTTGAAATAACAGATACTGGAATTGGGATTCCTGAAGACAAACTGACCAGCGTGTTTGATAGTTTCTCACAAGGTTCGATTGAAGTCAATCGAAAATACGGCGGAACAGGCTTAGGACTGACCATTGTAAAGAAATTAATTAAAATCCTAGGTGGACGAATTGAATTAAAAAGCATCGTTGGACAAGGTTCCTCCTTTTCTTTTAAATTAGCCTTTAAAATAAGTGAACTTCCTGTAGAATTTACAACAACCAAAAAAATTGATTACGATTCTAAATTAGTAAACAAAAAAATATTATTGGTTGAGGATAATAAAATCAATCAAATGATCACAAAAAAAATGCTTCATAATAAGCAAATCATTTGTGAAGTAATTGATAATGGTGAAGATGCAATAGACTTAGTACGTAAAAATAAATTTGATTTGGTACTGATGGACGTTCACTTACCCGGGATTAACGGAACAATCGCTACAGAATTAATCAGGGCTTTTGATGCTGCTACACCTATTATCGCGCTTACCGCGATCTCGCTTCATGAAAACCGCGACATGCTATTATCATTTGGTATGAACGATGTTATCACTAAACCGTTCATACCAGAAGAATTTTACACAACAATTGCGGAATACATTTAGAGATTAATACTGTAAGATTAATTCTTTAATAAGACTTCTCACTTTTGGCTCTGCTGCTTTTGCGGCTTCTAATACCTCTTCATGGGAAATCGTCCCAATACTTTCTTCGTTACCCATATCAGTAATTACTGAAATACCAAAAGTTTCCAAATCCATGTGACGCGCCACAATAACTTCTGGAACTGTTGACATTCCAACGCAATCTGCACCCAAAATTTTCACCATTTTATACTCCGCCAAAGTTTCAAAAGTGGGTCCTTGTAAGCCTAAATAAATTCCCTCATGAACTTCTATTTCTAATTCCTTTGCCAATTCAGTGGCTTTCGCGATCATTTTTCTCGAATATGGTTCGCTCATATTTACAAATCGAGGTCCAAAACGTTCGTCATTTTTCCCTCGTAAAGGATGTTCTGGCGTCATATTGATATGATCCGTAATCATGACAATAGAACCCACTTTATAACTTGGATTCACTCCCCCTGAAGCATTTGACACTACTAATTTAGTAACCCCTAAAAACTTCATTACTCGCACTGGAAATGTAACTTCGGTCATCGAATAGCCTTCGTAGAAATGAAAACGGCCTTGCATGGCAACCACTTTCTTGTCTCCTATTGTTCCAAAAACCAATGCGCCTTTATGACCTTGCACTGTTGACACTGGAAAATTTGGGATTTCATTATACGGTAACGTATATTCTACTTTCATTTCATCCGTAAAACTTCCTAATCCTGAACCTAAAATCACGCCATATTCTGGCGTAAAATTGATTTTTTCGTTAATATAACTAACTGTTTCTTGTACTTGTTCCCACATAATCTAAAATTGTTTTATTAAAATTTTCACTTCCCGAAAGGAAAGAACTTTGTATTGGTAAATAAAAAAGTTGTTCGCTTGGCAAACTTCCTTTTAAACGTACATAATCTTTTTCGGTAGTGATAATAATGTTGTTTTGCGCTAAATTTTTAATTTCTAATAGGTCTTTATCGGTAAAATGATGATGATCTGGAAAAGACAAACAGACATCATTTGAGTTTTGTAAATAGGAAAAAAACGGTTCTGGTTTTGCAATTCCTGCTACCAATACCTTAGCCCCTGAATGAATTTCATTTACATTTATTTTTCGGTTTTCTCCATAAATATAATCATCGTAAGCTATAAAAGTAAAGTACAATTCCTGATTTACACCAACTTTTAACCTCTTTTTAATTTTATGCTGTTCGTCAAGCGAAAGATTGAAAGGACATTTGGTGACAATAATAATATTTGCTCTTTTAGCTCCATCCCTACTTTCGCGTAAATTTCCTGTTGGCAACATAAAATCATCAGAATACAAATCGCCGTACGAAGTGAGCAAAATATAAAGTCCTGCTTTTACTTTTCGATGTTGAAAAGCATCGTCAAGCAAGATAATTTCTGGTTTTTCAGGGAGTGTTAGTAATTGTTCAATTCCGTTTTTTCTGTGGGCATCAACTGCAACTTGAATCGACGGGAATTTTTGAAAAAATTGAAAAGGTTCGTCACCAAGAATTTTTGCGTCTGTACCGGCTTGAGCCAAAATAAAACCTTCAGATTGTCTTTTATAACCTCTGCTTAAAGTGGCAATTTTATATGTATCCGAAAGCAACCGAATCAAATATTCGATTTGGGGTGTTTTTCCAGTTCCACCAACGCTGAGATTGCCAACAGCAATTATTGGCAAATTAAAAGAGTATGATTTTAAAATACCTTTATCGAAAAGAAAATTTCGAATACTCGTTATGAGACCATATAAAATGGCAAACGGAAAGAGTATTTTTCGGAGTAAATTCATAATTATTTATCAGAATAATGACCCATTGCTGAGATGACATCAACAACAACCAAATCATCATTTACTGTATAAATTAACCGATCCTTTGGGTTAATTTGTCTTGACCAAAAACCGGTTAAATTTTCCTTTAATGCTTCTGGTTTGCCAACGCCCGTATATGGCGTTTCTGAAAGTTCTTGTAATATTATTCCAATTTTTTTAATACTGGCCTGATTTCCAGACTTAAAATATTTCGCGATTTGCGTTTTTGCAAGCTCGGTTATTTCAACCCTAAACTTCCCCATATATCATTTGGATCTACCACTGTTCTTTTTTTACTTTTTTGTGCTTTTTTTATCATTGCAACAAACTCAGGATTGTAAATTTCCGATTTTTTTTCAGAAGTCTTGTTTGGTCTAGTTGCTATTATTTCAATTCCTTTTGAATCCTTAACCAAAACATTTGTCATTTCCAGAAATGCTTTTCCTGCTTTGGTACGCTCGTTGATTTTTAAAGTTATAGTAGTCATAGCTATTGATATTGAATTACAAATATACAAAAATCGTTCTATTTTAATTTACTTAAAAACTAGCTCGTTAGAAACTGTATTTTTGAAGGTAAATTCATTTTAAGAAAGGATGATGTTTTATTTCAAAGTTGATTTGTTTATTCGTTAATTTGTTTATTGAAAAAACCAAAATTAAGCGACAAAAATCTGATGTTCATGAAAATCAAAGAAATAATTTCCGTTTTAGAAGAAATGGCGCCACTCGCCTATGCCGAAGATTTTGACAATGTGGGTTTACTGGTTGGAGATCAAGATGTGGAAGCTACCGGAATATTGGTTTGTCATGATGCATTAGAAAATATAATTGACGAAGCGATTACAAAAAACTGCAATCTGGTGGTTTGTTTTCATCCGATATTATTTTCTGGTTTGAAAAAAATTACGGGGAAAAACTACGTGGAACGTGCCATAATCAAAGCTATAAAAAACGATGTTGCCATTTACGCCGTTCACACCGCTTTAGACAATCATCAAGAAGGCGTCAATAAAATATTCAGCGATGCATTGGGATTGATAAATACTAAAATCCTTATTCCGAAGCAAAACTTTATTCGGAAATTGGTGACTTTTACCATTCCTGAAAATGCCGAAGAAGTGCGAAATGCACTATTTGATGCTGGTGCAGGAAATATTGGCAACTATGAAAACTGCAGTTTTAATTCAAAAGGAATTGGAACCTACATGGGAAATGAACACAGCAATCCGCAAATTGGCGAGCGATTTGAGTTTGTGCAAGGAGACGAAATAAAAATCGAAGTCACTTTCGAAAAACATTTGGAAAACAAAATCCTGAAAGCATTATTCAAAAGCCACGCGTATGAGGAAGTAGCGTATGAGATTTATGAGTTGCAAAATCAGCATCAGAATATTGGTTTGGGCATGATTGGCGAATTGAAAAATCCCATGAGTGAAAAAGAGTTCCTTCTTTTTGCTAAAGAAAAAATGCAATGTGGCGGAATTCGACATTCCAACTTTATTGGAAAGGAAATTAAAAAAGTAGCCGTTCTTGGTGGAGCTGGAAGTTTTGCTATAAAAAATGCGATTCAGGCTGGAGCTGATGCTTATTTGACTGCCGATTTGAAATACCATCAGTTTTATGAAGCCGAAAATAAACTTTTATTGGCCGATATTGGACATTTTGAGAGCGAACGCTATACAAAAAATTATATTGTAGAGTATCTTCGAAAAAAAATCCTTAATTTTGCAGTTATTTTATCAGAAGAAAATTCAAATCCAGTTAAGTACTTATAGAATATGGCGAATACGAAAGAATTAAGTGTTGAGGACAAGTTAAGAGCAATTTACGATTTACAACTAATTGACTCTAGAATTGACGAAATCAGAAACGTAAGAGGTGAACTTCCTTTAGAAGTAGAGGATTTAGAAGATGAAGTGGCTGGTTTAAGCACACGTTCAGAAAAATTGAAAGGAGAACTTGAAGTTATCGAGGATCTTATCAAATCTAAAAAGAATGCAATTGATGAGCATAAAGAAGCTATCAAAAAATATACTAAGCAACAAGAAACTGTTCGTAACAACAGAGAATTTAATTCGTTGACAAAGGAGATTGAATTTCAAGAATTAGAAATTCAGTTGTCTGAAAAGCAAATTAAAGAAATGAAAGCTTCTATCGAACACAAGAAAGAAGTAATTTCGAGCTCTAAAGAAAGATTAGAAGCAAAATCGAATCACTTAAAGCACAAAAAATCTGAGTTAGACGCTATCATGGCTGAAACTGCTAAAGAAGAAGCATTCTTGTCTGAGAAATCAGCTGAATTCCAAACTTTAATTGAAGAAAGATTGTTGAAAGCTTACACTAGAATTAGAACAAGTGTTCGCAATGGTTTAGCAGTAGTTTCTATTGAAAGAGGAGCGTCGGCAGGATCATTTTTCACTATTCCACCACAAACACAAGTAGAAATAGCTTCTAGAAAGAAAATCATTACTGATGAACATTCCGGAAGAATATTAGTTGACAGCACCTTAGCTGATGAAGAAAAAGAGAAAATGGAACAATTGTTTTCTAAATTCTAATTACATTTAAGTCCCGACACACATCGGGACTTTTTTTTATGAAAAAAATAGTATTTTTTATATTCACTAAGTCCATTGGATTGTACATAAACGTCTTGAGCTTTATCCTTCCAAAGAAAGCATCAAAACTGGCGTATTCCTTTTTTAGCCAACCTAGAGAAGGTAAATTATCTAAAAAGAAACTTCCTAAAATCCTTTTAGAAGCACAATCTGAAACGTTCCAAGTGGAAAAAGATTCTTTTCATACCTATACTTGGAAAGGAAATGACACTGTTATTCTTTTGGTTCATGGATGGGAAAGCAATGCTTCTCGATGGAAAAAACTACTCCCGTATCTAAAAAAATCAGGCAGTACCATTATTGCCATAGACGGTCCAGCTCATGGATTATCTAGTGGAAAAGAATTTAATATACCCCAATACGCCGCTTTTATCCATATCGCTGTTGAAAAATTCAAACCAAAATATCTCATCGGTCACTCTATTGGTGGAAAGACTTGTCTGTATTACCAATCCGTGTATCAAAATGACACGTTACAAAAAATGGTGATTTTGGGATCTCCAAGCGATTTCAACATCATCTTAAACAATTACATCCGCTTGTTAAGTTTGAATTCTAAAATTTTAAAATCTTTAGAAGCGCATTACCTGACTACTTTTCAACTTAATTTAGAACAATTTTCTGGTAAAATATTTGCGTCAAAACTAAACATCAGAGGATTAATTGCGCACGATATTGATGACACGGTCGTTTTATTTGAGGAAGGAAAAAAAATAGCGAGTACTTGGAAAAATGCTGTTTTTATAGAGACCAAAGGTTTAGGACACAGCATGCATGGGGCGGAATTATACAAAAAAGTCTCCCGTTTCTTATTTGACTAATTTTAAAAAAACTATTTCGCAAAGATTCACAAAGGAAACACGAAGCTTCACGAAGAATTTTATAATTTTTTCAAAAAAAAAACTTTGATCATCTTTGTGTAACAATACTTTTCAAATCAATTTTAAATAGTATCTAATTATCAAATTCATTACTTTTGCAGTATGGAAGAAAATCTAAAACGCCTCAATAAATTCATAGGAGAAACTGGGTATTGCTCCCGCCGTGAAGCTGATAAAATCATTGAAGAAGGTCGCGTGACCATCAATGGAGTTATTCCGGAATTAGGCACAAAAGTTTCACCGAATGACGAAGTGCGTATTGATGGAAAATTAATTCGAGAGAAAAGAGAGAAATCTATTTATTTAGCTTTTAATAAACCTGTTGGAATTGAATGTACAACCAATTTAGAAGTTCGCGGCAATATTGTAGATTATATTAATTATCCAACACGCATTTTCCCTATTGGCCGTTTAGACAAAGCATCTGAGGGGTTGATTTTTATGACTAATGACGGCGATATTGTCAACAAAATTCTTCGTGCGAGAAACAACCACGAAAAAGAATATACGGTAACGGTCAACAAATTAATCACCGATCGTTTTATCGAAAAAATGAGTAATGGTGTTCCAATTTTAGACACGGTTACCCGAAAATGTAAGGTAGAAAAAATAAGTTCTACGACATTTAAAATCATCTTGACACAAGGTTTAAACCGTCAAATTCGTAGAATGTGTGAGTATTTGGGTTATGATGTTATTGCCTTGAAACGCATCCGAATTATCAATATATCACTTGATATTCCTGTTGGAAGATTCCGAGATTTGACTGATGCAGAAATCAAAGAATTAAACGAATTGATAGAACCTTCCAGCAAAACCGAAGAAGCGAGTTTACCCAAAACGGAAGCGCCAAAAAGAAGAACCGAATTCATAAAAAGAGATGATCCAAGGTTTAAAGGACGAGGAGATTATTAACTATAAAATACCGCAAAACACTCATTTCAAATAGAAATGCATACTTTTATTTATTTTGTTGAGGTTTTGACCGTTCTATATCAATATGATGGTCTAAAGAACTGCGTTTCACGTTTTATAGAATCAAAACCATCTCTTTCTTTTGAATAAAAACACACCAAAAGCAGATAATAAAACAGATACAGAAATAACAATCCATATTCCATAGCGATTATCTTGTAAATCATTAGGCACATTCATTCCGTACAAACTGGCAATCAAGGTTGGAATCATCAGAATAATCGAAATCGAAGTCATCTGTTTCATGATCGTATTCATATTATTAGAAATCACTGAAGCATACGCATCCATAGTTCCCGTTAAGATGTCACTATAAATATTAGTAGTTTCTTGTGCCTGACGCAATTCAATTTCAACATCTTCTAATAAATCCAGATCAAAATGCTCTTTTTGTGACTTTATATTCTTGATTCGGTGTAATAAAATATCATTCCCCTTCAAAGAAGTCATGAAGAATACCAAACATTTTTCTATTTGAAGCAACGCTTGTAACTCTTCATTTTTAATTGACTTTTCGAGATTATCCTCGGCTAATTTTATTTTTTGGTTGACTTGTTTTAAGTATTTCAAAAACCAAACGCTGGAGGATAATAGCAGTTTCAACACTAAATCAAAATTGTCTTTAATGTTGATATTTTTGCGTTTCGTATAGGTTACAAAGTCAGTAAGCATTTCCGTTTGATGAAAAGTGATAGTGATGCAAATCGCTCCTTTAAATACAACTCCAACGGGTATAGTATGAAAAGGTAGTTTAATAATATTACTTTTTACAGGAATTCGCATGATGATCAAAGTCCAACCATTTTCAATTTCTATCCGTGGTCTTTCATCAATATCTTCGATGTCATTATAAAATGCTTCTGGAATTTGTAATTCGTCGAGTAAATATTTCTTTTCTGCTGCGGTAGGACATTCTATATTGATCCAGCAGTTTGGCGTCCATTCCGTAATGGCAGTTAATCCGTTATTGTTTTTGTAAAAAGCTCTCATTTCAAAATTCCATAGGTTTATTTATAGCCTCTTGAAAATAGTTCAAGTGCTACATTAGTTCAACATTTCCGAATAATAATCGTCCATTTTAAAGGTCTTTTTTTTAAGTGGTTCAAAAGTATTCTTTAAATTCCGTTTCAGCATCAATTATCAGAATTTTATGCGTATTTTAAGATAAAAAAAGCCTTAAACGTACATTTAAGGCTTTTAATTAACACTATGTTTCTCTTTATTTATTTCTTTTCATTTCTCTAGCTAAAAGCGTATTTTTCAATAACATTGCAATAGTCATAGGTCCTACTCCACCCGGAACCGGAGTAATAAACGATGATTTTTTACTTACATTCTCAAAATCAACATCACCAGTAATAACATATCCTTTTTCGTTTGTTTCATCAAGAACACGAGTAATACCTACGTCAATCACGACAACACCCTCCTTCACCATATTTGCTTTCAGGTAATTTGGAACACCCAAAGCCGTAATAATGATATCCGCTTGAATGGTAATTTCTTCAATATTTTTAGTGTAACTGTGTGTTAAAGTAACTGTTGAATTTCCAGGAAAACCCTTTCTACCCATCAAAATACTCATTGGTCTTCCCACGATATGGCTACGACCAATCACAACGGTATGTTTCCCTTTGGTTTCTACACCGTATCTTTCTAACAATTCTAAAATTCCAAAAGGTGTCGCTGGAATAAAAGTAGTCATGTCTAATGCCATTTTTCCAAAATTCTCAGGATGAAATCCATCGACATCTTTACTTGGATCAACCGCCATCAACACTTTCTGCTCATCAATTTGTTCTGGAAGCGGCAATTGAACGATAAATCCATCAATTTCATCATTCTCATTTAGTTCCTTAATCTTCTTTAGTAATTCAACTTCAGTAGTGGTACTTGGCATTTTTACTAAAGTAGATTCAAAACCCACTCTTTCACAGGCTTTTACTTTACTTCCTACATAGGTTAAACTTGCTCCATCATTTCCAACAATCAGAGCTGCTAAATGAGGTACTTTCTCCCCATTGTCTTTCATTTTTTGTACTTCTACAGCAATTTCACTTTTAATCTCTTCCGCTGTTTTTTTTCCGTCTAGTAGTTGCATTGTTATTTGGTTTAATATATTAAAGCAAAAAGTCTCAAAATCATTACGACTTTAAGACTTTCTACTTTTGACTCATTTTATCTCATTCCTGGCATTCCGCCTTTCATGCCGCCCATCATTTTCATTAGGTTTTTTCCCCCTGGTCCTTGCATCATTTTCATCATCTTGCTCATTTGGTCAAACTGCTTCATCAATTGGTTGACCTGCTCGATTTTGGTCCCCGAACCTTTAGCTATTCTGGCTTTTCTTTTGACATCAATTAAAGCCGGCTTGCTTCTTTCAATTGGCGTCATCGAATGAATGATTGCTTCAATATGTTTGAATGCATCGTCTTCGATCTCCACATCTTTCATGGCTTTGGAAGCACCTGGTATCATTCCAACCAAGTCTTTCATATTTCCCATCTTTTTTACTTGCTGGATTTGAGAAAGAAAATCATCAAAGCCGAATTCGTTTTTGGCAATTTTCTTTTGGATTTTTCTGGCTTCTTCTTCGTCAAATTGCTCTTGCGCTCTTTCTACCAAAGACACAACGTCTCCCATTCCCAAAATTCTTTCGGCCATACGAATGGGATAGAACACATCAATCGCGTCCATCTTTTCTCCTGTACCTACAAATTTAATTGGTTTATTAACAACCGATTTAATCGAAATCGCAGCTCCACCACGTGTATCACCATCTAATTTGGTTAAGATAACCCCGTCAAAATTTAATCTTTCGTTAAAGGTTTTTGCTGTATTTACAGCATCTTGACCTGTCATTGCATCCACAACAAATAATGTTTCTTGCGGCTGTATGGCTTTGTGAACGCGTTCAATTTCATCCATCATTTCCGCATCAACTGCTAAACGACCGGCTGTATCGACAATTACAACATTAAACCCATTTGCTTTCGCATGTTTGATCGCATTTTGAGCAATTTCAACAGGATTTTTATTTTCTGGTTCAGAATATACCTCAACTCCTATCGAATCCCCAACTACATACAATTGTTGAATTGCTGCTGGTCTGTAGATATCACAAGCCACCAATAATGGTTTTTTATTCTTTTTTGTAAGAAGATAATTTGCCAATTTTCCAGAGAAAGTAGTTTTACCTGATCCTTGCAAACCTGCCATCAAAATAACCGTTGGATTTCCAGAAAGATTGATTCCAGCAACATCACCCCCCATTAATTCCGTAAGCTCGTCTTTGACTAACTTCACTAACAATTGTCCCGGTTGTAGGGTTGTCAATACATCCTGCCCAATTGCTTTTTCTTTTACTTTGGTAGTAAAATCTTTCGCAATTTTGAAGTTGACATCGGCGTCAAGTAAGGCTCTACGGACTTCTTTCAGCGTTTCGGCTACATTTACTTCGGTGATTTTTCCGTGACCTTTAAGTATGTGAAAGGCTTTGTCTAGTTTATCGCTTAAATTATCGAACATAGTAATGATTTATTTTGAAATGCAAATTTAAGCATTTGATTTTGAAGTTGTATTCATAATATTATAAAAAAACAGTCTTTTTTCAGACTGTTTTGTAGTTGTATTTGGCGATAAAGCACAAATTATTCTAACTTTTTTCAAAAGTTAAATATTTAGTTTCTCCAGCGCTACTCTCTGTGGTTCTCAATCGGAGCTGCGTGGGAGTTATTTCAAAAACATGCCAATCCTCTGAAAGCCCAGCTCCATTTGGATTCAAAAAAGCAATGGTAAATTCAATATCGTTATGCGGATTATCATCCATTTTATTAGATTTGATAACAGACCATTTTCCACTGTAATCTAAACTTGTAGATTGAGCGGTTAAGACATCATTTAGCCCAAAAGTAAAATTATATCCAGAAAAAGAATTTAATTTATTGGTTTTGCTATCGAAAAAATAAGTGATTTTCCAAGTTCCTTGATTCAAAGTACTGCGTATTGCGTCGGGAATTTTATCAACTGTACTTGTAACAACGACCTCATCTGCACAACAAGTTCCGGCAATATTCAATAAAAGTATAAAAAACAGGACTGGGAAAAACAATATTTTTTTCATAATATATCAGTAATTAGTTTTAAAATTACTAAATATTGTATTGATTTCACAAAAAAATGAACAAAATTTTACATTCTTTCGGGAACATTGATTCCTAATAATTTAAAAGAGGTTGCAATCACATCAGCTACTTTCTTTGATAATTGCACTCTGAAAATTTTATTCTCTACATCCTGCTCTCCTAAAATAGGAACAGCCTGATAGAATGAATTATACTCACGAACTAAATCATAGGTATAGTTAGCCAAAAGGGCTGGACTGTGATGCTGTGCTGCATTTTGAATCACTTCTGGAAACAATTCTAGTTGTTTTACCAATTCTTTTTCTTTTTCATGAAGTGTTTCTATTTTTGATTTATTTGAAAAATCAAAATTAGCTTTACGAATAATCGATTGAATTCTCGCGTAAGTGTATTGAATAAACGGCCCTGTATTTCCAGCAAAATCAACGGATTCCTCTGGATTAAAAAGGATTCGTTTTTTTGGATCTACTTTTAAAATGTAATATTTCAAAGCACCTAAACCAATTGTACGGTATAACTTTTCTTTTTCTTCAGCAGAATAGGCCTCTAGTTTCCCTAAGTCTTCCCCAATTTTTTGCGCTGTATCCGTCATTTCTTGCATCAAATCATCGGCGTCAACAACCGTTCCTTCGCGGCTTTTCATTTTTCCCGTAGGCAAATCTACCATTCCATAGGACAAGTGATATAAATTTTTAGACCAATCAAAACCTAGTTTTTTCAAGATCAGAAACAGTACTTTAAAGTGATAATCCTGCTCGTTACCAACGGTATAAACCATTCCACCAACATCTGGATAATCTTTCACACGTTGTATGGCGGTACCAATATCTTGTGTCATGTATACTGCAGTACCGTCGGAACGCAATACAATTTTACGGTCTAAACCTTCATCTGTCAAATCAATCCAAACGGAACCGTCAGGATCTTTTTCGAAAACTCCTCTGTCTAAACCAATTTGAACCACATCTTTTCCTAACAAATAGGTGTTGCTTTCATAATAAAACGCATCAAAATCGACACCTAAATTTTTATATGTGGTAGCAAAACCATCATACACCCATTGATTCATGGTTTTCCAAAGTGTGATTACGGCATCATCTCCAGCTTCCCATTTCAGCAACATTTCTTGCGCTTCCAGAATGATTGGCGCTTGTTTTTTGGCTTCCTCTTCCGTTTTGCCTGCGCTTACTAATTGGGCTATTTCTTCTTTGTACGCTTTATCAAAAGCAACATAGTAATTACCAACTAATTTATCTCCTTTTAAACCGGTTGATTCTGGTGTTTGTCCGTTTCCAAATTTTTGCCAAGCCAACATTGATTTGCAAATATGGATTCCTCTATCATTAATGATTTGAGTTTTATATACTTTTTTGCCGGAAGCCTTGATAATTTCAGCTACTGAATATCCCAAAAGATTGTTACGTACGTGACCTAAGTGCAAGGGTTTGTTGGTATTTGGTGAGGAATACTCAACCATTACCGCTTTGTCTTCTGTATTTGGAGTAACGAAACCAAATTTAACATCATCTTTTATTGCTCCAAAGAAATCCAAATAATATGCATCAGAAATAACAATATTTAAAAATCCGGAAACCACATTAAAACGGCTCACTTCAGCCAAATTTTCAACTAAATAGTTTCCTATCTTATTCCCCAATTCGACTGGATTACTTTTAACTACTTTCAATAAGGGAAAAATCACCATGGTAATATCTCCTTCAAATTCCTTCCGTGTAGTTTGAAATTCAACTTTATCAATTGTAACGTCAAATAAAGCTTTTACAGCTTGTTCAATAGCGGGCGTAAGAATCTGTTGTAATGTCATGGTGTAAATTTAAAAATGCAAAGATAATTCTAATTCCTTAATATGCTTATAAAAGTTTTTCTATTACGTCTTAAAAACACTAATAAAGGAAAATAACCGTTCTACAACTATCTTTAAGATTGAGTTAACATAAATTTAGCATTTTTTAAAAATCGTATTTCAATTTTTACTATTTTTGATAAGTGAATTAACAACCTAAAAAATGAAAAAGACACTTATTTTTATATTGTTGATAGTTATGTATACTGGTCACTCCCAGTCAGTTACAATAAGCACAACAAAATATACGGTTGACGAATTGGTAAATCAAGTATTGGTAAATTCGCCATGTGTTCAAGGCACCAATGTTACTTCAAGGACAGGAACAGCATTTGGATCTTCAAACGGAATTGGCTATTTCGAAAATACAAATTCTAGTTTTCCGTATTTAAATGGTGTAGTCTTAAGCACGGGAGATGTATTGAAAACACCTGGACCCAACACTAACATTCTTAGTGATGGATCTCCTGCATGGCTAGGAGATTCAGATCTAGAAGCTAATTTACTTTCGCAATCTGGGATAACAATTAATTCCATCAATGCAAGTTTCATAGAATTTGACTTCCAACCAAAAACACCCAATTTTGACTTTTCTTTTCTTTTTGCTTCTGAAGAGTACGGAACTTCCCAATGTAACTTTTCCGATGCTTTTGCTTTTCTTTTAAAAGATGTAACCGCTGGAGGTCCAAATGTGAATTTAGCGGTCATTCCAAGTACTACCATCCCGGTTTCTGTTGAAACTATTAGAGATGGAGCTTATAATTCAGATTGTCCGTCTGCTAATCCGAGCTATTTTGGCGCTTTTAACGGAAATGGATTTGGTCCTGCCATAAATTTCAACGGACAAACAGTTTCAATGCTAGCTTCGGCAACCGGTTTAGATATCACTCATGTGTACCGCATCAAATTAGTTATTGCTGACGGAGGAAATAATGTGGGTTATGATTCTGCTATTTTTTTAGAAGCAAATAGTTTTAACATCGGACAGGATGTATTGGGTCTAGATTATACCTCAGCAAATAATGCCGCAATTTGCCCGGGGACTACAATGCCAATATTATCTGCCGCAGGTTTAAGTGCTGGGACTGCATTTGTATGGAAGAAAAACGGAATAGCATTTTTGCCAGCACAAACGGGAGAAACATTAAACCTAAACAACATCATTCCACTAGTAGGCTCCGGGATTCACACCTATAGCGTCACCTACACAGAACCAGGATGCATTGCTGTCACGGATGAAATCACCATCGAAATTTACCCTAAGATTGCAGTACTAGCGACCATTCCAAATATTTACGCCTGTGAAACTGGCGCTTCGAACTACGATTTTGACTTAAGTAAAAATAGTACCATCATTCGAGCTGGAGTCAATCAATCTACAAATGCAGCTGGTATTTTAGACGATCTACCTGCGGACACTATCATCTCCTATCATGTAAAGAATGCAGATGCTATGGGAAATACGGGCGCAATATCAATTCTCCAAACCATTTCAACCGCTGAAAGTGGAAAACAAATATTTGTTAGAATTCAAAACCCTACTACATTATGCTATGAAATAAGATCTTTCCAATTATTCGTTGTTCCACCACCACAAATAGTAAATACACCTGCTGACGTCACATTATGCTCTAGAAATCTATCAGAAAATCCTTTAAAAGCAAATTTCGACTTAAGTCCGCAAATCGCTTCTATACTAGGGACTCAAGACGCTTCTTACAATATTTTATCCTTTCATACGTCTTCCGCTGGAGCAAATAACAACACCAATACGGTCTCCCTAAATTCGAGCAACCAAATACTATCGCCATCTACAACCTTATGGGTCAGATTACAAAACACCTCAAATAGTAACTGTTATGTGGTCACTAGCTTTCAATTAATTGTTAACCCACTACCCGCAGTAGATATTTTACAAGATGTATTTGTTTGTACCTCGTATACCCTACCTGTTTTAACAAAAGCCGGCGCTCAGTATTGGACTGGAAACAATGGAACGGGTACACAACTTTTTGCAGGAGACGTTATCACTACCACAACAATCGGTTTATATGTTTTCAATCAATCTGGAATTTGCACCAATCAAGATTCTTTTGATGTAACTATAGCCGATTTGGACAGCATTTCGCCTGCTTCTGAGACTTACTGCACGCGATACATCCTTCCCGCCTTACCTTATGCTAAATATTTTACACAAAGCGGAGGTGCTACCACTACTGGAAACGTTCAGCTAGCAGCTGGATCTGTAATAAGCACTCCCGGAATAAACAGAATTTATGTTTGGTTTGAAGATACCACCGTTACACCCTCATGCACAAAAGAAAAGCCATTTGACATTACAATAATTCCGTTTACTGCATTACCGAACTATCCAAATCAATTTGGGTGTGTTTCTTACACACTTCCTGTCGAGCTTAACGGTGGCGTTTATTACACCGGCACAAATAAAAGCGGTTCTCTTTTACTCCCTGGAACAGTGCTAACTACGTCCACTCCAATCTATGTTTTTAAAGAAACCAATACGGCTCCACAGAACTGTTCGTCAGAAAAAACATTTAAAGTTTTTATTGGCCTTGCAAGCATTACCCCTCCTACAGATGTTAATTCCTGTTCCGCTTACCGCCTGCCTACCTTGACGGTTGGAGAATATAGAACCGCTGCAGCAGGAGGAGGAAGTGTTGTTGCAGCTGGAACATTTATCAATGCAACTACAACACTTTGGTTTTATGTAACAGGAGAAAGTTGTACTGACAATTTAGACTTTACTATTACTGTCAACATTGCTCCTTTACCAGAGATACTAGATACCGAGCCACAATGCGACGTATATTATTTACCTCCAGTGGCACATGCAGGAAATTATTTCACAGGACCCTTAGGAACTGGAAATCTTCGTCCTGTGGGATATCCAGTAACTACCACACAACTAATGTACTTCTATGATAAAGCTCCAACTGGAACATGTTATGTAGAAAAAGAATTTGTGATTACCATTAATAGATCTCCTGTGATTGATGCAAAACCGGTAGAAGTTATTCGATGTGGTCAAAGTTATATATTAGATGATTTAAGAAACGGGGAATATTACGAATTTGCGGGAGGACCCTCACCTACAAATCCTGTTTTACGGCCGGGAACCGTTTTAACAACCTCAAAAACAATATATGTGTATGCCGCAGCTCCTGCACCTAACACCTGCGTTTCTGAATATAGTATAGAGGTACTAGTTACGTTTGTAAATGACATCGAGGATCAAAATGCATGCGACAGTTTTAACTTACCTGCTATTATAGGAATGGGAAGTTACTATACTGCTCCAAATGGTCCAAATGGAACGGGTGTACAATTACCGCCTCCCTATGCTCCTATAACTACGACAACTACGCTTTATGTTTATGTGGAAAACAACAATAGAGTTGTTTGTATCGATGAAGATCCTTTTGTCATCACCATTTATACTACTCCAACGATTACACCAATTGCTCCCGTAACGCGATGTGAGTCATACGAATTACCCACTTTTACAGCTCCTGTAACCCGATACTTTACAAACCCAGGTGGCCCAGGAAGCAGCAACATCGAAAAATTCCCAGGAGATCTAATCACTGTATCAAGTACTATCTACGCTTATGCTGAGGCTGGTACTACATCAACGGTTATTTGTCCTTCAGAAAAACCAATGGTTATTACTATTACTCAGAAACCAAAACCAGACCTTACAGTTCCTACCATTTGTATTGATATTGATACCGGAATCACAACAAATGCTTTTATTGAAAGTGGGTTTACAGCACCACAATATGCCTTTGAATGGAAAAGTGAGGACGGAACTTTAGTAAGTACAGCCGAGAATTTCTCAACAAACGAGCCCGGAAATTATACGCTTACGGTCACCAATTTAGCAATATTTGGATGTACCTCTGACATTGTACCTTTTACAATTATTGAGTCTTCAAAACCAGCTTCGGTAACGTATACCACCAGCGGATGGTTTACGGATAACCAAACTATAACTGTAAACGCCGTGCCGTTTATAGGTGATGGAAGCAATTTCCTTTATTCAATAGACGGAGGTTCATTTCAAATAAGTAACGTGTTTAGTAATGTCAGCCCTGGACTCCACGAAATTACAGTAAGCGATGCTAATTGTGGGACGTTTACTATTCCTGTTACAATCAAACTTATAAGCAGTCCCAAATTCTTCACTCCCAATGGAGATGGTTTTAACGATACTTGGAACATAACAGGAATTCCAAATAGTGAAAATTTAAAATTATATGTCTTTGATCGCTATGGAAAACTATTAAAGCAATTGTTTCCTAACGGCTCGGGATGGGATGGAACCTTTAACGGATATCCACTTCCAGCAGATGATTATTGGTTTACCATTACCTATACTGAAGACAACATTGCTAAAGAATACAAATCACATTTTTCTCTGAAACGATAAATCGGAAGACAAAAAACAAGAAGGCTTTCCTAATCGAAAGCCTTTTTTTGTTAAATAAAAAAATTAAAAATAAAATAGCTGTAACAAAATAAGGCTTTAGCAGTCTACTAAGTACATTCAAATAAATACCATTTATAGTTAATTAAAATAGTTTGGATTGCGTTAGGTATTTACTTTTACATCAATCCAAGTGGGTGATTTAAATGTAATCCAATCTCCTCTTTATAGAGAAAGAAATATCGCTACAGATCTTTTAGGGAAAATTTGATTTTGCCATAGAAAATCGGCGCAAGTAAAAGGTTAATTTAATAGATGAAGAGTATTATTTATTTAGGTTTCAATCGTAAATGCGAAAAAAGTTCTGAATTCAAAAGTTTTTAATAAAAATTAGTTTTAATAGTTAGTTACCAAAAGAAAAACTCGGAGTATGCCAACTCCGAGTTTTTTGATTTAGAAACTTTTATATATGTTATAAATGGGCTTTTAGAGCTTTAATTTCCTCTGGATTAGCTATTTCACCAGAATCAATAATGGCAGAAGAATGATAAAAAATAGCTTTTGTTTTATCTTTTAACCATCCAATATTCGTTGAACGCAAACCGCCGCCCGGCATGATTACAATTCGATCATTTGCTTTTTCAATCAAGTCAGACAATACATTGATACCGTGAACTACATTTGTTACTGTTCCAGACGTCAAAATAGTTTTAAAACCACATTCAATTAGAGATTCAAGCGCTTCCAATTTATTTTTTATTCCATCAAAAGCTCGATGAAAAGTACAAGGCAATGGATTTGCCAAAGCTACTAATGCAGCATTCTGTAGTTCATTGATGTTAGAGTCCTCTTTCAAAATTCCAAAAACAAATCCATCTACTTTTAGTTTTTTGAATGCTACTATTTCCGATTTCATTTGCTCGAACTCTACATCTGAGTAAACAAAATTCCCACTACGAGGCCGAATCATAACATTCAAATCGACGGTGACTGTATCACGAACAGTTTTAGCAAGTTCAAAATCCGGCGTTGTTCCGCCTTCGTTTATATTGGCACAAAATTCAATTCGGTCAGCACCATTGGCTTGTGCCACGATAGCAGACTCCAAATTAAAGCACGCTATTTCTAACTTCGATTTTTTCATCTAGTGCAAAAAATATTCAGCATCAATTAATCGGTTTCCCGTTGCATCATGAACCGCATAATTAAAACCTCCTTGAATGCAATAGGATCCGAATTCCCCTTTTTTATTCAGTGCAATGAAACCAACTTGGATATCTTTTAGATTTTTATTTCTTTTTCGAGTCAAGTTGACGATTCGGGCTACTGCTTCCTCACAAGCTTTTTGCGGCGATTTGCCTTGGCGCATTAATTCGACAACCAAATGACAACCTGAAATCCGAATCACTTCTTCCCCATGACCTGTGGCTGTGGCGGCGCCAATTTCGTTATCAACATACAAACCGGCGCCAATTATAGGCGAATCGCCCAAACGCCCGTGCATTTTGAAAGCCATACCGCTTGTCGTACACGCACCGGAAAGATTTCCATCAGCATCCAAAGCAATCATTCCAATAGTGTCGTGATTCTCTATATTAGCAATAGGCTTGTATTGACTCGTTTTCAACCATTCTTTCCATTCTTTTTCAGATTCTTCCAATAACAAATTTTCTTTTACAAAACCTTGAGATAAGGCAAACTGTAAAGCGCCATCACCAACCAACATGACATGCGGCGTTTTTTCCATCACAGCACGAGCCACAGTAATTGGATGTTTTATAAATTCTAAACAGGCTACAGATCCAATATTTGCGTTTTCATCCATAATACAAGCATCAAGTGTAACGCGCCCATCTCGATCCGGTCTTCCGCCATAGCCTACACTACGTTCGTTTGGATCTCCCTCAGGAACTTTTACTCCGGCTTCAACGGCATCTAAGGCTCTTCCATTATTTTTTAAAATTTCCCAAGCAGCGGCATTCGCTTGTAATCCAAAATTCCATGTAGAAAGTACAATGGGCTTAGTTCCTTTTTTAGAGTTGAAATCATTTTCTTCTTCCGGTTTCCCTTTGAATGCGTTTAGCGCCACAGCTGCAGAGGCGATTGCTGCTGTTCTTATAAAATTTCTACGGTTTGTCATGTTGATTGGATTAGTATTGGACGCATCATTTTTGAACTATAAATATATAGGTTCCACTTTAAATAAAAAAACCTACGCAATAATTTGCGCAGGCTTAGCCTTTTATCGAGTAACAACTGGAATCGGCATCCGATTCCTTAAACTACTTTTACCATTTAATAATAGCACTTCCCCAAGTAAAACCACTTCCAAATGCGGCCAAAACAACCGTATCTCCAGATTTTATTCTGCCTTGTTCCCAAGCTTCAGTTAAAGCAATTGGAATAGAAGCTGCGGTAGTATTTCCGTATTTTTGAATATTATTATACACCTGATCGTCTGTTAAATTGAATTTCTTTTGGATAAACTGAGAAATTCTCAAATTTGCCTGATGCGGAATCAACATATCAATATCGGAAACCTGTAAATTATTCGCTTGCAATCCTTCATTAATTACTTCACTGAAACGAACTACTGCATTTTTAAATACAAACTGCCCGTTCATATATGGAAAATAACTTTCATCATCCGGATCGTTGTCAGCCAAAATATCCGTAATCCAACGGCCTCCCATTCCTGGAGCTTTCACAATTAATTCCTCTGCATGTTGTCCTTCAGAATGCAAATGTGTAGATAGAATTCCTTTGGACAAATCTTCTTCTCTACTCAAAACAGCAGCTCCTGCTCCATCGCCAAAAATTACCGAAACGCCACGACCGCGTGAGGTCATATCCAATCCGGTGGAATGGACCTCAGATCCAATCACTAATATATTCTTGTACATTCCAGTCTTAATATACTGGTCTGCAACAGATAAAGCATAAATAAAACCAGAACATTGATTTCTTACATCTAATGCGCCTACGGTTCTTAGTCCCAAATCACGTTGTACTAAAACTCCTGGGCCAGGGAAATAAAAATCTGGACTTAACGTGGCAAAAACCACAAAATCAATATCTTCCTTTGCAACACCAGAACGCTCAATTGCTATTTTGGCCGCTTTCACGCCCATAGAAGTCGTGGTATCTTCTCCTTTTACAATGTGTCTTCGCTCTTGAATTCCTGTTCGCTCCTGAATCCATTCGTCATTGGTATCAATAATTTTTGATAAATCGTCATTAGTGACCACGTTTTCGGGTACATAATAACCCAATCCTGCTATTTTTGAATGATACATAGTATTATTATTTTATTAAAATCAGACTGCAAATTTAAAACTTCCTCAAAATAAGAGGACCAAATTACCACTTTTTTAGCAATTTACAAGTTTTATACATTCATCCATATTGTATAGCTTCCATTATACTAAATAGATGTGAAATAAAATTAGTACTCATCAAGCAAGAGTCAATGCAAAAGTTAAAAAGTGATATTTGTTTTCAAATGTAACAACATTGGATTATTTTAGACTCATATTACGTACTACGAACTCTAATTTAAAATCATTCAAATTATGAAATTAAAAATTCCATTATTTTTCTTTCTTGGGCTAAGCTTAACCACCTATGCACAAGAAAACCTAAATTACCAGAAACCCTCCCAATCCATTTTAGAATTAGCGGATTACGAAAGAGCCCCTTCGGTATCCATGGATACCAAAAAAGAATACATGCTTTTGACGTATCGAAATACTTATAAATCATTAGACGATTTAAATCAGGAAGAACTGCGTTTGGGCGGATTGCGAATTAATCCAATTACAAATATTTCCAGTTCTGTAACTTACGTGAACAACCTGAAATTACGTAAAATAAAAGACAAGAATGAAGTACAGGTAATAGGATTACCAGAAAATCCTCGCATCAGTACAATCGCTTGGTCGCCAAATGATAAAAAAATCTCATTTTCACACACTACTGCTTCCGGAGTGGAACTTTGGTTTATTGATGTGGCTTCGGCGAAAGCCACCAGATTAACGGAGGCGACCGTGAATGCGAATATTGGAAGTCCGTTCAGCTGGATGAATGACAACGAAACTATTTTGGTAAAAATGTTACCGAAAAACAGAGCGGCACTTTTGGATGCTAAAAAAGATTTGCCAACTGGTCCGATAATTTCGAATGCTGACGGAGTAAAATCGCAAAACAGAACCTATCCAGACATGTTGAAAAACAAGAATGATGAAATCAATTTTGAGAACATCATGACTTCTGAATTGTATAAAGTAAACCTAAATGGAACAGCAACTTTATTCAAAAATGCAGCGATGTATGCAGGAGAAAGTTTTTCGCCAGATGGAAATTATTTAATGCTGACTACCATCCAGAAACCCTTTTCCTACATCGTCCCATTAAGTCGTTTTCCATCAAAATCTGTGGTTTACGACAAAGCCGGAAACGAAGTCAAAGTAGTAAATGAAGTGCCACTAACCGAAATTATCCCTAAAGGTTTTATGGCCGTTCGAAAAGGAAAAAGAAACATGAGCTGGAGAGCGGACAAACCGGCAAAATTAGTGTATGCTGAAGCTTTAGACGGCGGAGATCCTGCCAATAAAGTAGATTTCAGAGATGAAGTTTTTCTTTGGAACGCACCATTTAATGCCGCAGCAACTTCATTGGTAAAAACTCCACAGCGCTATGACCGAATGATTTGGGGTAATGATAACGTTGCCATAGTTTCAGACGAATGGTACGACACGCGTAATACCAAAACCTATATTATCAATCCATCGAATCCAAGTCAGGCTCCAAAAGTGATTTTCGACAGAAATTCTCAGGATGTGTATTCTGATCCGGGAAATTTCGAAACTAGAAAAAACGAATACAACAGATATGTTTTGGCCATCGAAAATGATAATGCGTATCTTATTGGGGACGGATTTACTAAAAACGGGCAATTCCCATTTATTAGTGAATTTAATTTGAAAACAGCACAAGCAAAACGTTTGTACACTTCAAATTACACCGATAAAAAAGAAGATATTTTGGAAATTGAAGACTTCAAAAAAGGAACGGTTTTAGTCCAAATTCAATCTAAAAATGAATATCCGAATTATTACTTGAGAAATATTTTTCAAAAAAACAAACTGACACCAATTACAACCTTCAAAAATCCTTTTGAAAGTATCAAAAACGTGAGCAAGGAAGTGATTAAATACAAACGTAAAGATGGCGTTGAATTATCAGGAACATTATATCTACCTGTTGGTTACGACAAAGTCAAAAAAGAGAAAATGCCGTTGTTGATTTGGGCGTATCCAGCAGAATACAAGGATAAAAATTCAGCAGGACAAAGCACACAAAACCAAAATGAATTCACGTTTCCAAGTTATGGTTCGTTCGTATATTGGGTAACCAAAGGCTATGTCGTTCTTGATGACGCTGCTTTCCCAATTATTGGCGAAGGAACAACAGAACCAAATGATAATTTCATCACACAATTAGTCGACAATGCAGAAGCTGCAATTAATGCCGTAGATGCTTTGGGATATATCAACAGAAAAAAAGTAGCCGTTGGTGGTCACTCGTATGGTGCTTTTATGACAGCAAATTTATTGACACATTCTAATCTTTTTGCGTGCGGAATTGCTAGAAGTGGCGCTTATAATAGAACGTTGACTCCGTTTGGTTTCCAAAGTGAACAGCGCAATTACTGGGAAACTCCTGAAGTGTACAATACAATGTCGCCATTTATGAATGCGGACAAGATGAAAACGCCAATGCTTTTAGTACATGGTGAAGCCGATAACAATCCAGGAACGTTCACGTTGCAAACCGAACGTTATTTTCAGGCTTTGAAAGGTTTAGGCGCTCCAGCAAGAATGGTAATCCTTCCAAAAGAAGCACACGGATATGTAACCAAAGAGAATATTTTGCACTTGCTTTGGGAACAAGATCAATTCTTAGAAAAATATTTGAAGAATTAACGCTTAAGAGTGTTCAGTGATCAGTTTCTAAGTGTTCAGAAAGTAAAACATGAAAAATGAACATAAAACAAAACCCCAAAATCTATAAAATTTTGGGGTTTTATTTTGCACTAAAAAAACTCGTATCAAAGTTAAAAACAACTTCAGGTTTATGTCGCAATTTGAACTAAAAATCACTCAACACTGAATACTGAATAATATTTCACTGATTACTGAACACTTATTCTCAGGATAACATCAAAAATACTTCTTGATTGTGTTCTAATTCCGAATCATGGTCGAAGAAAATCGCTCTTCTTTCAAAAGCGGCTTTGACTAAATAATGACTTCCTTTGAAATAACATTGCTTTACAACGGCGCTCATAATGGCATTATCTACTACTTTCAATTGATGCGGATACAATAAAAGTGCTACATCCTCATCGTCTTCAATATCTATTATTTGAGACAATTGCAACTCATTGACTTCTCCAAAAAGAGATGCAATGTATTTGTTGGCTGGGTTTTCATACAAGGATCTAGAATCTCCTTTTGCCACTATTTTCCCGTTTTGAATCACAATGGTTTCATCAGAGAAAGACAACGCATCGGTACTATCATGCGTGGCAATAATACAAGTAACGCCTTTGTCCTTTAAGTATTTAAATAGATTGCGACGTAAGGAATTCTTTCTAAAAGAATCAATTTGACTGAAAGGCTCATCGAGCAAAATAATTTCGGGTTCCAAAGCCAAAACTCTGGCCAAAGCCACTCGTTGTTGCTGTCCGCCACTTAGGAATTTCGCTTTTACTTTTGCGAAAGCGGTCATTTCGACCATATCCAATAATTCTTGAACACGGGCTTTTTTCTCCTCAGGATACATATTCGACAAGAACTTCCCCACATTTTCTTCGACAGTTATGTACGGCATCAAATCGAAATCCTGCGCTAAATATTTAATGTAATCTTCTCCCGGAACCAGATTGTATTTGGGACCTAAAATGGGTTTTTCATTATAGCTTATTGCACCGCTGTCTAAATTATACAACCCATAAATCAGTTTTAGCAACGTGCTTTTACCGCAGCCGCTTTCACCAATAATAGCGGTATTTTCCCCTTTGGCAATGGTGAAACTAATATTTTCAATGACTGGCTTGTCGCTGTAAGTAAACGATATGTCTTTTATCTCTAGCATCCTCTTTATTTAAAGTTGCAAATTTACGATGTTTAATTCAAATTTAGGCACAAAAAAGGGCTGCTTCTTGACGAAACAGCCCTTGTTTTTAAAGTGTTTTTGGCTTAGTTTTTCACTTCAGCTTCTGCATCTTTAATCATTTTTTCATTTGCAGTAATAGCAAATTCAACACGACGGTTTTGGCTTCTACCATCCACTGTTTCATTTGAAGCAATTGGATCAGCAATTCCTAAACCAGTAACTTGAAATCTACTAGAAGAAACACCTTTGCTTGCTAAATAATTTTTAACCGCTGCTGCTCTTTCTCCTGAAAGTTTTAAGTTATAATCTGCTGGACCAGTACTATCTGTGTAACCATAAATTGTAATATCAGTATCTGGATATTCTGCGAAAACGGGAACTAATTTATCTAAATTTGCTTTTGCACCAGCAGTCAAAGAAGATTTGTTTGTATCAAAACGCACTGCATTTTCATTCAAAACTAATTTAATTCCTTCTCCAATACGCACTACTTCAGCACCTGGAAGAACAGCATCAATTTCTCTTGCTTGTTTGTCCATTTTGTTACCAATTACACCTCCGGCAACGCCACCTACAACTCCACCTAAAACAGCTCCCATTGCACCATTACCGCCTTTACCAAGGTTATTTCCTAGAACACCACCTAATACAGCTCCTGCAACAGCACCAATTCCGGCACCTCTTTGTGTTTTGTTAGTGTTTTTTATAGCTTCACAACTGGTAAACATTGAACCCATAACCATTATTGTTGCTATTGCAACTATCGAAATCTTTTTCATATCTATTTTCTTTTAATTAATTAACTTTTTGAAACTGATATACTACATCAGTCATTTTTCCTGCTACATCGATTTTATCAATCAATTGAAAAGAGGATTCTGTTTGATTGGCTACGTATAAAATATACCCTTCTTTTACTTTTCTAGCTTTTTCTCCAGCATTAAGAACTTTAAGGACAAACTGCCCATCATTGTTGACAAACCATGTAATTGGTGAGCTGAATGCCATACAATTCGCTTTTGTCAAAGCCATAGTTCCTTTATTATTATTCGAAACAAATTTCCAATTACTTCCTACGAAACATTCTGAATCCGCAATTTGAAAAGTATTCACTTTTACATATTGTGAACCTGGATAAGTTACAGAACTAATTACCCAATTTCCTTTCATTGCTACCTGAGATTTTCTATCGGTGTTTGTACTTGTAGCTGATGTTGACTTACATGCAAACATCAAAACGGCTAATGTGCATAATAAAATAACTTTTTTCATTTTCTTAAATTTAATGAATTAATACTTACACAAATATACAAAGCAATCAATCACGTTTGTTTCAGAATTAAATTATTTTATATCATAATTAACGCTTGCGACAATTTGTCACTTCCATTATAATTGGTATTACATTTGAAAGAATTATAACCATCAAAATAAACTAAAAAATTCATAATATGACAACAGGTAAAATTAATGTTTCGGTAGAGAACATCTTTCCCTTAATCAAGAAATTCTTATACAGCGATCACGAAATTTTCTTACGTGAGTTGATTTCGAACGGAACAGATGCAACACTTAAATTAAAGCATTTAACCAGCATTGGCGAAGCCAAAGTAGAGTACGGAAACCCAATTATCGAAATTAAAATCGATAAAGAAGGAAAGAAATTGCACATCATTGACCAAGGTCTTGGAATGACGGCTGACGAGGTAGAAAAATACATCAACCAAGTGGCCTTTTCTGGCGCCGAAGAATTTCTAGACAAATACAAAGATTCGGCTAAAGATTCCGGAATTATTGGACATTTTGGTCTTGGATTTTATTCTGCTTTTATGGTTGCCGAAAAAGTAGAAATCATCACTAAATCTTTTAAAGATGAACCAGCAGCACACTGGACTTGTGATGGAAGCCCAGAATTTACCTTAGAACCAGCTGACAAAACTACACGTGGAACTGAAATTATCTTGCATATTGCCGAAGATTCGTTGGAATTTTTAGAAGAATCTAAAATCACCAGGCTATTAAACAAGTACAATAAGTTTATGCCGATTCCAATTAAATTTGGAACCAAAACAGAGAAAATAGAACAAAAAAAGGGCGAGGAAGTAGCTGCCGAAGATGTAGACAAAACGTTTACAGAAGTTGAAGTTGACAACATCATCAACAACCCAAATCCGGCTTGGACGAAACAACCAACAGAATTATCAGCGGAGGATTACAAAACATTCTACCATGAATTGTACCCAATGCAGTTTGAAGAACCGTTATTCCACATACATTTAAATGTAGATTACCCGTTCAACTTAACTGGTATTTTGTACTTCCCAAAATTAGGATCTGATTTACAAATTCAGAAAGACAAAATCCAATTGTACCAAAATCAAGTGTACGTAACGGATAATGTAGAAGGAATTGTTCCTGAATTCTTGATGATGTTAAAAGGTGTTGTGGATTCTCCAGACATTCCATTGAACGTATCGCGCTCTGGATTGCAAGCGGATGCTGCAGTGAAGAAAATCTCGAACTACATCACCCGTAAAGTAGCTGATAAATTAAAATCGTTATTCACTGAAAACCGTGAAGATTTTGAGCAAAAATGGAACGATATCAAAATCGTTTTAGAATACGGAATGCTATCCGAAGATAAGTTCTACGAAAAAGCAGGCGCTTTTGTTTTATATCCAACGGTTGATGGAAAATTCCACACACTAGAGGAGTTAAAAGAAAAACTTGCCGCTACACAAACGGACAAAGACGGAAAATTAGTGGTGCTTTACGCAGGAAACAAGGAAGCGCAACATTCCTATATCGAAATTGCAAAAGACAAAGGATACGAAGTTTTATTGCTAGACTCTCCTATAATTTCACATTTGATTCAAAAAATTGAAGGCGACAACAGCAACATGACTTTTGTACGTGTCGATTCAGATCATATTGATAATTTAATCAAGAAAGAGGAAACGACAATTTCTAAATTATCCGAAGAAGAACAAACCAACTTAAAAACCGTTCTGGAAGCGATCGTTCCTAAACAAACGTATTCAGTTCAACTGGAAGCTTTAGACAGTAATGCGTCTCCATTTATCATCACGCAACCAGAATTCATGCGTAGAATGAAAGAAATGAGTCAGTCCGGTGGTGGTGGAATGTTTGGAATGGGCAACATGCCGGAAATGTACAATTTAGTGGTAAACACCAACTCTGAATTGGCAACCAGCATCTTGAACAACAAAGACAAAGACGCTCAGGAAAGTTTAGTAAAACAAGCGCTTGACTTGGCTAAATTATCTCAAAACCTATTAAAAGGCGAAGCCTTGACTGCTTTTGTCAAAAGAAGTTTTGAGTTGATTAAATAGTTCAGTTTATATGGTTAATCGGTTCCTTGTTTAACCGTTTACCCGCAAACATATCAAGCCTGCTAGTGAAAACTGGCGGGCTTTTTTTATGGAGCAGTACGATTGGTTTTCATAAGGCGTTTTGTCCCGCTATGCGCTGCAATCTTTGCTTTTGCCTGGCGCCACAGCAAAGGATTTTTGCTGCTATCGGGGCTACGGTAGCGTGTTTTTTTTTTATAACTTCGTTTTAAAATAGATACAGATTTGTAAGAATATTTTAATACATTTGAGAAATGAATAATGCGATACAAACCTTCGCATATACACCCAGTTTTGGGTAGATTGGCGAAGGTTTGTATCGCCTATATACAAGTTATGCCTCAGTTTGGCAGAACCGAAACTGAGGCGGTAAAATTTAATATAAACCTTAATAATAAATAAAATGAAAAAAGTATTAGTAGCAAATGTATCTTCTAAAGTTTCAGAAGGTGGAAGTAGTAGTGGAAAACGTAATGTTGAATTTGAACTAACAGAACTTAACCAACACTTAGCAGACGGATGGGTAATAGAAAAATACGACATTGTAACTAACCACATTGCATATAATTTTAGCATTATTTATCAATTGGCTAAATAGTTAAAGTTTATCTACCATTTCTTTGGTTGACTTAAAAATTGGAAGCCAGAGAAATCGGTAAATAGTTACTGACTTTAAAAGATTGTTAGTTCCACAATCATTTTGAAATTTTGTGTGTTTTGAAAACATAATATTTTATTTAAAATTGTTTCCGACTTAAACGGTGCGGAAGCGAAACCGAAAATTGTAACCTAAAAAGAAAAACCGAAGGCATAACAGCCGTTTGGCAATAGGGCAAATTATGAGGTGTCATCATATTTATTTTTCATAAGACATTTTGTTTTAGCCGAAAAATCTCGGATTTGAACTTTGCCCCATCGCCAAGCGGCGGGGACGTTAGCGGTCATTGTAAAACGACACTTCACAACAAACGAAATGAACGAAGAATATATCAAACGAATAAATAAAATCTTGACATATATTGACAATAATTTAAACAGTGACTTATCGTTAGAAAAGTTATCAGACTTTGCTTATTACTCACCATTTCACTTACACAGACTTTTTAAAGCATACACAAACGAAACGCTTAATTCATATATTATTCGAAAGAGAATTGAAAAAACGGCTTCTTTATTAATTCACCAAAAAGAAACAACAGTAACCGAACTTGCGTTAAATTATGGTTTTAATAGTAATTCTTCATTTACACGGACGTTTAAAAAAGTTTATGGAGTTTGTCCTTCCGAATTCAGAAAATTAAGTCCAAATAATTATAGCAAGATTGGTATAGTTGAAAGCAAGAATGGACAAATCCGACCAATATTTGAAGACTACATTTGCAACATTAATAATCATAAAAATTGGATAAAAATGAATGCAAAAATTGAAATTAAAGAAATCCCAAAATTAGACTTTGCTTTTCTTACCCAAATTGGAGTGAGTGGATTACATAATGCTTTTGAAAAACTCATTTTGTGGGCAAAACCCAAAGGACTACTTGACTACCCTGATTTTAAAATGGCGAGAATTTATCACGACAGTTTTAAAATTACTGAACCCGAAAAAGTTAGAATGAGTGCTTGCGTTCTATTGAAAGAACCAATTGAAGTAAAAGGAGAAATTGGTCTTACTACTATTGAAAAGGGAAAATATATTGTAGGTCATTTTGAAATTGAACCCATAGATTTTGAAAAATCTTGGAATGGGCTTTTCGTTTGGATGAATGAAAATGGATATAAAAAAGCCGACAAAAATCCATTTGAAATATTCCATAATAATTTCAGCGAACATCCAGAAAATAAATCTATCGTTGACTTTTACATACCAGTAATTTAATCAAAACAAAATAATTTAAAATTAAAAAAAATGCTAACAAATATAAATCCAAAATTACCAATGCGTAATAAATCCATCACAAGGAATTATTACATTAACCAATTAGGTTTTCAAGAAGTAGGCAATTATGAAGGCTACTTAATGGTTCAAAAAGACAATATAGAAATTCATTTTTTTGAATTTAAAGAACTTGAACCAAAAAAAAATTATGGTCAAGTTTATATAAGGACCGATAATATTGACAATTTATATAAATCATTGATTGACAATAAAACAGAAATTCATCCGAATGGCACACTGAAAACACAACCTTGGGGACAAAAGGAATTTGCATTGCTTGACCCTGACAGTAACTTGCTGACTTTTGGACAAAATATATAAAAATCAACATACAAATAAAAAACAACGAACCGCTAACAGCTAGGGTTTCGTTGCGTTCGAAGAACGAACAATGAACCCGCGGTTGAACGGAACCGGTTACATGCCGTTAACACTATGGAGTTATCGTAAAATTATTAGAAGGATTATCAAGAGGATTTAGAGTCCTCTTTTTTTTGTCGTATAATGAAAGTGGTTTTTATCGTGATTTCCTTCACATTTACTTATAAAATCCCTTACCCATAAAGTTAACTTTCACAGGAACTTGAGCTCTGGCTATCGCCAAGATACCAAGCAGGCGGACCGCGCTGGTCAAAAACAGCTATTCTATGTAAATTGCCTGTTTTGCAACAAGGGCATTTGGGGAGAAAAGGTTTTTTCTCTATTTTTTCTAATACTTTTACTTGTAGCTTTTCCTGTAAAACTTTTAATTTTTCTCGTTTCCATGTGCTACTCAAAAAACCATAATGACGTATTTTTACAAAGCGTTTGGGCAAAATATGCAACGCAAACCTTCGAATAAATTCCTCGTGCGTGAGCGTCATTTGTTTCTTGAACCCGTTTTGACGGTAATCTTTGTACGTAAAAGTTACGTTTTGATTGTCAATGCTTTGGATGCGGTTGTTGCTAATGGC
>NZ_FRBU01000099.1 GCF_900142695.1 Flavobacterium xanthum | reverse complement strand
TTAAGTACATGACAAAAAACTAAATAAGCTGTAATTTAGATTGTTAAATCCAGTCAAAAGAAATTTTGACAAGAAGTCTAATCCATATTTAAATACACTTATTGCTTTTCTTCCATGCGTTTTTATTTTTATTGGTTTACTATTCTGGTCGATATAGTCCCCAATCTTGTAGCACCAAACAAAAGCAATCATTGTCAACAAGAAAAGTCTTTCGAGCCTTTGTAAATCGGTCACATGAGTATCTTCAATATTAAATCCACTACTTTTCAAGCCTCTGAATAGTGTTTCGATTTGCCATCTCTGTCTGTAATATTCCATAGCTTGCTCTGGCTTGTTAAATGAAACAAGAATTAAAAATTCCATTTTACCCTCTCTATCGATAGTTTTGCTTCCAGATAAATAGCACCTTTGTCCATGTAATTCTACTATTTTGGGATAGTGATAAAATTCTCCTACTTTTAAATGATTAAAAAGCCAAAAAGCTTTAATTTCTTTTTGCTTTTGGTAGGAATAAATTTTGAAATTATTCCTTATTCGGATGTAATACCTAATGTTGTTTTGGTTCAAAAAACCTAACCATTCATTTCCAATAAACTCTCTGTCTGCCAGTAAACAATCAATAGTCTCACTTCCAAACCATTCGATATATTTGTTGATTAACTCGATTCGTTCCTGGGTATCTGAATTCCCTCGCTTATCTAACATTTTAAACATCAATGGAAACGCTACATTCTTGTAGCTAATTCCCAACATCAATATGTTAATATTCTGAGAACCAAACTTCCAATTGGTCCTATCTAAAACCAATACTAAACCACTCTGTAAAGGCAACAGATTAAATATCAAGGTAGATACTAATTTCATTGAGAATTCAAATTCTTTCATGAATCTTTGAATTCTCCTATAAGAACTACTCTTAGCCGCTTTTGTGTCAAATCCAGAGGCTAATCGATCATAATTAATTGTCTTTATTTTGCATAAAGCCGTTATAAATAAACAAATGAGCTTAACCCTTGGCAGACTGATTTCTCCTTTAAAATGGCTTTGTAAAACCGAGATCAATGTACTATCTTTACTTCCGAGACTGGTGTTTTTCATTATAAAAATTATGTAGTAATAATCTTATAATTTACAAAATACCGGTCTCTTTTCCTAATACTTACCTCGTATTTTACTGACTAACAGCGAAATATAATTTTTGTCATGTACTGAA
>NZ_FRBU01000003.1 GCF_900142695.1 Flavobacterium xanthum | reverse complement strand
GTATTTACAGCATTGGCACCAAATACTTATACTTTATACGTGAGAAATACAGCGGATAACACTTGTGTAACTCCGTCATCGACTGCTATAACGATAAATGCGATACAAGTAATTCAAGTCCCTACCACATCAAGTGTAGTACAACCTACTTGTGGAACTCCTTCAGGAAGTATCACAATCACAACGCAAGTAGGAGTAGAATATAGCTTAAATGGCACAGTATATCAATCTTCCAATTCATTTTCAGGATTACTTCCAAATACTTATACGTTATATGTAAGAAGTGCAACAGATAACACTTGTGTGCAGTCATCTTTATCTGCGACTACTATAAATGCAATTCCAATTGCTCCGGTTATTCCTGTTGCCTCAACTGTGGTTCAGCCAACTTGTTCCACACCAGCGGGAACAATTACAGTGACGCCGCAAGCAGGAGTATCCTACAGTTTGAATGGTACATCGTATCAAATTTCCAATGTTTTTGCAGGATTAGCTCCAAACAATTATATAGTTTACGTGAGAAATAATGCTGACACTACTTGTTCCGTTCAAAGTCTTACAAGTATAACTATTAGTCCACTTCCTTTATTACCAGTAATTCCAACTCTAATGCAAGTCGTACAACCTACCTGTTTGATGCCAGCTGGAAGTATTGCAATTAACACACAAGTAGATGTCCAATATAGTGTAGGTAACGGATATCAAAGCAGCCCTGTCTTTAATGATTTGACTCCTGGAAAATACATAATTAGTGTGCGCTTTGTAAATAGTATTGCATGTGTAGCTTTAGGTTCTGAAGTTACGATAAACGCTATTCCTTCACCAATTCAATTTGAAACTAGAGGAGATTGTGAAAACAAAGAGTTTATATTGACCGCAAATCCATTAGCTGGCTCTTATAATCCAAATGAGGTTTCGTATCAATGGAAGGATAAAGAAGGGAATCTTGTTGGAACTAATTCTAATGTACTAAATCTTACCGATGTAATTTCTTCAACTCCGGGAGCGCCAGTAGTATTTCCGGCGGCATATTCGCTTACGGTTACATCTATGAGTACTGGATGTGAGACAACCTCTAATGTAACAGTAGAATCAATTTATTGCAACATCCAAAAAGGAATTTCTCCTGATGGAAATGGTTCAAATGATTTCTTCGATTTGAGTTTGATGGATGTCAAAAAATTGGAAATATTTAATAGATATGGTATCAAAGTTTACAGTCAGATGAATTATACCGATCAATGGAATGGCCAGTCAAATAAAGGAGAAGATCTTCCAAGTGCTACTTATTATTACGTAATTGAATTCAATAGCGGTGAGCCAAAAACAGGATGGATTTATCTAATCAGAGAAAAAGAATAAATAATAATTTATTAGTCACAGCTATTTTTAACTGACTTCTAAAACGAAAAATATATAGATATGAACAAAATAATATTGATGTCTCTTTTAGCTCTCTTCGCATGTTTAGATGTAAAAGCGCAACAAGATCCACATTATACACAGTACATGTATAATATGAATGTTATCAATCCCGCCTATGCTGGCTCTAAAGAAAGTCTTTCTTTGGGTCTTTTATATAGAAAACAGTGGGTGAATATTGAAGATTCGCCTGCTTCTTTTTCTTTCTCAGGTCATGCACCGGCAGGTAAGAATGTTGGAGTGGGTATCTCTTTTGTGTCAGATAAAATTGGTCCCGTAACAGAGCAAAATGTGTTTGGAGATTTCTCATACACTTTGAAATTAGGGGATACGCAACGATTAGCATTTGGTGTAAAAGCGGGTGTTTCATTCCATAAAGTAGGTCTAAGAGATATTCAATCTAGTTTGCCAGATCCTTCAGAGGGTATTTTTGGGGAGGATATTAACGATACATCGTTGAATTTAGGTACCGGTTTGTTTTATTATACCGATAAATACTATGTTGCACTCTCTCTTCCCAATATGATAAAAGCCGCACACTTAGATTATAATGGGCGTCAATATGGCTCGGATGTGTCGCATTATTTTTTAACCGCTGGTTATGTTTTTGAAGTTAATTACGAATTAAAATTCAAGCCTTCATTCATGTTGAAATCAGCTTTTAATGTAACTCCATCTTTAGATCTATCTGCTAATTTTTTATATCAGGAAAAATTCGAAATTGGAGCAACTTACAGGTTGCAAGATAGTTTTGGTGGAATGATTAACTTTGCCGTTACACCTGAGTTAAGAATAGGGTATGCTTATGATCACATTGTTTCTGATTTAAGAGTAACCACTCCTTCTTCACATGAGTTCATATTACTATATGATCTATTTGAATCTAAAAAAGTGTCCCGCTCCCCAAGATTTTTCTAATATTTAATTACTCGACGTAATGAAAAAAAATACAATTTTATTATTTTTTGTGCTTACAAGTCTTTCGCTTACAGCACAAAATAAAGAGACTAAAAGTGCTGATATATTGGTTGAAAGCTATGATTATGTTAAAGCCGTTCAAGAATATTTAAATTTGGTTGCTAAAGGAAATACGGATCCGTATGTAAGTAAACAACTCGGAGACTGCTATTACTATATGTTTAATACAATAGAATCGGAAAAATGGTACGCTAAAGCAACGCAATCTCAGCAAGATGCAGAAACCTATTTTAGATATGCACAAATGCTAAAGTCCAATGGCAAATATGCAGAATCAAATATTCAAATGGCATTATTCGCTGATCGCATGCCCAATGATCAACGAGCCATTGTTTTCATTAAAGATCCTAATTATTTGACAAAATTAAATGCTTTAGAAAATCGTTTTGAGGTAAACGCAATTCCCGTAAATTCAGAACGCTCTGATTTTGGTGCTATTCTTTATGGAGATGTTCTTTATTTTGCGAGTGCAAGAAATGAAAGCAACAAAACGTATGGTTGGAATAACGAACCCTATTTAGATATCTTTCAGTCTACTTACACTGCTGATGGGAAGTACTCTGAACCTATTGCTGTTAATGAATTAAATAGTAGGTTTCATGAAGGACCTGTTACAATGAATAAGGAGGGCTCTGTTGTTTATTTTTCCAGCGAGAGTTTTAAAGATAAATTATTTGACAAGGATAAAACACGCAAAATCAAATTTGGTCAAGTAAATTTGTATAAAGCGACTAAAGAAAATGGAAAATGGAGCAACATAACTGCGTTGCCATTTAATAGTAAAAGTTATTCTGCGGGCAATCCGTCTTTAGATAAAGATGGGAAAATACTTTATTTTGCCTCTAATATGCCTGGTTCCGTTGGAGGAACTGATATTTGGAAAGTAAAGGTGAATAGCGATGGATCTTTTGGTATTCCAGAAAATTTAGGAACAAAGATCAATACCGTTGGGGATGAGAATTTTCCGTTTATGGGGGATGATTCCATTTTGTATTTTTCATCAAATGGTTTGACTGGTTTTGGAAGTTTAGACGTTTTTTCAGTGGATTTAAATACTGATGGAGAACCACATAATATGGGTAAACCTATAAATACGGAGAAAGATGATTTTGCTTTTAGTTTTAACAAAGATAAAAATATAGGATATGTGTCTAGTAACCGTTTTGGTAAAGATCATATTTATAGTGCGATTCCAATTTGTAAAGCTCAGATTTTTATTGTGGTTAAAAATGCAAAAACAGGAGCACTTTTGGCTAATTCTAGAGTGGTAATTTTGGATAACGCCACGACTATTTTAGATACTCAGCTGTCTAGTAATGATGGTGAAGTGCTTTATGATTTATCCTGCCTAAAGTCATACACAATACAAGTTTTCAAAGATGGTTATGTTACAAAATCTTTTCCAGCCAGCAGTAAACAAGGGCTAATTACAATGGAAGTTGCACTAGAGCCAATTGATGTTGTTGTAACAGAAACAGAAATCCTTTTGAATCCCATTTACTTTTATTCTAATAAGAGTGATATAACGGAGCGTGGTGCAGTAGAGCTTGATAAATTGGTTTATGTACTGGCACAAAACAGTAATTTACAAATCGATGTTAAGTCTCACACGGATTCTAGAGGCTCTGACTCTTATAATTTAGATTTATCTGAAAGAAGAGCACAATCAACTGTTGCGTATATTATATCAAAAGGAATCAGTTCAGAAAGAATTTCTGGGAAAGGATTTGGGGAATCCATACCTAAAATTGATTGCCAAAATAACTGTACGGAACTAGAATTTGCACTAAATAGACGTTCGGAATTTATGATAAGAAAATAAATGAATTAGTTTTAAAATACAAGAAGAGGATACTATAAAGTATCCTTTTTTTGTACAATTTATTTATTAAAAGAAAATTTTGTTATTCAAATATTAGCCATGAATCGTTTCTTGCTTGCCATAATTACTGATGATGGATGTTTCAAAATCAATCCACTCCTTCCAGCGTTTGTCCACATTGACGTTGTCTGCATATTTCCTTGCAAAACCTAAAAATGTGGTATAGTGTCCTGCTTCGCTAATCATTAAATCACGATAAAATTTAGCTAATGCCGCATCTGCAATGTTTTCAGAAAGTACTTTGAAACGCTCACAACTTCTGGCTTCAATCATCGCCGAAAACAACAATCGTTCGCACAAAGCATCATTGCGACTCCCGTCTTTTTTCATGAACTTGAATAATTCATTCACGTAATGATCCTTGCGTTCCCTTCCCAGTGATAAGCCTTTACTTTTGATTAAGTCGTGTACCATTTGCAAGTGTTCTAATTCTTCTCGCGCAATAATCATCAATTCGGTCACTAATTCTTCTTTTTCCGAATTTTGTGTGATCAAGCTGATGGCATTCGAAGCTGCTTTTTGCTCACACCAGGCGTGGTCTGTCAAAATTTCTTCAATATTTGACTCTACTATATTAACCCATCTTGGGTCGGTTGCTAATTTTAATCCTAACATTTTAATCGAATTTATGTGGGTACAAAATTAGTGTTTTCTTCCTGATTTATACCGCGATAACCAAAATGCTTTGTGACTTTGCTGTCAAAATAAGTGGGGCGTGCCACCAAAAAAAATGGCCAAAGCTACATTCCGCCTAGCCATTTTTTTGCTGTCGGGCTATCCGCTGCAAGTCCTCATTGTGATTTCGCTGCGCTGCACCACAATTCCGGGCTTTCCACTACTGTCCCTCACGCAGTCTGGTGCAAAGTATAGTTAGCCATTTTCAATAGAATTTACAATCCTGGAAAGTTACAATCCGACTTTAAAGTAGTATTTTGCAGCACTAATTTACAACACACAAAAAGTGCAATCACTCTTAATTATCGGTTTTGTTTGGCCTGAACCCAACTCCTCAGCAGCAGGTGGAAGAATGATGCAATTGATTTCGCTGTTCCAAGAACAAGGATTCACAATTACCTTTGCTTCTCCTGCTCAAGACAGTGACTTTATGATAGATTTGCAACCGTTTCAAGTTGACAAAAAGGCAATTGTGCTCAATTCAGAGAGTTTTGACACATTTGTAGAAGAACTTAATCCAACTGTAGTTCTCTTTGATCGTTTTATGATGGAAGAGCAGTTTGGTTGGCGCGTGGCTGAAAAATGTCCAAACGCACTTCGAATTTTAGATACCGAAGATTTACATTCTTTGCGTCTCGCCAGACAAAAAGCATTCAAGGAAAATCGTGAATTCAAAACAACAGATCTCCTTGTTGAAGAAGTAGCCAAACGAGAAATAGCCAGTATTTTGCGTTGTGATTTATCTTTGATAATTTCCGAGTTTGAAATTGAATTGCTAACCAACACTTTCAAAATTGATGCCTCGGTATTGTATTATTTGCCGCTTTTATTAGAACCGCAAGCTGTTCTAAATTTAAATACAACACTTTCATTTGAGAGAAGAAAAGATTTTGTTTTTATTGGTAATTTTCTACATGAACCCAATTGGAACGCGGTGCAATATCTCAAAGAAACGATTTGGCCATTGATTAAAAAACAAGTGCCTGATGCTGTTTGTTGTATATATGGTGCTTATCCTTCACAGAAAGTCTTGCAATTACATAATGCAAAAGAGGGATTCTTAATTCTTGGTCGTGCGGATAATGCGCAGGAAGTAGTCAAACATGCCCGGGTTGTTTTAGCGCCTTTGCGTTTTGGAGCAGGAATAAAAGGAAAATTACTTGAAGCCATGCAATTTGGTACGCCAAGCGTTACCACTACCATTGGTGCCGAATCGATGCAAGGCGATTTGTCTTGGAATGGTTTTGTTGAGGACAATTGTATAATTTTTGCCAATAAGGCTGTGTTCTTATATCAAGATGAAAAAATTTGGCTTGAAGCCCAACAAAACGGATTTGAAATAATCAAGCAACGGTACATGCGAACGTTGTTTGAAAGCGAGTTTAAAGAGCAAATACTAACATTACAAGAGAATCTGCCACAACATCGTTTGAATAATTTTCTGGGTGCATTACTACAACATCATACTTTAAAAAGCACGAAGTACATGTCGAAATGGATTGAAGAGAAGAATAAAAGGTAGTAGTTATAAACTTTTGAAGTATGAAAAGTTATTCAAATTAGAAAACTACATGCAACGCATCACTTTATTCAACAATAGCAATCGCTTCAATTTCGATGAGCCAATTTTTATTTCCTAAAACGGCAACACCTACCAAGGTGCTTGCTGGAAAGTCAGCATTTCCTAGAAATTTATTTCTAATTTTTCTAAAAATAGGTAAATCAAACTCTGGATTAAAATTTACAATATAGGTATTCATTTTTACCACATCCTTGAAAGTAGCGTTGCAATTTAGTAGTTGTTTTTCTAAATTCTCAAATGTTGAAATTGTTTGTAATTCTAAATTAGCACCAATTCCAATTTGTCCTGAAATATAAATGGTTTTAAAACTTCCAGTTTGTACAATAACCGCTTGAGAAAAGCCTTCATTTGGTTCGATATAGTGTTTATCAATCATTTTGTAATAAATTAAATACTTCGTAAAATTAATAGTTTATTTGCTAATAATGATTTTAAACCAGCGCTTAAGTAATAGTATTTTGATAACATTAAATAGACCTGACTATTTAATTATAATATGAAAATTCATTTTTCTACAAGAGATAGTAAATTAACTATTGCGTAGTTGCGATTGCAAAACTACTTAAAAAACCAGGCGGATTGAAAAGAAGCTTAAAAATTAATGACAATTTGTTTTAGTTTGTATGTCGATTTTTTTTAGTCATCATTTCCTACCTACTCTTTGTTATGCTGCAAGTTTTTCAACGGACTAGTTCACATATCTTGGGACGCTTTCATTGCAAAAGACTAGATGGTGTTGTCTTGTGAAAATATAGTATATTTCGTAATCGGGTATTTCTGCAATTATAATTGACTTTACTTAGGGGTTATTTGGTCGCTTTCGCATCAGGGATAGTAGCGGCATCCTTTTATTTCTCTTGTTTTTTTAACGAGAGGAATAAAAGATACAGCGAATAGCCCGACTTCACTGCAACGCTAGTAGAAGTGAGGTGATGCCCAAAAACAAAAAACCCATCTTGTTCTGAAGAACGAGATGGGTTTGAATTTATAAAGAAGCAGTGGTTATGCAAGCATGGTCACTGGGTTTTCAATGTATTGTTTTAATGTTTGTAAGAATTGTGCTCCAGTTGCTCCGTCGATTGTGCGGTGGTCGCAAGCAAGAGATAGCATCATGGTGTTTCCTACTACGATTTGGCCATTTTTAACTATTGGTTTCTCTACAATTGCTCCTACGGATAGGATGGCAGAATTAGGTTGGTTGATAATCGAGTTGAATTCGACGACACCAAACATTCCTAAGTTAGAAACCGTAAACGTACTTCCTTCCATTTCTGTAGGCAATAGTTTTTTGTTCTTAGCTCTTCCAGCAAGATCTCTTACGCTTCCGCCTATTTGAGATAAACTCATAGCATCTGTAAATTTCAATACAGGGACCACTAATCCATCTTCAACAGCTACAGCTACGCCAATATTTACATGGTGATTAATTGTAATAGCATCTTCTTTCCACTGAGAATTGATTTTGGGATGTTTCTTCAAAGCCATCGCACAAGCTTTAATAATCATATCGTTAAAGGACACTTTAGTATCTGGAACGGAATTAATTACTGCTCTTGAAGCCATTGCGTCATCCATCGCCACTTCGATAACTAAGTTGTAATGTGGTGCGGTGAATAATGATTCAGCCAAACGTTTCGCAATGATTTTTCGCATTTGCGAGTTCTTAATTTCCTCTGTAAAAACTTCTCCGGCTGGAACAAAAACTTTTGGAGCAACAGGCGCAGCGGCAGTTTCTACTTTTGCAACAGGAGTTGCAGCATTTTGCGGTGCTACAGCAGCTGGTGTAAAGTTTTCGATATCGCTTTTTACAATACGGCCGTTTTCACCTGAACCTTTCACTTGTGTTAATTGAATTCCTTTGTCACTTGCAATTTTCTTTGCCAATGGTGACGCTAAAATACGCTGTCCGTCTGTGGATGCTTCTTGAACAATTGGTTCTGTTTGTTTTTCTGTTGCAGCTACTTCTTTTTCTTCTGCTACAGCAGGAGCCTCTTTTGGAGCTCCACCAGTTTTATAATTATCAGCTATTCCGCTAATATCGGTTCCAGCTGGGCCTATTATAGCTAAAAGACTATCAACAGGCGCACTGTTTCCTTCTTCGATTCCTATGTACAATAAAGTTCCTTCGTTGAAGGATTCGAATTCCATTGTTGCTTTATCAGTTTCGATTTCAGCAAGAATATCTCCTTCAGCCACAGCATCTCCTACTTTTTTTAACCAAGTTGCTACAGTTCCTTCTGTCATGGTATCGCTTAAACGAGGCATTGTGATAACCACAACTCCTTTTGGTAACGAAGCAGATGAAGTCGCTGTCGTTTTAGTAGCTTCAGGTTCAGCTGCTGTTTCTTCAGTAGCTTTTGTTTCTTCTTCAGTTTTTGTTTCTTCTTTAGCTGGAGTTGCATCAGCTGGTTTTTCTGCTAGTAATGCGGAAATATCCTCTCCTTCTTTTCCTATAATTGCTAATAAAGAATCCACTGGTGCAGTTTCACCTGCAGGTATGCCTATATGTAAAAGAGTACCTTCGTTGAAAGACTCAAATTCCATCGTTGCTTTATCAGTTTCAATTTCAGCAAGGATATCCCCTTCGTTGATTTTATCACCTACTTTTTTTAGCCAAGTCGCTACCGTTCCTTCCGTCATCGTATCGCTCAAACGAGGCATTGTAATTATTGTTGCCATAATTGATTTATAATTTATGAGGTAAAAATGGATAGTTTTCTTGTTCGTATACTACGTCGTAGAGTTGTTGTATTGGAGGGTATTCAGATTCTTCGGCAAATGTCACACATTCTTCTACTAAAGCTTTTACTCTTTGATCAATTACTTGGATTTCTTCTTCTGTAGCATACTTTTGATCTTTAATTACATCTAAAACTTGAGTAATTGGATCAATTTTTTTGTATTCTTCAACTTCTTCTTTCGAACGATATAATTGAGCATCCGACATAGAGTGGCCTCTGTAACGGTAGGTTTTCATTTCTAGAAAAGTAGGACCGTCGCCACGACGCGCTCTGTCAATTGCTTCCGTCATTGCTTCAGCAACTTTTACAGGGTTCATTCCGTCCACTGGTCCGCAAGGCATTTCATACCCTAAACCTAATTTCCAGATATCAGTATGATTGGCTGTTCTTTCAACAGATGTTCCCATTGCATATCCATTATTTTCAACGATAAACACCACAGGAAGTTTCCATAACATAGCCATATTGAATGCTTCATGTAGAGAGCCTTGACGTGCTGCCCCATCACCAAAATAGGTCATGGTTACACCACCAGTCTCAAAATATTTATCTGCAAAAGCTAGTCCAGCACCTACAGGAATTTGTCCTCCTACAATTCCATGACCACCATAAAAACGGTGTTCTTTTGAAAAAATGTGCATGGAGCCACCCATCCCTTTTGAAGTTCCGGTAACTTTTCCTAAAAGTTCCGCCATTACGCGCCTAGGATCAACTCCCATACCTATTGGTTGAACGTGATTTCTGTAAGCAGTAATCATTTTGTCTTTAGTTAAGTCCATAGCGTGCAATGCACCAGCTAATACTGCTTCTTGACCATTGTATAAATGTAGAAAACCTCTAACTTTTTGTTGGATGTATAATGCTGCAAGTTTGTCCTCAAACTTTCTCCAAAACAGCATATCTTCATACCACTTTAAATATACTTCTTTTGTAACTTCTTTCATCTGAATTTTTCTTTTGCTAAAGTGTTATTGTATTATCAATTTGTACTATAACGCAAAATAGTTTCCTCCCACAAATTTGCGAAATGCAAAAATAAGACATTCCAAGTAAGAACTAAAATTTAATAGGCAATTTTTGGAATTTTTACAAGAATTTTTTATCGAACATAAATGGAAGCAAGTTTTTTAGGGAATCCGATTTGTAAATGGCGCCAATTTCTCCCATGAAATAGATTTCTATTGGTGTATCCTGCTTGATTTCGTATTCTGCTATTGATTGTCTACAGGATCCACAAGGTGGAATAGGGGTTGTGGTTTGGTTCGTGTCCGACGCAGCGGTAATGGCCATTTTTAAAATTTTGGCTTCAGGGTAAACCGCTCCTGCATAAAAAATAGCGACACGTTCTGCGCAAAGCCCGGACGGATAGGCTGCGTTTTCTTGATTTGAACCAAGTACAATTTTGCCATTATCTAAAAAAATGGCTACTCCAACTCTAAATTTGGAATAAGGAGCGTAAGCATTTTTTCGTACTTCAACAGCTTGTGTCATTAAATCCTGAATGTCATTTGGTAATTCCTGAATGGATTCGAACACTTTGAATTGTGTGGTAATTGTTATTTCTTTCATGCTTTTTTAAGGAAAAAAAATCCAAATTTCATCTCGATGTTTTGAGTTGAAATTTGGATTGTTAATTATTATTTTATATTAGTTTAATATTCGTCGTATTTATCTCCAAAATTGAAGGTCAGTGAAAAACGGAGAGTGTTCTCTAGTGGGTTTTTAACTTTTGATGCTGAAAATAAGTAAGAGACATCTACCTTAACAACGTTGTATTTGAAACCAGCTCCAAGGGAGAAAAATTGTCTAGCACCTTTTAACGGACTTTCGTGAAAGTAACCCAAACGCATCGCAAAGGAATCTTGGTACAAATATTCTGCGCCAAGTGAATAAGTGAATTCTTTGATTTCCTCACTTAGCCCATCAGGAGCATCTCCAAAAGATTTAAATACGCCTGAGGTCCATCCTATAGATCTGTAATTATCATTGTTTTGATTTCTTTCTTCAGGTGTTACCGTGCCGTCTCCATTTAAATCAGGATCCTGAGGTGTTGGAACAAGTAACTTATTTAGTTCAACATTTACTGCAACTTTATTATACTCGTCTAATATAAAATCAAAACCAGTTCCGATTTTTAAATTAGCAGGCAAGAAATTGTTGTTGAATTCATCATTATCATAACTAATTTTTGGACCTAAATTTTGAATGTTAAATCCAGCTCTCCATCTCCCGTTGAATTCATTATAGGCTATTTCTTCGGACTGATAGAAACCAGCAACATCAACTGCAAAAGAACTAGCGGAGGAGGCATCATTATTGTCTGAAGCTACTTTTAAATTCGAATTAATGAATCGTCCAGCAATAGCCATGGAGAACTTTTCACTTAATTTTAAGGAATAGGATCCATCCATTGCAAATTCGTTTGGAGAGACTATGGGGAAATCTTCGTTTTGTTCTCCGGTTTGTCTTAGTTCAATGTCTCCAAAACCAAAATAGCGAATGCTTCCAGCAAATGCGCTTCGATCATTCAATTTTTGATAATAGGTTAATTGTCCCAATGAAATATCATTTACCAGATCAGTAAGATACGGTGTATAACTGAGCGAAAATCCTTGTGCATCTGTTGAAAACGCATATTTAGCGGGGTTCCATTGCTGTGAAAATGCATCGGCAGATGTTGCGACTCCCATATCACCCATACCCGCTGCTCTTGCATCAGCAGCTACAAGTAAAAACTGAACGCCGGGCACTATAACGCGCTCCTGTGCTTTTGCAAAGGAAATAAGTAAGAGACAAATTAAAAGGAATATTATTTTTTTCATTCTAGTGGTACTGTTTATTTAACAAATATAGTATATTATTAAAGTATTACAAGTTTTTCAAATTTTTCACTTTTCATATTGGTCAGGGTTGATTTTACGGTTAGCTTGTATACGTAAACCCCTTTCCCTAATCGGTCGCCAAAATCATCTTTACCATCCCAACTTACTTCTTTTGATAAAAAACCTTCTGTTGTAATAATTTGATTTTTTGTCCAAACTATTTTCCCTGTTATTGTCATTACTTGGACTTGAACTTCTAATGGTTCATATGGTCTATTGTGTGTAAACCAAAACTCGGTGTAGCTGACAAATGGATTGGGGTAATTTAATACATGCGTTAATGTTATCGTTTCATCACCTACTACAATAAATTGAATCTCAGCGGTGATTGGGTTGTTGTATACGTCCCAGGCTTTGAATGTAATGGTGTGTAATCCTGGAGCTAAATTCCGTAATGGAAACCGAAGTGTTCCACTAGTAAAATCGTCTAGTGTAGTTTGATAATAATCGTTTAAAACAAAAGCATTGCTGACATCTCCATCTAATACGGCAACAATGTCATGTCCTATTCCACTTGCTGTATTTATCCCATTTTCGTCTTCAAGATTCGCAACAAGAAAAGGAGATTCGTTTGTTGTGCCTCCAGAAACAAATGTTTCATCATTCATATATAACTTCACTCTTGGGCTAATATTGTCTGCAATAGCATTTTCGTTTATTCCCCCTATTTTTATAGTGGAATCATATCCAGTTTCGTTTTGTAAAAGCTGGTTTTTTTTGGAATAAAAGCTAATCCTTCCATTGGCTAGTGGGACTCTGATGTCTCGAGGTACGACAAAATTAAATTCAAATTGGCCGTTAGTTACTGTTGCATTTCCTCTAAATATTGTTTCTCCTAAGACGTTAAAGTTAATTGGAGGACTATTTCCGTCATTGTTATTGGTTGTTCTGCTGACTGCCTTGTCGAAAATAGTGGTAGAAACTTCACCACTATAGTTGGTCAACGGATTGTTGTTTTCATCGGTAACTTCTCCTGTTAGTTTTATTTTTGATAATGACTTGAAGTCGTCGATGGTTTGGCTGACTGGAATATCATTTACTTTTGTTAGTATAATTTTTGGTTTTGGTATAGCAAGCATTATTGCTGGATCACCAATATAAAAAACAACATTGGTAGCTGAATTTGGGTTGCTGTTTTTAGAGATTCGCAATGCTTCTGCTATTGATTGGTACTGATTTGATCCATACGACAATAAGTTTTTTGTAAGCCCATCATTAAAGTTTTCAGCACTAAATTGACCAATAGAGCGTATCGTAGTAATCATGGCAATTGCTCCTCCTTTTGGGTTCCAGTAGGTATATTCTCCAGCGGTTGGTCTAAATGGGTTGTCAAAACGAGAAAATTCACAGGTAATCGTTATGAACAAGGGATATTTGTATTGATTGCTTAAATTCTGCCCGTCTGATTTTTCCCAAATACGTTCTGCTGACAAACCGTCTTCACCACCATGGCCTAAATAATTGAATACTAAAGCTCCTTTTTCGAAAGCATTAAAAAAATCAGTTCTTGCTTTTGGGTATCTGGAACCACCAGCAGAAGCTTCTTGCACATAGGAATCTAGTAAAATCTTATTTACATTCAAAAATGGCTTCTCTGAAGATATCGTATTTGCGAGTCCATTTTGTCTATTTTGTAAACTGGCATCTGACGGTATATCGGAGTCATCAGAAACCAAAACAAAGTTGTTTCTCCAGCTCCCGTACGATTTCACATCATGGTATTCAAGTACTTTATTTACCATTTCATCAGCCTGTTTTGCGTCATTTACCAACATTCTGCCCACTGCAATGTCGATTCCTCCAAAGAAGGAGACAATATTTCCTTCGGAGGGATCCATTAATCCAAAAAAATCATCTGAGGCAAAAGAGGATTCTCCGGTTGTACTGCTGTTTAAAGAATGATAAATAGGCACGACATTCGTATTGTTTACAATCCTATTTTTGAAATCATAAGATGCATCACCAAAAAGATTAATATATTTTGCTCTTTTAGTGCTCGTTGACGCATTTTCATAAATGTATTTTATGCAGTTTCTTATTGCAGCAATATCCTGTTTTCCTGAAGAAAATTCTTGATATATTAATTCTAAAGGAATTACTTTGACATTTAAATTAGAATAGTTGCGATGGAAATTAGCTAATTTCTCTGCTTGTGAAATTAAAGAAGAGGGCGAAATAATAACGTAATCAATATCTTGAAATTGACCCTGGCTATTTTTAAATAAAGTCCCTTTTAGATTTTGATTGGCAACTTTTGATTTACTCTCTTTTAAAGGAGTGTAAAAATCTGTGGCATCAACTGCTACGTACTTTCTTAGTTCGCCTAAATTGGCTTTGAAACTGAATGTAGGCTGATTTGTGTTTTCGATTTTGGAAACGGTGTAAGGATCAGTGACATCCCAAATCTGATTAATTCCTGTAGCATTTGAAAGTTCATAATTTACAATGCCTAAATTGGAACCGGACTGATCGTACTGAAAATGAAATTGCTTTCCATAGCCTTGAAGTTTTCTTTTGGCGATCAGCCTAATATTATCCAGAAAACCTTTGGAACCGGGTACGCCGTTATTGTTGTACTTTAATTTTATTTTTGTGTTTTCTGCACCATTAAAATTAGAGTTATTGGGTAGAAAACCTAGGATAAATTCGGTTCCAGAATTGCTGCTAAGTGCAGGAAAGGAAATGGTACCTGCTGCATTGCCGTTTGCAGTTACGCTAAAGGAGGTGTTTGTGAAAGCTGCAGAGGCTGCTGTTAGCATTATTTTTACAGGAACGGAGGTGTCGATATTTGGAAAAATAAAGTCAAATTCCTGTTCGTTTTTTACTTCAAATGATTCACCAAACCACTGTCGGCCCAAGCGTGCAATGTTCACAAGATCTTGTTCGTGGAATTGATAATCATCAAATGACGTTAAATTTAACGTACTATTTCCCGTAGGTTGTGCCATTGAAGAAATTCTCTTTCCATCAGCTCCTTGGACGTTAATGTAATAATAAGATTTGTTATCATACAAATTAAGGTGCGTTCTGCTTTCCTGATTCCAAGTGTCTACTCCTTCAGCATAAAAAAGGATGTAATCTTCGTTGTTGAAAATGCCATCACTTTCACCGTTAATCTGAATTGCATTTTCGATTAAATCATTCGGATAAGATATGTTGTTTGCCAGAGGTAACATTCGACCGCCATTGCCATAGATTTTGATTTTTCGGGGATTAATTGTAGTAATATCTAGTCCTAGTTGCTGTAGGAAGTTTTTAGATATCTTATAAACACCGGATTTTTCTACATAAAATTGAAACCAGTTTCCACTTGCTAAAACAGTGTTAGAGATTGTGTTTACTCTTTTTGTGGATTGTACTGTTTTAGCATTATTGTTCTCTAATTCATAAGAGAAGGATTTGATTCGTTTGAATCCAAAATCATCCTTTATGATGGGGGAAATGCTAACAAATGCCTCTTTAAGGTCTCTTGAATTCGAGATCACTAACAATGCGTTTATTGTTTTTGGAATGTTTTCAGAGGCTAAGTCGCCAAGCTGATCCAAAGAAATTGATTCGTAGTTTATGTTGGTTATTTGCACCTTTCCTTGTTCAAAAAAAACGGGCTCTTTCGTTTTAAAGGTAAAAAGTAATGTTTTATTGGAAGCATCGTAATGAAAGCTATTGCCTGTAAAATGGGGGATACTAACTTTAGAATCTCCATAAGACATTTCTTTTTTTTCTAACCATTCGATGGTAATGTCACCTTTAATTTGAGTAAAAGAAACAAACGGAAGTAAGACTATAATGGCCAAAAGTATTTTTCTCATTGTTTTTTTAACGGGATTAATAGTGGGTTATTATTAATTAGTAAAAATAAATCATTTCATGTTATTGTAAATAATAATTATTATAAATTTGCGTTGTATTAGATAATTTAATGTTAAAGTTAGATTTGCAGATTTATTAAAAAAAGTTAGATGCTTGTTAATTGTTAATTATTATATTGCGTCACTAAAATTATTACCTACTAAAGAGTATGAAAGCAAACAGAATTATAGGCTTACAGTTGTTGCTATCAATCGTGTTGATTGTTGGTTTCTCCAGTTGCAGTAAAAAATCCAATTCAAAGAACACTTCGAGAGCTACGGGTTGGAACATGGATAGTAGAAAAGGTTCCAGTAAGAAAAAACAAGAAGCAGGACCTGGATTAGTCTTTGTTGAAGGTGGTACTTTTACGATGGGTAAAGTGCAGGATGATGTGATGCACGATTGGAATAATTCACCAACACAGCAGCACGTGCAATCCTTTTATATGGATGAAACGGAAGTGACAAATTCGATGTATTTGGATTACTTAGATTGGTTAAAAAGTGTGTATCCACCAACGGAGGAAATATATAAAAACATATACGAAGGAGCTTCGCCAGATACTTTGGTTTGGAGAAATAGATTAGGTTATAATGAAACGATGACTAATAATTATCTTAGACATCCTTCTTATGCGGATTATCCCGTGGTGGGAGTAAATTGGATTCAAGCGACTGAATTCAGTAACTGGAGAACGCAGCGTGTAAACGAGGCTCTTCTAGAAAAAAGCGGATATCTTAAAAAGAATGCAAAAACACTTGATGTGACAGCGGAGAGTAATTTTGACACAGAAACGTATTTAAATTCCCCAACTTCAGCTTACGGAGGTAATGAAGATATCGTTTTAAAAGGAGGAAAAGGAGCAAGAAAAACACCTAAAGCTGGCAAAGACGGAACAGTTACTGAACCAAAAAATGTTTACGCACAACGTTCATCGGGAATACTTCTTCCAGAATATCGTTTGCCAACTGAGGCGGAATGGGAGTATGCAGCTGCGGCAGATGTAGGTCAAAGAGAATATAACATTTACAAAGGTCAGAAAAAATATCCTTGGTCTGGTGGGTATACTCGTTCAGGAAAAAGACAAAGTCAAGGAGATCAATTAGCCAACTTTAAGCAAGGAAATGGAGATTATGGTGGAATTGCAGGATGGTCTGATGATGGTGCTGATATCACTAATGAAGTAAAGAAATATCCTGCTAATGATTTTGGATTATATGATATGGCCGGAAATGTAGCGGAGTGGGTACAGGATGTTTATAGACCTATCATTGATAACGAAGCAAACGATTTTAACTACTTTAGAGGAAATCAATATACTAAGAATAAAATTGGTGCTGACGGTAAAGTGGAAATTGTTACCAAGGACAACATGAAGTATGACACGTTGAGTAATGGTAGAATAATAGCCAGAAACTTTCCAGGTCAGATTGCTCAAGTGCCAGTTGACGAACAAGAGACTTACTTGAGACAGAACTTTGATAAAAGCGATAATACTAATTATAGAGATGGGGATAAACAATCAACCCGATATTATGATTTTGGCGATTCAGAGTCTGATGATGAAAAAGGAAAATCAGATAAAGTAATGTACAACTCTCCTAAACATAATGTTACAACGGACAGTTTAGGGAAAATGGTTAGAAAATATGATAAATCTAGCAAAAGAACTACCTTAATCAATGATGAATCTAGAGTTTACAAAGGGGGATCTTGGAGAGATAGAGCCTACTGGTTAGATCCGGCACAAAGAAGGTATTTTCCACAAGATATGGCAACGGATTACATTGGTTTTAGATGTGCAATGTCTAGAGTAGGGCCAAAAGCAGATAAGAAGAGATCAGCAAGAAATTAAATTTATAAATAAATAAAATAAAAAGAAAAGCCCTTTGATTAGGGCTTTTCTTTTTTTAAATCGTTTCAAATGGATATTAAGTACATTCATAGTTTGTTTTTAAAATGCAACTCAGTTTCAATAGACACACGTAATATTAAGTCCAATTCCTTGTTTGTTGCTATAAAAGGGGATCGCTTTGACGCCAACACATTTGCCGAGTCAGCATTGGAAAAAGGAGCGTCTTATGTAGTAATTGATGACGATTCTTATTTTATTGATGAGAGAACTATCTTAGTGGAGGACTGTTTGATTGCCCTGCAGGAATTAGCAAAATTTCATCGGGAGTATTTAAATCTACCTATAATTGCGCTTACGGGAAGCAATGGAAAAACAACCACCAAAGAACTTATTCTTGTTGTTCTTTCAAAAAAGATGAAAGCAAAAGCAACTGTAGGAAATCTAAATAATCACATTGGAGTCCCTTTGACATTGCTTTCGTTTACTTCAGAAACGGAAATAGGGATTGTTGAAATGGGCGCAAATCACAAAAAAGAAATTGAATTTCTATGCGAATTAGCAACCCCTGATTATGGGTATATTACTAATTTTGGTAAAGCGCATTTAGAGGGATTTGGTGGCGTGGAAGGAGTTATTCAAGGAAAAAGTGAAATGTATCATTATCTTTCAGGTAAAGACAAGACTGTTTTTATAAATTTGGAAGACGCCATTCAAGTTGAAAAGTCAAAAAGTTTAAACACGTATACGTTTGGGATTAATAAAGTAGAGGCAGCTGTAAATATTACGGATGTAAAAGCCAATCCTTTTGTTGAAATTAGTTATTCGGATCTAGTGATTAAATCTCATTTGATAGGTTTGTACAATGCAAATAACATCAATGCAGCTTTGGCTATAGGAAAATATTTTGGAGTTCCTGACAGCGATATTAAGGAGGCCTTGGAGGGTTACATTCCTGAGAATAATAGATCTCAATTAGTGTCAAAGGGGACGAATCAAATCATTCTGGATGCTTACAATGCAAACCCAAGTAGCATGGCGGTCGCAATAGAGAACTTTTTACAATTAGAAAACCCAAATAAAATTATGGTTTTAGGCGATATGTTTGAGTTGGGACAGGAAAGTGTACAAGAACATAAAGCGATTGTGATGCTATTGGAAAATGAAAAAAAAGTGAAATGCTATTTCATTGGTTCAGCCTTTTATGAAAATAGAACACAACAGAGTAATTTTTATTTCTATGAATCATTTGAAAAATTTTCAAATGATTTACCTCGTGCAGGATTTGTCAATAGTGCGATTTTAATAAAAGGCTCTCGCGGTATGGCATTAGAGCGGACCCTGGAACTCCTATAACGTTACATGATTATTATTTAGTTTTAATGCCATCACCTAAAAAGGATGGCATTTTTAGGTTAATACCGTTAAGTTATAAATCACAATCATTTTTGTTGTTAAAGATTTTTTAGTTGGTATTCGAATGGTTAAAAATTACAGTTGAATTGGATTTATTCTTATAATTGAGCGTTCGTAAACTAAAGTTGTTGTAATAATGAACTATTGTCTTCACATCATGATTAATAGTGATGCATAGGGCAGTTGTTTTGTAAGTTGATTTTTTTTACTTGGTTTTGTGTAGTTGTTTTTTTTGTATAAATGCTGCTTCTTTGGGAAGGGGTTTTTTCGTTTGCCTAAATGAATTCTTTATTATAAACCGAAAACAAGAGTGATGATTTTTCAAAATAGGTCATTCATTTATTTTCTTATCAAAAATAAGCTAAATTGCACCTTTTAAAGAGCGTATTAATTACAAGTAAAAGTACATGTTAAAAGATGTTTTAGCTAATCAGGAGTCTTATCAGCCGGGTTTGTCAATAGATTGTGTGATTTTTGGATTTCATAACAATCAGCTTAAAGTATTACTGATAAAAACTAGGTATAGTGATTTATGGGCTTTGCCAGGAGGTTTTGTGTCAATTGATGAAGGTATTGATGAGGCTGCGGTCACGGTTTTGTATGGTAGAACAGGATTGAAAGGGATCTTTCTAAGGCAGTTTTCCACTTTTGGTAGTGCTAGGAGGTGTAATGTTGACTTTAGCAATAGTGTTTTAGACTTTTACGGGATTCCTATAAAGGAAGGCAAATGGTTTGCAAGCCGTTTTGTCACTGTTGGATATTACGCATTGGTCGATTTTTTGCAAGCAATTCCGCCAGAGGATGGTAAAAATGACATTATAGAATGGATTGATCATAATGACGTGCCTGAATTAATTTTAGACCATAAAGAAATTTTAAATACTGCTTTACAGACCTTGCGTATGGAACTGAATTTGATGCCGGTAGGATATAATCTACTGCCAGAGAAATTTACAATTCCCGAATTACAAAAATTATATGAAACCATATTGGGTAGAAAGCTGGACCGTAGAAACTTTTTACGTAAAATTACAGCTATTGGGATTCTAACAAAATTGAACGAAAAGAAAAGTAATGTAGCCCATAAAGCACCTAACCTATATAGTTTTGATAAAGAAAAGTATGAAGAGGTAGTGAAGAATGGATTAACACAAGGATGGTAGTCTCAAAGCCGATGCAATTCTTTAGGCAGGAACAATGAAGCTTGAGATTTTACCAGAATTTCTGATATTCAAATTGAAAGGTTTTAGTAGGACCCGGTTACAGCACAACTACAAGGAAGATTAAATGGGTTCGGAATTAGAGCAGTTGTAGTTAAGGATATCGCTATTGCTAGATCCGTGCTGTTTTTGATGTTGCCATTTACAAAATTCTATTTAAAAAAAAATAGCATAAAAAAAACTCCATTATTTCTAATGGAGTTTTTGTGGGCGATGAGGGGCTCGAACCCCCGACCCCCTCGGTGTAAACGAGGTGCTCTGAACCAGCTGAGCTAATCGCCCTAAACAATTTGGTTTCTTTCGTTACCGTTCTTGTGTGTGCAAATATACGCCACTTTTCTAGATGTGCAAGTAAAAAATAAAAAAATTATAAAATTTCTGCTACCACAAATGTGCTTCCACCAATATATATAAAATCAGATTTTGTTGCGTTTTCAATCGCTTTTTGATAAGCTTCTGAAACAGAAATGTATACTTCGCCTCTTAAGTCAAAATGAGCTGCTTTTTGTTTTAAAATTTGAGGATCTAATCCCCGTGGAATATTAGGTTTGCAGAAATAATAATTTGCCTCTTTAGGGAATAAAGGTAAAATCTCCTCTAAATCTTTGTCATTTACAACTCCTAAAACGAAATGTAAACTGTCAAAATCTTCTTTTTTTATTTGATTCAATACAATTTCTAGTCCATTCTTGTTATGTGCAGTATCACAAATGACCTTGGGAAATTCACTTAGTTGTTGCCATCTTCCTTGAAGACCTGTATTTTTGACTACGTTTAATAAACCAGATTTGGTATTGTCGGGAGTAATTTTAAAGGCTGTTTGAGTATTTAAAACTGCAATGGTTTGTAAAACGGTTTTTTTATTGTGTATTTGATAATCTCCAATTAAATCAGAAGTGTAGTTTTCAAATATCAAATCAGCAGCAAAAAAGAGTTCTGAATTGCATTCTTTAGATTTAGCTGCAAATACAGGCTGTGTTTCTGGGGTATATTCTCCAATGATTACGGGAATATTTGATTTTATGATCCCTGCTTTTTCAAAAGCGATTGCGTCAAGGGTGTTGCCTAAAAACGAAGTGTGATCCAATCCAATATTTGTAATCACCGATACTAAGGGAGTAATGATATTCGTTGCGTCCAGTCGACCACCCATTCCTACTTCAATTACGGCAATATCAACTTTTTCTTTTGCAAAATAATCGAAAGCCAAGCCTACAGTCATTTCGAAGAAGCTCAGGTCATTTGCCTCGAAAAAATGTTTGTGCTTGTTAATGAAATCTGTAACGAATGCTTCTGGAATATCAATTCCGTTTATTTTAATGCGCTCTCGGAAATCTTTTAAATGGGGAGAGGTGTATAATCCAACTTTGTACCCAGCTTCTTGAAGTACAGATGCTAGCATGTGAGAGGTAGAACCTTTGCCGTTAGTCCCTGCAACATGAATGCATTTTAATTTTTCTTGGGGGTTCTGTAGATGATCTATAAGTAAATAGGCGTTGGTTAAGTCCTTCTTATAGGCTGAAGCGCCCTGAAGTTGATACATAGGGAGTTGGTTAAACATCCAGTCCGTAGTTTCTTTATAATTCATGTTGTTTATTGAAAATTGATTTTACGTTTCCTAAGTCTTTGGAAATTCATCAAAAGTTATTATTCCCCTAATTTGAAGTTAACGGTAATAAATCCAATTTGTGTCGCAGGTGCATTGGCATCTGGTTGCCATCTGTATTTCCTAGCTGTTGCCAGTGCTGGTTCTACTAGGCAGGGATTCGTATTTGTTGTCCCTTTGGTATATTTGGCAGCAATAACATTTCCGCTTCTATTAACAGTTATTTGGACCACTACAGTACCAAACTCATTACATTTTTGTACTTCTTTTCCTCTTGAGCTGATATTTCGCCCATTTAATCCCCATCCGCTTCCATTTCCACTGCCGCCTCCAGAGCCGTAATAACTATTGGCATAGGGATCTCCATTTAGACTTCCTTTGTCTCCAGCAACGTTATCATCTCCTTGTCCGCCTTTTGCTTTTCCATCTGACTTGGGCCCGTTTAGTATACTTGACAATGCGTCAGAAGTACTTTTTGAAGGTTTTGGGTTTTCTTTCGGTTTTGGTTTAACCTCTTCTTTTGCTGTTTCTTTTGAAGGTTGTATTTTTTTAGTTTGCTTCATAACTACAGCCTCTTCTATATCTTGTGAAAGAATATCGTCATCGCTAGATGCTGCTTGCTTGGCTGCAGTTGCTTTCGGTGCAGATTGAATGGGCTCTGTTGGCTGAATCTCTCCGGAACCATATTCAGTGGTTCCAAAGTTTATAGCAATACCATTTTCTGGAGGTGGATCTAAAGAAGTTAATCCTAAATAAAAGAACAAAACAAATAGAATCACAAATAGGATTGATGTGATAGCAAATGATTTTTTTTCTTCTTCTGTTTCTAAATATTTCATGTAGATTAACTCTTTTTTGAAGGACTAGTATCGTTATTTGGGTCTTACCGCTAAAACAACTTTAATTTGGTTTCGGTTTGCAATATCCAAAACGTTGACCGCTTTTTCAATTGGTACCCCTTCTTCAGCTCTCAAAATAATCGCCTTAGTTTGATCGGCAGTAAAAAGCGATAGTAATTTTGCTTCTAACTCATTTTCCAAAACTGGTTGTTTGTCGATGAAAAACTCCAGTTTTTTATTAATACTGACTGCAATGTTTTTATTACTGTCCGTTTTTCCTTTTGCTTTTGGTAGCACCAGGTCTAAAGCATTAGTGGTTACCATAGTTGATGTTAGCATAAAAAATATTAGCAATAGGAATACAATATCAGTCATAGACGACATATTGAATTCTGCACTAACTTTATTTCTTCCTCTTAAATTCATAATTATGCGGGGTCGTTTAATAAGTCTAAAAAGTCAACTGCATTGGCCTCCATTTGGTGCACAATTTTATCTGTTTTCACCACCAAATGATTGTATCCAACATAGGCTATAATTCCAACCACTAAACCAACAACGGTTGTTGTCATTGCGGTATAGATGCCTTCAGATAGCGCTCCAACTTCGATTTGTCCGCCAGAACTTGCCATCTTGTGAAATGCTTGAATCATTCCTACTACCGTTCCTAAAAAACCAGTCATAGGACCAGCTCCTGAAATAGTGGCTAACATGCTTACATTTTTTTCAAGTTTGTATATTTCTAATTTACCAGCATTTTCAATTGCGGTATTAATATCGTCTAGAGGCTTTCCAATTCTTGAAATTCCTTTCTCAATCAATCTTGCAACAGGAGATTTAGAGTGAGCGCAGGAGATTTTTGCGTTATCAATGCGGCCATTTCTAATGTTTTCTCTTATTTGTCCCATGAAATTCACGTCGATTTGTGACGCTGCATTGATAGCCATTAGGCGCTCAAAATAAAGATATAGCGCTATAAAAAACATAATGAATAAGGCAGTCATTATTATTTGACCCGCTAATCCTCCGCTAGTTAATAATTCAATGATAGATAACGTTTTTTCAACTGGGACCGCCTCCGCTAAACTTTCACTTGCAACAGATAGGGTGTCTGCTTGTAACAATATGCTCATATAATTTTTCTTTGTTATTGAAACGCTAATATATTATAAAAATTGTTACTTTTTAAGATTTAAATTGGAAAGAAACGGGATTTTAGATCGCACATTCTTTCAAATTCTGGAGCGGATATAAAAAAAACAGTTTGATAAATTTACAGGGATGTATTTTTATCAAACTGATTTAAGGGAAATCGTAATAAGTCTTAGAATTCGTCTGCTCAAAAAAGAACAGCGCTATAATTTACACAAGTTGCTTTAAAGCTATTTCAAAAGCTGTAGCGCTAATGTTAGTTTTTGAACTGTTTAAAGCATGTGCTTTTTCGATTGCTTTTCTAATGGTTTCTGAAGTGTCTTGAAAAATAGCCTCGTCCGTCATTTGTACTTTCTTTTCCATGAAATAAGCAAAAACACGAGCCATACCACAGTTAGAAATAAAGTCTGGAATCAAACTTACTTTGTGATCGACATCTTCCATTATTGGGCCAAAAAAGATTGCCGCGTCTGCGAAAGGAACATTGGCACCACAGGAAATTACTTCTAGGCCATTGCCAATCAAACTATCAATTTGAGATTGAGTAACTAATCTGGAAGCGGCACATGGAGTGAATATTTCGGCTCCAATTGTCCATATTTTTTGATTGATTTCATCAAAAGGAATCATGTTTTCAGCAACTAGTTTGTTTCCGTCTTTGGCAATAAATAAGGCTCTTATTTCTTCGAATGAAAACCCTTCTTCATTGATTAGTCCACCATCTCTATCGATAATACCAATCACTTTAACGCCCATTTCAGCAAGGTAAAAAGCGGCAGCTGAACCTACATTTCCAAAACCTTGTACGATCGCTTTTTTTCCTTTTACTTCACCGCCATAAATAGCGTAATAATTACGAACGGCTTCAGCCACTCCAAAACCGGTTATCATATCAGCCACAGTGTATTTCTTGGAAACATCTGGGGAAAATCTTGGATTTTCTATGACTTTCACCACACCTTGGCGCAATTGTCCAATTCTGTTGATTTTGTCTGCTTCAGTTGGTTTAAAGTGCCCGTTAAACACCCCTTCTTGCGGATGCCAAACGCCACATTCTTCAGTCATTGGAATTACTTCGTGAATTTCATCAACATTTAAATCGCCGCCTGTTCCGTAATAACTTTTTAATAATGGGGATACGGCTTTATACCAGCGCTGTAAAACGCCTTTTTTTCTTGGATCGTTTGGGTCAAAATTAATTCCAGATTTGGCACCACCTATAGCTGGCCCGGAAACTGAAAATTTTACTTCCATAGTTTTTGCCAAAGACAAAACTTCATTCATATCTAATCCTTTTCTCATGCGAGTTCCACCACCGGCAGCACCACCTCGTAGAGAATTGATAACTGTCCATCCTTCAGCTTCTGTTTCCGCATCTTTCCAATGGAAAACTATCTCAGGTTCTTTATTTTCGAATTTCTTTAATAAATCTTTCATTTTTTGCGATATGTTTAATTTTGGCAAATATAAAAAATAGAATAATGTGAATTATGTATTTTTAATTTTATTTTGAAGTGTTTAAAATTTAAATAAATGGGAATTATCATCTGGTTCGGTCTAAAATAAAAGCGGTTAAAACGCCAAAAATAGAGGCAATCAAATCACTAAATAGAAACCCTTGGCCCAAAATGTAATGTCCTGGGACTGTTTTTCGAACTGCAATAATCCATTCTGATTGATACAGCTGTGAAAATTCAATTGCAAAACAAATAGCAATAGCAATCCACGCAATTTTTAGTTTAGACGTTTTTAAAAGTAGGAATCGGACCATGAAGTAAATCATTGCGGCATATAAAATGTCTCCAATACACAATGGGATAAAAGTAAATGTTCTAGAAAATAGCCCTAGCAAAATAATTGTTAAAATTAGTATCAGGTAAGTGACTCGTTGGTTTTTCATGCTCTAAAAATGACACCGGAACTATGGTCTTTTTTTGCTCCTGTTACGCTACTTAGGACATTGATTTCTCCTCGTAATTTTAAAACGCCGAGCAATGCAAAAATCAATGCCTCTTTGAATTCTAAAATTTTAGCTGTTGGAATTATTAGTTTCATTTTTGGTAAATGGAATTGAATTCTCTCAAGAAGAAAATCATTGTATGCACCGCCACCAGTTATAAAAATACTGCCGTTTTTATTTGGCAAAGCCAAAGCAATTTGCAAGGCCGCATGCTCCGTGAAAGTGCGTAATTTGTCCTCAACAGCAATGGAATAACTATTGATAATAGGTAAGATAGTTTCTTTTACAAATTCGAAACCCAACGATTTGGGAGGTGTTTTTTGATAGAAATTCACTGCATTTAATTCATTCAATAGATTTTGGTTGCAAATTCCAGTTCTGGAAATACTGCCTTTGTCATCATAATCTAGCCCTAATTGATTGGCATAAAAATTCAAAACGGTATTTACAGGCGAAATATCAAATGCGATTCTTTGTTTATTTTGTTCAAAGGAAACATTCGAAAAACCACCTAAATTCATGCAATAATCATATTCAGGAAATAGTATTTGATCGCCAATAGGAACCAGAGGAGCGCCTTGGCCTCCAAGTTGCACATCTTGAACTCTAAAATCACAAACTACAGTTTGGTGGATCAAAGATGCAATCTGGGGCAAATTACCTATTTGAAGTGTAATTCCGTTTTGTGGTTGATGCACTATTGTATGGCCATGGGAACAAACGGCATCAAGATTCGTGAGATGCTTCCTTTTGATAAAATCACTAATAATAGTTGCCAGTAGCAAGGTGTATTCTTGATTCAGTGTTTCGAGAGCCGACGTAGAGAAGGCTACGGCAATTTTTAATTTGTTTAACCAATCGCTTGTATAAGAAACAGTTTCAGAATCTACTATTTTAAATTTCCAATTATTATTTTTCGCAGTAAAGACAATGTGTGCCAAATCTACTCCGTCCAGCGAAGTTCCGGACATGACTCCTACTACAGTATATTTTTCTTTAAACATTGGCTAAATTTACGAAAACGTTTGAAATCTGATATTTAATAATTACTTTTGTCCACAAATTTAAGAACATTTAATTTATAATAAAAATATGGATTTTAATCTAACCGAAGAGCATTTAATGATTCAACAAGCTGCTAAAGATTTTGCTATTGCAGAATTATTACCGGGCGTTATTGAACGGGATGAACATTCAAAATTTCCAACAGAGCAGGTGAAGATGATGGCTGATTTAGGTTTTATGGGAATGATGGTTGATCCTAAATACGGAGGGTCGGGTTTAGATAGTATTTCTTATGTTTTGGCAATGACAGAAATTGCGAAAGTTGATGCATCCGCTGCTGTGATTATGTCCGTAAATAATTCACTAGTTTGTGCGGGTATAGAGAAATATTGCAATGAAGAACAAAAAATAAAATATTTAGTTCCTTTGGCAAAAGGAGAGGTTATCGGTGCTTTTTGTTTATCAGAGCCTGAGGCAGGAAGTGATGCGACTTCACAAAAAACAACCGCAATTGATAAAGGAGACCATTATTTGTTAAATGGAACAAAAAACTGGATCACAAATGGTTCATCTGCTTCTACATATATCGTTATTGCTCAAACAGATATCGAAAAAGGACACAAAGGAATTAATGCTTTTATTGTCGAGAAAGGTTGGGCTGGATTTGATATTGGACCAAAAGAAAGAAAAATGGGAATTCGTGGAAGTGATACGCATTCACTGCTTTTTTCTGACGTAAAGATTCCTAAAGAAAATAGAATTGGTGATGATGGATTTGGATTTGCCTTTGCAATGAATGTTTTAAATGGTGGTAGAATAGGTATTGCATCTCAAGCTTTGGGAATTGCAACTGGAGCGTATGAAATTGCTTTAAAATATTCGCATGAAAGAAAAGCATTTGGTAAAGAAATTTTCAATCATCAAGCGATTGCTTTTAAATTGGCTGATATGTATGTGAAAGTAACTGCTGCAAGATTATTAGTGATGAAAGCAGCTTGTGAAAAAGATGAAGGTAAAGATATTGCACATTCTGGTGCTATGGCAAAATTATATGCGTCAGAAATAGCTTTAGAAGTGGCAAACGAAGCGGTTCAAATTCATGGTGGGAATGGTTATGTTGCTGAATATCATGTAGAACGTATGATGCGGGATTCTAAAATTACACAAATTTACGAAGGAACTTCTGAAATACAGCGAATCGTAATTTCAAGAGGATTGGTATAGTAAGAAACAAATTATAATTATTAAAAACCCTTTTCAATTTCGGTTGGGAAGGGTTTTGTTCATTAAATCAAGTTTTAAATATTGGGATTAGTCTTAAATTGGAAAATAGCTTTGCTTTGAGTAATGGTACGATTGTCTAAGAAGAGCGGTTTTAATCGACTTTAAAGTTTAAAACTAAATCATGTGATGAGCCTTTTTGGTATTCGTCAAAAGTTTAAAAATTGAATTTTATAGGAGTACTAGTACTACTTTTTAGATTTTTAGGAATTGGCTTTTAGTACTTAAAGTAGCACGGTGAGAAACTAAAATGACTACGGATTTAGTATTGGTGTGATTTTTGTTCTGCTGCACATGCTTAAAATGAAGTTAAAATGGGGATAGTGTACTTTTTATTTTGGTACTAATTCCCTTTCTTTGTTGCAATACCGTGGTTTATAAGATAAAACTGTCGGCTCAAATTTGTTGATTTAAAATATAAATATGCTAATACCCTCTATTAAAAATAGCTTAAATGAACTAATTGATTTGCTGAATCAATTGTCCCAAAAAGAATATTCAAATTCTTGTGCGGAATTAAGTAATGCAACTATTGGAGAACACACCAGACATATTATTGAGATGTTTCAGTGCTTAGAAAATCGATATGATTGTGGTGTTGTTAATTATGATACTAGAGAACGAAATAGTCGCATTCAAACGGATACTGCTTTTGCTATCGAAAATATTGTCATGATTCAACAAAATGTGGATAAAAAAAATAAGAAAATTGAGCTGTTACAAGTTATTGATGACGAAGAAATTTGGATTGAAAGTAATTATTTTAGAGAGTTACTTTATAATTTGGAACATTGTATTCATCATCAAGCATTGATAAAAGTAGCTATTTTACAATGTGAAACCGTTACTGTTAATCCTGATTTTGGTGTTGCTCGCTCTACAATAGAATATAGGAAGCAATGTGCACAGTAAGTTTTGTAACCACAAAGGATAAAATTATCATTACCTCTAATCGGGATGAAAAAATAGTGCGACCTAGCGCTATTCCACCTAGACTCTATACAATAAATGGGAATGATCTTATTTTTCCAAAGGATCCGTTAGCAGGTGGAACTTGGTTTGTTACTAGAGCAGATGGAACGATTTTAGTGCTGTTAAATGGCGCTGATGAAAAGCATAAAGTACAACTGCCGTATCGAAAAAGTAGGGGTTTGGTTGTTTTAGATGTGATCAGCAGCTTTTCGCCAAAGGATTTCTGGAACGACATTGATTTAGAAAATATAGAACCGTTTACTTTAGTTTTATTTCAAAATAAGATGCTTTTTCAATTGCGATGGAACGGAAAGGAGAAAGAAACCACGCCTTTGGATATTAAAAAAAATCACATTTGGTCATCATCTACTTTATATCCGTTGGCCATTCGAGAAAAACGCTCGAATTGGTTTCATACTTTTGTGGATCAGAATTCGGAGATTTCAGTATCAACAATGTATGGTTTTCATCGCCACACGGAGTCCGGAAATAATGAAAACGGCCTTGTGATTAATAGGAATGACAAGTTGAAGACCTTAAGTATCACGCAATCCGTGTTGGAAAATAATAAAGTCAGTATCTTTCACTATGATTTGATTGCCCAACAGGAGTATTCTTCGTCATTTATCACCGTTTAATAACTATAGTATGAAACTATTTTTTCATAAAATTACGCATTGGGAATACTGGCCTTTCCAGATTGTATATATTCCTATTTATTTTTTATGGTCCTATTATTCCCTCAAGGCAAAGTCAATTTTTTTCTTCAATGCCTGTAATCCAACCATCAAGAATGGAGGTTTTATGATGGAATCGAAGAAAGAAATTTACGATTTGATTCCACAACAGTATTTCCCGAAAACGGAATTAATAAAAGAGGGAACTGATCTTCAAAACGTTTTGAATGTTATCACAAAAGCAAAAATAAAATACCCTTTGATTGCAAAACCCGATATAGGTCTGCGTGGTTCTGCAGTAAAAAAAATCAATTCAATAGCCGATTTAGAAGAATATACACAGAAAGCAAATTTCGATTATGTGGTTCAGGATTTAATTCCATTTGATAATGAAGTTGGCATTTTCTATGTACGTTATCCTCATGAAAAAGCGGGTAGAATTACAGGAATCGTATCAAAGGAATTTTTGATTGTCACTGGTAACGGCTTTTCAACTGTAGAGGAATTGATTAAAGAAAATCCACGATATGAATTACAATTGCCCGTTTTAAAGCAGGAATACGGTCGAAAACTACTCGATATTTTACCTAAAGGGGAGAAATTGAATTTGGTGCCTTATGGGAATCATGCTCGAGGCGCAAAATTCATTGATGGAAATCATTGGATAACTCCAAAATTAACACAGACTATAAACGAAATGTGTTTGCAAATTCCAGGTTTCTATTTTGGTAGATTGGATGTAATGTACCATACTATCGTAGAACTGGAGCAAGGACTTAATTTTTCAGTTGTAGAACTAAATGGCGCTGGGAGTGAACCCACTCACATATACGACCCAAAGCATTCTTTGTTTTTTGCTTGGAAAGAACTCGCACGGCATATTACGTATATGTATGAAATAAGCGCAGCGAACCATAAAAAGGGTGCTTGCTATTTACTGCATAAGGAAGGCATGAAAGAATATAAAATGCACTTAGAACAAAGCAATAAAATTGTAAATTTTTAAAGTAATGAAGGCATTAAAGAACATTTTTATTGGTTTTTTAGTGAGCTTTATTGGTTCCATACCGTTAGGATATTTGAATTTGATCGGTTTCGAAATATATGTCAAACTTGGGTTTAATAGCTTGTTTTTGTTTTTAGCCGGAGTCATTTTCGTAGAGCTGTTCGTGATTTATTTATCATTACTATTTGCAAAGCAATTGGTTAGTAATAAGAAATTAATGAAGATCATTGATTTTTGTGCTATTTTCTTTCTCTTAATTTTAGCGTATTCGTTTTTTGCTAGCGCTAATCAACCAATAGAACAACAAGGAATAGTAGAAAAATATGCGACGTATTCTCCTTTTTTAATTGGTGTTTTTTTGAGCGCTATTAATTTTCTTCAAGTACCATTTTGGACCGGATGGAATCTCTATTTGATGAATGGGAATTATATTTCAATTGTAAATAAAGACAAAGTGTATTATATTGCAGGAACTTTGGTAGGTACATTTATGGGGATGCTTGGTTTAATTTTGATTTTAAACACATTAGCTCAAAATACAAGTAGCTTTTCTATGTATGTAATCCCAGTCGTAATTCCGTTCTTTTTTGTGGTTTTGGCTGTTGTTCAAATAGTCAAAGTTTATAGAAAACATTATCGAAATAAAACGGAATTATAAAAGTGTAATTCTAATTCACAGCTGTCTTTATTAATACTAATTCTTTTCAATTATGAAAAAACTTTTTCTTTTACTCCCATTTCTTTTCTTATGTTGCAAACCTTCTTCTGTAGTTGTAAAGGATGCTGCAAATAGTGTTCCATCGCATCTCGCGTATACGGTGCAGCAAAAGGATGTTGCTAAAACGTTACAATATTTAGCTTCAGATGAATTGGAAGGAAGGGAAACTGGACAAGCAGGGATGGTAAAAGCTGCGGATTATTTAGAGCAATTTTTTAAAGATAATAGGGTAAAGCCCTATTTCATATCGTATCGGGATACACTTTCAACTTTCAAGGGTACTGCGTTTAATGTAGTTGGTTATGTTGAAGGTACTGATGCTGTTCTAAAAAATGAATTTATAATTCTAAGCGCGCATTATGATCATATCGGAATAGATAAAAAAGGGGTGAATGGGGATTTTATTAATAATGGTGCCAATGATGATGCCTCAGGAACAACCGCAGTTGCCGAAATGGCAAAGTATTTCAGCAGTGCCAAAAATAACAAACGAAGCATTCTTTTTGTGTTTTTTGCAGGAGAAGAAAAGGGATTATTAGGGTCTAAACATTTAGCCAAGAAATTGAAAGCACAGGATTTTAAACTCTATGCGCAGTTCAATATTGAGATGATTGGTGTCCCAATGAAAAGAGATTATTTAGCTTATATTACGGGTTTTGATAAGTCGAATATGGCTGGGAAAATAAATCAATATACTGGGAAAAACACGATTGGTTTTCTTCCAAAGGAAACCGAATTTCAACTCTTTTACAGATCAGATAACTTCTCTTTTTATGATGTTTTCAAAGTTCCTTGCCAATCGGTTAGTACTTTCGATTTTGAGAATTTTGAATTCTATCATCATGTTTCAGATGATTTTAATGCAATGGATATTCCCCACATGACGTCCTTTATACAAGAATTATTGCCTGCTGTAGCACAAATGGCAAACACACCTACTCAAGAAATAATAATGCTTAAATAAGATAAGAAACGGATTGCTTCATGTCATAAGCCAAAATATAATAGTCATTAGTGTTGAATTGAAAATCGCCTATAATAGTCCATTTTAGCTTTTTGGTATGCGCTTTGGTGGAGGGGATATTAATTTTGTTAATGAAGGTCAAACTCAAAGGGTATTTTTGCGACAGGTTTATTCTCATTAACTCAAAAAGGGAAGTTATTAATCCCTTTCCACGGTAGTCCTTATGAATACAAACGGGTCCATATTGGAAACTATTGGTGGTAGTGATCTTAAAATCTAAAAAAGTTAGTTTGGGAAAAAGGGAATTCATATAGTTAAAAATGGGCCATTGATTGAAGAATTCCCAACTACCGGCAAAAATATACCCAATGATTTTGTTGTTATCTTTTGCTAGGAACAATTCTTCTTTTTGGATAACTTCGGTAAGTTGTTGTACTGTAAATGGCGTGGTAACAAATCCAAAAGCTTTTTCTTCTTCGGATAAATTAGTGACAAGGTATAAATCTTGTAGTGCCAAAACGCCTTCAATATCACTTATTTTTGCGATTTGGAATGTGATAATTTCTCTCATTTTCTGATAATTCGATGGTTAGGATTTTGAATCAAAAATAATGAATTTTATAATAAAATTTTAATTTCATTGCCGTAATAATCTTGGCGTAAAGCAGTACTTTTTTGTTGGTTTTGTTTATTTTTGTTTCATGAAAAATATTATTATCACAGGAACAAGTAGGGGGATAGGATTTGAATTGGCCTTGCTATTTGCAGCTGCCGGTCATCAGGTGCTTGCTATTTCTAGAAAAATTCCTCAGGCGTTATTGGGGAACGAAAATATTACTTGTCTTTCGGTTGATTTATCCAATGAATTGGAATTAGATAGAGTAAGTAGTTTTCTTTCTAAGTCGTGGAAACAAGTAGATGCCGTCATTCATAACGCAGGAAGTTTATTGTTGAAACCTTTTCTAGAAACAACCCAAGAGGATTTCGAAAATATCTATAAAGTAAATGTCTTTGGAGTCGCTAATTTGACACGTATTTGTTTGCCGTACCTACATAAAGGAAGCCATGTAGTAACGATTAGTTCTATGGGCGGAATTCAGGGAAGTTTGAAGTTTGCTGGATTGGCGGCTTATAGTTCGAGTAAAGGAGCCGTGATTACATTATCAGAATTACTGGCAGAAGAATACAAAGATCGTGGAATTTCATTCAACGTTTTAGCGTTAGGATCAGTGCAAACTGAAATGCTAGCTGAAGCTTTTCCAGGCTATCAAGCACCTATATCAGCAAGTGAAATGGCAAATTATATTTATGATTTTACGTTGAACGGTAATAAATATTTCAATGGAAAAGTGTTGCAAGTTTCTTCAACTAATCCGTAACTCCTATTTGTTTTGAGCGAAACCTTAGCCAGATACATTCCCGAGCATGCGGTAAAACCCGTTTTCGAACTTATTGTTGCCAATCAAGTGCATCTTAAGATTGTCAACGAGCGCCAGACGCGTCATGGAGATTATCGAAAAGGACTGAATGGAAAGCATGAAATTACGGTAAACTCAAACCTGAATAAATACAAGTTTTTGATCACCTTGATTCATGAGATTGCGCATTTGGTGGCCTTTGAGAAATTTGGGCGAAACATTAAGCCGCATGGAAATGAATGGAAATATTCTTTCCAAAGGTTAATGATTCCATACATTCGTCCGGAGATTTTTCCTAATCATTTATTGCCTTTACTGGCGAGACATTTCAAAAATCCAACAGCCAGCAGCGATACAGATGCTAATTTGGCTTTGGCACTGAAGCAATTTGATCAGCAAAATGATAAAAATTACGTTTTTGAAATTCCTTACGGCAGTGTTTTCCGAATCCAAAATGGAAAGATTTTCAAGAAAATAGCCGTTAGAACCAAACGTTTTGAATGCCTTGAAATGAATTCTGGAAAAACGTATTTATTCAATCCCAATGCTGAGGTGGAGTTGTTGAAATCAAGCTAGGTTTTTACTCTTTCAAATACGCTTCTCTTACTTTTTTGAATAAATTAGAAGAATAAACAAAATCAACAACCGATTGATTATCTGTTTTAAAGATTTCTTCTTTAGTTCCTTCCCAAGCTTTTAAACCGTCTTTAAGGAATAAGATTCGCTCTCCAATTTCCATCACAGAGTTCATATCATGGGTGTTTATGACTGTTGTGATGTTGTACTCTTCCGTGATTTCTTTGATCAAATTATCAATCAAAATTGCTGTATTGGGATCTAAACCAGAGTTAGGTTCGTCGCAAAATAAGTATTTAGGTTTGTTTACGATGGCACGAGCAATAGCAACACGTTTTTGCATCCCTCCAGAAATTTGAGAAGGTAATTTTCCATGTGCGTCTGTTAATGCTACTCTTTCTAGCACAAAATCAACACGTTCTTTTATTTTAGCTTTGTTGTCTTTGGTAAACATTCGTAATGGGAATCCAACATTTTCAGCTACAGTCATCGAGTCAAACAGAGCACTTCCTTGAAATACCATTCCAATTTCCGTTCTAAGCTCTCTCTTTTCATTAGGATCTAATTCGGAGTAAATTCTTCCATCAAAACATATTTGACCTGATTCAGGTGTGTGAATACCCAAAAGACTTTTTAATAAAACTGTTTTTCCAGAGCCACTTTGTCCAATAATTAAATTGGTTTTTCCAGTTTCAAATACGGTCGAAATGCCTTTAAGAATTTTGTTTCCGTTAAATGATTTTTCTATATTTTTAATTTCTATCATGAGCCTAGTAACAGTTGTGTTAATATGTAATTAAAAAGTATAATGGAAACGGATGTCCAAACAAAGGAAACGGTGCTCGCTTTCCCTACTTCAAGTGCGCCACCTTTCATGTAATAGCCGTGAAATGAAGGTATGGTTGCTAATAGCATGGCAAAAATTAATGTTTTTATGAAGGCATAAACAATATGAAACGGAATAAAGTCCATTTGAGTTCCATTTATAAATTCAGCGCTTGAGATAAAGCCGCCATAAACACCCGCCATCCATCCACCGAGAACGCCTAGAAACATAGCGATTCCAATAAGAAATGGATATAACAATAAGGCTATTATTTTTGGGAATACAAGATAATTTAAGGAATTTACCCCCATTACTTCTAAGGCATCAATTTGTTCCGTAACCCTCATCGTTCCTATGCTTGAAGTGATAAAGGAACCCATTTTCCCAGCCATAATAACGGAAATAAAAGTGGGAGCAAACTCTAATATTACGGATTGTCGGGTTGCAAAGCCAATAAGGTATTTAGGAATCAAAGGATTCGTTAAATTTAATGCTGTTTGAATGGCAACAACTCCTCCTACGAAGAAAGAAATGAAAGCAACAATACCAAGAGAATCGATAATTAAGTCATCAATTTCCTTGAAAATAAGATTTTTCATTACAGACCATTTGGTTTGTTTATTGAAAATTTCTTTCAGCATTAAGAAGTATCTTCCTATTTGCGTTATATAGCGAATGAGCATCATAAGTTTTGCGAATATGGGCTAAATTACAAAAAATGTTAGGAGTTATCTCTTTTGGTTCAGCAGTTTTTTGATTTTGTTGGCTAAAAAAGCTTTTGTTTCATTTTCTTCAAACGGTATTTTCGAATGAATTTTGCTTGTTCGGTTGTTACTAATAAAGGCGTTTGGGCCGCTTTAGCTTTCCAGAAACCTTTGATGTAATCTATAAAAAGCAGCGGTTTTTTCTTCATTATCGCCAGTTTTGCCGAAGCTATGGAAGTGATAAGGAATCCGTAGCCTAAAGTATAAAATGCTTCTCCTTGTTTGTATCGGGCTGTTTTGTTGTAGTTTGCTCCGGTTGGTTTCAGATGTTTTACAATTAATGAAGCATCCGTAACGACTTTCCATCCGTAAAATTTCGAGAGTAATTCATCGACGGTATCCCAACCCATTGCTGGCTTCAAATTGCCTATTTGTAGAAAACATTCTTTTCTGTAGGCTTTGAAGGCGCCCCTAATATGGTCTTTGTCAGTTAGATTTTCTAGAATCCAAGAGCCATTTTTCTCGATATACGCAAATCCACCAACCATTCCTATGGTGGCATCTTTTTCGAAAGTATTTAAAATAGTTTCAAAATAATTGTTGGGTAGAATTAAATCTGCATCTAGCTTTACAATGACATCGTAATTTTCGTCCAATGTTTCAAAGCCTTTTTGAAAAGCTTGAATGACTTTGCTCCCTGGCAAATGTATCGCTTCAGAACTCTTATTAACTAAAGTAATGAACGGATTTTCTTTAGCGAAAGAAGTTACAATTTGGGCCGTTTTATCTGTTGAATTGTCATTGACAACAACTACTTTTTTAGGCAAAACGCTTTGCGAAATCAAAGAATCTAACGTTAAAGCAATAAAATCTTCTTCGTTATGCGCCGGAATGACAATGTAGTAATTCATTATTTTATTTTTTCGGCATAAACGATATAATATCTTGGTGTGAATTTTCGAAGTAATGGTCGAATTCCAAGTTTCTTTACCGGATTGGTCCACTTTTCTCGGTCTATTATTTTCCAACCGGTTTTTTCCAAAAGCCAATCGAGTTGCCAATCTTCAAATTCATGGTAATGTCTGTCCCATAAATCTGTTTTGCTTCTATAGGCTGGGGAAAACCAAAGACGCATGGGAATGGATATAAATAGTTTCTCGGATTTTATTTCTTTTAAAATAGTGAAAGGATTTAAAAGGTGTTCAAAGATCTCGAAAGCTGTTACAACAGTCGTTTTTTCAGATTGAAATACTGATTGATCTAGGTCTAAATCTTCACCAGTTGTGTTTTTAACATTGAAACCTTCTTCCTTCATGATTTTAGAAAAAGGGTTTTCAACACCTAAATCTAATATGGTCTCTGAATTTGACACGTGTTTTTTTAGAAATTCTAAAGTATGTTTGAATCTTTTATTGGGAAACGTTTTCTCGTACATGTTTATTTATTTTGCGCAATCCTCAAGCTTCGGGAATGAAGCCACAAATATAGTAATAAAAGTGTTTTTTGGTATTGTTTTTTAGCCCTGATGGAAATGAAAATCCCGGAGCGGCAAAAGGTAGTTTTTCAGGGTGCAAAAAGCGACTAAAAGAAGCTTTCTTGCACCCTAGAAAAACAAGTTTTGTAGTGAGGAATTGTAATGTACAGCAGGAATAGCTCCTACTACAAATTAATATCTATAAACAAATGCGTTGATGTTCATTCCTGCGCCAACAGAGGCAAAAATCATAACATCCCCTTTGTGTATTTCTTGATTCTGGATTTCGCCGCGAATAAGCAAATCAAAAAGAGTAGGGACGGTGGCCACACTGCTATTTCCGAGTTCATGAATGCTCATAGGCATAATGTCTTTAGGAACCGTCTTGTCGTAAAGTTTGTAAAAACGGTGGATTATGGCTTCATCCATTTTTTCATTGGCTTGGTGAATGAGTATTTTTTTCACATCGTCAATACCTAATCCACTTTTGTCTAAACAACTTTTCATGGCTGCTGGAACGTGATTAAGAGCGAATTCATATATTTTGCGCCCGTACATTTTTATATAGCGGGTGTCTGGGTCTAAATCAGGATTGTAGGATTTGCCAAAAAACAAATAGCCTGCTTCGTCATTTGCATAAGTGGCACTTTCATAGGCCAATAATCCCGTTTCATCATCTGAAGCCTCAATAATAGAAGCTCCTGCGCCATCAGAATAGATCATGGAGTCTCTATCATGAGCATCAACTACTCTGGATAACGTTTCTGAACCTATAACCAAACAGCGCTTTGCCATTCCAGATTTGATGAATGCATTGGCTTGAAGTACGCCTTCAATCCATCCTGGGCATCCAAAAAGAATGTCATACGCGACGCATTTTGGATTTTTTATTTGTAATTTATGTTTAACACGGGTAGCCAAACTTGGAAGCATGTCGGATTGGGTTGTGCCGTATTTTACATCGCCAAAGTTATGAGCGAAGATGATGTAATCGATTGTTTCGGGGTCAATTCCAGCATTTTTAATGGCTTTTTGAGAAGCTAAAAAAGCTAGATCGGAGGAGTTTAAATGATCTTCAGCATAGCGCCTATGCTCAATTCCAGTTATGCCTTTAAATTTATTGATGACTATTTCATTTGGATAGCCAAAAGCTGTTCCATCCTCGTTTAAAAAAACATGTTCGCTAAAATCTGTATTACTTACTTTTTTCTCAGGAATATAGCTTCCTATTCCAGCTATTTTTATTTTCATTGCGTTAATTTTCCAAATTTTAGGCTAATTTAATCATTAAAAAATAATTACAGCTACAAAATTTACTATGCATGCATATAATTACGAAATAATAACTTATTGGCAAAATTTTTGATTATTTTATTACGAAATTGAAGTTTTTGTGTGATATTTATTTCTTAAATCTTTTAAGCGAAAAAAAGTGATTTTTTTAAATTTTGAATTAAAAGTATTTTAATTCACTTTTATTTTTGAAGTCAAAAAAAAATGTCCCGATTTCTCGAGACATTTTAAGTTGCAATCTAACTTTCTATATACGCTTCAATTGGCGCACAGGAACAATTTAAATTTCTATCTCCATACGCTTCGTCGACTCTACGTACGGTAGGCCAGAATTTATTTTCGGCAATGTATTCTAATGGGAAGGCTGCGGCTTCACGACTGTAAGGAAAATTCCAGTTGTCTGTGGTGGCCATCATTAAAGTGTGGGGTGCGTTTTTTAAGATATTGTTTGGATTGTCTAAAGTAGCCGTTTCAATTTCTTTTCTTATGGCAATCATCGCGTCACAAAAACGATCTAATTCTTCTAAGTTTTCACTCTCTGTTGGTTCAATCATCATTGTTCCAGCAACTGGGAAGGAAACTGTAGGTGCATGGAAACCATAATCCATCAATCGTTTAGCAATATCAGTTACTTCAATTCCTTTTTCTTTAAATGGACGGCATTCAATAATCATTTCATGTGCTGCGCGACCCATTTCTCCTGAATATAACGTGTCGTAGTGACCGTTTAATTTTTCCTTGATATAGTTTGCATTTAAAATCGCATATTCCGTAGATTGTCTCAAACCTTCGGCACCTAACATACAGATGTAACCATAAGATATCAGACAAACTAATGCAGAACCCCAAGGAGCAGCAGATATTGCAGTAATTGCATTTTCTCCGCCTGTTGGTATCACTGGATTTGTAGGTAAGAAGGGAACTAATTGTGGTGCCACACAGATAGGTCCTACACCTGGTCCGCCACCGCCATGAGGAATAGCAAATGTTTTATGCAAATTCAAGTGACATACGTCAGCGCCAATAGTTGCGGGATTTGTCAATCCAACTTGAGCATTCATATTAGCACCATCCATATAAACTTGTCCACCATTATCGTGAATCAATTGTGTAATTTCTTTGATTGCACTTTCAAATACACCGTGAGTGGAAGGATAGGTTACCATCAAACAAGCGAGGTTGTCCTTGTGTAAAATAGCTTTCTCTCGTAAATCGTCTACATCAATGTTTCCGTTTTCTAATGTTTTAGTAACAACAACTTTCATTCCTGCCATAGCTGCCGATGCTGGATTTGTTCCGTGCGCCGATGATGGGATTAAAGCAATGTTTCTATGATGGTCTCCTCTTGAAAGGTGGTAAGCACGAATCACCATTAATCCGGCATATTCTCCTTGCGCACCTGAGTTAGGTTGTAATGTTGTTCCAGCAAAACCAGTTATTACATTTAACTGTTGTTCTAGTTTAGCTAACATTTCTTGGTATCCTTGTACTTGATCCAATGGTGCAAAAGGATGAATGTTATTCCATTGTGGCATACTTAAAGGCAACATTTCTGAAGCTGCATTCAGTTTCATGGTGCATGAACCTAAAGAAATCATGGAATGATTCAAGGCTAAATCTTTTCTTTCTAGCATTTTGATGTAGCGCATCAAAGCGGTTTCAGAATGGTATTTGTTGAAAACATCGTGCGTTAAAAAAGTAGATGTTCTGTTTACATTTTCTGGAAAATGATTGGTTTCAGATAGTGTTTCAATCAGAGTCAGTGCAGTCCCATTTGCAGAAGCGAATACAGCAACAATTTTATTTAAATCAGTGATGCTTGTCGTTTCATTTAAAGAAATTGAAATCGTATTGTCGTCTACATAGTAGAAATTAATTTCGTTTTCTTCGGCAATCGCTTTTACTTTTTTGGCATCAGCCTTAACAACAATGGTGTCGAAGAAAGCGGTATTCGTTTGTTGATACCCTGATTGTTCTAATGCATTTGCTAAAGTTGCTGCAGATGCATGTACTTTATCAGCAATATACTGTAAGCCTTTTGGTCCGTGATACACAGAATACATTCCAGCCATAACGGATAATAAAACTTGAGCAGTACAAATGTTTGAGGTTGCTTTGTCTCTTTTAATGTGTTGCTCGCGCGTTTGCAGTGCCATACGTAGTGCACGATTTCCATCTGTATCTACTGTTACACCGATGATTCTGCCTGGCATGCTTCTTTTGTATTCGTCTTTTGTAGCAAAATAAGCTGCATGTGGTCCGCCATAACCTAACGGAATTCCAAAACGTTGTGTAGTTCCAAGTACCACTGCAGCGCCCATTTCTCCTGGAGGAGTTAATTTTACTAAACTCAAAATATCAGCAGCAACCGCTACTTTAATTTCGTTTTCAGCAGCTTTTGCGATAAAATCAGTGTAGTCGTTAACTTGTCCAAATTTTCCAGGATATTGAAGGATTGCTCCAAAATATTCCGATGAAAAATCAAATTCTTCATGGTTTCCAATTACTAATTCAACGCCAATTGGAGTGGAACGCGTTTGTAAAACCGATAAAGTTTGGGGTAATATTTCTTCGGAAACGAAGAATTTATTTGTTTTGTTTTTCTTTTGATCACGCGAACGAACATCAAAAAGGAGCGCCATAGCTTCAGCAGCAGCAGTTCCTTCATCTAATAAGGAAGCGTTAGCAATTTCCATCCCAGTTAATTCGATAACCATGGTTTGAAAATTCAAAATCGCTTCGAGACGACCTTGGGCTATTTCTGCTTGATACGGTGTGTAAGCAGTGTACCAACCTGGGTTTTCAAAAACATTTCTTTGGATTACTGCAGGAATAATTGCAGCGTTGTATCCTAAGCCTATATAAGATTGAAAAACTTTATTTTTATTTCCTAATTTTTGAATGTGATTTGCAAACTCATATTCGGTCATTGCCGGTTCTAAATCTAAATCCGATTTTAAACGAATGTCACTTGGAATAGTTTCATCAATCAATTGATTCAGAGTTGCTGCGCCAATTGTCTTCAACATGTGTTCTAAATCATTTTCTCTTGGGCCAATGTGTCTTAATGCAAAAGCGTCTGTTTTCATTGTATATAAAATGGGTTGTGTGTTTCTTGTTTTAAAAGGCTGTAAAATTAAATATTAATATGCTATTAATAGCCTTTTTTAACGTGATTTTCTGTGAATTTTTCAACTAAAAGCCGTTCTTATTAACACTTTGATTAATTTTGTCTAATGAGGGTTTTTAAACTAATAATCGATTTTTATATTAAAGGCAGTATTCACGTGGGTTTATCGTGCTATGCCTTAGTTAGAATGACCCAACACATGTTCCACATTTCTTATGAGGACTCCATTGCACACTTTGCTTTTTTTGGAATTGTCGTTGGATACAATTTTGTTAAATACGATGCATTAGCCCGAGCAAAAAAAATTCAAATGCGGAACGAACTAAAAGCAATTGCGCTGTTTAGTTTTTGTTGTTTTATTTTAGTAGGTTATTATTTTTTTCAATTGCAACGAGTTACTCAAATTGCAGCTGTTATTTTTTTAAGTATCACATTATTATATACACTTCCTTTTTTTCCTACTAAAAGGAATGCTAGAAATTGGGCTGGGGTAAAAATTTATATTGTGGCTCTGTGTTGGGTAGGAGTGACTTTGGGTTTGCCCATATTAAATGCGGAGATACCTATAACAGCAGATTTTTATCTAAAATGTTTACAACGGTTTATTCTTATTTTTGTTTTGGTGCTTGTTTTTGAAATCATTGATTTGGCAAACGATGATCCGCATTTAAAAACCGTTCCACAACAAATAGGGGTGAGGCGAACCAAACTATTAGGACTGTTGCTTTTGCTTCCTTTTTATTTTTTGGAATTTTTAAAAAGTAATTTTGATAAAAACCAATTAGTAGTCAACTTGCTGCTAGTGATTATGATTTCATTATTTCTAATTTTTGCCAATGATAAACGATCGAAATATTACACCTCTTTTTGGGTAGAAAGTATTCCAATCGTCTGGTGGATGTTGCTGGTTTTAGGGTAAAAAGTAAATAGTGGTGCGTGCGTTCGTCAATAGCACTGAAAGAGTGGTGAAGAGGGTCATTTTAGTGGTTCAATACGTTACTTCTATTGTCCACTTTTTGTAAATTACTTGCTTTCAGCTAATTCTTTCAACACCTTGTTTCTTGCCAAAACGAAATTTATCATGTGATTTTTTAGAAACAAAAAATCAAATAATTCGCCAAAAACACCGTAAGGAACTTCATAATGTATTTTGTCTTTCATTACTGTCAGGCCATTCTTTTCTATGAAAAGATGTTCATGTCGGAATGATTTGAATTTCCCGTCCTCCATCTCATCTACAAAATAATCGTATAAGTTCATGGCGGTTATTCGGCTTTTGTGAGTCAGGTAAAAACCAAAATGTTTTCCGCGCCAAGTCACTGTTTCATTATAGTTGATCAAGCCGGAAGTGATGCCGTCGATAGCCGTTTCTTTTGTAGGACTAGCTGATTTTTGGTGTACATCGATGTCTCTGGAAATATCAAAAACAGTTTGTATTGGGGCATTTATTTTAGTCCTAATTTTTATTCGGGTCATTAAAATTATAATTTTCGTTTGTCTTCAATAGTTATTTTGGAGCCAATAGCTAGAAATACGGAAGTTGGTTCTAAATTAGCAATAAATGCAAATTCCTTCCCGTATACACCTTCAAAATCTATTTTAGAGTTATTCTTCGTTACTTCAAATTGTTGCCATCTGGGATGTGTGACTTGGTACTCAAAAGTTTCATTTTCATTTATTTTGGTATACCCAAAGTAGTGTTCTGTAATAAATTCAGCTTCTGAATCCGGTTCAATTGCAATGGGCGTCTTGTCCGTTGTTACATGAATGGTATTCCAATTGTTACGGACTTTCCATTGGTATATAAATTCTCTTGACTTTTCATTGACTGTTAAAGTGTGTTTCATGGGTAACGTGCTGTAGTGCTCATTATAAAACGTATTGGCAATAAATGAAATGGCGTATTTCGGAACAATTTCGCTTATAAAAACGGCCCCTCTTTTCCATACTCCATTTTCAAAACGCCTCACATAAAACCGAAGATTGACTTCCTCAAAATCACTATGGAAGGGAATTTTGATTCCTAGAACACGCACCTTTTCAAAAAGAAACCCAATAAAACTGACGTAGCATTTGCCGTTCCAAAAATCGAGTTCGGTTCCTTTTGGGACATATTTTTGTAAAATTTGAGGATCAACCTCATAATTAATCATGGCTAAATTATTCCACTCTGCTTTTAAAAAACTCATTTTATTGTAGGTTTTATTTTTTTAATTATTCTAAAATTTATCAAAGAATCCGAACCATTGTACTTTGGTTTTCAGAAATTTATGATTAAACAATTTCACTTTTTTCATTAAAGCTTCCAGTTTTGGATCTTGTTCTTTAAAGCGTTCGTAAAGTGCTATCGTCAATTTTATTTTCGCTTCGAAAAGTACATTTCGTTACTTTTAGTGTTACTTTTTTATTATAAGTATCTTTTTTCGAAAAATAAGTAAAGTATTTTAGGAATCGGAACTACCGAAACAATTCCTTTACCTCATTAATATCAAACGATTTTTTCTCGTCGTCGATCGAAATAATACTCGAAGCTACATTTTTCTTTTTTTGTTGCAATGAAACAATTTTTTCTTCGATTGTATCTTTACAAATCATGCGGTATGCCATTACTTTTTTGGTTTGTCCAATGCGATAACAGCGATCAATGGCTTGGTTTTCGACAGCAGGATTCCACCAAGGATCAATAATGAAAACATAATCTGCTTCGGTTAGATTTAGTCCGGTTCCACCAGCTTTAAGACTAATCAGAAAGACCCGAACATCGGCATTATTTTGAAAATTCTCGACTCGCTCTTGTCTGTTGGTCGTTTTTCCGTCTAAATATTCATAATGAATGTGTTCTTCTTCTAGTCTCGTTTTTACGATTTGAAGCATTTTGACAAACTGTGAAAAAACTAAAATTTTATGATTTCCCGTTTTTTCTTTGATGTTTTCCATTAATGCCTCGAGCTTTACCGAATAATTCCCAAAGTCTTCATCAGTCGGAATTAGCGCGGTCGAATTGCAAATTTGCCGGAGTTTAGTTAAACCTTCTAAGATGTACATTTGTGATTTCTCGACGCCATTTTCATCAATTTTATTCATTAAATAATCACGGTATTTATTTTTGAAGGTGTTGTAAACCGCACGCTGCTCTTTTTCCATTTCACAAAAAATGATGCTTTCTGTTTTTTCTGGCAATTCGGTGGCTACTTGTTCTTTGGTTCTTCGCAACATAAAAGGCGTGATAATTTTACTTAAAATTTGCGAAGCGTCAACATCTTTTTCTTTGTCTATGGCATCCGAAAAATTATTTTTAAAATGCGTCATATTACCCAGTAATCCAGGATTTAAAAAGTTAAGTTGTGCATACAAATCAAAAGTGTTATTTTCTATTGGTGTTCCCGTAAGTGCAATTCTGTTATACGAATTCAACAATCTGACGGCTTTGTATCTCTTCGAATTTGGGTTTTTTATCGCTTGACTTTCGTCTAAAACAATATAATTAAATTTAAAATCTTTCAAAAACGCAATGTCGTTCAGCAAAGAGCCATAAGTGGAAATAATTAAATCGTACTTGTTGAAATTATCTTTATTTTCAAGTCTGTTTCCACCCGTAAAAGTAAGCATCTTCAGGGTTGGACAAAACTTTTCTATTTCATTTCTCCAGTTAAAAATTAATGAGGTTGGAGCAATAATTAGTGAAGGTTGATTCTTAGGATTTGTCACTTTCAAATGTTGTAAAAATGCAATAGTTTGCAAGGTCTTCCCTAATCCCATATCGTCTGCCAAACAACCGCCCAATTGGTTTTTATCTAAAAAAGCGAGCCAGTTTAGTCCGTGGTGTTGGTAATCTCGGAGTTTTGCTTTTATCCCTTTTGGAATTGGAATAGTTTCAATTTCAGAAATGTTTTGTAAACGCATTTTCTTGTTGTACAGCTCTTCCAGAAATGCAGGTTTGGTATCCATTTCCTCATAAAGTTCTTCAATGATTCCGAACTGATAATTCGACATTTGTATGCCGTTTTTCTTGACTTCACCAGTCTTGAAATAGTTAGCAAATTTTTTCATCCATTCCTCTGGAAGAATTCCCAGTGTTCCATCACCAAGCGCAACATAATTTGATTTTTTCAAAAAGGCCTTCTGTAACTCCTTAATGTTTACTTTTTGATTGCCAAAACTAATGTCGATTTCAATATCAAACCAATCAATATCCGATTTTAAATTGACTCGGATTACGGGTTTGTTCAAATTAAATTTGAATGATTTCAATTCATTGGCTCCAAAAACAGTGATGCCTAATTGCTTCATTCTTTCCGTGGCGTGTAACATCCAGTAATTCTCGAAAAGTTCTTCGGGTGTGAGGAAAAACATACTTTCTTGAGTTTCAAACTTTGGATGGAGGCTTCTGAATTCTTCTATAAAATTATCCTCAAAAGACTGATTACGGTCTTGATATGTGATTTTTGAATCTTCGGTGGCTTCTAATAACAGTTCGTTTGAAAATACTGGTACGAGCGTTTTGCCATACTGAATTACAGGCTTAAAAACAATATAATGTCCTTCTAAATCCGACATGTAGATTTGTTTTTCAATACTTTCATTTTCTATTTTGGCTTTAGATTTCTTGAAAATGGTAGTTTGAATTTCAAATTTTTTAGATAACGGTAAAATTACTTTTTCAATAAAATTGGGCACATCTTTTTTGAAGTAATTAATTTCAGAGTGATTAGCGAAACTATTTAAATGTGCAGAAACATTGGCATTTGGAATGGGATAAGCATTACCCTGAAAAAATACAAACAACGAACTCACAATTATTGCTGTACTGTTGAGGTTAAAATCTTTATCTCCAATTGCTATTTTTGCTTTTAGTGTGTAAAAATATTCATTTTCGCTAAGAGTAAAAAACAATCTTATTTTGATATCCTCTATTTTTGTGGACACCAGATTTTTCCTTGTCAGACTGGCTTTGTCTTCATGTTTATATATCAAGAGCGTTTTCCATAATGGTAATAAAAGTTCTAAATGTTCAAATGCTTTTGTTAAGTAACCAATTTCTCTTTTTGATTCATAGCTGGAAATTAGGTCGTTTAGCTGTAGCGATTTTATGATTACCGCATCATTATTTTCATTAAGAAATAAGTGCATAGATTCTCCGATACTGTAATAGTTAAGGTCGGAAATGCTCGATGCAAAATCGGTTTTAGCCTTGTTGTACTTTGCCTGAAAAGGAAAGATACCCTTTAATTTTTTTGCTCTAAATCCAAAATATATTCCCAGTCCAAAATCATGATCAAAATGATCTGACATGGGTAATTTAGCGCTTAGCTCAACCGCTTCATTCGCGTAAATATTAGAAAGATCTTGAAATCCTTGTTGGATATTTTTATATTTTGAAGTTGCTTCAAATCCTTTTTTTGTAATTTGAAAATCGAATATTTTTCCAATTTCCGCGTTATCGGTTATCTGATATGGTTTTAAAAATGCTTCAATTTTTTGCGGTAAATAATTTGTATTAAAGAAATTTTCGCCCAATTTCTTTTTTATAATCCGCAAACTAATACCAATGTGATCGCATGGTTTTTCTGCTTTAGAACAAGTACAACGCGTTTTTAAAATTTTAGTTTCGCTATCATAGCTTATGGTTTGTTCATGGTTTCCCCAATCTAAAAACATTGTTTTTACCTCTGATTGTGACGCATTGCTAATTTGTAGCTGATGGTCATAGTAACTAGTATAACGCGAGGGAAATTGCGAGAGAACGGCATCCGAAAGGAGTTCGTTTTCTAAATGTGTCTGATTTAAAGGTAATTTCTGGGTTGCTGTAAAATCATTTAAATCGTGCAAAATACTATTTGTTTTTTTAATAATGACTTTACTAATATCAGTAAGAGCTGCAATTATATGCTTGCAAACACCTCCGTGATCGTAAGGACAACTGCAATAAGACTCAATTTTTTTAGGATTAGCAATATTAATTTCTATTTGATACGGTTTAGTTGCGCCGCCAAGATATTCAAATTCATATTGCCCAAAGTATACGTTAATAAGCGTAGGGCTAATGTTTTTTGCATTAGCCGTAGAACTTGCAATACTATTTTCTTTTAAATAATCTTGTATTAATTTTAGGTCGGTAAGCTCCATTTTTAAACTTTATAAATCAGTAATTTAAAGCAATCCAGCTCTTTTTAGCAAAGCTTGTGGTCTTGGTTCCTGACCTCTAAAGCGTTTGTATAAAATCATAGGATGTTCTGTTCCACCTTTAGAAAGTACGTGCTCTTTAAATTTAGTGGCGACCTCCTTATTGAAAATACCTTTTTCTTGAAAATATTCAAAAGCGTCAGCGTCCAGCACTTCTGCCCATTTGTAGCTGTAATAGCCAGAGGAATATCCGCCTTGAAAAATATGCGAAAAAGAAGTACTCATAGCGTTTTCCTTTACATCGGGATATAATTGTGTAGCAGAAAATTGTTTGGCTTCAAAAGCTTTAATATTTTTAATATTCGAAGGATCTTCTGCATGCCAACCCATATCCAAGAGCCCAAAACTCAATTGACGCATCGTTGCAATTCCTTCTTGAAAACTAGCACTTTCTTTAATATTGTTCACTAATTCTAGCGGAATCATTTCGCCAGTTTCATAATGGTAGGCGAATAAGGCTAATGCCTCCGGCTCGTAGCACCAGTTTTCTAAAATCTGACTTGGTAATTCCACAAAATCCCAATAAACACTTGTTCCTGATAAACTGGGATACGTAGTATTAGCCAACATGCCGTGCAAAGCATGACCAAATTCATGAAATAAAGTGGTAACTTCATTAAAAGTTAATAAGGATGGCTTTGTTTCTGTAGGTTTGGTAAAATTGCATACAATGGAAATGTGCGGTCTTTCATTAATTCCCTTTTTTATGTATTGCGATTTAAAAGAAGTCATCCAGGCACCGTTGCGTTTCCCTTTTCTTGGAAAGAAATCAGCGTAAAAAATGGCGACAAATTGGTCTTCCTCATCTTTTACTACGTATGTTTTTACCTCTTCATGGTATTTGTCTACTTCAAAAGTTTCTTCGAATGTGATTCCGTATAATTTTTGCGCTACGGCAAAAGCACCTTCCAACACTTTTTCTAATTGAAAATAGGGTTTTAGTATTTCATCGTCTAAATGGAATAATTGCTGTTTTAATTTCTCTGAGTAATAAGCGCCATCCCACTTTTCCAGCAATGTAACGCCGTCTAATTCTTTGGCGAAAGCTGATAATTGTGCAAATTCTTTTAAAGCAGCCGGTTTTGCTTTTTCTAGTAAGTCATTGGAGAATTTTTTTACTTTCTCCGGACTTTCGGACATTCGTTCTTCCAGTACAAAATGGGCGTGGCTTGCATATCCTAAAACTTGTGCTCGATCAAAACGTAATTTGGCAATTTTAAGGACAATTTCTTGGTTGTCAAATTCGTTATTTTGAAAACCTTTGGCGCCAAAAGCAATTGCCATCTTTTTACGCAATTCACGATTATCAGCATAGGTCACAAATGGAACATAGCTTGGGTAATCCAAAGTAAAAATCCAACCTTCTTTTTCTTGGCTTTTGGCCAATGATCGAGCGGCTTCGATCGTTCCTTCCGGTAAACCAGCTAGGTCAGATGCATCTGTAATATGCAACTGATAGGCTTGGGTTTCGGCTAAAACATTTTCGCCAAACTGCAAACTTAATTTTGATAATTCTTTGTCTATTTCTCTTAATTGATTTTTTTTATCCTCGGGTAAATTAGCACCATTTCTAGAAAAACCCTTGTATTTTTTGTCTAAAAGCGTAGTTTGTTCTGCCGTCAGATTTAATTTTTCTCTTTGGTCGTACACTGTTTTTACTCGTGCAAATAAATCAGGGTTCAGTCGAATATCATTTCCAAACTCTGATAATAAAGGAGAAACTTCTTGTGCAATTTTTTGAATCTCATCGTTGGTTTCTGCAGAATTTAAGTTGAAAAAAATACTAAAAATTCGATCTAGAATAGCACCGCTAAAGTCCAATGCTTCTATCGTATTTTCAAAAGTAGGTTGTATAGGGTTTCTGATAATGGCATCGATTTCGGCTTTTGCGAGTTCGATTCCTTTTTGAAAAGCAGGAAGAAAATCCTCGTTTTTTATTTTCGAAAAAGGGGCCGTATTGTATTTTGTATTGAAGTGATGGGTTAAGATGCTCATTTGTTTTTTAATAAAAATAATTTGATGTTTTAAACAGAACAAAGGTAGGGATTTATTGAAAAAAACGAGGATGTTAAAGGAATTGATTTGCCCTAAAATGCTAGAGTAGATTGTGTTATTTAAATGTTATTTATTTCGTTTGTGAGTAATAAAGCCTTAAATTGTGAAAAAAGATTGGTTTTTAACGAAACGAATTTAAAAAACAATAAATTTTAAAGAAAAGATGAACTATCAAATTACAATAAAGAAAGCCTACACCGTTGATGAAATTGAAGATTATTGGACAAGTGATGATTATATAAAGTTGTTAGAAAAATTCGATTACCCAGATGCTGGTGATTCGGATCCTGCCACTTTGAAGGAGTTGTTATTCATGGCTATATCTGATTTTGAACCTAAAGATGCTGCCGTAATTGCATTGGAATATAAGTTGTCTGAAAATTTGAATGAAGGTCAGATTCAACAAGTTTCGAATGATATGTTATTAGATAAAGTATGTGAAGAATATCCTGAAATTGGACTACACGCAACCTTGTTCCATGTGAATCAATTACTCTTCAAAGCGTACAACGGTACTTTTCCTAATGCAAAAGCGACTATTATCGAATGTAGTTTTGTGCCTTTGGAAGAGGAAAGCGAAATTGAATTGACTAAAGAGAATATTTTGAAATTGTTAAACAACGGTTTGTCAGGTAGTAATTTGATCAAAAGATTGTTCGACCTGCCTATGACTGAAAACCTACCTTTTCCAGAAGCCGAAGATATTTTATGGGAAGTGCGATCAACGGATAATAGTAATTTTACGATCATAACTTCTGAATATTGGTTGAGTAAAGAAGATATTATAGCATCGGAATTTGAAGGAATTCTAGAAATTCCACTTGACGTTGAATAAATTATGTCAACACTTTTATGCCATAAAAAAAGCTCCATCTGGAGCTTTTTTTATTTTTGTAGACTTTCAGAGGCGATAATAACCGCTTCTTTTAATCCTGTTTTATACTTGATTATTTTTTCTAATATACTTTGATCATGGCTTCCTAAGATTTGAACTGCCAAAATCCCTGCGTTTTTGGCACCATTCAAAGCAACCGTTGCGACAGGTACACCACCGGGCATTTGTAGAATGGATAAAACACTGTCCCAACCATCTATAGAATTACTTGATTTGATAGGAACGCCAATAACTGGAAGTGGAGACATAGAGGCAACCATTCCTGGCAAATGCGCCGCGCCACCAGCACCAGCAATAACAACCGAAATTCCACGGGTGTGTGCATTTTTGCTGAAATCAAATAGTTTTTCAGGAGTTCGGTGTGCCGAGACAATATCGACTTCTATTTCTATTTCGAATGCTTTTAAAATATCTATTGCTTCTTGCATGATCGGCATGTCTGAAATGCTTCCCATTATTACGGCTACTTTCATTGTTTTTTATTTAAAGATTTTATGATTTAAGCATTTAAAGATTTGTTTGAGAACTGACATATACTTGTTGTTCTGAATTTTTGAATCTTTTAATTTTTGAATCTTTCTATTAACTAATTACTCTTATGGTATTTTTTACCTCTTCGGCAATTCGTCTTGCTTCATTGACATTTTCATTTACGATGGTCACGTGTCCCATTTTTCTAAATGGACGCGTTTGTTTCTTTCCATAAATGTGTGGAGTAACACCATTCCAACCTAATATTTTTTCAATATTTTGATAAACTACGTCTCCAGAAAATCCTGCTGAACCAACTAGATTCACCATAATACCAGCCACTTTGCTGTCTGTATTTCCTAAAGGTAAATCTAGGATGGCGCGTAAATGATTTTCGAATTGGGAGGTAAAGCTGGCCTCAATAGAATAATGACCGGAATTGTGAGGACGTGGCGCTACCTCGTTCACGAGAATTTCATCATTTTCGGTCTGAAACATTTCAACAGCTAGTAAACCAACATGATTGAATTTTTCAGAAACATGAAGCGCGATTGCTCTTGCTTTTTTTGCTACTGTATCTTCAATTCGAGCAGGACAAATCACATATTCTACCTGGTTTGCTTCTGGATGAAATTCCATTTCTACCACGGGATAGGTTTTTATTTCGCCCGAAGGATTGCGGCAAACAATAACTGCCAATTCGTTTTTAAAAGGAATCATTTCTTCAGCAATGCATTCTACATTGGCTAGATTGTCCAAATCTGAAATTTGTCGAATGACTTTTACGCCATTTCCATCATATCCAAATTCGGTACACTTCCAAACGAAAGGGACTTTTGTTTTTGAATCCAAAATCGATACCACTAAACTTTTCAAATCGTCAAATCGTTGGTAATTTGCAGTTGGAATTGCATGGTGCAGGTAGAAATCTTTTTGAATTCCTTTGTTCTGAATCAATTTTAAAGTTTTTGGCGAAGGATATACTTTTAAGCCTTCGTCTTCCAGTTTTACCAAAGCGTCTAGATTGACTAGTTCAATTTCAAAAGTCAAAACATCGACTAATTTCCCAAAATTATAAACCGTTTCAAAGTCCATTAAGTCGCCTTTAAAAAATTGATTGCAGGCAATTTTGCAGGGCGCTTCATCACTAGGATCCAGCACATAAGTTTGGATGTCAAATTTCCGAGTGTCAAACAATAGCATTTTGCCTAATTGTCCGCCGCCGAGAATCCCCAATTTAAAATCAGAAGAAAAATAATTCATGGTGTCGTTGTATGTTTAAGCAAAGATACTTTATAATGATTGAATTGGGAAATGCTATTTTATTTTCTTCGGAATTTATGTTGTAACTTTTATGACTTTCGATCGATTTTTAGGTTGTTTTTTATGGAATTTACTTAAAAATACAAATTAATGACCATTTATCAATTCACAATTCCGAATTCTGTATCTTTGCCCATTATTTTAAACATCAAAAAATGATACAACTTCACGATAAACAATTTGTTCCGTTTATTTCTGCTAAAGAAATAGAATTTGCTTTAACAAAAATGATTGCCCAAATAGAAGACGATTTTGCTGATGAAACACCCGTATTTGTAGGTGTATTGAACGGTGCTTTTATGGTAGTTTCTGATTTTATGAAGTTATATAAAAAGCCATGTGAAGTTTCTTTTATAAAAATGGCATCGTACGAGGGAACTTCTTCTACAAACGAAGTGAAACAGTTGATTGGTTTAAATCAGGATTTAACGGGTCGTTCTGTAATCATTATCGAAGATATCGTGGATACTGGAAACACATTGGTGGAACTAAAAGAATTGTTCAAAAAACAAAATGTCAAGCATTTTAAAATTGCAACTCTTTTTTTTAAACCAGAAGCCTACACGAAGGACATCAAGATAGATTATATAGGAATCCGAATTCCTAATAAATTTATTGTTGGTTATGGCTTAGATTACGATGGATTAGGAAGAAATTTACCAGAAGTATATAAACTAAAAGAATAACTACACAACAACAACATGACTAACATTGTTTTATTTGGAAAACCAGGAGCAGGTAAAGGAACTCAAGCAGAGTTTTTGAAGGAAAAATACAAATTAACGCATATATCCACCGGTGATGTATTTCGGTTTAATTTAAAAAATGATACCGAACTTGGCAAACAAGCAAGAGTATTTATGGATGCCGGTGATTTAGTGCCAGATGAACTGACTACAAAAATGCTGATTGATGAAGTAAATAAGCATCCAGAGGCTAACGGAATATTGTTTGACGGTTACCCAAGAACACTATCACAAGCCGAAGCTTTAGATGGTTTTCTTACTTCAATAGGTTCCAAAGTTGCTGCAACAATAGCACTAGAAGCAGATGATGAGCTTTTAGTACAGCGCTTGTTAGAAAGAGGAAAAACAAGTGGCCGAATTGACGATCAAGATGAAGAAAAGATCAGAAATCGCTACCAGGAATACAATGAAAAAACAGCGCCTTTAATGGATTATTATCAAGCTCAGGGTAAGTTTTTTGCAGTGAATGGTATAGGTACTATTGCCGAAATTACGCAACGAGTAAGTGCGGTTATTGATAATTTATAGGAGCTATTCCAGCTCTATGTTACAAGTCCTCGATAAAAAAACATTTTTCTAAGTCCTAAAAGGAGCTTCCTTTGGTCGCTCTTTTTTGACAAGAAAAAATAGTTTTTTTATCTCCGGGCTTTTCACTTTGATCTGGGCTAAAAACCGGATTGACAATTTCAAGAACGAAAAATTCAGAAATTAGATTTTTATTTAAAAACGAATCCACTAATACATTGGAAATACTTATAATATTTTTTCTAATATTACTAAATGGGGTTTTCTCCATGTCAGAAATCGCATTGATTTCAGCACGAAAAAATAGGCTTGAAACGGCAGCAAAAAAGGGGAATAAAAGTGCTAAAATCGCTTTGGATTTAGCAAATTCACCCAATAAATTTTTGTCTACGGTACAAATAGGAATCACTTTGATAGGGATCCTTACTGGTATTTACAGTGGCGATAAAATCACGAAAGATGTTGAGGTATTCATCAAAGGCATTGAACTATTAACACCGTATGCACACCCTGTTGCGGTAGGTTTAGTTGTTGTTATTTTGACCTTTTTCTCTTTAGTTCTAGGGGAATTATTGCCAAAGAGAATTGGTTTAAATCATCCAGAAGCGATAGCAAAAGCAGTAGCATTGCCTATGAAAATAGTCTCAATCGTTACGGCACCTTTTATTTGGTTATTAACACATTCTACCGAGTTTTTACTTAACATTTTACAAATAAAGCCCACAGCAGATGGTCGAGTGACCGAGGAAGAAATAAAAGCGATTATCAAAGAAGGAACTGAAGGTGGCGAAGTGCAGGAAATAGAACAAGATATTGTGGAGCGTGTATTTCATATTGGAGACCGCAAAATAAACTCTTTGATGACTCATAGAAAATCAGTTATGTTTTTGCCTTTGCACTCTAATAAAGAACAAGTTAGGGAGTTTATGTTGAAGGAGCTGCATTCAATTTATCCAGTTTATGGAGAAAATTATGATGATATTGTTGGCGTTGTAAATCTGAAAAATATTTTTGCTCATTTTGAAAATGAAAATTTCAATTTGGTTGACATCATGACCGAAGCTCCATTTATGATGGAGCAAACGACTGCATATATCGCTTTAGAAATATTTAAAAAATCGGGCATTCATTACGCATTTGTATCTGATGAATATGGCGTTTTTCAAGGAGTAATTACTTTGAATGATATACTAGAAGCGTTGGTAGGTGATGCATCAGATTTTTATAAAGATGATTTTCAGTTAGTAGAAAGAGAAGACGGAACGTGGTTAGTAGACGGGCATTATTCATTACACGATTTCTTGACTTACTTTGAGTTAGATGAATTAATCAATGATTATGAAGTCACAACGGTAAGCGGATTAATAATGACAGAGCTCTCTCACATACCCAAACAAGGGGAAAAATTGATTTGGCAAAAATTTGAGTTAGAAGTCATTGATATGGATGGTGTGAAAATAGATAAAGTAATGGTAAAGGCATTACAAGTATAAAAATAGTGAACATCATGGGGAATTTCAAAATGGAATTTCAATGGTGTAGTTGAAAATTGAATAGTAGAAAAAATGACAGAAGGGAATTTTGTAGATTACGTTAAAATATATGTTTCTTCCGGAAAGGGAGGAAAAGGATCTACGCACTTACACAGAGAAAAATTTATTGAAAAAGGGGGTCCAGATGGTGGCGACGGTGGTCGTGGTGGCCATGTATATTTGGTTGGAAACAAAGGTCTTTGGACTTTATTTCACTTAAAATTTGCAAGACACATCAAAGCGGGTAATGGTGGAGATGGTAGTGGTGATAGAAGTACAGGTGCCGACGGTGATGATAAATTTATCGAAGTCCCTTTGGGAACTGTGGTAAAAGACAAAGAAACTGGAGAAATATTATTTGAAATTACTGAAGATGGTGAGAAACAAGTACTTTCAAGAGGAGGTAAAGGTGGTTTAGGGAACTGGCATTTTAGAAGTTCAACAAATCAAACACCGCGGTATTCTCAACCTGGATTACCAGGAGCAGAGATGGACGTGATTCTAGAGTTGAAAGTACTAGCCGATGTAGGTTTGGTAGGTTTTCCTAATGCAGGAAAATCAACTTTGTTGTCAGTGTTGACTTCAGCTAAGCCTAAAATTGCAGATTATCCGTTTACTACTTTAAAACCAAATCTTGGAATTGTAGCATACAGAGATTTTCAATCGTTTGTAATTGCCGATATTCCGGGAATTATTGAAGGAGCGGCAGAAGGAAAAGGGCTTGGACATTATTTTTTAAGACATATCGAGCGTAATTCAACATTGCTGTTTTTAGTCCCGGTTGATACACCAGATATTAAAGGGGAATATGATATTCTAGTGAATGAGTTGACCAAATACAATCCAGAAATGCTAGACAAAGAGCGTTTGCTTGTAATTTCAAAATGTGATATGCTGGATGACGAATTAAAAGCAGAATTGAAAACAGAACTAGATGTCGCTTTTAAGGATGTGCCATATATGTTTATTTCTTCTGTGGCTCAACAAGGATTGACAGAGTTGAAAGACAAGTTGTGGAAAATGTTGAATGACTAATTTAAGTTTTCTTTAAAATAGTAAATCCGCTTCAAATAACTTGAAGCGGATTTTTTTGCTATTGTAGTGATTTTATTCCTTGACTTGTACCCGAATTCCTTTAGTATGACTGGAATATTCAGGAGCGTACATACTTTGAATGGTTGAAATACCATTAGAGAAATCACCTTTGTTGTTCACTCGAATGTCATATTCTAATACGTAGGTCCCTTTGTTTATTTGGTCAAAAAAGAAATGTGTTGCAGCATCTTTAGTACTTTGATAAAAACTCAACCCACCTTTGTATTGGTATGCAGAAAGTACATCTATGGGTTCAAAACAAGAAGCACGCATGTCTTTTAAATGTACAAATTCCATGTCTTCCTTTGCAGAAATTACTAATCTAACGGTGACTAAATCACCGATTTTCAATAGATTATTTGAATTGATTCGTTCCAATATTTCGCCTTTGTCAGTATCTTTCTTTACATATAATTCTTTGGAAACTGATAATGCAGTTCCAGAATTGGTTTTTATTTTATCTAATTCTTCAAAATATTGCCAATAAATACCTCCAAAACCTGGAACTTTAGATTTGTTTTCGATGGAAATAGTTGCCATGTCTTTTTTGATTTCTTCTGCGTTCCAGTTTAGTTTTACATAACCTGTTTCGGCTTCTTTTTCGTTTTCAACTAATTTTTTGGTTAATATTTTTTCGGTTCCAATTTTGAAAATTGTGTTGTCTTTGACGCTCAACCAATCGGTTCCTTGCATCAATAAAGCATAAATTGCTTCGGTGGTGGATTTTGTGGTGGGCCAGTTTTTGCTTTGTTTGTTTTTTAATAACCAAACCTTCATAGCATCTACAGATTTAGTGTCGTTGCTAATTTCTGCGAAAGCCTCAATCAATAGTGCTTGCGTTTCAATAGGGGCTTGGTACCAGAAATAGCCAGATTTATTAGCTATCCAATACATTCCCCAATCTTCATTATTCGAAGCGGTTTCTTTCAAGCTTGCCAGAATTATTTTGGCAGCTTCTTTTTCGCCAAAGCGCTCTAGAGTCAATGCCGCTAATCCTTTTTCGTATAAGGAATAGGTTAACCACTCTTTTTTCGCAATTTCAAGGTACAATTTAGAGGCTTTTTGTAACGTATCCGAAAGCGGATACGTTTTCAGATAATAGCTTCGGGTGTATAAATAATGTAAATCAGAATACGGATTGAACCAAATCAATTTTTCTTTTGTTTTTAATTTTTCTGTTCTGGTTTTATGATTTTCTAAAAACTTTTTATCTAAAAATGGAATTCCGATTGCTGTAATTTGCTTGATTTTGGAAGTGATGTTTTCATTATTACTTAATTTTGAAAGATGTCCTAAACCGGCCAAAATATGTCGGGTTATGTATTCGTTTTCAGTACTTCCTTCAAACCATGCGAAACCTCCGGACGTTGTTTGCTTTTGTTTCAGCTTATCAAAAGTTACTTCTTGTGCGTTTTTCATTTTTTCTAAATCAAAAAGTAAAGCAAGATTTTTCTTTTTCTCTTCTTCGGTTTGAGCATCATTCAACCACGGTGTTTCTGCAAGAATAATCGATTTTAGTTCTTCGTTTTCTTCTAGTTTCGAATTCAACTTTTCATTTTTTCTCCAAGTTTCGAATAGATTAGCAATTTTTGGATTGCTAGAAATAATTTCAGACGCTAAAGCATTCGCATAAAATCTGGCAAAGGTATGTTCCGCGCTTTCGTGTTCGTATTCCATCAAATAGGGCAAAGACTGAATGGCTAACCAAGATGGATTTGAGGTGTATTCTAACGTAAATTGATGGTTTTGTAGACTGGTCGAATTGTTGTTTTTTAGGTTTTCGAAGGTATATTCTTTCTTTGAATTTTTTCGAACCCAAATCGGAATGCTCTCGGTAACCAACATAGAATTTGTTAAAACAGGAAGTAGGTTTTCTTCCCCATCCGAAAAGTTACCTGCCTTAGCTAAAACTTTATACTGAACGCCTTGCAGACCTTCTGGAACATAAATTTTCCAACTCACGGTTGTATTTCCAAAAGGAGCGATTTTAAAGTTTTTTACTGAATTCGCATTTTCCATTTTAGCATCTATTGGTTGCATTGTTGTTGCATCAAAAAGTTGTAAAATAGCAATTCCAGTTTTGGCCTCATTGGTAATATTCGCCACTTTTGCAGTGATTAAAATACTGTCTTTTTCCCTGAAAAAACGTGGAAAATTTGGGGTAACCATTAACTCTTTTTGAGTAATGACACTTTTTTCTAAATAGCCGCTTGTTGCCTCTTTATTGTGCGCTAATAGCCGAAGTTTCCAAGCGGTTAAAGCTTCAGGCGAAGTGAAATTGAAACTTACTTTTCCTGTTGTATCTGTTTTTAGATTCGGATAAAAGAAAGCAGTTTCTGAGAGATTTTTTCTGGCTTTTACTTGAGTTAAGGCTTCCAAAGCTTTTTTGGTTGTGATGATAATTGCTCCGTTAGCTGCTTTACTTCCATATAATGCGATGGCTTTCTCTTCTTTTAGAACATCAATAGCAATAATATCGGTCGGAGAAATTAATCTGAATTGTTCTTCTGTTATTACTTCGCCATCAACGATATACAAGGCATTTTTGTAGTTGCCTGAAATACTTAAGTTTCCTCTAATTGTTATTCCACTAGCTTTTCCTTCTAATTTTATAGCTATTCCAGCAGAATTATAAATTTGATTGTCAGCTTCTTCAACGACTGCAGCAACACCCGTATTGCTAGCTAGAGATTTCTTCTTAACACTTTCATACGCCATAACGACAACCTCTTGAAGGCTGTTTTGTGACTCGGTTAAGACAATATCGACAACGTTTGAATCAATTTTGATTATTTTTTGTTCAAAACCAATATAGTTAATAGTCAACTCTTCTCCTATTGCAGCCTCTATTTGGTAATAACCATCAAAGTCAGTTTGCGTGCTTCGTTGAAGTCCATCAATAATGATATTCACACCAGGCAATGGTAACTGACCATCAGTAACAATTCCAGAAATCATTTTGGCAGTAAGCGGTTTTCTGCTTTTACTATTTAGTTCTTTTCGATACGCTTTTTGTTGCTGTTCAGTGAAAGAATCGTTGATGTTAAAGCCAAACCATATTAGTTTTGTAGTTTCATCAATAAGTTCCATGCGATTTGGAATAGGATTTAGATTCCGAATGTAAATTGAGGTTTTATCGAATCCGATACTAGTTTTAAAATTAGCAGAGTTGTAATTATAATTATTGAATTTCAGGGGATTCCAGTCTCTTTTAGCAAACTGATCTAAAGAACTGTCATACATTGAGGCTAAGACTTCAGCTTCTTTTGCAGTATTAATTGATTTTATTTGAAACGACCAATTTTCATTGGTTCCGGGTTGTAATTTGTTTCTTAAACTTTCAACTGTGAATTGCAATTTGGATTCCTCCTCTCTAAGAATTACGTCTATTTGGTCGTAAAAAGTTTGATTTTCAAAAACACTTTCAAAAGCAATTTTCATACTTTTTTCAAATTCTTTTTTCAAAGGAATTTTGACAATGATTTGATTGTTTTGCAATTGAAAAGTATTCTCAAAATAAAGGAAACTTTGATAATTGCCAGTTGTGTTGATGTAAAGTTCAGGAATAACCGACGTTAATTTGACTAAAACAAAACCATCTTTTTTAGCATCAATATTGATTTGTTTCGCAACAAATAATTTACTCGAATCAATTTTGTCTTTGCTTTGTAGCAATTGGAAATTAGTACTGGTTTCTATTGGATTTTCAAAAGCATCTTTAGCGGAAAACACCACTTTATAATTCCCGGATTTGTAATTGGAAATAAAATCTAAAACTAATTTCTTGTCTTTTTCTGTGTCAATTTTTTTAGAAAAGACTAAAGTTGGACTTGGTTTTTCAACAGTTGCTTTTTCATTTTGTTCGTATGGAAATAATCGCTCAAACTCTTCTTTTGAAATCGATTCGATTTCTGGTTGTGGAAAAACTCGGGATTTAAATTTATCCAAAAAAGGACTCACATAATAAAGGTTAATCTCGCCTTTTACAGCTAAAAATTCTCCATTGAGATTGGTGCTTTTTAGTTCAATTTCATTTTCATTTTTGGTTTCAATTCGATTTGGTATAGTTGCAGTAAGTGTCAAAGAATGATAGCCAACCCTAACATTTGTTTGAGCTTGTTGGGTCTCCCCATTACTATCAGTCACGGATGCTGAGATAGAATATTCAAAAATGGGTAACTGTTCTTTAGAGCTGTTTTCAAATGGTTTAGCGATAAAATTTATATCGAATTTCCCCGAAGCATCTGTTGTAGTCTCACCAACTAAAAGATTTTCTGATTTGCCGTTTTGTTGGTAATAGTAACCGTTGCTTAAGGTGTAAGGGATTAGTGTAATCTTATAACTTACTTTTGCATCGGAGATGTTGCTTCCCGAAAAAGCTTTGGCAATTCCAGTTACACTTACTTTTTGATTGACTTTATATGTTTTTTTTACTGCCTCAAAAGTAACTTCAAATTTAGGACGTTTGTATTCTTCCACTTGAAATGATATTTGAGAATTCTCATAATTTACATTGTCCCAAAACGGGTGCTCGTCTTTTATTTTATCGTAAAAAACATCTTTTTCATAATCATCAGGTTCATCAGCAATGATTCTGAAATTTCCTGTCATTCCACTTTTTGGTAATAAAAATTCTCCAGAAAAAGAGCCGTATTCATTTGTAACGGCTTCAAATTCTTTGAAGGCAGTACCGTTAGGGTCTTGAATTGTAATTTTGAATGCTGTTTTTGCAACCACGCTCGTTTTGTCTTGGTCTTTTCTAAAAGCAATTCCTTTGTAATAAACCGTTTGTCCCGGACGGTAAATAGCGCGGTCCAAATAGAATTCGACTTTACCTTTTGCTTTTTGGTTTTCTAAAGTCTCGTAATCGTAGTCATTATTATAATAGGAGTAGCGACTGTTCAGTAACAGTGAATCGTTTTCAGTTGTAAATTCAATAAGACTGTAATTGCGGTTGTTATTTTCTTTGGTAAACGTTGCATTACCACTTTTGTCAGTTATAAGTGTTTGATTTAGTAGTGTAATAGAAACATTTTCTAAAGGTTTTCCCGTTTTTCTGTCTAAAACTTGATAGTTTTCTTTCTTATCGTTTTCCGAAGTTAGTACGGTGATATTAGAAACTGTAATAGTTTCGTAAGCAAATGCTTTTGTATTCTTGATATCTGAATTGCTTTCAAAATACACCAAATAACTGCCTGTTTTTAATGGCGGTAAAAGGACTTCCGTGCTGTATTCAAAATAATTATTTTTTTCTTCAAGTACATAGTTTTTACTGGCAATTGCTTTTTTGTTTTTGATGATTGCAGCTACTAAACTGTCTTTGTTGTGAGGAGAATTTCGGAAATTTTTTGTCATGTTTTGATCAATTTTAAAGAAAGAAACTGACAGGCGATTTAAATTTTTATACCGAATAAATGCTCTGGTATTTTCATCAGTATAGCTGAATTTTTGAAGCTGAATGTTCAAGGATTTAGCTTGAATATTTTGTATTTTTTGTAAAGCTATTTTGTGAGCATTTGAACGATTATTAATTTTTAAAATGCTGTCAAGTGTTGCGATGGCTTGAATGTTATAATCAGGATGTGCTTCTTTTGAAGCCAGATTGTTGAGAATAATTGCCTTTTCTAATTGTATTTTTTGAATCAAAATGGTGTCCTTGGATTCTTTTTGCATGGATCGTAAGGATTTCATAAATCCTTCGTTTGAATCTAACAAAACGTTGTTGCAAAATTGAATTCGGTCGAATTGGTTTTCTAAAGTAGGAGCGTTTTTCTCCTGTTTTTGGTACAATTCAAGCACTTTTTTTAGTTTTTCATTTTTTACAAAATCAAAATTGAGTTGTGCAAAAGATGCTGAATTCTCTAAAAATCCTTTTTCATAAGGCAAGAATTCTTTTTTTTGAATTTCCCATTGCCTAATCTGTGGCGTATATAGCGCAATGTTTTCTTTTACTAAATAGTTAAATAGATTGTCTTTTTTAGTTTTTTCTTCGTCACTATAATCAAATATTTGAAGATACGTGCTCAAGGAAGTTTGTTTTAATATTGTTTCATTAAGAAGTGTTTTTTCTAAAGCACCATCTATTTGTTCCGAAAAGTCTTTTGGAGTCCAAGTTAAAAATTGATCGTCAAAACTCACCGTATTGGTTCTGTTGTACAATAAATATGAGTTTTGATTTCGATAATCAATTAAACATTTCGCATAAACCAAATTCAAAATTGCTTTAGATGGAATGGAGACTTTGTTGATTTCAGTTTTTAAATTGTTGATAATTTTGGTTTGAGCATCTTCATCCAAAACTTGTAAATATTTGGATTCATAGAAAAAACATTTTATGATTTGAACTTCATCTTTATCTCGAGCAGCTTTTTGACGGATTTTAGAAACTATTTCATTGGCTGATTTTATTTTCCCTTCGTTTTCAAATTCAATTACTTTAAGCCAGTTTTTGTCATAGTTTTGTCCAAAAATTGAAGTAGATACTAAAATAAGGAGTAAGAAAATTTTTTTCATAAGTTGATTTAAAATAAGTTGTAAATATTTTTCAATTATGGAGAATTAATATTAGAAATATTTCTTACTAAATTACTAATATTTACTTAAAATCAAATCTAACTTATCATATTTCCCTATTTTTGAAGAATGAAACATATTATTTATTTATTTGTATTTCTACCGGTTATGATGTGGGGACAATCAGATTTCGAAAAAGCAGAAAAACTGTATAAGGCAGATAAAATGGATCAAGCTGAGGTGGCTTTTGAATCTGTTTTGAGGTCTAATCCATCGGATTTAAAAACCATTGAATATCTTGGAGATATTGCTGGTCATGATAAATTGTGGGATAAGGCGATTGGCTATTATAAAAAACTCAAGCAACTCAAACCTTCTGAAGCTAATTATTATTATAAATATGGTGGCGCTTTAGGAATGAAAGCCAAAGATTCAAACAAGTTTAAAGCCCTTGGAATGATTGACGAAGTGAAGACCTCCTTCGAAAAAGCAATCACCCTAAATCCTAAGCACCTTGAAGCGCGTTGGGCATTAATTGAGCTGTATATTCAGTTGCCGGGAATTGTAGGTGGAAGCGAATCGAAAGCTATCAAATATTCCAATGAATTATTACGATTGTCGCCTGTTGACGGTTATTTGTCACGAGGACACATCGAAGAATATTTTAAAAGATATAAAACAGCAGAACAACAATACAAAAAAGCGATAATGGCTGGAGGTTCCAAAACAAGTTATCAAAAATTAGCTAGCTTGTACAAAAACAAAATGCGGGATCCTGAAAAGGCAAAAACAGTATTAGAAACATATAATAAAAAAAATCAGGACTAATTATAATTTCTTCTGAATCCAAAATTAATAAACCAAAATTAGAATGCGTACACATTTTATAGCTATCGGCGGAAGCGCGATGCACAATCTGGCATTAGCACTACATAACAAAGGATATCAAGTTACTGGAAGTGACGATGCAATTTTTGAACCATCAAAATCAAGATTAGATAAAAAGGGGATTTTGCCTCCAGAATTAGGCTGGTTTCCTGAGAAAATAACTTCAGCTATTGAAGCAGTTATTCTTGGGATGCACGCCAAAGCAGATAATCCAGAATTATTAAAAGCACAAGAATTAGGGCTAAAAATATATTCTTATCCTGAATTTCTTTACGAGCAATCCAAAAATAAAACACGAGTAGTTATTGGCGGATCTCATGGGAAAACAACAATTACTTCAATGATTTTGCATGTTATGCATTACCATGACATAGCGGTAGATTACATGGTTGGTGCACAGTTGGAAGGCTTCGATACGATGGTTCATCTTACGGAGGAGAATGATTTTATAGTTTTGGAAGGAGATGAATATTTGTCTTCTCCAATTGACCGCAGACCAAAATTTCATTTATACCAACCCAATATCGCTTTGATTTCAGGGATTGCATGGGATCATATTAATGTTTTTCCAACCTATGAAAACTACGTAGAACAGTTCGAAAGTTTTATTGGTAAAATCACTAATGGCGGAATTCTGGTGTATAATGAAGATGATGCTGAAGTAAAACGGGTTGCTGAAGCCGCGACAAATCCAATTCGAAAACTAGCCTATCATACGCCAAAATATGCTGTCAATGATGGCGTAACATTACTGGAAACTCCAGAGGGCGACATGCCAATTGAAGTTTTTGGAGCGCATAATTTGAATAATTTGGCTGGAGCCAAATGGATCTGTCAAAATATGGGCGTTGATGAAGCTGATTTTTATGAAGCCATTGCCAGTTTCAAAGGCGCATCAAAAAGATTAGAAAAAATTGCCGAAAGCAAAACGAAAGTTGCCTATAAAGATTTTGCCCATTCACCAAGTAAGGTTTCAGCAACTACAAAAGCGGTGAAAGAGCAATATCCAAACCGAACGTTAGTAGCTTGTTTAGAATTGCATACGTATAGTAGCTTGAATGCTGAATTCCTGAAAGAATACGAAGGTGCATTGGAATATGCCGATAAAGCAGTCGTTTTTTATTCGCCAGATGCCGTGAAAATCAAACAGCTTGAAGAAGTTACTTACGAACAAATTGCTAAAGCGTTTAATCGTGAAGATTTAATTATTTATACTAATCCAAAAGATTTCAAAGACTATCTTTTCAACTTGAATCTTGAAAATTCTGCTTTACTATTGATGAGTTCCGGTAATTACGGTGGATTAAACTTTGATGAGGTAAAAGAATTGGTAAAGTAAAAGTGGTATGAAAGAAAATATTAGAATTGTTAAGACTACCAGTGAAAACCTAGATTTTGTCAATTTGATTGCTGCTTTGGATAAGAGTTTATGGGAGCGTTATCCGGAATTAAAATCGGATTATTGGGGTAATAATATTTTGGAATTAAATCCAAATGTCGTTATTCTTTATCTAGAAGACAAAGCCGTTGGTTGTGGTTGCTTTAAAAAATACGATACAAATAAAATTGAAATAAAGCGTATGTTTGTTTCTATTGAAGCGAGAGGAATGGGTTTAGCGCAAACTATTTTAATGGAATTAGAACGTTGGGCAAAGGGCTTAGGATATTCATTTTCTGTTTTGGAAACTTTATATAAACAAAAAGAAGCGATTGCTTTATATCAAAAAGCTGGATATGTCATAGTTGATAATTATGAGCCTTATGTAGGTTTAGAAAATAGTATTTGCATGCGGAAACCAATTTAAACAACAAACTAAATGGCTGAAAATTCCTTTTTCCCTATAACGAATTGGTCTGAAGATGATAAGCCACGCGAAAAACTGATGCTCAAAGGCAAAAGTGTCTTAAGTGACGCGGAATTAATTGCTATTTTGATTGGTTCTGGAAGTAGAAATGAATCGGCGGTGGATTTAAGTAAACGGATTCTAGCAAGTGTGGACAATAATTTGAATGCGTTGGGAAAATTATCATTGTCTCAGCTTATTCAGTTCAAAGGAATAGGAGAGGCAAAGGCAATTTCAATTATAGCAGCTTTGGAATTAGGAAGGCGCAGGCGTTCTGAGGATGCAATAGAGTTAAAAAAAATCACCTCTAGCAAAATTATTTTTGAGATTATGCAACCTATTATTGGTGAATTACCCCATGAAGAATTTTGGATCATTTACATGAATAATTCAAATAAGGTGATTGCTAAATCGCAGTTAAGTAAAGGCGGTATTACGGGAACGCTAGTGGATGTTCGTATTGTCTTTAAAACGGCGCTAGAAATGGGAGCTACAGCCTTAATACTATGCCACAATCATCCTTCTGGTACTTTGATTCCTAGTGATGCAGACAAGCAAATTACAAGGAAATTGAAATTAGCTGGAGATAGTTTAGAAATAAAAGTCTTGGATCATCTCATTGTAACTGAAAACAGTTATTTCAGCTTTGCAGATGAAGGAATATTTTAAAATTTAAAAATGAAACAAACACACATAAAAGATGTATTTTTCGATTTAGACCATACACTTTGGGATTTTGATAAAAATTCAGAGTTGACTTTCGAGGGGATTTTTAATAGAAATCATCCCGAAATTGAAACCAAACAATTTATTGAAAAATACGTACCCATAAATCAAGAATGTTGGAAGTTGTATCAATATGATAAAATTACTCATCAAGAACTGCGATACAATCGACTGAAACACTCTTTTGATGCTATAAATTATACAATTTCCGATGAAGAAATAGATGCTATTGCCGAGGATTATCTTCGTTTTTTGCCCGATAACAATCACCTTTTTGATGGAACAATTGAAGTTTTAGAGTATTTAAATCAAAGGTATACACTTCACATAATTACAAATGGATTTGCGGAGGTTCAATATAAAAAGATAAGTAATTCTAAGATTGAGTCTTATTTTCGAACCGTTACTAATTCTGAAATGGCTGGAGTTAAGAAACCAAATCCACTAATTTTTGATTTTGCTTTAGATTTGGCTAAAGCCAAAAAAGAAAGTAGCATTATGATTGGAGATAGCTTAGATGCTGACGTTCAAGGAGCGATTGACGCAGGATTAGATGCTGTATTTTTCAACGAAGCAAAAATTGAAGTTGGAACTCACATTAAACAAATTAACCATTTATTAGAAATCAAAAAATATTTATAAACTATGAAAAAGTTATTTCTATTCGTACTAGTACTAGCAATTAATTATTCGTACGCTCAATCCGTAAATGAGTATAAGGCAGTAATCGTTCCTTTGAAATATGAATTTCTAAAGGGAGAGAATCAATACCGTTTGAATACTATAACTAAGTTTAATTTAAATAAGGCAGGCTTCGTTTCTTTTTATAGTAACGAGACAATTCCCGGTGAATACAGTGATCGTTGCGATTTATTGTATGCTGATGTAGTTAATGATAGTGGTTTTTTGACAACAAGATTGATCATCACTTTGAAGGATTGCTATGGTAAAATCATTTTTCAATCGGCTGCTGGTAAAAGTAAAGAAAAAGACTATAAAAATGCTTATAATGAAGCGCTTGCTGAAGCCTTCGAATCCGTGTATGAGTTGCAATATAAATATAGCGGAACTCGTGCTAAGGCGCAGCCGGCAGTTGTCGCAGCTGCTGCTACTCCTGTAATAAAGGAAATGGTAGCCGTAACAGAATTAAAGCCCAGTCTTACAATTGAAGAAAGTACTATGCTTTACGCTCAGGCCACCGAAACTGGTTTTCAGCTTATTGACAATACTCCAAAAGTAGTTATGAAGTTGTTTAAAACATCCCAAGCCAATTCATTTATTGCAATAAGAGATGCAGTTCAAGGGTCTTTAATTTTGAAAGACAACGAATGGTATTTTGAATATTATCAAAATGATAAATTAATTTCTGAAAAAGTAGCGGTTAAGTTTTAGCGGTTACAAAGCTATTTTGAAAATAGTTCATAAAAAAAGTCTTGCGTAATCAAGACTTTTTTTATGGAATTTAATATCCGTATTTATTTTTCCAACGGTTTTTCAGAAATTCTCGTATGCTGTTTTCCCTTGAATTGTTTCCAGGAATATAAATAGGTTTTTTACTTATAGCATCAGGTAAAAATTCCTGCTCTGCAAAATTATTAGTGTAATCATGGGCGTATTTGTACTCTTCACCATATCCTAGCTCTTTCATTAATTTTGTAGGTGCATTGCGCAGGTGAATAGGAACCGGCAGATCTCCAGTTTGTTTTACTAACTGTTGTGCTGTTCCAATTGCTAAATAGGAAGCATTACTTTTGGGAGAAGTCGCAAGGTAAACCGCACATTGGCTTAATATGATTCGGCTTTCCGGATAGCCAATCGTAGTCACAGCCTGAAAAGTATTATTGGCCATAATAAAGGCAGTAGGATTTGCATTTCCTATATCTTCACTGCTGAGAATAAGCATTCTTCGGGCTATGAATTTCACATCTTCACCACCTTCGATCATCCGTGCTAGCCAGTAAACAGCGCCATTAGGATCGCTGCCTCGAATCGATTTTATAAAAGCAGAAACAATGTCATAATGTTGTTCTCCAGTTTTGTCATACAAAACAGTATTTTGTTGTACCAAAGCAAAAACACGATCATTAGTGATTATTACTTCGTCATCATTGGAAGCGTTTACAACAAGTTCAAAAATATTTAACAGTTTACGTCCATCTCCGCCGGAAAGTCGCAATAGGGCTTCGGTCTCGTTTAGTTTAATGTTTTTAGTAGATAAATACGGATCCGTTTTCATGGCACGGTCTAACAGAGACTCTAGATCTTTTTTAGTAAAAGCATTCAAAATGTAGACCTGACAGCGGGAAAGTAATGCGGGAATCACTTCAAAGCTTGGATTTTCAGTTGTAGCGCCTATCAGCGTAATCCAACCTTTTTCGACAGCTGCCAATAATGAATCCTGTTGGGATTTGCTAAAACGGTGAATCTCATCAATGAAAAGAATTGGATTTTTTGCAGTGAATAAACCGCCACTTTGCTTTGCTTTTTCAATCACTTCCCTAATATCCTTAACTCCTGAATTAATCGCACTCAAAATATAAAAGGGACGTTTGGATTCTTGTGCGATTATTTGTGCCAGTGTAGTTTTTCCAGTTCCTGGTGGCCCCCATAAAATTAATGATGGGATAATTCCTTTTATTATTTGTTGCGTCAACGATCCATTGGGTCCCACGAGATGGGATTGACTGATGTAGTCTTCTAATTTTTGAGGGCGTATGCGTTCTGCAAGTGGTGCTTCCATTTTTTCTTTAAATCTAAAATGCTTCGCCAGTTCGCTGGCGCTCGGGTCTAAATTCGTTACTATTCAATCGAAAATATGACTTTGGTAAAATTACTATTTTTATTCGGAGCTATTTCCGGCTGTACACTATATCTTTTCTATCTCGTTAAAAAACGAGATAGAAAAGGATGCCGCTTCCATCCGGGCTAGGGACTTATACTTTAGAAAGCCTTTTTAATTTAAATATGACAAAATAGCATTAAATTGCTTTTGGATAAGTTTTTGAAATACTACTAAAATGTAAAATCTCACCCTATTCATGGAAAAGCATTTTAAATTTACGAATTCAGTTATTGGACTGCCCCTTTTTTTTGTGGTGTTGTTGTGGTTTGTTTTTTGGCTCCAAATCCGATATGATTTTGACTTTGTCGAAAATGGGATTTACCCTAGAACTTTTTCAGGTTTACAAGGAGTTTTTTTTAGTCCATTCATTCATGCCGATATAGAACATCTTTATAACAATTCCATTCCGCTATTGATTTTATTAACTGCTTTACAATTTTTTTATACAGAGCAAGCAATGAAGGTGATTGGGTATGGGATTTTAATTTCGGGTTGTATCACTTGGAGTATTGGTAGAGATAATTACCATATAGGAGCAAGCGGTTTAATATATGTGTTGTTTAGTTTTGTCTTTTTTAAAGGCCTACAAACGAAGTACAATCGGCTTGTCGCTTTATCGCTAGCTGTGATAGTTGTTTATGGAGGCTTGGTTTGGTATGTTTTTCCAAGTCCTGAGATTACTGGAAACAAATCTATTTCTTGGGAAGGACATCTGGGAGGATTGCTCGCGGGATTTGTTCTTTCTTTAGTTTATAAAACTCCTGAGTACAAGAAAGTGATTAAATACGATTGGGAACACCCTGATTTTGATGCTACAGCAGATAAATTTATGCAGCGTTTTGATGAAAACGGAAACTTTGTAAATTTACCTCAAGAAAATGAAGAAGCCATTTTTACCTATTATACAGCCGATATTCCCATAAATTATAGCGTTGTACCAGATCAAAAAAAAGAATCAAAACCGCAGTCTTGATTCTTTTTTTTATTTAGCAGTATTGGCTCACTTCCCTTTGGGAAGAGTCGGGGATGGGATTAACTTCTTTGTCTTACGGCTTCATACAAGAAAGCACCGCAAGCTACTGAAACATTCAAAGATCCTATTGTTCCAAACATAGGTAGTTTTGCTTTTTCATCTACAATTTTAAGAACCGATGGGTTTACACCACGATCTTCTGATCCCATGATAATTGCAACAGGCTCGTTTAAAGAGATGTTATAAATAGTTGTGTCTGTTTTTTCAGTTGCAGCGACAGTTTTAATACCACTTGCTTGTAATAGAAAAATGGCATCTTTAATGTGTTCTACTTTACAAATCGGAATATTAAATACGGCACCAGCCGATGTTTTAACGGTATCGCCATTTACGGGTGCTGAACCTGCTTTTTGAACAATAATTCCATTTACTCCGGTACATTCTGCGGTTCTGATAATTGCACCAAAATTGCGAGCGTCAGAGATTTGATCTAATATTAAAAATAATGGTTTCTTTCCGTTTTCAACAACAGATTCAATTAAAGATTCTAAATCAAAAAAGGAGATCGGAGATACCGTTGCCACTGCACCTTGATGATTATTAGGTGTAAGTCTGTTAAGTTTTTCAACCGGTACATAGGAAAAATTGATGTTTCCACGCTTCATTACTTTCATTAAGTCTCTCATAAGTTCGCTGCTAGCTTCCTTTTGAATATAGACTTTATCTACTGTTGCGCCTGCTTGGATGGCTTCAATGATCGCTCTAATCCCAAATATTTGATGTTCTTTTTCCATGGTGCAAATATATAAAAAAAAACCATCAGCATTTGCTGATGGTTTTAAAGATTTAGTTTCATACTGTACATTAGTGTAAAGTGATCTTTTAATTTTGTAAAAATTATAAAAATAGGAGGTAAGGATCTTCAGAGGGTATTATTTTCAAAGAATTCTTTAGGTTTTAATTTTCCTCCTAAAAGGGTAGTTAAATAAAAAAGAGGCTGTCCAAATAGGAACAGCCTCTTATTAACTAAATCATAAGATTAATTACGGTACATACCAGAAAGGACCTTGTGTTGTAACTTGAGCAGATGTTAAAACAGGCACATTACCTGAATTTGCATTGTACTCTGACAATGGATAAATCAGTCTTTTTGGTCTAGTAGGTTGCAAGTTGAAACCATTAATTGAACCAGGGATTACTGGGAATCCAGTTCTAGTGTAATTGATGTAATTTTCTACACCATGAATTCCGCTTAGTGCAATCCATTTTTGTGTTAAAATTGCTTGAATTTTATTAGTAGATGCTGTCCATCCAAATCCAGGAACTGCTTCGATTTGAACTGCATAAGTTCCAATAGTAGCACCTAAGTAAGTAAATGAAGCTTGAACTCCTTCATTAAATAAAGTTTGAGCTATTCCAGTTGTTAAAAAACCTCTTTGAACTGCCTCTGCTTGAAGAAATTTACTTTCAGAAAGCAACATTAGCGCTCCAGCTTTTGAAGACCCTGCTGCAGTTCTAGCTGCTGTATTTGCACCTACATAATTAGTTAAGCCTAAACCAAATCTAGAAGTTGGATTTGTTGTGTTGTTTTGACCAGGAACTGGTTTTTGACCTTGATCAGTTCCTACAACTTTTCCTCCTACAAGTAGCCATAGTCTAGATCTTCTAGGGTCAATAACTCCAGCTGTTGGACCACCAGTTTCTCCATTTAATACATCAGCAAAATGTTTAGATGAAGTAAATAAAGTATAAGTAGTATTTGTTGTAGCACCTGCTGCATCTCTAACGAACGAACTAAAGAACGGACTTTGTTTAGCATCATTTGCAGAAGAGTATCCTGGATTGATCAATACATCAGCGTCAACAAAATTATTTAAAGCTTGTAAGTCTGCGTATTTGCTATTTACATAAGTTACAGTCGCTGCATCAGTCAGTTTGCTTTGTCTCAATAAAATTCTTAACTCGATAGTATTGGCTAGTTTAAGCCATTTACTCATATCTCCGTTGAAAACAACGTCAGTAGCAACACCTTCTGCTGTAGAAGACGGGTTTTGAATAAGAGCACGTGCTTCTTCTAATTCTTTAACTAATTCTTTATAAATTATTGCGTCATCTGTATAAGCTGGTGTTAGGTTAGCTTGTCCTTTAAACGCTTCGAAGTAAGGTGAATCACCATATAAATCGACAATATATTGCATGTAATGTGCTTTCATGATCTTGGATATAGCAACAAAATTGCCTTGATTCTCTAAAGGAGTCTCGATTATCTTTTGAAAGTTGTTTACACTTCTGTATAATCCATCCCATACTGCTGCATAGGTGTTGTTGTCAAAGTTATAAGAATATTCTACTTGCAATGGATTTGTAAATTGGTATATGTTACCTCCCCATGCATTTGTCATTACACTACCTAAACGGTTCATGTTTATAGCTTGTGTTCTGAATGCTTGTGATTGCGCACCAGGTAAAATAAGTCTTGGCGGAAGAGCTTCTTCTAGCGGACTATTTACATTGGTGTTGTCTGCTAAGTAGTCACTACAAGATGTAAGTGATACCGCTGCTACTGCTATTAATAAAAATATTTTTTTCATGCTTTTTAATTTAGAATGTTAAATTGATGCTTCCACCAAAAGTTCTTGTATTTGGATACTGTCCTGTTCCTGAATATCCTAGACCATTACCATTGTTTGCAGTACTGTCAGATGCTTCTGGATCAGTATAACCTTTATTGCTTTTTGCCAAAACAGTAAATGGGTTTCTTGCATTTATACCAAATCTAAGTGAAGTTAATCCAATTCTTTCAATTACAGTAGTTGGTATTGAATAACTTAAAGCAAGTTCTCTCACTTTGAAAGCAGTAGCGTTAATAACGTTATGCTCTCCAGCTCTACTCAAAGTTCCGTAATAATCAATAATTCCGTTTGGATTATAACCAGCTGCAGAGTAAACAGAAGTATTAGGAGTGTAGATTCCTGATCCTGGAGCAGTTTCAACTACTGAGTTTGGTAAAATGAAACCAACCTCTCTATCAAAATCAGCTGATTCTACTAAACGTCCTGGCCAAGTTAAGTCGTATTTAGTTCCAGAAATGATTTGGTGACCTGTTCTGTAATCCATAACAGCAGATAATCTAATTCCTTTGTACTCAAATGAGTTAGATAATCCTAAAATATAATCTGGAGTTGATTTACCTAAAATCGAGTTTGAAGAAGATCTTGTTGGAAGTCCAAACTGGTTCACAATAATGCTTCCATTATCATCTCTTAAAAAGGTTGTTCCTTTAATCAAAGGAAATTCTTCTCCTACTTGAGCAAAAATTCCAGTTCCTGTTGCAGCGTCAGATAAAAGGTTGATTTCATTTGCTCCAGCAGCAAGTGAATTGATAACTGATTTATTCGTAGAATAACTTGCTCTTAAGTCCCATTTGAAATCTTCCGTTTTAACCGGTACGAATCCTAAGTCAATTTCTAGACCTTTTGTAGTCATATCTCCAATGTTACTTTGAGAAGTGGCTAATCCTGATGCAGAAGAAGCAGTAGCAGCTGTAATCAAATCTTTTGTGTCAGATATGTAAGCTGACCCGTCAATTGTAATCCTATTGTTGAAAAGTCCAATATTAATATTTACCTCTTTTGTGGTCACAAATTCAGGTTTGATATTTTTATCAGTTGGTCTCTGGTTGATGATGTACGATCCTAGTTGTCCGTAAGGGAATCCTGTTGGGAATACACCAATTTCAGAGGTAGCATAAGGCTGGATAGAAGAGGAGTTACCCACTTTTACGATGTTAGCAGATACTTTCAAATAATTCAAAGTTTCGCTTTTTAGTCCTTCAAAAGCTAAAGTTGGTACAAAAGATACACCAGCACTTGGATAGAAGAAGTTGTTGTTCTCTTTTGATAAAACTGAAGTCTAATCATTTCTACCTGTAACATTTAAAAACAAGTAGTTTTTGTATCCTAAATCAACGTTAGCTAAAACAGAAGCACGATTTGATTTTTGAGATCTATTATCTAAATTAGATGGATTTGCTGGACTCAATACATTATTAATGTGGTACCATCCTGGTATGTCTAGATTTTGTCCTCCTTGTGAAGTAATTCTGTAGTTACGATCTTGCATGTTACTTCCGACGTTCGCTTTTAAACTCAAATCATCTGTCAAATCGTAGTCAAAATTCACTAATAAATCACCATAATAAGTTCTTAAAGAGGATTGACTAGCAAAATATTCAGAAGTTTGATTTCTATTTGCTCCTGCTCCTGCTAAATCTGGAGTTTCTCTATACTGATTGATGTGAGACTGTGCATCTCTATTCGTAAATTGTAAGTTACCTGTATAAGTAACATTTATGTTTTTATTAATATCGTACTTCAAAGCTGCGATAGTATTTATAAATGTTCTTCTAGAGTCATTACGGTTATTATCTATTGTCCAATATGGATTTTTGAAATATATCGTGTAATTACCTTCATTTCCAGAATTTTTAAACAACGATAAATCAACATTTCCTGCTGTCTGAATTAAATCGTCAAGTAAGTCATTAGAAGTTTCGGTAGATTTTTGATAGTTGTAGTTAACGTTACCATCAATGCTTAGTTTTCCAATTTTTTTACCTGCCTTGAATAAAAAACTATTTCTTTCAAGTTGATCTCCGTTTACAATAAATTCTGTCTTTACTTTGTTAGCAGAAAATAAAGCGTAGGAGTCTGAAGTTCCAGCGTTTATAGAAAATCCATTTTGGAAGGTAGTACCTGTTTGGTAGAAATCCTTAACATTGTCTTTGATGAAAGAGTAAGGTCTTTGTAATTCAAGTCCATCCGCTTGTGGTAAACCTGTTGGTCTCAACACGCCATCAAAAGGAAGTCCCCATGATCCGTTTTCTTCAGGATAGTGAACTCCGTCCCAACCTTGACCATATTTTTGTTGTGTTTCAGGCATAAAAGATACTGTCTCAAAATCGATAGCTGAATTTACATTCACCGTGATTTTTCCTTTTTCTTTTCCTTTTACTGTAGTAACTATAATTACTCCGTTAACTCCTTGCTCACCATATAGTGCAGCACCTTGCATACCTTTAATAACGTTTACGCTTTCAATTAATTCAGGTGGTAATTGTTGCAAAACAGCTGATGAAGAGATTGAGTTATCAATAACTACCAAAGCTTCATTGTTACCAGTAATAGATCTTGAACCTCTTAATACGATTCTGTTTGTTCCATTAACTCCACTTGAAGATTTGTTTATTTGAAGACCAGATACTTTACCAACTAAAGACTGCACCACGTTAGGGTTGGCAGCTTGAGTTAGCTCTTGACTTGCTACCACTTGCGTAGAGGATGTTAGCGAATTTTTACTTCTTTTAATCCCTAAAGCTCCTACTATAACTCCTTCCAATTGGATGGAATCATCTAGAAGTTTAACGTTAACATTTGCCGAAGTGGCAGTTGCTTCTTGAGTTTTCATCCCAATGTAGCTGAAAACCAAGACTTGACTAGGTGTTGCTCTGATAGAATATTTTCCATCAAAATCAGTTTGTGTTCCAGATTGTGTTCCTTTCACTAACACACTCACGCCTGGTAAAGGCAATCCTGCATTATCAGAAACAACACCAGAAACAGTTCTTTCTTGCGCAAAAGTTATTTGCGCCACAAGTACTACTAAGAGCACTAAGAATCCATTAAACTTTAGTTTCATTTTTTAATATTTTGAATTAGTCTCGCAAACCTCTTAATAATTTGTTAACTTTCCTAATATATGAAATGCTAATTTTACCTTAAACTAAAATTTAACATTATAACTAATATGGATTATGGTGTTATAAATTTCAAATTGTTGCTTTTTCGTTTTGCCATTGGCTAGTGCTAATTTGAGTAATCCGTTTTTTGTTTGTATTCCCATTCCTAACCCAATGCCAATAAGGTTTTCCGTAATATCTGAATTTCCTGAATCAGAATTATTTTTAATTAAGCCATAATCCAGAATGGAATGTAAGTAAAGATTTGGAGACAGAATGTAGCGGTATTCTGTTAGTAATGATGTTGTTAAATAGGCTTGTAGGCTGTTTTCTGCAAAGCCTCTTATGCTATTAAAACCTCCAAAACGGAACAATTCATTAACAACGTATCGGCCACTGTTAAGGTAAAAATTTTGACTATTTAGATGAATCGAATTCTTTCTGTTCAAATAGATGTTGTGCATTGCTTGAAAAGTAAGCGTCAATTGGTTATTTTTCGAATTCTCAGTTGGATTGGAGATTTCTCTTTTACCGATTCCTATTGCGGTTTGGAATTTTGATTTTATGGGAAATAGAAGGTTGTTTGTGTCTGATTTTAAATATTCAAAACTCGAAGTTAAAAATGAATTATTAAAATCACTGATTGAAGTGCTATTTAAATTTTGAATATCGCTAGACTCTGTAGTATGATATCCCAAGTACACGCGAGAATTATAGTTTATGAAATAGCTTAAAGCAATTGCAGTTTTTGTGTTTTGAAAAGTAGTATCTTGCCTGAAAACCTGTAATTGTGCTTTAAGTCCTATTGGTGTTTGTAGTAGATAAGGTAGTTCAAGACTTGCGTTAAAAGTTTTTTGATCGTTTCCGTCGCTTTTCCAATAGATAGCAACTTGCTCGCCAGAGCCCAAGATGTTTTCGAGTTTAATGTCAAGATATCCTGCTAGTGCGATCTTTTCGTTTTCATTATTTGAAAAACCCAAGAAGCCATCAAAAGTATTTGAATTTCTTTTTTCTAGGTACACATAAACTTTAGTACTGTCTTTTGTAAATAAAATTTCCGGGTATTTTACTTGATTTACAAAATTATATTTTTCGAAATCACTATTAATTTGTTCAACCACTTTTTGATTGAAAATTATTTTTTGGTATTTTTTATTAATTTGTTTCAAGTGACCCTTCGGAAATTTATTTACACGTCCGTTTTCGTTATACCGAATTGTAATTGAATTTAAGACTCTTTTTTGTTCTGTTTCCATTTGTAGGGTCGCTGAAAGAGCACTTTTGTCTCTTCTAATGTTTACTAGTTTTAATTTTGCTAATGAAAATCCATTTTGCTCTAATTTTTGGACGGTTTGCTCTAGGAAGGAATCTATTGCTGAGTAAGGTACTTCAACACTACCATTTTTTTTGTTTAGTGTGATTAAATTATTTAATTGTTTGTCATCACCTATATATAGGTAGATGGATTTTACTTTTTTTCCTAAAGCGATTTTTGCGATATAGCAGGAATCTTTTGATTTCGTAAATTCAAGCATGTTATTATCGATGTAACCTACCTGGGTTAATTTTACTGAAAACGTATTGATTTCATCTTGAAGTGCTTTTGTGTTTTGGTGTTTGGAGTTGTATCCCAAAGAATCGATGGTTTTGGTTTCGAAGTCGGATTGTCCAATTATTTGTAGCTGAAAATTTTGGGCGGATGAGTGCCACCCAAAGAATAATAATACAAGAATAGTGACGAAAGGTTTCAAATGTGTATTTGTTTTAATAAATATAATGCAAATATCTATGGTTTGTAATAAAAATCAAAGTGTAAAACAACGGTATTGAATTTGTTGCTTAATTAGTATTGAATTCTAAACCGTTTTTCACTTCGGAATTCTTTATTCCTTTAGAGAACAAATTATTAGTTCATAAAAAAATTAATAGATTAACGTTTGTAGAGTAAAAAATATTTTCTACATTTGCAACCCCGTAAAAAGCGGGAATTTAATATAATAAGAAATTTTTAGTATTAATTATGCCAACAATTCAACAATTAGTAAGAACAGGAAGAACTCAGATAACTAAGAAGAGTAAATCGGTTGCTTTAGATTCTTGTCCTCAAAGAAGAGGGGTTTGTACGCGTGTTTACACTACAACACCAAAAAAACCAAACTCTGCAATGCGTAAAGTAGCGCGTGTACGTTTGACAAATGGTAATGAAGTAAATGCCTACATCCCTGGTGAAGGACACAATTTACAAGAGCACTCGATAGTATTAGTTAGGGGTGGAAGGGTAAAAGATTTACCAGGAGTTAGATATCACATCGTTCGTGGTGCACTTGATACGTCAGGAGTAGCAGGAAGAACGCAAAGAAGATCTAAGTACGGAGCAAAACGCCCAAAAGAAGCAAAAAAGTAATTTAAAGTTTGCATCATAGAGGCGCAATTTATTGCGACTGTGTAGGTGTGGAATTTTATTAAAAAAAAGACATGAGAAAAAGAGCGGCAAAGAAGAGACCACTTTTACCAGATCCAAGGTTTAATGATCAACTGGTAACACGTTTTGTGAACAACTTAATGTGGGATGGAAAAAAATCGACAGCGTTTAAAGTATTTTATGATGCAATTGACATCATTGAGTCTAAAAAACAAGATGCGGAAAAACCGTCATTAGAAATTTGGAAAGATGCATTAACCAATGTTATGCCGCACGTAGAAGTACGTAGTCGTAGAGTAGGTGGGGCAACATTTCAAATTCCAATGCAAATTCGTCCAGATAGAAAAATATCTATGGCGATGAAGTGGTTGATACTTTATTCTAGAAGAAGAAATGAAAAATCTATGGCTCAAAGACTAGCTTCAGAATGTTTAGCTGCGGCTAAAGAGGAAGGTGCTGCTGTTAAAAAGAGAATGGATACTCACAAAATGGCAGAAGCTAACAAAGCATTCTCTCACTTTAGATTTTAATTCATAAGAAATGGCTAGAGATTTAAAATATACAAGAAACATAGGAATTGCTGCTCATATTGATGCTGGTAAAACAACAACAACAGAGCGTATATTATTCTATACTGGAAAGTCACACAAGATAGGTGAAGTGCATGATGGTGCTGCAACTATGGACTGGATGGCACAAGAGCAAGAAAGAGGAATTACAATTACTTCTGCTGCTACAACTTGTGAATGGAATTTCCCAACTGAACAAGGTAAAGTTTTACCTGATACCTTACCGTATCACTTTAATATTATTGATACCCCAGGGCACGTTGATTTTACTGTAGAAGTAAATCGTTCATTGCGTGTACTTGACGGGTTGGTTTTCTTGTTTAGTGCTGTTGATGGTGTTGAGCCACAATCAGAAACGAACTGGAGACTAGCAGATCAATACAGAGTGCCACGTATTGGATTTGTTAACAAAATGGACCGTCAAGGATCTAATTTTTTGATGGTTTGTCAACAAGTTAGAGACATGTTGAAGTCTAATGCAGTTGCTATCACTTTGCCAATTGGTGAAGAGAATGACTTCAAGGGTGTAGTAGATTTGGTAAAAAATCAAGCTATTGTATGGCATGAAGAAGGTCTTGGTGCTACATATGATATTGTGCCTATTCCTGAAGACATGGTTGCTGAAGTGAAAGAATACAGATCGATTCTTATTGAGGCAGTAGCTGATTATGATGAAAATTTGTTGGAAAAATTCATGGAAGATGAAGACTCTATTACAGAGGAAGAAATCAATACAGCGTTAAGAGCTGCTACTATGGATATGGCGATTATTCCAATGATTGCTGGTTCTTCTTTTAAAAATAAAGGAGTTCAATTCATGTTAGATGCAGTGTGTAAATATTTACCTTCTCCGATGGATAAAGAAGGTATCGAAGGGATTCATCCTGATGATGCTGATTTATTAGAGGAAGATCAAACTAAAATTTTGCGTAAGCCAGATGTTAAAGAGCCTTTTGCTGCTTTAGCTTTTAAAATTGCTACTGATCCATTCGTTGGTCGTTTAGCTTTCTTCCGTGCTTACTCAGGACGTTTGGATGCAGGTTCTTATGTTTTAAACACACGTTCAGGAAACAAAGAAAGAATTTCACGTATCTATCAAATGCATGCCAATAAACAAAACCCAATCGAATACATTGAGGCAGGTGATATTGGAGCAGCAGTAGGATTTAAAGATATTAAAACTGGAGATACATTGTGTGATGAAAAACACCCAATTATTTTGGAGTCAATGAAATTCCCTGCGCCAGTAATTGGTATCGCTATTGAGCCTAAAACTAAAGCTGACGTTGATAAAATGGGTATGGCTTTGGCTAAATTAGCTGAAGAAGATCCAACGTTTACGGTTAGAACAGATGAGGCTTCGGGACAAACGATTATTTCTGGTATGGGTGAGCTTCACTTGGATATCTTGGTAGATCGTATGAAACGCGAGTTCAAAGTCGAAGTAAATCAAGGAGAACCTCAAGTTGAATATAAAGAAGCATTTACTAAATCTGCTCAACATAGAGAAACTTACAAGAAACAATCAGGTGGTCGTGGAAAATTCGGTGATATCGTATTTAGAATCGAACCAGCAGATTTAGTTGACGGTAAAGCTCCAGTGGGATTGCAGTTTATTAATGCAGTAAAAGGTGGTAACGTTCCTAAAGAATATATTCCATCTGTTGAAAAAGGTTTCAGAGAAGCTATGAAAACGGGTCCATTAGCTGGATACCAAGTGGATAGTTTGAAAGTGACTTTATTAGACGGATCTTTTCATCCTGTCGATTCAGACGCACTTTCTTTTGAGTTAGCTGCTAGAATGGGTTACAGAGAGTCAGGTCGTGCTGCAGGTGCTGTTATTTTGGAGCCTATCATGAAAATGGAAGTTATTACGCCAGAAGAAAACATGGGAGATATCGTAGGTGATATCAACCGTCGTAGAGGTCAGGTAAATGACATGGGTGACAGAAATGGTGCAAAAACTATCAAGGCTGATGTGCCATTGTCAGAAATGTTTGGTTATGTAACTACTTTAAGAACTTTATCTTCAGGTCGTGCAACATCAACAATGGAATTTTCACATTACGCTGAAACTCCTTCGAATATTTCGGAAGCAGTTATCAAAAAAGCAAAAGGAAACGCTTAATCTTTAAGAAAATGAGTCAAAAAATCAGAATAAAACTAAAATCTTACGATCACATGTTAGTAGATAAGTCTGCTGAAAAGATTGTAAAAACTGTAAAAAGTACAGGTGCAGTAGTAACAGGACCAATTCCATTACCAACTCACAAAAAACTTTTCACTGTACTACGTTCTCCACACGTTAACAAAAAAGCGAGAGAGCAATTTGAAGTAATGTCATATAAGAGATTAATTGACATTTATTCATCTTCATCAAAAACTATTGATGCTTTAATGAAACTTGAATTGCCAAGTGGAGTTGAAGTTGAAATCAAAGTTTAAGTAGTTTAAGAGTAAAAAGGAGCGCTGTTTTTAAGCGAAAAATATTTTTTTGGTTTGTGTGTAAATAAGTTATACATTTGCACCCACTAAAAAAATAGGATTCGGTTAAAAGCTGCGTTCTATATTTATATTTAATAATTAATAATTAATATTTATGTCTGGGTTAATTGGTAGAAAAATCGGCATGACTAGCATTTTCGACGAGAACGGGAAGAATATTCCTTGTACAGTAATCGAAGCTGGACCATGCGTTGTTACCCAAGTCAGAACCAAAGGTGTTGACGGGTACGAAGCGTTGCAACTTGGTTTCGATGACAAAAACGAGAAACATTCCACAAAAGCGGCTTTAGGTCACTTTAAAAAAGCGGGAACTGTAGCTAAGAAAAAAGTCGTTGAATTTCAAGATTTTGCAACTGAACAAAAATTAGGAGATCTTATTGATGTTTCTATTTTTGCTGAAGGAGAATTTGTAGATGTACAAGGTGTATCTAAAGGTAAAGGTTTTCAAGGGGTTGTTAAACGTCACGGTTTTGGTGGTGTTGGTCAAGCAACTCACGGTCAACACAACCGTTTAAGAGCGCCAGGTTCTGTAGGAGCTTCTTCTTATCCATCTAGAGTATTCAAAGGAATGCGTATGGCTGGAAGAATGGGAGGAGATAATGTAAAAGTTCAAAACCTTAGAGTTTTAAAAGTAGTGGCTGAAAAGAATCTACTTGTTATTAAAGGATGTATTCCTGGATGTAACAACTCTTATGTAATCATTCAGAAGTAATGGAAGCAAAAGTATTAGATTTCAACGGAAAAGATACTGGAAGAAAAGTTCAACTTTCTGATTCAGTATTTGGTATAGAACCAAACAATCACGCAGTATACCTTGATGTTAAGCAGTATCTTGCTAATCAAAGACAAGGAACGCACAAGGCTAAAGAAAGAGCTGAAGTAGCGGGAAGTACGCGTAAGATTAAAAAACAAAAAGGAACAGGAACTGCTCGTGCAGGATCTGCTAAAAATCCATTGTTTAAAGGTGGTGGAACAGTTTTTGGACCAAGACCAAGAAGTTATTCATTCAAATTGAATAAAAGCTTGAAACGTTTGGCAAGAAAATCTGCTTTCTCAATTAAAGCAAAAGAGTCGAACATAATCGTTCTTGAAGACTTTAATTTTGAAACACCAAACACTAAAAATTTCATCAACGTTTTGAAAGCTTTAGAGTTAGAAAATAAAAAATCTCTATTTGTATTGGGTGATACCAATAAAAATGTATATTTGTCCTCACGCAATTTAAAAGGATCTAGCGTTGTAAGTAGCTTAGAATTAAGCACTTACGCTATTCTAAATGCTAATAATTTAGTTCTTTTAGAGAGTTCTTTAGAGATAATTGAAGAAAATTTAAGTAAATAATAGGATATGAGCATCATAATTAAGCCTATAGTAACGGAAAAAGTAACCAAAGAAAGTGAAGTTTTAAACCGCTTCGGATTCGTTGTTGACAAAAAAGCAAATAAAGTTCAAATTAAGAAAGCTATTGAAGCTGCTTACGGAGTAACTATTTTGAGTGTTAACACGATGAACGTAAGACCGGATAGAACTACAAAATACACTAAAAGTGGTTTAATCAGTGGAAAGACTAATGCAATTAAAAAAGCAATTGTTCAAGTACAAGAAGGAGAAACAATTGATTTTTACAACAATATCTAAGATAGAAAAATGTCAGTAAGAAAATTAAAACCTATTACCCCAGGTCAGCGATTTAGAGTTGTGAATGGTTATGACGCCATTACAACTGATAAGCCGGAACGCTCTTTGATAGCGCCGATAAAAAACTCTGGAGGTAGAAATAGTCAAGGAAAGATGACCATGCGTTATACGGGTGGTGGTCACAAGCAGAGATATCGTATAATTGATTTTAAACGTACAAAAGAAGGAATTCCGGCTACAGTGAAATCAATCGAATATGATCCAAATCGTACTGCATTTATCGCTTTATTGGCGTATGCTGATGGAGAGAAAACGTATGTTATTGCTCAAAACGGATTGAAAGTTGGTCAGAAATTAGTTTCTGGTCCAGAATCTCAACCTGAAATTGGTAATACTTTACCTTTAAGTAGAGTTCCACTAGGAACTGTAATTTCTTGTATCGAATTGAGACCAGGGCAAGGAGCGGTAATCGCTCGTTCAGCTGGAACATTTGCTCAATTAATGGCAAGAGATGGAAAATATGCAACAATTAAGATGCCGTCTGGTGAAACAAGATTAATCTTGTTGACTTGTTCGGCTACAATTGGAGCTGTATCTAATTCAGATCATCAATTAGTTGTATCAGGAAAAGCTGGTAGAACGAGATGGTTAGGAAGAAGACCTAGAACAAGACCTGTTGCAATGAACCCTGTCGATCACCCAATGGGTGGTGGTGAAGGACGTTCTTCTGGTGGACATCCACGTTCAAGAAATGGAATACCAGCAAAAGGTTATAGAACTCGTTCTAAGAAAAACCCGAGTAACAAGTATATCGTAGAACGTAGAAAGAAATAATAAGATATGGCACGTTCATTAAAAAAAGGACCTTTTGTTCATTATAAGTTAGACAAGAAAGTTCAAGAAAACATCGCAGGTGGAAATAAAGGAGTAGTAAAGACTTGGTCTAGAGCTTCGATGATTACTCCAGACTTTGTTGGACAAACTATCGCAGTTCATAACGGTCGTCAATTTGTACCAGTTTACGTAACAGAAAACATGGTAGGTCACAAATTAGGAGAATTTTCACCAACTAGATCTTTTAGAGGTCATGCTGGAGCAAAAAATAAAGGTAAAAAATAAGAAGCAATGGGAGTTCGTAAAAGAGAAACAGCAGATGCGAGAAAAGAGGCTAATAAGTCTATTGCTTTCGCGAAATTGAATAACTGCCCTACTTCACCTAGAAAAATGCGCTTAGTAGCGGACTTGGTAAGAGGTCAGAAGGTAGAGAGAGCATTAAACATCTTAAGATTTAGTTCTAAAGAGGCTTCAAGAAAATTAGAAAAATTGGTTTTATCTGTAATTGCCAACTGGCAAGCAAAAAACCCTGAAGCTAATATGGAAGAAGCTGGTTTATTTGTAAAAACGATTACAGTTGATGGTGGAATGATGTTGAAAAGACTTCGTCCAGCTCCACAAGGTCGTGCACACAGAATTAGAAAACGTTCTAATCACGTAACAATCGTGCTTGGATCTATTAATAACACACAAGCAATTTAATACAAGATGGGACAAAAGACAAATCCAATTGGAAATAGACTTGGTATCATCAGAGGATGGGACTCAAACTGGTATGGTGGAAATGATTATGGTGATAAACTTGCCGAAGATTATAAAATCAGAAAGTATATCCATGCTCGTTTATCAAAAGCTAGTGTATCAAAAGTAATCATTGAGAGAACTTTGAAACTTGTAACCGTTACTATCACTACTGCTAGACCTGGTATTATTATCGGAAAAGGTGGCCAAGAGGTAGACAAGTTAAAAGAAGAACTTAAGAAAATTACTGACAAAGAGGTTCAAATCAACATCTTTGAAATTAAAAGACCTGAACTTGACGCGTATCTAGTTGCTACAAGCATCTGTCGTCAAATCGAAAGCCGTATTTCTTACAGACGTGCAATCAAAATGGCAATTGCTGCCTCTATGCGTATGAACGCTGAGGGTATCAAGGTTTTGATTTCTGGTCGTTTGAATGGTGCAGAGATGGCTCGTTCAGAAGGTTTCAAAGAAGGAAGAGTTCCTTTATCAACTTTCAGAGCTGATATTGATTATGCTTTGGCAGAAGCTCACACTACTTATGGTAGAATGGGAATCAAAGTATGGATCATGAAAGGTGAAGTTTATGGAAAGAGAGATCTTTCTCCACTTGCTGGAATGGACAAAAAACAATCTGGTACTGGTGGAGGTAAAGGTGGCGATGCTCCTAGAGGAGACAGAAAGCCTTTTAACAAAGGTGGAAAACCAGACGCTCGTAAACGAAAGTAAATTTTTAAATTAAAGAAAAATGTTACAGCCTAAAAGAACAAAATACCGTAAGGTACAAAAAGGTAAAATGAAAGGGAACTCTCAAAGAGGGCATGAACTTTCTAATGGAATGTTTGGTATTAAATCTGTACATGAAGATGGAATGTTCCTAACTTCTCGTCAAATAGAAGCTGCGCGTATTGCTGCAACTCGTTTTATGAAAAGAGAAGGACAATTATGGATCAAAATATTTCCAGACAAACCAATTACTAAGAAGCCTCTTGAGGTACGTATGGGTAAAGGTAAAGGAGCCGTTGAATATTGGGCTGCTGTTGTTAAACCCGGAAGAATTATGTTTGAAGTTGGAGGAGTACCTTTGTCAGTTGCAAAAGAGGCGTTACGTCTTGCAGCTCAAAAGCTTCCAGTAAAAACTAAGTTCGTTGTTGCTAGAGATTTCGAAGCATAATTAATAGTATATTATGAAACAATCAGAAATAAAAGATCTTTCTGCAGCAGAGTTGCAAGAAAAGCTTAGCCAGACTAAGAAAACATATGCTGATCTAAAAATGGCTCACGCTATTTCACCAATTGAGAATCCACTTCAAATTAGAAGTGTAAGAAGAGTGGTTGCTAGATTAGCTACAGAACTTACTAAAAGAGAGTTACAATAACTGTAGTCTGCTGAAAGATGGAAGAAAAAAGAAATTTAAGAAAAGAAAGAGTTGGTGTTGTTACTTCGGACAAAATGGATAAATCTATTGTTGTTGCGGAAGTACGTAAAGTAAAACACCCATTATACGGTAAGTTCGTGTTGAAGACTAAAAAGTATCACGCACACGACGAAATGAACGACTGTAACATTGGAGATACGGTAAGGATTAGCGAAACGCGTCCTTTAAGTAAAACTAAATGTTGGAGGTTAGTTGAAATCTTAGAAAGAGCTAAATAATTATGGTACAACAAGAATCAAGACTAAAAGTAGCAGATAACACTGGAGCAAAGGAAGTTTTAACTATCCGTGTTTTAGGAGGTACCAAAAGAAGGTATGCCTCTGTTGGTGACAAGATTGTAGTTTCTATCAAAGATACAGCCCCTAACGGAAGCGTTAAAAAAGGAGCTGTTTCAACTGCAGTTGTTGTACGTACCAAAAAAGAAGTGAGAAGAGCCGATGGTTCTTATATCCGTTTCGATGACAATGCATGTGTTCTTTTGAATGCTGCAGGTGAAATGAGAGGGACTCGTGTTTTTGGACCCGTAGCAAGAGAACTTCGTGAAAAACAATTCATGAAAATTGTATCATTAGCACCAGAAGTGCTTTAATTCGTTTTAAGATGATAAAGCTAAAAATAAAATCAGGTGACATCGTAAGAGTAATTGCTGGAGACCATAAAGGTGCTGAAGGTAAAGTGTTACGCGTGTACAAAGAGAAAAATAAAGCGATTGTTGAAGGTGTTAACATGGTTTCAAAACACACGAAACCTAGTGCAAAAAGCCCTCAAGGTGGTATCGTAAAGAAAGAAGCTTCTATACAAATATCTAACATCTCTTTAATTGATCCTAAAACTAAGGAAGCAACTAGAGTTGGTATTAGAGTAGAGGGAGATAAGAAAGTAAGATTTTCAAAAAAATCTAATCAAGTACTATAGTAATGGAGTATATACCTAGACTAAAAGAAGAATATAAGAGCAGAGTAATTGCTGCTCTTAAAGAGGAATTCGGATACGTAAACGTAATGCAGGTTCCTAAATTGGAAAAAATCGTTTTAAGTAAAGGAGTTGGTGCAGCTGTATCTGATAAAAAATTAATTGACTATGCAGTTGATGAGTTAACAAAGATCACTGGACAGAAAGCAATATCTACTATCTCAAAGAAAGACGTTGCGTCTTTTAAATTGAGAAAAGGGATGCCTATTGGAGCAAAAGTTACTTTACGTGGAGAAAGAATGTATGAGTTTTTAGATAGACTTATTACCTCAGCTTTGCCACGTGTAAGAGATTTTAGTGGTATTAAAGCTACTGGTTTTGACGGAAGAGGAAATTACAACCTTGGTGTTTTAGAGCAAATCATTTTCCCAGAAATTGATATTGACAAAGTAAATAAAATATCAGGAATGGATATCTCTTTTGTAACTACTGCAAAAACAGATAAAGAAGCAAAGTCTCTATTGACAGAATTAGGATTACCTTTTAAAAAGAATTAAGACATGGCTAAAGAATCAATGAAAGCCCGCGAGGTTAAGAGAGAAAAAACAGTAGCTAAGTATGCTGAGAAAAGAAAAGCTTTGTTAGAAGCTGGAGATTTCGTAGGTTTGCAAAAGTTACCAAAAAATGCTTCGCCAGTTCGTTTGCACAATCGTTGTAAATTAACAGGTAGACCAAGAGGGTATATGCGTCAATTCGGTCTTTCACGTGTTACATTTCGTGAAATGGCAAACAATGGATTGATACCTGGTGTTAAAAAAGCATCTTGGTAAGACGTAATTTATTACGTTCTGATACAGACTTAACTTACGTTTTGTCTGTATCATAAATATTTATAAATTGGTTTAAGGTTCGGCAAATCGTTTGTTGAAAACCAAGACCGCAAATTAATACGTATGTATACAGATCCTATTGCAGATTATTTGACAAGAGTTCGTAACGCTGTGGCTGCAAACCACAAGGTTGTTGAAATTCCTGCATCTAATCTAAAAAAAGAAATAACTAAGATCTTATTTGATCAAGGTTATATCTTGAGTTACAAATTTGAAGACAACGCTGTTCAGGGTTCAATCAAAATCGCCTTAAAGTATGATAAGGATACTAAGGAGTCAGTAATTAAAGATATCCAAAGAATTAGTAAACCAGGTTTACGTAAATATTCAAGTTCTTCAAGTATTCCTAGAATCCTTAACGGATTAGGAATTGCTATTGTTTCTACTTCTAAAGGTTTAATGACTGGAAAGAAAGCTAAACAATTGAATGTTGGTGGCGAAGTAATTTGTTACGTATACTAATTTTAAAGACTATATAAGATGTCAAGAATAGGTAAAAGCCCAGTAACAATTCCTGCAGGAGTAACTGTTTCAGTTGCTAAGGGTATTATTACGGTAAAAGGAAAAAATGGTCAACTAACTCAGGAGTTTTCGGACGTAACTGTAACAGTTGAAGGGGATCTAGTTCAAGTAGATAGATCTTCTGATCACAAAGACCAAAGAGCAAAACACGGTTTGTACAGATCTTTAATCAATAACATGATTATTGGTGTAACAGATGGTTTTACTAAGTCATTAGAATTGGTAGGAGTTGGTTATAGAGCTTCAAATCAAGGACAGAAATTAGATTTAGCACTTGGTTACTCTCACAATATAGTTTTAGAAATTGCTCCTGAAGTGACTTTAGAAACTATATCTGAAAAAGGTAAAAACCCAATTGTTAAATTAACATCATTTGACAAACAACTTTTAGGTCAGGTAGCTGCGAAAATCAGAGGTTTCCGTAAGCCTGAACCGTACAAAGGAAAAGGTGTTAAATTTGTGGGTGAAGTATTAAGAAGAAAAGCAGGTAAATCAGCTTAAAAAATAAGATTATGTCATTAACAAAACCTGAAAGAAGACAACGAATTAGATTCAGAATTAGAAAGTCAATTAGTGGTACAGCTACTAATCCAAGACTATCTGTATTTAGAAGTAACAAAGAAATTTACGCTCAACTTATTGATGACGTAAACGGAGTTACTTTGTTGGCGGCTTCTTCAAGAGAAAAAGAAATAGGTAACGGTACGAATATTGAAGTTGCTACAGCAGTTGGGAAATTAGTTGCTGAGAAAGCTTTAAAAGCTGGGATAAGCGTAATAACTTTCGATAGAGGGGGTTACTTATATCACGGTCGTATTAAATCATTAGCGGAAGGCGCAAGAGCGGCTGGACTTAAATTCTAATATAGTATGTCTAATAGTAAATACAAGAATGTAGAGTTAGTAAAACCAAGTGGTCTTGAATTAAAAGATCGTTTGGTAAGTGTAAATCGTGTTACTAAGGTTACAAAGGGTGGTAGAGCTTTTGGTTTTTCTGCTATTGTAGTTGTAGGTGATGAAAACGGAGTGGTTGGGCACGGATTAGGAAAATCTAAAGATGTTTCTGAAGCAATTGCGAAAGCAGTAGAAGATGCTAAGAAAAATTTAGTAAAAATTCCTTTGAATGGTCAGTCTGTTCCTCACGAACAAAAAGGTAAATTTGGTGGTGCACGTGTGTTTTTAATTCCTGCATCTCATGGTACAGGAGTTATTGCTGGTGGAGCTGTTCGTTCAGTTCTTGAATCAGTAGGAATTCATGATGTATTATCTAAATCACAAGGGTCTTCGAATCCTCACAACGTAGTTAAAGCAACTTTTGATGCTTTGTTACAAATGAGAAGTGCTTATACTGTTGCAAAACAAAGAGGCGTTTCTTTAGAAAAAGTTTTTAAAGGTTAATTCTAGGAAATTATGGCTAAATTATTAGTAAAACAAGTTAGAAGCAAAATCAACTGTCCTCTTACTCAAAAGAGAGGATTGGAAGCTTTAGGTCTACGTAAAATGGGTCAAGTTGTAGAGCATGATTCAAACCCTACAATCCTTGGGATGATAAATAAAGTTAAACACTTAGTTTCTGTCGAAGAAGCTAAATAACAAATACTGTTATGAATTTAAGTAACTTACAACCTGCTGAAGGTTCTACACACAATCAAAATAAGAGATTAGGTAGAGGAGAAGGTTCTGGAAAAGGTGGTACTTCTGCAAGAGGTCACAAAGGAGCAAAATCTCGTTCTGGTTATTCTAAGAAGATTGGTTTTGAAGGTGGGCAAATGCCACTTCAAAGACGTGTACCAAAGTTTGGTTTTACAAACATCAATCGTAAAGATTACGAAGGTGTAAATCTTGATACACTTCAACTATTAGTTGATAATGGTGTTATTAAAGATACTGTTGATATGACAGTTTATGTTGCTAATCGTTTAGCTACTAAAAATGAAATCGTTAAGATTTTAGGTAGAGGTGAATTGACAGCAAAATTAAAAGTAACCGCTCACAAATTTACTGCTACTGCTAAAGCTGCTATTGAAGCTGCTGGAGGAGAAGCTGTAACAATGTAATTTTTCTATTAATATGAAGAAATTTATTGAATCAATAAGTAATGTTTGGAAAATAGAAGAACTGAAAAATAGAATTCTAATCACCTTAGGACTACTTTTAGTTTATCGTTTCGGGGCTCAAGTTACCCTACCAGGCATTGATGCTACACAGTTAGGTAATTTAGCTGGGCAAACCAAAGAAGGAATTGGTTCAATTCTAGACATGTTTACCGGAGGTGCATTTTCTCAAGCTTCAGTTTTTGCTTTAGGAATTATGCCTTACATTTCTGCTTCCATTGTTGTTCAGTTGATGGGAATTGCGATTCCTTATCTACAAAAACTTCAAAGTGATGGAGAAAGTGGTAGAAAGAAGATTAATCAAATTACTCGTTGGTTGACAATTGGAATTACTTTAGTTCAAGGTCCAACTTATATCTATAATTTATATAGAACATTACCTAGTAATGCATTTTTATTGGGATTCAATTCATTTGAATTCTTGTTTTCATCAGTAGTTATTTTAGTTACAGGTACAATTTTTGCCATGTGGTTAGGAGAAAAGATTACGGATAAAGGAATTGGAAATGGTATATCTTTGTTGATTATGGTTGGGATATTGGCTAGATTGCCACAAGCATTCATCCAAGAGTTTACAACTAGGGTTACCAATAATAATGGTGGTCCAATGTTGCTGGTTATTGAAATTATCATCTGGTTACTGGTTATTATTTGTTGTGTACTATTAGTAATGGCGGTTAGGAGAATTCCGGTGCAATATGCTCGTCGTACAACTTCAGGTGATTTCGAACAAGATATGTTGAATGGAAATAGACAATGGATTCCTTTAAAGCTTAATGCTTCAGGGGTTATGCCAATTATATTTGCACAAGCGATCATGTTTATTCCAGCAGCATTAGCTGGTTTGTCTAAATCAGATGCGTCACAATCAATCGTTGGTGCTTTTAGTAATATGTTTGGTTTTTGGTATAATTTAGTATTTGCAACTTTAATCATTGTATTTACATTTTTTTACACCGCGATCACAGTTCCTACTAATAAGATGTCTGATGATTTAAAGCGAAGTGGAGGTTTTATTCCTGGTATTAGACCTGGAGTGGAAACATCTGATTATCTTGATAAAGTGATGTCTTTAATAACGTTCCCGGGATCATTATTTCTGGCTTTAATTGCTGTGTTCCCTGCAATAATTGTTAGTGTGATGGATGTTCAACAATCATGGGCAATGTTTTTTGGAGGTACTTCATTAATAATTATGGTTGGTGTTGCCATAGATACAATGCAGCAAATCAATTCATATTTGTTGAATAAACATTATGATGGTTTAATGAAAAGTGGTAAAAATAGAAAAGCAGTAGCTTAACTTTATGGCAAAACAATCAGCAATAGAACAAGACGGATCGATCATTGAAGCATTATCAAATGCTATGTTCCGTGTAGAGTTAGAGAATGGACATATTGTAATCGCACATATATCTGGAAAAATGCGTATGCATTACATCAAATTATTACCTGGTGATAAAGTGAAACTAGAAATGAGCCCTTACGATTTGTCAAAAGCAAGAATTACTTATAGATATTAAAGGATATTCAAAATGAAAGTTAGAGCTTCAGTAAAAAAGAGAAGTCCCGAGTGCAAAATTGTGCGAAGAAAAGGGAGATTGTACGTAATAAACAAAAAGAATCCTAGATTTAAACAAAGACAAGGATAATTATGGCAAGAATAGCAGGGGTAGATATCCCAAAAAATAAGAGAGGTGTTATAGCACTTACCTACATCTTTGGATTAGGAAAAAGTAGAGCTGTTGAGATTTTAGAAAAAGCTCAAGTTAGCCAAGATAAAAAGGTTCAAGACTGGAATGATGATGAGATCGGAGCAATCCGTGAAGCAGTGTCAACTTTCAAAATTGAAGGAGAATTGCGTTCAGAAGTTTCTTTAAACATCAAACGTTTAATGGATATTGGATGTTATAGAGGTATCCGTCATAGATCTGGTCTTCCATTAAGAGGACAAAGAACTAAAAACAACTCTAGAACAAGAAAAGGTAAAAGAAAAACTGTTGCTAACAAGAAAAAAGCAACTAAATAATAAGTAATATGGCTAAAGCAACTGCAAAAAAACGTAAAGTTATCGTTGAATCAACGGGAGAAGCTCATATTTCTGCTACTTTTAACAATATCATCATTTCTTTGACAAACAAAAAAGGTGAAGTTATTTCTTGGTCTTCAGCTGGAAAAATGGGTTTTAGAGGTTCTAAAAAGAATACTCCATACGCAGCCCAAATGGCAGCAGAAGATTGTAGTAAAGTAGCTCTTGAAGCTGGACTTAAAAAAGTGAAAGTGTATGTAAAAGGACCAGGAAACGGACGTGAGTCTGCTATCCGTTCTTTGCATAACGGTGGAATTGAAGTGACTGAGATTATCGATGTTACTCCAATGCCTCACAACGGATGTCGTCCTCCAAAGAGACGTAGAGTTTAATTATATATTTAAGTATAACTAGGTAGAATATACGATTATCGAAGGATATGACCTGAATTCATAATCTCTACCTTAATTTAATTTTTAGAAATGGCAAGATATACTGGTCCAAAAACTAGAATTGCTCGTAAATTTGGCGAAGCAATCTTCGGAGATGACAAATCTTTCGAGAAAAGAAATTATCCACCTGGACAACACGGGATGGCTAAAAAAAGAGGTAAAAAATCTGAATATGCAATCCAGTTAATGGAAAAGCAAAAAGCTAAATATTCTTATGGAATTTTAGAAAAACAATTCAGAGGTTTATTCAAAAAAGCATCAGCTACTAAAGGTGTTACTGGTGAGGTTCTTTTACAATTGTGTGAAGCAAGATTAGATAACGTTGTTTTTAGAATGGGCATCGCTCCTTCTAGACGAGGCGCTAGACAATTAGTTTCTCACAGACACATTACCGTTAACGGTGATGTTGTAAATATTGCTTCTTACCACCTTAAACCTGGTGACAAAGTTGCTGTTCGTGAAAAATCTAAATCTTTAGATGCTATCGAACGTTCTTTATCTAATTCAAGTCATGTTTATGAATGGATTACTTGGAATAATGACGTTAAAGAAGGTACTTTCGTTTCTGTACCTGCAAGACTTCAGATCCCAGAAAACATTAAAGAACAATTAATCGTAGAGTTGTACAACAAATAATAATTGACTTAGTCGAAATTTATGGCAATATTTAATTTTCAGAAGCCCGATAAAGTTATCATGATCGATTCCACCGATTTTGAAGGTAAGTTTGAATTTAGACCTTTAGAACCTGGTTACGGATTGACTGTTGGTAATGCACTTAGAAGAGTTTTGCTTTCAGCATTAGAAGGTTATGCAATTACATCTGTTCGCATTGAAGGTGTAGATCATGAGTTTTCTACTATTTCAGGAGTTGTTGAAGACGTTACCGAAATTATTCTTAATCTAAAACAAGTACGTTTTAAACGTCAAATTGAAGATATAGATAATGAAGCAGTTACTATTTCTGTTTCAGGTAAAGATCAATTAACAGCTGGTGATTTTCAAAAATTTATTTCAGGTTTCCAAGTTTTGAATCCAGAACTAGTTATCTGTAATTTAGATAGCAAAATCAAACTAAATTTCGATTTAACGATCGAAAAAGGTAGAGGCTATGTTCCTGCTGAAGAAAACAAAAAGCAGAATGCTGCAATTGGAACTATTTTTACTGATTCAATTTTTACTCCGGTAAAAAATGTAAAATATGCGATTGAAAACTTCCGTGTTGAGCAAAAAACAGATTATGAAAAATTAGTTTTTGAAATTAAAACTGATGGATCAATTAATCCTAAAGATGCTCTTACTGAAGCTGCAAAAGTTCTAATTCACCATTTCATGTTGTTTTCTGACGAAAGAATTACACTTGAGGCTGACGAAATTGCACAAACAGAATCATATGATGAAGAATCATTACACATGAGACAATTGCTTAAAACTAAGCTTGTTGATATGGATCTTTCTGTTAGAGCATTAAATTGCTTGAAAGCGGCTGAAGTTGATACACTTGGTGATTTAGTATCGTTCAATAAAAATGACCTAATGAAATTCCGTAATTTTGGTAAAAAATCTTTAACTGAACTTGATGAACTTGTTGCAGTTAAAAATTTGAACTTCGGTATGGATTTGGCAAAATACAAACTAGATAAAGAATAAATTACTTCATATTTTGATCTCCAAAATGGATCGTATCAAGATGAAAGTATAAAAAAACACGTCATGAGACACGGAAAAAAATTCAACCACTTAAGCAGACAGACTGCACATAGAAAATCTATGTTAGCTAATATGGCTTGTTCTCTTATTGAGCACAAACGTATTAACACTACTGTTGCTAAAGCAAAAGCGCTTAAACAATTTGTTGAGCCTTTAATAACAAAATCAAAACAAGATACGACTCACAATCGTCGTATCGTTTTTGCTTACTTACGTAGCAAATATGCTGTAACTGACTTGTTCAGAGACGTAGCTGCTAAAGTAGGAGACCGTCCAGGTGGATACACTCGTATCATTAAAGTTGGAAATCGTTTGGGAGATAATGCTGATATGGCAATGATCGAACTAGTAGATTTCAATGAACTTTACAATGGTGGTAAAAAAGAAGTTAAAAAAGCAAAAAGTCGTCGTGGTGGTAAAGCTAAAAAAGCTGATGAGGCTACGGAAGCTCCAGTTGCGGATTCAAGCGCAAGCGAAGGATCTAAAAAAACTGAACCAACTACTGATGCTGCTGAGTAATTATGAAAATAATCATTCAATAAAAATCAAGGATAAGCTATTTATAGTTTATCCTTTTTTTTTGATTTTTTTTTAAATGATTCAGGAATAGTTTTTTGTAATAGAATATCTAAGTCGCTTTTTAAGGAGGCTTTTTCTAATTCTTTTGTTATCTCCAATTTGAATTTGGAAATGAGCTAAACTAGGAGTTGATGTATTTTTTTACACTTTTTCTGATGATAGTATACTAAAAGCGAGATTTCTTAATACAAGTATATCAAGCTGCTTTATACTTTAAAAAAATATTAATTTTAAAATCATTGCAACCATTGCTTTAAACAATTAAATTTGCAAAATATTTAACTACGCATGAAACCAGTTTTTCTAGTTCCATGAAACTATTAAAAAAATAATAGAAATCAACGAATGAAATATACAACACGACAAGGCGCGATACTCTTACTAAGCGACGGAACTATTTTTCACGGTAAATCCATTGGAATCAGTGGAACTACTTTTGGAGAGGTTTGTTTTAATACCGGAATGACTGGATACCAAGAGATATTTACAGACCCCTCTTATTTTGGTCAAATAATGGTGGCGACCAATGCCCATATCGGAAATTATGGCGTAAATGAAAAGGAAATTGAATCTAGTAGTATTAAAATCTCAGGTTTAGTTTGTAAAAATTTTAGCTTTAATTATTCACGCGAAGACGCATCAGGAAGTTTAGAAAATTACTTTATAGAACAAAATCTTATTTGCATTTCTGATGTGGATACAAGAGCTTTGGTGAGTTATATTCGTGAAAATGGAGCGATGAATGCAGTCATTTGCACGGATGGTTCCTCTCTTGAAGATCTAAAGGTGGCATTAGCAAAAGTTCCTGATATGAATGGCTTAGAGTTGGCCTCCAAAGTATCTACAAAGGAACCCTATTTTTACGGGGATCAGAATGCGACCTACAAAATTTCGGCTCTAGATTTAGGAATTAAAATGAACATTCTACGTAATCTGGCTAACAGAGATTGCTATATAAAAGTTTTTCCTTTTGATGCATCCTATCAGGATATGGAGTCCTTCAATCCGGATGGTTATTTCTTATCTAATGGTCCTGGAGATCCAGAGCCACTTTCAAGTGCGATTGAAGTAGCCAAAGCAATTATTAAAAATAATAAGCCCTTATTTGGAATCTGTCTTGGTCATCAAGTAATTGGTTTAGCTAATGGAGTTTCGACATATAAAATGTTTAATGGACATAGAGGTATAAACCATCCTGTGAAAAATATTATTACTGGGAAAGGCGAAATAACTTCTCAAAACCATGGTTTTGCCGTAAATAAAGAAGAATTAGACAACCATCTAGAATTAGAAATCACACATGTGCATCTCAATGATGGAACTGTAGCGGGAATGCGTATGAAAAACAAAAACTGTTTCTCAGTTCAGTACCATCCGGAAGCTAGTCCTGGTCCTCATGATTCCTCTTATTTATTTGATCAATTTATCGAAAATATTAAAGGATAACTTTTTTGTAGCAATACAGCATTAAATACATCATATTAAAATACTTTGGGATTGTCTTTTGTCAAAAAGTCAGTCCCTTTTTATTTTTAAGTTCGTATTGAATTACGATTCAAGTCGTTTATTGCTGAAATTATGCGGTAAGATTTACATCGAGGGCCGACTTTAGAGACTGATTACTGTCGCTAATTTTGCTTTTTGTATTTAAAATATGGTTCGTTTTCCGTGTTAAAATATTGTATTTCCTTTTTTGATAGTATGGCATTTAAATGGTCTCTTTTTCTTAGTCAATTTGTAATTAAATGTTCTAGTTATGGATTAAACCTAAATCGTATAAACCTTTGTTTTAATGCTTAAAAAGAAGTTGTTTAGAAGCTCAAAAAGATCATCGTTTAAATTTGAGGTTTATCAATTTATCAAGGTGCTTGGAGTGCTATATTCTTTTTGAAACTTTCAGTTTTTGAGCTTTTATTGTCTTTTACTGTTTTCGCTCTAGCTAAATGCAATTATGTAATTTTCATCTTCTTTTATAAACGAAACTGTAGGTATTGGTTTTCCACAAATAATTACAACGTTTTCGTTAATAAGATTCATTGTTTTCATAAAATGAATCAAAAAGATAGAATATATTTGTGTTTTATAATTTAAAAATTGAGTATATGAGTATAATTATCAAAATTCACGCAAGACAAATTTTCGATTCTAGAGGAAATCCTACAATAGAAGTAGATGTAATTACAGATAATGGTGTTTTAGGAAGAGCTGCTGTACCATCTGGGGCATCAACTGGAGAGCATGAAGCAATGGAGTTGCGCGATGGAGGAAAAGCTTACCTTGGAAAAGGAGTTTTGAATGCAGTGAAAAATGTGAATACCCTTATTTCTGAGGAGCTTTTAGGAGTTTCAATTTTTGAACAAAATCTGATTGATCAAATGATGATTGATTTGGATGGTACTCCTAATAAATCAAACTTGGGTGCAAACGCAATTTTAGGAGTTTCTTTGGCTGTAGCCAAAGCCGCTGCAAATGAATTGGGTTTACCATTGTATAGATATGTAGGCGGTGTTTCTGCAAACACATTGCCAGTGCCGATGATGAATATTATTAATGGAGGATCACATTCAGATGCGCCGATAGCCTTTCAAGAATTTATGATTTTTCCTGTGAAAGCAACTTCTTTCTCCCATGCAATGCAAACGGGGACAGAAATTTTTCATAGTTTGAAAAAAGTATTGCACGATAGAGGACTTTCTACTGCTGTAGGTGATGAAGGTGGTTTTGCACCAAATCTTCCTGGTGGTACTGAAGATGCTTTAGATACCATTAAAAAAGCAGTTGAAAACGCAGGGTATAGTTTTGGTGATGAAATCATGATCGCTTTGGATTGCGCTGCAGCAGAGTTTTACGTAGATGGGAAATACGATTATTCTAAATTTGAAGGTGAAACAGGTAAGATTAGATCTTCTGCGGAGCAAGTGGATTATTTAGCGGAACTAGCCTCTAAATATCCAATTATTTCTATCGAAGACGGTATGGATGAAAATGACTGGGATGGTTGGAAGTTATTAACCGATAAAATTGGAGATAAAGTGCAATTAGTTGGAGATGATTTATTCGTTACCAACGTAGAACGTTTGTCAACAGGTATTGAAAAAGGAATCGCTAATTCTATTCTTATTAAGGTAAATCAAATAGGAACTTTAACTGAAACTATTGCGGCTGTAAATATGGCTAAAAATGCAGGATATACCTCTGTGATGTCTCATCGTTCAGGAGAAACAGAAGACAATACCATTGCAGATTTAGCAGTAGCTTTAAACTGTGGTCAAATAAAAACGGGTTCTGCTTCAAGATCGGATCGTATGGCTAAATACAATCAGTTGCTTAGGATTGAAGAAGAATTGGGCGATACTGCATATTTCCCCGGTAAAAATGCATTCAAAATAAAATAAATTCCTACGATATTTTTATTTAAAGCCATTCACGTGCTGTGAGTGGCTTTTTTTGGTAATATTTAACAATTTCGTTGTGGAATTCTCTTTTTAATTAGTGTTTAATTCCCTAGATTTGATAAATTATTATTTTAAAAGTTTATTTTCAATATATTATGTCAAAAATAGCAACATTAGAAATTGATGGAAAGAAAATTGAGCTTCCTGTAGTCGTAGGGAGTGAAAACGAAGTTGCCATCGATATTAACAAATTACGTGATTTAACCGGTATTATTACGCTTGATCCGGGCTATAAAAATTCAGGTTCCTGCAAAAGTGACATCACTTTTCTTGATGGAGAATTAGGAATACTTCGTTATAGAGGCTATTCAATAGAAGATTTAGCAGCAAAAGCTGATTTTCTAGAAGTGTCTTACCTTTTGATTTTTGGAGAATTGCCAAACATGAAGCAGTTAGTGCAATTTGAAACTGATATCAGAAAATACACGTTGGTCAATGAAGAGATGAAGAGCATCATTGATGGCTTTCCTAAAACAGCGCATCCAATGGGCGTTTTAGCAGCTTTGACGAGTGCATTGACTGCATTTAACCCTAAATCGGTTAATGTTGATAATGAAAAAGAAATGTATGAGGCAGTTTGTAAAACTATGGGTAAATTCATGGTAATAGCAACTTGGACCTATAGAAAAAGCATGGGTTATCCTTTGAATTATTATGATAATACTAAAGGATACGTTGAAAATTTTATGCGATTAATGTTTGAATTGCCTACTGAACCATATGCTGCAAATCCTATAGTTATTGATGCATTGGATAAATTATTCATACTTCACGGTGATCACGAACAGAACTGTTCTACCTCTACCGTTAGAATGGTAGGATCTTCTCACGCAGGATTATTTGCTTCAATATCAGCAGGAGTTTCTGCGCTTTGGGGACCATTACATGGTGGTGCAAATCAAGCGGTGCTGGAAATGTTAGAGGAAATCCATAGAAATGGTGGTGATGCAGATAAATACATGGCTAAAGCCAAAGATAAAAATGATCCTTTCCGTTTAATGGGTTTTGGTCACAGAGTTTATAAAAATTTCGATCCAAGAGCAAAAATTATTAAGAAAGCTGCCAATGAGGTTTTAGCCACATTGGGAGTTGAGGATCCAATCCTTGCCATAGCTAAAAAACTAGAAGAAGCTGCTCTGGAAGACGAATATTTTAAATCAAGAAATTTATATCCAAATGTTGATTTCTATTCTGGGATCATCTACAGAGCATTAGGGATTCCTACAGATATGTTTACGGTGATGTTTGCCATAGGTCGTTTACCAGGTTGGATCGCACAATGGAAAGAAATGCGTGAAAATAAAGAGCCAATAGGAAGACCAAGACAAATTTATACTGGACATCCTTTGAGGGATTTTGTCCCAACAGATAAAAGATAAAATCAGTTTAAAAAGCTTCACGAATTTGTGAAGCTTTTTTTATATTTGCCAAAAGCTAAAAAGATATGTTAGAATTAAAGGTAAATAATGAAACTTCGAGACTGAGGGCAGTAGTGCTTGGTTCGGCCGTTGATAATGGACCTACTCCAAAGGCTGAAGAGGCCTACGATCCGAAATCATTAGCGCATATCTTAGCGGGAACCTACCCAAAGGAGCTGGATATGGTAAATGAAATGGAGGCATTTAATACGGTGTTGAAAAAATATGATGTAACGGTTTTTCGTCCAGAGCAGATCGAAAATTACAATCAAATATTTACCAGAGATATTGGTTTTGTTATTGATGATGTTTTTGTAAAATCTAATATTTTACCGGATCGCGAACGAGAATTAGATGCGATTCAATACGTCATCGATCAAATTAATCCTAAAAAAGTTGTTCGTCCACCCGAGGAAGTTCACATCGAAGGAGGTGATGTTATGTTGTGGAATGAGTATATTTTTATTGGTACTTATAAAGGAAGTGATTACAAAGAGTACATTACTGCACGAACAAACATGCACGGAGTTCAATACATTAAAGAATTATTTCCTAATAAAATTGTCAAAGAATTTGATTTGGTTAAATCCAAAATTGATGCCCGCGATAATGCCTTGCATTTAGATTGTTGTTTTCAACCCGTAGGGAATGACAAAGGGATTATTTACAAAAATGGTTTCCGTGAGGAAGCAGACTATTTGTTTTTAGTTCATCTTTTTGGAAAAGACAATCTATTTCATATTACTAGAGACGAAATGTACCACATGAATTCGAATGTTTTTTCTATCGATACCAATGTAGTAGTTTCTGAAAGAAATTTTACGCGACTTAATAATTGGTTGCGTGCAAACGGTTTTGTCGTAGAAGAAATTCCATACGCAGAAATTGCAAAACAAGAAGGGTTATTGCGATGTTCGACCTTACCATTAATCAGGGATTAATTTCATATTGAGGCGCAAAAGAGTAGAGACGCATTGCAATGCGTTGCAACAAAAAATAAAATAAAAAATCATGAAACAAACCACAAATTCCATAGTAATGATTCGCCCAGTTGCGTTTCGAATGAACGAACAAACCGCAGTTAACAATTATTACCAAAAAGTACTGGACGGTTTGTTACCAGCAACCGTAAATGCAAAGGCGCAACAAGAATTCGATGTTTTTGTCGAGAAATTAAGAGCAGTTGGTGTTGATGTAACCGTTGTGGATGATACCTTGAGTCCAGATACGCCAGACAGCATTTTTCCAAACAATTGGATTTCATTTCACGAGAATGGTGATGTGGCATTATATCCAATGTTTGCCGAAAATCGTCGGGAAGAACGTCGGGAAGAAATTCTAGATATGCTGGAGGACAAAGGTTTTGTTATCTCTAACATTGTAGACTACACATCGGCAGAGGAAGATGGTTTTTTCTTAGAGGGAACAGGAAGTTTACTTTTAGACAGAGAAAATAGTAAAGCTTATTGCGCTTTGTCACCAAGAGCAGATGAAGAATTGTTTATCGAATTTTGCGAAGATTTTGATTATGCTCCCGTAATTTTTGAAGCTTTTCAAACCGTCGATGGAGAACGAAAACTAATTTATCACACCAATGTAATGATGTGCTTAGGCGAAACTTTTGCTGTAATTTGTTCGGATTGTATTGATGATAAAAAAGAACGCAAAATGGTTCTTGATAATCTTAAGGAAAATGGCAAAGAAATTATTGTAATTACTGAAGCCCAAATGAACAATTTTGCAGGGAATATGCTTGAAGTTCGTGGAAGTAATGATAAAAGATATTTAGTAATGAGTGCTGCAGCGCATCAAGCGTTAACGCCAAAGCAGATCGAACAATTAGAAAAACATGCTGAAATTTTGAGTTCGAGTTTAGATACAATTGAAGCGTGCGGTGGTGGAAGCGCCAGGTGTATGATGGCAGAGATTTTCCTACCAAGGAAATAAAAGAAAACCGGATAAAATTATTATCCGGTTTTTTTTAGCTTTAATTTAGGAGAGATTCCCTTTTATAATATTGATAATGGCACTTACAATATATTGTATTCCTATCGCAATTACAATGAATCCTACGATTCTCGATATGGCAACAATACCGGACACTCCCAGTATTTTTGCTAAATAATGCGCGCTTTTAAGGATTAAAAAGATGGTAACCGCAATAGCAAGAATAGCCATTGAAGAGATTAAAATCTCCATCGTTGAATTGTGTTCCTGATAAAATGCAATAAGTAATGATATGGAACCCGGTCCAGCAAGCATAGGAATGGCAAGCGGTGTTAAGGCAATGTCATTTCTTTTTTGAGCATCGGATTCTGCTTTTTTATTGATTCCCCTCTTTTTATTAAATTCTCCCGAAAGCAACGAAAATCCCGAATTTACAATAATGATTCCTCCAGCTATTCGTAAGGCATCGATACTGATGCCAAAGAAAATCAAAACATATTGGCCTATAAAAAAGGAGACAATTAGGATAATAAATACATTTATCGCCGTCCATAAAGAAATTCTAGAACGTTCTTTTTTGGTGTCATTTTGTGTAAGTCCCACAAAGATGGGAACCGTACCAATAGGGTTTAAAACCGAAAAAAGAGCGACAAATAGATAAATAAATAAATCCATATTTTGTTTTTAAGACTGTAAAAATACTCTTTTTTTGCTTTTTAAAGTTAAGCTACTGTTTTTTATTGCTTTGAGAACTAAACCGTAAAATTGTTAAACGAACAAACCTTTTTGATTACTTTTGCCATATACAATTAAAGAAAATGATAAAGAGTAAAAAAACCTTGGTTCTTGGAGCAACAACGAAACCAGATCGATATGCGTTCAAAGCCATATCAATGTTAGTAGATAAAGGGCATTCCGTACTTGCGCTGGGTCAAAATGCTGGTGAAGTTGCGGGTGTGAAAATCCAGACTAAAGCCATTCCATTAAAAAATATCGATACCGTTACCTTATATTTAAATCCAACGCGTCAGCGTGATTATTATAATTATATCGTAGAGGCAAAACCGAAACGAGTTATTTTTAATCCCGGTACAGAAAATCCAGAATTTTATCAGCTGTTAAAATTGAACGATATCAAGGCTGAAGTGGCTTGTACGTTGGTTTTATTATCCACCAATCAGTATTAGTTTTTTTTGAAGCTATTTCCTGCTATTCATTTCAATCTTTGGATTAAAAACAGTCTTTTTCTAAATATAAAAAGGAGCTTCCGTTGGTCGCTCTTTTTTTATGAGAAAAAAGTACTGTTTTTAATCCAAAGGATTTCCATTTTTATCAGGGCTAGGAATATCTTAATTAACCTGAATTGTTGGGATGTAAACGGTTTATTTTGCATCAGTACTGCATTTCAATAGTAAAAATCTCAAGGTGAATATTTGGAATTTAAAAAGAACAAGATTGAATATCCAAAAGTATCAAGGGGTTTTCTTCTCAAGATTATAAATTAAAAAGGTGTATCATAGAATTTAGTGTTGCTTTGGGAATCTTCGTGCAGTATTTTAAAAACGTCTTTCCGCTGCGATAGGTTTGCTTATCAATAGCAATCCAATAAAAGCTATAAGTCCATTTAGGATGATGAGTTCATTGTCAAATACGTATCCAAAAAATAAGGTCTTTGAATTTTCGCTTATAAAGTAGGTTAGCGCCGGAGCCAATAGACAGATCCATGGTGCAAATTTATCTTTGACTGTTTTTGATTTGGCAAACAACCCAAAGCAATACAGTCCTAATAGTGGGCCATACGTATACGATGCTACCCTAAAAATCATTCCAACCACAGAGCTGTCATTGATTGTGTTAAAAAATACAATCACCAGAAACATTAAAAATGAAAAGGCAATATGAACAAAATGTCTGTTGCGCACTACGTTGGGTTTGTTTCGGTTCTCTTCTTTGTCCATACCCAAAAAATCGACGCAAAACGAGGTCGTCAGAGCCGTTAATGCGGAGTCTGTAGTCGCAAAGGTAGCGGCGGTCAATCCCAATAAAAAAATGACGGATGGAATTAGTGTCAAATGATGAAAAGCAATTTCTGGAAAAAGTAAATCGGTTCTAGGTTTTCCAGTTATTAAATCGGTAGGGACTGCAATTCCATTCTTATTCGCATAAATGTAAAGCAGGGCGCCCACACTTAAAAAGAAAATGTTGATCAGTACAAATATTCCCGTAAAGGTAAACATGTTTTTTTGGGCTTCGCCAATGTTCTTGCAGCTCAGGTTCTTCTGCATTAAATCCTGATCTAAGCCGACCATAGCAATAGTGACAAAAATTCCTCCCAGAATTTGTTTGACAAAATGAAACTTATTGGATACAAAATCTTCAAAGAAAAAGACTTTCGAATAATTGCTGTTTTTTACTGCTTCAAAAGCGTCAAAAACACCTAAGTTTAAACTTTTACAAATAAAGTAAATGGTCAAAAAAACAGAAGTTACTAAGAAGAAAGTTTGTAATGTATCCGTGATGATGATGGTTTTCAATCCACCGCGGTAGGTATAAGCAAATATTAAAGCCAGCGAAATCAAAACGGTAATGGCAAATGGGATTCCATAAAAGTCAAAAACATAGCGCTGTAAAACAATCACCACAAGATACAGTCGAAACGAAGAGCCTATTGTTCGGCTGATCAAGAAAATGGTGGCGGCAGTTTTATAGGAATAAATGCCCAATCGCTGTTCGATATAGCCGTAAATCGAAGTTAGATTCAAGCGGTAATATAGCGGCAAGAGTATTTTTGCAATGATGATAAAGCCAATTGCATTTCCTAAAACAAATTGAAAATACTTGAATTGCTCCCCATTTGGCGACCCTACTTCCCCGGGAACCGAAATGAATGTAACTCCAGAAAGTGCCGTTCCAATCATTCCAAAGGCGACTAAATACCATTTTGAATTTTTGTTGGCTTTAAAAAAAGCATCATTTCCACTGTCTTTTTTACTGACAAAATGGGAAATCAAAAATAAAATGCCAAAATAGACGATAATAAGGAGTAGGATAGTGCTTGGGGCCATTTGCTGAGTTTGAAGTGACCAAAATACGATTTTTTGGTTAATCGATGAATCGGGAATTTGTTTATTTGAAAACGAGTACACATTCATCTTTACGCTCTGCGAAGGAAGAAGGTCACTTTGTTGAAAAAATGCTAACTAGATTGACCTCTGAAATGATAAAAGGTATTGTTTAGATGGTGGATCTCAAACTCCGATTATTGTCAAAGTAAATTCTTTGGTGGTTTTTGCTCATTATCTCATTTTCTAATTCTTCGAATTATCTAATTGACTACTTTTGCAGTTATGGAATTTTCTTCGAAATTAATAGAGAAAGCAGTGAACGAGATGTCTCAGTTACCAGGAATTGGTAAACGAACAGCACTGCGATTGGTGTTGCATTTGTTAAAACAACCCAAAGAGCAAACCGGTTTTTTGTCACAAGCTTTGGTTGCTATGCGGGAGGATATTAAGTACTGCGAGAGTTGCCACAACATTTCGGATAGTGTGTTGTGTGAAATTTGCGCCAATAAAAACCGTAATCACCAGATAATTTGTGTTGTGGAGGATATTCGCGATGTAATGGCAATAGAAAATACGGGTCAGTTTAGAGGGATTTATCACGTACTGGGCGGTAAAATTTCGCCGATAGATGGCGTTGGCCCCAGCCAATTAAACATCACCACTTTGGTTGAAAAAGTAAAGTCGGGCGTGGTGAATGAAATTATTTTTGCCTTGAGCTCCACGATGGAAGGGGATACTACTAATTTTTATATTTACCGGCAAATAACGGACTGTGAGATAATAATTTCAACAATAGCCAGAGGGATTTCAGTAGGGGACGAACTGGAATATGCGGATGAAGTTACGCTGGGAAGAAGTATTTTACATCGAATTCCATTTGAAAAGTCTTTTAAAAACAATTAATACACGTAAAGAATAGCGATGCTTTTTAAATCGTAAATGAAAAGCTATATTTGTCGCTTAAAAAATATTAAAAATGAGCAAATCCGTATTCTATTTGTTGCTAGTTACTAGTGTGTTGCTTACCTCTTGTATTCCAACTAAGGATTTAATTTATCTTCAGAAAAAGGATAATTCGCAACCAGAAGCTACCATCGCAGCAGTAGAGGCCAAGCCTTATCGATTGCAGATCAATGATGTGTTGAGTATTACTATAAAAGCCATCGATCCTAAATTAGTGGCTATCTTTAGCACTTCCAACGAAGGTAGTGCAGCAGGTAAGTCAGAATCGGGATTGTATTTTGATGGTTTTACAGTTGATGATCATGGTATGATTAGAGTCCCTGTTTTGGGAGATTTAAACGTAATTGGTTATACGCTAGATGAAGTAAGGATTCGGATTGAAAAGCAATTATTAGCGGAATATTTCAATAAAGAGGCAAATGTTTTTGTGACTGTAAAATTAGCGGGTTTTCGTTATACCATCAATGGAGAAATAGGTGGTCCTGGCACCAAGACCTTGTTTCAAGAGCATGTGAATATTATGGAAGCTATTGCAAATGCTGGAGATATAACCATTACTGGAGATAGAAAAGCAGTTACAATCATGCGAAAAACACCAACAGGAGTTGAAATGCATGATCTGGATCTAACGGACATAAATGTAATGCGTTCCCCTTATTTTTACTTGCAGCCTAATGATTATGTTTACATCAAGCCACTCAAACAAAAAACGTGGGGCACTGGAAAAACAGGAATCGAATCATTGGGGACGATTATCACACTGTTATCATTAGCCACAACTACTTTCTTGTTGTTAAAAAATTAAAAACCAAAATTAAAAAATGTTAGATATAAAAGATTTTTCGATTTTTGAAAATCAAGTCAGTTTTGACTTTAAAGGATTCTTAATAAAAATCGGGAGTTATTGGAAGTGGTTTTTGATCAGTTTATTAATCACTTTTACGATTGCTTATCAAGTCAATATACGCAAGGAGAAAATCTATGGTATGGAGACGCTTATTGCTGTAAAAGAAGAAAGTAATCCGCTTTTTACGTCAAATACGAGTTTGGTCTTCAATTGGGGTGGTACTTCTGATCAGGTTCAAACCATTTCAACCACCTTGCAATCTCGTTCTCATAACGAGTTAGTTGTAGATAAGCTGCAATATTATATTAATTACTTGGTTCAAGGGGATTATAATTTAGTCGATGCGTACGGTGCTGTTCCGTTTTTTGTAAATATTGATAAAACTAAGGGACAACTTACGGGAATGCTCATAGCGATTAAGTTTGTAAGTGAAAATGAATATGAAATCAGAATCCCATTTGAAAACCCTAGCGTTTCCATACTCACTTATTCAAATAACACGTACAGTAATACTGCAGTGGAACCGGGCGAATTTGTCAAAAGATATAAAGTCGGACAACAAGTGGCGCTGCCTTTTTTAAATTGGAAATTGCAAATAAACGATAATCCTGGTTTCTACAAAGGAAACGAATATTTCGTGCAATTTAACGATTTTGACGGAACAGTTTCCGGTTACAAAGGCATCAGTGTACAGTCAGATGACAAAGGAGGTTCCATCATTACTTTAGGAATGCAAGGAACAAACAAAGCTAGAATGGTAGAATATTTGAATTCCACTGTTAAAATGCTTATCAAAAGACAGTTGGATAGTAAGAATCAATTTGCGACAAATACCATTGCTTTTATAGATAGCACATTAGTTACAATGGAATCCCAATTAAAGGAAACGGGAAACGAACTGAAAACCTTCAGACAGGGAAAGAATATTTATGATATTGAGGAAGGCGGAGCTAAATTCTCAGAAAAGATTTTAGAGTTTGATGTCAAGAAAGACGAGGTTAATCGTAAAATGGCCTATTATAATTCCTTAAAAGCATACCTTAAAAATAGCGTGAATTATGCAAAACTACCAGCACCATCGGTAGCAGGAATCGAAGATCCAAATATTGTGGTTAATGTTTCCAAGTTAATCGCCTTATCCACTCAAAGATCAGAAATGGCCTACGCGGTAAAAAGCGACAAGATTTTCAAAGATTTTGACAATCAGATGGAAGCCGTTAAAAATGTATTGCTGGAGAACATCGCCACCGCTAAATCCTCATTACAGTATGATTTAGCCATGGTTAGCAGTAAAATCAATGAAACAGAGAGTACCATAAAACAACTTCCCGAGGACCAACAAGAGCTCATAAAAATCAAAAGGAAATACGATTTAAGCGATAATATCTATAGTACTTTTTTGCAAAAAAGAAGCGAAGCAGATATTGTTAAAGCAGCCAATCTTTCCGATGTTCATTTTATAGATCCTGCCAAAGATGTCGGTGGAGGCTTAATTGGACCCAAAACCTCTGTGAATTATGTACTGGCTTTATTTCTGGGAATTCTTTTTCCGTTGATTTTTGTGTTCGCTGTTTTTTTTATCAATAATTCGGTTCAAAATACCGAAGACATTAGTAAAATGACAAAAATTCCTTTAATAGGCGTGGTGGGCGTAAATAGAGAACACACTAATTTAGCTGTTTATGATCGGCCTAAATCTGCTTTATCGGAATCCTTTAGAGCCATCCGTTCATCGCTTCAATTTTTGTACAAACAACAAAATGTAGATGGAGCCAAAACCTTGATGATCACTTCTTCGGTCAGTGGCGAGGGAAAAACATTTTGCTCGATAAACATCGCTACCGTATTTGCCTTGAGCGAGAAAAAAACCGTAGTTATTGGTCTTGATTTAAGAAAACCTAAATTGGCATCCGAATTTAATTTGTCCAATGACGTGGGGATAGTTAATTATTTAATCAAACAAAAAACAGTTGATGAAATTATAAACCATACTCACATTCCATATTTGGACGTTATTTTATCAGGTCCTATTCCGCCCAATCCAGCGGAGATGATTATGAGTGAAGGAATGGGAGAGTTAATTGAAGAATTAAAGAAAAAATACGATTATATTATTCTAGATACGCCGCCAGTAGGGTTGGTTTCTGATGCATTAGAATTAGCGCAATATTGTGATGTAACGCTGTATATTGTAAGACAGAACTTTACTAAAAAAGACATGATTACTTTGTTAAACAATAGGGTCAAACGTGGAGAACTGAACAATACCAGCATTATTTTAAATGGTTTAGAAAATAAAGCAAAATACGGAACGGGTTATGGGTACGGCTACGGTTATGGCTACGGGTATGGAACGTATGCCAACGGTTATTATGAAGAAGAAAAGCCAAAGAGTATTTATCAAAAAGTAGCACAAAAAATATTAAAAAAACCGAGGCAGTAAGGGTTGGATTTAAAACAAAATAAAATGAAAGTGGACATGCAAAAAGTGATTTTAATTACCGGAGGGGCAGGTTTTATAGGGTCTAATCTTTGTGATTATTTTTTATCAAAAGGAGAAAAGGTTGTTTGTTTGGATAATTTTGCAACAGGACACAGACACAACTTAAAGAACTTTATAAATCATCCTAACTTTAGCTTGATAGAAGGTGATATTCGCAACGCTACAGATTGCGCAACTGCGGTAAAAGGCGTAGATTACGTTTTACATCAAGCAGCTTTAGGGTCTGTGCCAAGGTCTTTGAAGGATCCTGTGACCACTAATGATGTGAATGTGACCGGTTTCTTGAATATGCTAGTAGCAGCAAGAGATGAAAAAGTGAAACGTTTTATATATGCGGCAAGTTCCTCTACTTATGGTGACTCAGAATCTTTGCCAAAAGTTGAAGAAGTAATTGGTAAGCCACTTTCTCCTTATGCTATAACAAAGTATGTAAATGAGTTGTATGCCGAAATTTTTAGTAAAACCTATGGTTTAGAGACGATTGGTTTGCGTTATTTTAATGTTTTTGGTAGAAAGCAGGATCCTAATGGCGCTTATGCTGCGGTTATCCCAAAATTTGTAATGCAATTGATGCAATTAGAAAGTCCAAAAATAAATGGAGATGGGAACTATTCTAGAGATTTTACATATATTGACAATGTAATTCAAATGAATGAGCTGGCTATGTTAACAGCTAACCCAGAGGCTGTCAATACGATTTATAATACGGCTTATGGCGACCGAAATACATTGAATAATTTACTAGATTATTTGAAAGAATATTTATCAGAATACGATCCGCGTATTGGTACTGTTAGCGTGGAATACGGTCCCAATAGAGCAGGAGATATTCCTCACTCCTTAGCCAGTATTGATAAAGCAAAAAATCTGCTGGGATACAATCCAAAATATTCCATGCAAGAAGGGCTAAAAGAGGCGGTTGGCTGGTATTGGAATAATTTAAGATAGAAGATTTTTGTCGTCTGTTATCTGTTATGAGTTGTCTGTTATGAGTTATCTGTTATGAGTTATCTGTTATGAGTTGTCTGTTGTGGGTTATCTGTTTTCTGTTATGAGTTATCTGTTATCTGTTGTGGTTTATGTGTTATGGGTTATGAGTTATCTGTTATGAGTTGTCTGTTATCTGTTGTGGGTTATCTGTTATGAGTTATCTGTTTTATGTTTTGAGTTATCCGATATGAATTTTCTGTTATTACACGAATAGTTGCGGATTGAGAATAGCCAGCAAATAAAAACAAAAGATACTCGTTAATAAACCGAAAACAGACAACAGAAAACGGAGAACCGAAAACCGAGTACGGACAACCGAGAACAGAAAACCGAAAACCGACAACCGAAAACAGAAAACGGAAAACGGACAACAGAAAACCGAGAACAGAAAACCGAGAACCGAAAACCGAGAACCGAGAACGGAAAACCGAAAACGGACAACGAACAACCGAAAACGGAGAACCGACAACGGACAACGAACAACCGAAAACGGAGAACCGACAACCGAAAACCGACAACCGAAAACGAGCAACCGAAAACAGTAAATATGAAAAGCTACAAGGATTTAGATATATACACTTTGGCGTTAGCATTGTTTTATAGAACACATCGGCTTTCGTTACAATTACCAAAGTATGAATTATATGAATTAGGCAGCCAAATTAGAAGGTCCTCTGATTCTGTGGCAACTAATATTGTGGAGGGCTATGGTAGAAAAAGATATAAGATGGATTTTATAAAGTTCTTAACATATTCTCATGCAAGTAATTTGGAAACAATTTGTCATCTAGAGAAGTTAGCAGTTCTCTATCCAAATGTATCAACTGAAATGATTACTTTACAAAAAGAGTACGATGTATTAGGCGCAAAATTATTTTCATTTTTACGCTATGTTGAAAGCAATTGGAATAAATTTGAGTAAAGAATTGTTTGTTATGAGTTATCTGTTAGGGGTTGTCTGTTATGAGTTATCCGTTATGAGTTATCTGTTGTGAGTTGTCTGTTATAGGTTATCTGTTGTGAGTTATCTGTTGTGAGTTATGTGTTGTGAGTTGTCTGTTATCTGTTATGAGTTGTCTGTTATGGGTTATCTGTTAGGAGTTGTCTGTTGTGAGTTATCCGTTAGGGGTTGTCTGTTATGAGTTATCCGTTATGAGTTATCTGTTGTGAGTTATCTGTTGTCTGTAATGCGTTATCTGTAATGCGTTATTTATTGTGAGTTGTCTGTTATCTGTTATGAGTTGTCTGTTATGGGTTATCTGTTAGGGGTTGTCTGTTGTGAGTTATCTGTGATGAGTTATCTGTTGTCTGTAATGCGTTATCTGTAATGCGTTATTTATTGTGAGTTGTCTGTTATCTGTTATGAGTTATCTGTTATGGGTTATCTGTTATGGGTTATCTGTTATGAGTTATCTGATATCCGATATGAGTTTTCTGTTATTACACGAATAGTTGCGGATTGAGAATAGCTAGCAAATAAAAATAGAAGATACTCGTTAATAAACCGAAAACCGAAAACCGAGAACGGACAACCGAAAACAGAAAACAGAAAACAGAAAACAGAAAACGGACAACCGAAAACTGAAAACGGAGAACAAACAACCGAAAACGGAGAACAAACAACCGAAAACAGAAAACAGAAAACGGACAACCGAAAACTGAAAACGGAGAACAAACAACCGAAAACAGACAACCGAAAACCGAAAACCGAAAACCGAAAACAGACAACCGAAAACAGACAACCGAAAACCGAAAACAGATAACCAATAACCAACAAAGAATATAAAAAGAAAGAAATGAAAATCACAAAAATTTGTTGCATAGGAGCAGGGTACGTTGGTGGTCCCACTATGGCAGTTATAGCACAAAAATGTCCGCAAATACAAGTTACCGTTGTGGATTTGAATGCAGAACGTATTGCAGCTTGGAATGATGAGAATGTAAATAATATACCAATATATGAGCCTGGCTTGGACGCGATTGTTGGGGAAGCGAGAGGAAGAAATTTATTTTTTTCTACTGATGTCGATAAGGCCATAGCCGAATCTCAAATCATCTTTATCTCGGTTAATACACCCACAAAAACGTACGGAAAAGGAAAAGGTATGGCCGCAGATTTAAAATACATAGAATTGTGCGCCAGACAAATCGCCAGAGTAGCCAAAGACAATAAAATTGTAGTGGAGAAATCGACACTTCCAGTAAGAACTGCCGAAGCGATAAAAAGTATTTTGGATAATACCGGTAATGGAGTGCAGTTTCAAATATTGTCTAACCCAGAATTTTTAGCCGAAGGAACTGCCGTTCAAGACTTGTTAAATCCAGATCGGATATTGATAGGTGGTGATGCCACAGAGGAAGGTCGCAAAGCAATCCAAGCATTAGTGGATGTGTATGCCAATTGGGTTCCGGAGGATAAAATATTGACCACAAATGTTTGGTCTTCAGAATTGTCAAAACTTACTGCTAATGCTTTCTTGGCACAACGGATTTCCTCCATTAATGCCATGTCGGAGCTTTGTGAAAAAACAGGAGCCGATGTCAATGAAGTAGCTAAAGCTATCGGGATGGACAGCAGAATTGGATCAAAGTTTCTAAAAGCGTCAGTAGGGTTTGGAGGTTCTTGCTTTCAAAAAGACATTCTGAATTTAGTGTACATCGCAAAATCGTATGGATTAAATGAAGTAGCAGATTATTGGGAACAAGTAATCATAATGAATGACCATCAGAAAAAGCGGTTCTCCAACAACATCGTTCAAACGCTTTACAATACAGTTTCCGACAAAAAAATCGCGTTTTTGGGTTGGGCATTCAAAAAAGACACCAATGATACCAGAGAATCGGCTGCTATTTATGTTGCTGATGATTTAATTAACGAGCACGCAAAAATTGCCGTTTATGACCCAAAGGTTTCCAATAAAAAAATCTTGGATGATTTAAATTATTTAGAAACCCGAACTGCAGCAAATAATGCGAGTAGCATCAGCTCATTTACAGATCCGTATGAAGCCTGCCAAAATGCACATGCTATTGCTGTGCTGACAGAGTGGGATGAATTTATAACCTATGATTGGCAAAAAATTTATGATTCCATGCAGAAACCAGCTTTTGTTTTTGATGGTCGAAATTTATTGAATGGCCCTAACTTAGAGGCGATTGGGTTTGTATATCAAGCGGTAGGCTCTTAAAAAAAGGAAGTAGCGATTTTTGTTTGATCGGATGAAATGATTTTCATTCTAAAGAAGATTTAAAAGAGTAGAAAACAGAATCAATAAAAAGAAACGCATTTTTATTGCAATACAAAACATAAGATGAATTGGTATGTAGTGTATACAAAACCCAAATGGGAGAAAAAAGTAGCAGAACAATTAAAAAATAGTGGAATAGAGTGCTATTGTCCTTTGATTACTCAAATCCGACAATGGTCCGATCGAAAGAAAAAAGTAGAAGTACCTCTTTTTAACTCCTATGTTTTTGTTCAGTTAGCGGAATCAGAGCGGAACTCCGTATTTCAATCCGTTGGAGCAGTTCGGTATTTATTTTGGCTAGGGAAGCCGGCTGTTGTTCGCGATGAAGAAATCAGTATAATAAAGAAATGGCTCGACACTTCGGATTGTATTGATGTAACCGTGGGGGGGTATCAAATTGGAGACTCCATACAGTTGGAATCCGGCCCTTTTATGGCACAAAAGGCTACAATTCAAGAGATGACGAATACCCATTATGTGTTGGTTTTGGAATCTTTGGGGTGTGTTTTGAAAATGAAAATAAAATAGGGAAACAGACTAAAATAAGGTGGCTAGTTTTAAAATAAAAGAAGTGTAAGCTATTGATTTACTTATTTCTGCAAAATAAATAAATTGTGCTCCACTTTCCACATCATGGTTGCTTAAACAAATACGCTAGCAGTCGCTTTAACAATCAAGTTAAATAAGACGGAACTACAGTGTTCCTCTGCGGCTGTTTAACTGTAGTTGGTTTTTTAATAGCTCCTGCTGAAGATTAGCGGTAGCCAAGATGTTGATGTAGTGTAGAAAGATGTGTATTGTAAAGTAGAGGGAAAGTAGTTTTTCAACGCGATCGGAAGCATGATGTCAAAAAATTAATTGGATTTTAAATATTAAGTATAAAGTTAAATGAAAAAAATAGTAATAACGGGAGGTGCTGGATTTATTGGGTCTCATGTAGTTCGTTTGTTTGTTACCAAATATCCAGAATATCATATTTATAATTTGGATGCCCTTACTTATGCAGGTAATTTAGAAAATTTGGTCGATATTGAAAACGAACCCAATTATACTTTTGTAAAAGGCGATATTACGGATGAAGCTTTCATTGCTGATTTGTTTGACAAACATCAATTCGACGGGGTAATTCATTTGGCTGCAGAATCACATGTGGATCGATCCATTGAAGATCCACTAGCCTTTGTAAAAACCAATGTTTTTGGGACGGTACATTTGCTCAATGCAGCAAAAAAGCAATGGATGAATAAACTAGAAGGCAAACGTTTTTATCACATCAGTACCGATGAGGTTTATGGGTCTTTAGGCGCAGAGGGACTTTTTACAGAAACGACTGCTTATGATCCTAATTCTCCGTATTCCGCCTCTAAAGCGAGTTCAGATCATTTTGTAAGAGCGTACGGTGAAACGTATGATTTTCCTTTTGTGATAACCAACTGTTCTAATAACTATGGTCCTAATCATTTTCCTGAAAAGCTAATTCCTTTATTTATAAATAACATAATTAACAACAAACCATTGCCCGTATATGGTGATGGGAATTACACGCGAGACTGGCTTTTTGTAGTGGATCATGCGAGTGCAATTGATTTGGTTTTTCACCGTGGAAAAAATCACGAGACCTATAATATTGGTGGCTTCAATGAGTGGAAAAATATTGATTTAGTCCGTCTTTTGTGTTCTATTATGGATGGTAAACTGGGTCGTCCTGCTGGCAAATCAGCAGAATTAATTACGTACGTAAAAGACAGACCAGGACATGATTTGCGCTACGCTATTGATGCTTCTAAAATAAATAAGGAACTAGGGTGGAAACCATCGGTGACTTTTGAACAAGGATTAGAAATCACAGTAAGCTGGTATTTAGACAATTCGGACTGGTTGCAGCACGTTACTTCTGGTGCGTACGCTTCCTATTATGAAAAACAGTATTTGTAAGTGTAGCTTCGTACAGGATAGTAAAAGAATACTATAAAGAGACACTACAATTGTTCTGATTTTGGAAGAGCACGAATAGTATTTCATTTTCGGCTTTATTAGTTATTGATTTTCAAGTAATTAGTATTTTTAGATTCAGTCAAAATAATTTTTTAACATCGATTTGTTAGTCGGTAGCCATTTTAATGACCTTTTGTAAGTATATTTGCGCCCTGAAAATAATCCAGTTCTTATTCATTTATGTGAGTTTGAACTGCGTAGCGGTGGAGTAAAAGGAACACAAGTAATCAGAATTAGTAGGAAATGAGTTCAAATAAAAAAATAGCAGTAATTGGTTTGGGTTATGTAGGCTTGCCATTAGCAAGACTATTTGCCACAAAACATGCTGTAGTAGGATTTGATATCAATCAATCTCGTGTTGCTTCCTTACAATCGGGTACGGATACGACCTTTGAGGTTGAAGATGCCGTTTTACAAAAAGTACTTTTAGACCGGCCGAGTGATTGCAATGGTTTGTACTGTACCACTGATATAGCCCATCTGGCAACGTGTAATTATTACATTGTAACGGTTCCCACTCCAGTAGATAAAAACAATCGTCCTGACTTAAATCCGCTGTATAAATCCAGTGCAACAGTAGGAAAGGTCTTGAAAAAAGGGGATATCGTTATTTATGAATCTACCGTATATCCTGGCGCAACAGAGGAAGAGTGTGTACCCGTTTTAGAAAAATTTTCCGGATTGCAGTTTAATGTTGATTTTTTTGTAGGCTATTCGCCCGAACGCATTAACCCAGGAGACAAAGAACACACGGTAGAGAAAATTTTAAAAATCACTTCGGGATCTACGCCAGAAACGGGGGTAGAAGTCAATGAATTATACCAATCTGTTATTACGGCAGGAACTCATTTGGCACCGACCATAAAAGTAGCAGAAGCAGCCAAAGTCATTGAGAACTCCCAGCGGGATATCAATATTGCTTTTGTCAACGAATTAGCTAAGATCTTTAACTTGATGAATATTGATACCCATGCAGTATTAGCCGCAGCAGGAACGAAGTGGAATTTTCTTCCTTTCAAACCAGGTTTAGTGGGCGGACACTGCATCGGCGTTGATCCGTATTACTTAGCACAACGGGCACAGGAATTTGGTTATCATCCGGAAATTATCTTGGCAGGACGTCGCTTGAATGATAGTATGGGGGATTACGTTGCGTCGCAGATTGTGAAATTAATGATTAAAAAAGGGATTTCAGTGAATGGCGCTACGTTATTAATGCTGGGAATTACTTTTAAAGAGAACTGCCCTGATGTGCGCAATACAAAAATTGTTGATGTGATCACTGCCTTGGCAGATTATGGAATTACGATCACCATTTTTGATCCTATGGCAAATCCAGCCGAAGTGCAACATGAATATTCACTAGTAACGACTGCTGAATTGCCTACTCAAAAATTTGATGCCGTAGTTTTAGGCGTTGCACACCGAGAATTCCTAGCTATTGATTTTTCTAAATTGCAAAATACCAACAGTTTGTTGTATGATGTAAAAGGAATTCTAGGGAATGTGGCTGACGGAAGACTATAGATCAGACACTCCCAAAAAGAATTAAAATATAAAGACTAGAGAAATATGGAAAATAAGCATTCAATTACACATGTAATTCTTACCGGTGGTGTTGGTAGCCGTTTGTGGCCCTTATCCCGTAAAAGCCAGCCCAAGCAATATTTAGCATTGTTTGAAGGAAAGTCTTTGTTTGAAATGACTGTAGAGCGCAATCGCAATGTTGCTGATACCATTATGGTCGTCGGAAATAGCGATAATTGTCATCTAAGTAAAAAAGTATTGGAAAAATCAAACACTTCCTATATTGATATTGTAGAGTCCACTCCCAGAAATACAGCAGCAGCCATCGCTTTTGCCGCTTTTGCATCTGATCCAGAAGCCATATTGATTGTCACTCCCTCCGATCATATCATTGATAAGATGGAAGAGTACGAAGCCGCTATAAGTGATGCTATTGAAAAGGCTTCAAAAGGATATATAGTAACTTTTGGAATTATCCCTACTAAACCAGAAACAGGCTATGGTTACATCGAAAGAAAAGGGGATGATGTCCTTTCTTTTAGAGAAAAACCAAATCAGGTTACAGCAAGAGATTTTATTTCGCGCGGTAACTTTTTATGGAATAGTGGTATGTTTTGCTTTAAAGCAGGCGTATTTTTAGAAGAGTTAAAAACATTTACCCCCGAAGTTTATGAAAAATCCAAAATTGCATGGGAAGCCAATCAAAATGGAAAATTAGATTTAAACTTATCCCTTGATATACCATCCATCAGTATTGATTATGCTGTTATGGAGCGAAGTAAGAAAATTAAGGTGGTTTCTTCTACCTTTGTTTGGTCGGATCTAGGCTCTTTTGAATCGGTTTATGATTACTTGATTACGATAGGTCATCCGGTGGATGAAAATGGCAATATGGCTATAGGTACTACTAATTATACTGCTTTTATTGGGGTCAAGGACACTATTTTTGTTTATACCGATACTGCCAATTTAATATTGAAAAAAGAATTTTCTCAGGATGTCAAAAGCGTATATAGTAAATTGGAACGAGACAAATCAGATCTCTTGAATTGATATAACTATGAAAATAAATACTAAAATATACATAGCAGGGCATAATGGTATGGTTGGCAGCGCTATTTGGAGAATCCTTTCTGCAAAAGGATACACAAACTTAATTGGAGTTTCTAGTAAAGATTTGGATTTAAGAAATCAACAAGCAGTTCGCGATTTCATATCAAAAGAAAAACCAGAAGTAATTATTGATGCTGCGGCAAAAGTAGGCGGTATTTTGGCAAACAATAATTTTCCATATCAATTCCTTATGGAAAATATGCAAATTCAAAATAATCTAATTGATACGGCGGTGCAATCCGGTGTTGAGAAGTTTATTTTCTTGGGGAGTTCTTGTATTTATCCAAAACTTGCACCACAACCCCTGAAAGAAGAGTATTTGCTGACAAATTCTTTAGAGCCTACGAATGAATGGTATGCGATTGCAAAAATTACGGGGGTCAAAGCCTGTCAAGCAATCCGAAATCAATTTGATAAAGATTATGTAAGCTTGATGCCTACCAATTTATATGGTACTCATGATAATTTCGACCTAAATTCTTCACATGTCTTACCTGCCATGATGCGTAAGTTTCATGAGGCGAAAGAAAACAATAATGCTGCCGTTACCCTTTGGGGAAGTGGAACCCCGATGAGGGAGTTTCTTTTTGTAGATGATATGGCAGCTTCTGTTGTATTTGCCTTAGAAAATAAATTACCAGAATATTTATACAACGTAGGAACAGGCGAAGATTTAACGATAAAACAGTTAGCAGAAACCATCCAAAAAATCACCGGACATCAAGGTGCCATTATTTGGGATAAAACAAAACCAGATGGTACACCAAGGAAACTGATGGATGTTGCCAAGATGCACGCATTAGGGTGGAAACACAAGGTCCAATTACAAGAAGGGATCCAAAAAACTTATACATGGTTTTTGGAGAATATTGAAAATTATAAAGAAGTAAAATTGTAAATTGATTGCATTCTTCCTTCCATTGCAAAGCGTTTTTCGCTCAGCAATTAATGAATTTTGAATAAAGAATCTTAATCAATTAGCTTTTATCAACAAAAGACAAAAACAAATTAATAATCATGGCAGCACAGAAAATAGCCCTTGTAACAGGAATCACGGGACAAGACGGATCTTATTTAGCAGAATTATTATTAGAGAAAGGATATATCGTTCATGGGGTGAAACGCCGTGCATCGTCTTTTAATACACAACGCATCGACCATATCTATCAAGATCAACATGAAGCGCATGTGAATTTTAAATTGCATTATGGTGATTTAACGGATTCTACCAATATTATAAGAATCATTCAAGAAGTACAACCGGATGAAATTTACAATTTAGGAGCAATGTCACATGTGAAGGTATCTTTTGACTCTCCTGAATATGTTGCTAATGTCGATGGAATTGGGACTTTAAGAATTCTAGAGGCGGTAAGAATATTGGGTTTAGGAAAAAAAACTAGAATTTATCAAGCGTCGACTTCTGAATTGTATGGAGGTTTAGCTGAAAATAAAAATGAAAAAGGGTTTTATGATGAAAACTCTCCATTTTATCCTCGTTCTCCTTACGGTGTAGCTAAGATTTATGGTTTTTGGATCACTAAAAACTATCGTGAGGCGTATGATATGTATGCGTGTAACGGAATCCTTTTTAATCATGAGTCTCCTAGACGTGGGGAAACTTTTGTCACCCGTAAAATTACGATGGCAACTGCGGCAATTGCCAAAGGAAAACAAGATTGCCTTTATCTAGGGAATCTAAACTCACAAAGAGATTGGGGACATGCCAAGGATTATGTAGACGCCATGTGGAGAATTTTGCAACAAGAGGTCGCGGAAGATTATGTGATTGCAACAGGTGTTACCACGTATATAAGAGATTTCGTCATTATGGCTTTTGCTGAGGTAGGTATTGCATTAAATTTTGATGGTGAAAATGAAAATGAAATCGCCACAGTTGCCTCTTGCAATAATCCATTGTATCAAGTAGAGCAAGGTAAAGTGGTGTTGCGCGTAGATCCGGAGTACTATCGTCCTACCGAAGTAGATCTTTTGATTGGTGATCCTACAAAGTCTAAAACACAATTGGGATGGGAGCCTCAGTATGATTTAGCGGCCATGGTGAAAGAAATGGTGATTAGTGATTTGAAATTATATTAAATAGAGAGTGAAATTTATAAAACGGAATTATTAATTTCAAATTATTTTGAATGGCAAATGTTCTAATTGTTTTGCCCCAGATAGGTTGTATTGTTAAAGAGATAATTTTAAAAAGTTGTCTTTGCAATTAGTCGTTTATATTTTAAAGTGAGTAAACCTTTTAAGTAATTTGCTACCTCTTTACCATACATTATTCAATTTGATCTAATGATTAATTTTTTTTGTAATGTAGAATAAAAAATAGATTGTATTAGTTGAATTCTAGGTATTAATTAATTTGTAATTCATTTTTGTAGTGTAATCTAACGAATTTCCGGGGTTTAATCTAAAAAACAAAAAATTCTGGAAAGTATTCCAATTTAAAGATAGTATTTTGCCGTTCAAATTTATTGTTCGCTATTGATTGACCTTAATTCCATTTTCTGTGAAGCCATGGAAGAGTATAATTTTTTTACTTTTTACATATAAATTTACGCTAGATCAGTAAAAGAAATAGTATGGGCTAGGATGAAATAGATATAGAAAAACCACTAAACATCACATTGAATTATTTATATTAAAATATTTAAATTTTGAATATTTAATAATTGTAAGTTTTTAAACTATTTTAAAAAGTAAAATCGGTTAGCATAAATTACAAGGAAATAGTAAGATTAACCACTATAGCTCTTAAGGTCGATAGGAAGTCTTTTATATTTCAATTTTTAAAAAACAGGCAGCTTTTAGGTTGTTAAATTTAAGTGATAGCAATGTATATTATTACCATACACTCAACCATCTTTCATGAGCATTTGTAAATCTTAGTAGTAGGTTTTAAAAGTAAATAATCTAAAAATTTAATAACACACTTGTTAAGTTCAAAAACCATAGCCAAAAATTCTTTATTTCTATATTTTAGAATGTTTCTAAGTATGGGAGTAGGATTGTATACATCAAGAGTTGTTTTAAACACTTTAGGAATTGAAGATTTCGGAGTATACAATATCGTAGGAGGGATAGTTGTTCTCTTTGGTTTTTTTAATAGTGCTATGTCTTCAGCAACACAGCGGTTTTTGTCTTTTGATATTGGCAAAAACGATATAATTCAGTTGAATAAGACATTTAATGCTACTTTAAATATCCACTTTTTAATTGCTATAATTGTCCTTTTATTAGCTGAAACTGTAGGGCTTTGGTTTGTTAATTATAAATTAAATCTACCAGAAGATAGAATGATTGCAGTCAATTGGGTTTATCAATTTTCTGTTCTCACTTTTTTATTTGGGATTATTCAAGTGCCTTACAATGCACTGATTATTGCTAGAGAGCGTATGAATGTATACGCTTACATTAGTATTTTTGAAGTTGTCTTTAAATTACTGATAGTTTATATACTAGTTGTTGTAGATTACGACAAACTAAAGCTTTATGCCGTATTATTATTTTTAATAGCTTTCTGTATTCAATTAATTGAAAAGCAGTATTGTAAAAAACATTTTGAAGAGAGTAAGTACAGTTTTTATTATGATAAAGAGTACACAAAAATACTATTGTCTTTTTCGGGATGGAGCTTGTTCGGTAATATAGCATCTGTCGCTCGATCTCAAGGTAATAATATTCTGCTAAATTTATTTTTTGGAACGGTTTTAAACGCTTCATATGGTGTAGCAATGCAAGTACAAGGAGTTGTCACAACTTTTGTTTCTAACTTTCAGATGGCTGTAAATCCTCAAATTATAAAGCAGTATGCTGCAGGAAATAAGGAGCAATCTTTAAAATTGATTTATCAAAGTTCAAAACTATCTTTTTTCATTATGTTTCTAATTACTTGTCCCATTATTTTTAATGTGGATTATGTTTTAGAATTATGGTTAAAAAACCCTCCCAGTTACACGTCTATGTTTGTGATATTGAGTTTAATTAATATCTTAATTGATACAATTTCTGGACCTCTTATGATAGGAGCGCAAGCACACGGTAATATAAAATGGTATCAAGTTGTAATAGGGACATTAATTTTCTTGTGTTTACCTTTATCTTATCTCTTATTAAAATTATATAATGATCCTAAATTAGTGTTTTACGCCATTATTGGGGTGAATTTTATTTCTTTATTTTTAAGGATAGCTTTTCTTAAACATATGATAAAGCTTAATATTATTGATTTTATCAAGAATGTACTATTAAAAATTATATTTGTTGTTTCACTATTCTTAATGTTGTTTTATTTATTTATTAATAATATTGAATATGGCTCTGATTTTATGTTATTTGTTTTAAAATCAGTTGCTATAATTAGCTCTAATTTAATATTAATTTATTTTATTGGAATAAATCAAATGGAAAGAAGTTTTATTTTGTCATTTATAAAAAGAAAAATATGAATCTATTGAAAAAGAAAATAATGTTTGTATTGGGGGTAATATGTCTATTGCACTAGGATCTCATATTGGTGAGGGGAGTATCGTAGCAATGGGTTGTGTAGTCTCAGGTAAAATTCCAGCATTATCTATAATCGCAGGTAATCCTTGCAAAGTTATTTCACAAAGAGATAAAAACAATTATGAAGAAAACAAGAAAAAGGGAGCTATATACTTGAAAGCAAAAAAGCAAGGCTTAATTTCTCCTGAATATCACCACGGTTTTAGTGATAAAAATACTTAAAAAAATATTCTGCTTAACTTTTTGCATGCATTTAAATTCTTAATTTGAATGATCAAAAGATTTGAAACAGAAATACTAAATTTTCCAATTTTTTTTTAAATAATTCTATAATGCAAACAATTCTAAATTATCTCAAATGGTTTTTTTATTATGTAACTGGTAGCAAGCCAATTAAAGTATATTATTGGAAACAAGTTGTCAATTTTGGTGATCTCATAACTCGTGATTTATTAAGAAATTATGGATTTACTCCTGTGTGGTTTAATGAAAAAAGAGCTGATTTAATTTCTACAGGTAGTTTAATTGAACATCTTTCCCCCGCTTATGACGGCACTATTTTAGGAACAGGGGCAATCGATTCCAATACAAAAATACAATTCTTAAATGCCAAGATAATTGGTTTACGGGGCAAGTACACCAAAAGAAACTTGGGGATTGTTGATACAATTGTTTTGGGAGATCCAGGTCTATTAGCTGATAGATTGATTCAAAAAGATCGCTCTTTTAAAAAATTCGAATTGGGAATAATTCCTCACTATTCGGATGCAAATAATGCCGCAATCCAAAAATTAAAATTGAAATATGGCTCTGCTATTTCCATTATAAATGTGAGACAACAACCAATAACGGTGTTAAAAGAAATGGATGCCTGTAAGCACATCATTTCCTCCTCATTACATGGATTAATTTGTGCTGATTCACTAGGGATTCCTAATCGATGGATTAAACTTTCGGAATTACTTGGTAATGACTTTAAATTTAATGATTACTATTCTGTTTTTGATATAACACCAGAGTTTAAAGTATTGACAGGTTCCGAAAGTATAGAGGAGCTAATTCTAATGACTGAATCAATAGCAGAGGAAAAGGTAACAAAAATTAAAATTGATTTAGAAACCCAGTTTTTAAATTTAAAATTATGAAAATAAAAACTTTTGTAGTCAATCTAAAAGAGTCTGTCGATAGAAAATTATTTATGAATGCACAAATACAATTTTTCCCTGAATTGGATGTTGTTTTTCATGAAGCATTTGATGCCCGTAATATGCGTAAAGAGGATTTGATACATATATATGATGATGAAAAAGCGATTGCAACGGTAAATCGTTGTATGGTTCCTTCTGAAATTGGCGTTGCCAAAAGTCAATTAGGAGTAATGAAGCAAATTGCTAATGAATTTGATTTTGGACTTATTATGGAAGATGATCTTCTCATTAGTCCTTATTTTTCGGAATCTTTAGCAGAAGCAAGCACTTTTATTAATAATCCAAAGCCAAGAATTGTATTGTTTACACCTGTTCCTCATTACTCATTAATTGATTCGATGTGCATTAATAAAAGTCAAAACAGAGGATTATATAAAATTTGGGATGATGCAAGTTATGCAGCCTGCTATTTAATTAACAAAGCAGCTTGTGAAGTCATTCTTAATAAATACAAAACAATTTTTAATGTCATTGATAATTGGGGATATTTATTAAGGGAAACTGATATTGAAATTAGGGCAATTGTTCCTCACGTGGTTTCTTTTTCAAAATTTGGTTTGGCTGCGAGCACCATAAATTTTGACAATAAACGCGATTTAGAAATACAAAATAATGTAATCAAGACCTCACTAATTATTCGCTTGAATGACAAAATTACAAAGATATATCAGCATAATAAATATAAGGTAGTTAAAAACAAAAGAAATGTGTGGTATAATAAATTGGATATTATTCAATCAAGTTTTTAATAGTTGAATCCACCATTAAAAAAAAATACTTTATTATCAATATTATAAAATTTAAAAATCTCAAACAATATCTATTCATTTATAATTTGAAAATATTATTTCAGAAGAAGCAACAATATATTAGTGGCAATGGTAAAAAAGCATATTAAGGGATTAGATGGTCTGAGAGGATTAGCGGCAATTTTGGTAATATTGGGGCATGTTGAATTGATTAAGAAATCGTTAGGTTTAAAAAATTTAAATGATGGTGGAGGTCCGTTTATATTATATCTAGGAAATCATGCTGTAACATTCTTCTTTGTATTATCCGGATTTTTAATTACTTATTTGTTATTGAATGAAAAAGAATTTTATAGCAAAATCGAGATAAAAAATTTTTATTTGAGAAGATTACTAAGAATTTAGCCTCTTTATTATTTGTTGTTTATAGTTGGATATTTTATTTTACCATTAATAAGTAGTTGGCACGTAATAGTACCAAAATTAATTAGTGCGGAAAATTTTAATTCAAGTTTTATTTTGAATTTATTATTATTGCCAAATTTCGCATCAGAATTTAATCCTATTTGTTTCCAGAGTTGGTCTATAGGGGTGGAAGAGCAGTTTTACATTTTTTGGCCATTATTAGTTAATAGAATTTTTTCCGTGAAAAAGTTGACTGTTGTAATGGTCTTATTAGTAGTCTGTATTTACTTAATTAGGTCTTTGGTTATTATAAATCAATTTTCTGACTTTGAATTTTTTAATAGACTAAACTTGTTTTTTGGAGCATCACGTTTCGATAATATGGCAATAGGTGGCCTTCTAGCTATCTATTATAAAAAGAGCAATGAATTTAAGTTTAATTTTATCTCAAAAATTATTCTTTTAGTGAGTTTATTAATAATATTATTATCCATTTTTTCTATTGGATTTGGACTAGACAACATAATTGCCTCAATTGTATTTGCTTTTCTCATTCTTTATGTTATTGGACTTGATAACCAAATATTTCTTGAAAATAATACTCTTAAATATTTAGGAAAAGTTTCATATGGTATATATATGTATCATGTTTTAGGAATATATTTAGCAATAAATATACTTTTAAAAATTAACAAAAATTTTAATGGATTTGGAGTGTTAAATAATCTCTTTTTGTATTTTTTTTCAGTAGCCTTTACAATTATTATTTCACAAATAAGTTATAGATATTATGAATCTTATTTTTTAAAATTTAAAAAATAAATTCGTAATATTTAAAGAATTTTTAAGATTATAAACGAAAATAATATGAAAGAATTTAGGGCTAATATTGTAGTAGGTCATCCTTATTGGGGACGGGGAGGAGCTGAAATTGCTACAATGTACTTAATTTTAGCATTAAAAGATAAATATAATGTACATATTTTCACACGAGGTGGTTGGGATTTATCAGAATTAAATACTTGTGCGGGAACATCCATAAAAAAGTCTGAAATTGGGATTATTTATCCTCCGTTTTCAACCATATTGGGGCATACAACCGGTGGTGCCCTATGGGATGGGTTGTATCGGCGGTATTGCAGGATTATTGCTCCAAAATATGATTTATGTATTACCGCCTCGAGAGTTATTGATTGGGGAGTTCCTGCAATACATTTTCTTTCTGATGTAACCTGGAATAAAGAACTTAAAGAGAAGTTTAATTCAACTGAGTTAATTGTTAATAAGAGCTCGATTCGGTATGTTTTATTTCATTTTGGAAATTGGTTAGCAGGATCATCAAATCGCTCGACCACAATTCATGACACATTTGTAGCAAACTCAAAATGGACAGCATCTGTCTCTTCTAAATATTGCAAACGACCAATTAAAATTGTTTCACCGGTAATTCCTGGTGAATTTTTTATAAATGAATGGAAAAAGCGTGAAATTGCATTTGTACTTCTGGGCAGAATTTCACCCGAAAAAAAAATTGAAGAAGCTATAGCGATTTTGAAAAGTGTTAGAGAACGAGGGTATAATATATCATTGCATATTCTTGGCCAATTTGGTATAACTACATATGATAATTCGATTCAATTAATATGTAAGGAAGAAATGGAGTGGGTTAAATGTCTTGGTGCTGTATATGGTGAAAGTAAATCACGATTGTTAAGCACTTTTCGATTTGGAATCAGTTGCTGCGATTGTGAAGCGTTTGGAATTGCAACAGGAGAGATGGTTAAAGCCGGGGTACTGCCGTTCATTCCGTTCTATGGAGCCCAAAAAGAAATAGTCATGCGAGAAGAGCTAATTTATTATAATAAAGAAGAGGCGATAAATAAAATCACAAAGGTTTTAAATTGTGAAATATTACAGATAGAACTGCATCAGGATTTACTGCTGCAATCTAAGCAATTTTCAACTGAAAATTTTTCTCAGTCTGTTTTAGATATCGTTAAACACGAGATCATCGGGATTAAGGCCTAAAAAAAATAGTGTTATAATGTTATAGTGCGTTAGGAATCATTTTTTTATATGAAAAGAATATATTTAATAATAACTCCTTTTTTTCCATCTCAAGAATCATTTCGGGGGCCATATATTTACGATCAGGTAGTAGCTATTCAAAAAGAAGGGAATTATGATGTAGTTGTATTAAAACCAAAACAATTTTACAGTAATAAAAAAGATTATAAGTACGAAGGTGTAAACGTGTTCTTTTTCAACGTTTATGATTTGCCATCTGCAATGTTCCCGGGACTGTTTAATATTTTGGCGATTTCTTCGCTAAAAAGAAAATTGAGAAGTTTAAATATTGACTTAACACAAATCGCAGTAGTGCATTCACATGTAACTGTTGCAGGTATTTATGCTATTTATTTAAAGAAACGAGTTTCTACAATTAAGACAATAGTACAACACCACGGTTTCGATGTGCTAAGTTTATCAAATGGTATTTTCTCAAAATTTAAGTGGCATCGCAATTGGGTTAAAAATTATGGGATAGATATTTGTAATCAAATTGATTTACATGTAGGAGTAAGTGCTAAAACATTGGAATTTGTATCAGAAATCCCTGAAATCATAATTAAATCTCAATATGCACTTTACAATGGTGTGGATGAAAGTAAATTCCATCCTGTAATAGGAATAAAAGACCCTAACTATTTCACCATTGGATGCATTGCTAATTTTTGGCCCCTTAAAGATCAACTGACTTTAATAAAGGCAGTGGAGCTTTTAGTAAACAAAGGCTTTCAAAATCTAAGAATTACATTTATAGGTTCTGGATCAACTCTTCAGTCGTGTAAAGATTATGTTAAAGATAATGGTCTAAATAATTATATTGAATTTCTTGCAGAGATTAATCATGTGAAATTAAAAAATTATTATAATAAACTGGACTTATTTGTGTTGCCTTCATACTATGAAGCGTTTGGATGTGTTTACACTGAAGCATACGCTTGCGGAGTACCTTTTATCGCAGTCAAAGGGCAAGGAATTGGAGAATTGATTCCATCTGAAGAAACTAATCGCTGGTTAATTGATAAAGGGGATTATAAAAATCTGGGAAGCCTAATTCAAAAATATATGGAGAATAGATACATCCAGAATTTATCGCATTCCATTAATATTAATTTTTTAATTCATAAATTTTTAATTCACATAAATGAAATTGATTAAAATTTTATCGTTTATAATGGCTTTGGCCGCAGTTAATTCAATTATAAGTTTCACACCTGCAACACCTCAGTTTATTTACTACGGTTTTATGTTGATTCTATTATTTTTGGGAATATCAAAGAGTAATAATCGCATAAGTTTTTTAATTATTTGGTTATTAATAGCCAGTGGTATTAGTTTAGCTTTAAATGACATAGCTGAGTATTATAATCCTCTGGGCAGATTTCTGGTATTTTTACTCGGAATTTTAGTCTTATCGCCCATGCTCAGAGGAACTTATATTAACCAGATTAAAATCCATCTGTTTAAGTACACAAATATATTTTTATTATTAATTACTTTTTTATCGTTTTTAGGAAAAATAACAGCAGCATATTCTGTCTATGATTATGCTTCTCTTTTTTCTGGAATAACAACAGGATCAATGATAATGGCGCCCATTGCAGGGGTGTCGTTGCTTATTTGTTGCTGGAAAATATATGAGGACAATATTCACAAGAGGACAAAATATTATTTTATAATCTTGGCGACGACGTCATTGTTCTGTTTAATATTAGCGGGATCACGAGCAGCCTTAATGGGGGCTCTTTTGGCTGTTTTATTTTTATTTATGAAGTTATTTAGAGGTAGATTGACTAAAATGGTACAGGTGTTAGTTTTCATTCTATTTGTTCTGGCGGTAACTTCACCAATTTGGCTTAGTTATACAGAAACATTAACCACTAAGATGGAGTTTGCTGAAAGTCAAGGTGATCAGTTCAGTTCAAGAGCAGATCTTTGGGATTATAGAATACAGGAATTTACAGAAAGTCCAGTGTTTGGAATCGGTTTTGCGAATTCGCATTATGGTTTAATAGATACTGCCACAGGAAATGTTGAACCTGGTACTAGTTGGGGGGCTATTTTGGCAATGGTTGGACTATTAGGCGCCATGCCATTTTTAATATTAATTTTTAGATTTCTGTTTCATCTTTATTTTGATAAAATCAATAAATTAAATAGTGCTTTTCTTCTAGGAATATTAATTTTCTTTATTGTGCATTGGTTTGCTGAGGGATATATGCTTGCAGCTGGAAGCTTTCTGTTTTTCTATGCATGGCTGTCTTTAGGAGTCATGCAAGTTTATAAGGATACAAAAAAAATAGTAGTATTATGAAATTCATCTTCTGGCAAAATATTGTAAGTATGCATCAATCCAGTTTTTTACGCAATCTGGGGGAAAATCATCAAGTTGATCTTATAGTTTCTGATCAACTTGATGATTCAAGAAGAAAACAAGGATGGTCCATACCTAATTTAGGCAAGGTGAATATAAGTATTATTTCGAATGAAATTGATTTAAGAACAATTATAGATTCAGAGTGTATCCATATTTTCTCAGGAATATCTGCCTTCCCTTTTGTATATAGTGCTTTTAAAAAATCCATTAAAAAGGGTGTTACTATTGGTGTTATGTTAGAGCCTTTTGACGATATAGGAATTTTAGGATTAATTAGAAAATTTAAATACACTCTTTTAAGAATTCGTTACGCATCATCTATAGACTTTATACTTACTACGGGGGAAAAGGGCAGAATTTGCTATGAAGCAATAGGTTTTAAAAAGGAGACTATTTTTGATTGGGGATACTTTGTTGAAAATAATATTGTTTTAGATAAAAATTATTTAAAGCAAAAAGTGAGGTTTAAAGCTAATATATTATTTGTTGGAGAAATCAATAAAAATAAAAATATACTCAGTTTAATTGATAAGTGTATAGAGATCTTGACTGAGGAAGATCAATTGTGTATTGTAGGCAGCGGACCACTTTCAGTCCAATTATCAAATAAAATTGATAATTGTAGCACAATAAGATATTTGGGGAATATTCCGAATGAAAAAGTTATTCAATTAATGCAATCTTATGATTTATTAGTGCTTCCTAGTATATATGACGGTTGGGGTGCGGTAATCAACGAAGCATTACAAGCAGGGATGCAAGTGATTGCAAGTGAGAATTGTGGAGCAAGTATTTTATTAGATGGTTGTCATCGTGGAGAAGTTTTTTCTTTTTCTGGAAAAAATGATTTTGATCAGGTTCTTGCTAAATGGTTAAAAAAGGAGCCTTTGACTAAAGAGAAAAGAATTGAGATAGCCAAATGGAGTGCTAATCATATCTCTGGTGAAGTAGCGGCATCTTACTTTGAATCGGTAATTCGCTTTACTTTAGGGAATGAAGTCACAAGGCCTATTGCACCATGGCTAAAGAAGTAAGTAGAAAAGTTTATCGTAAAGATTTTTGAATTTTTATATTGTATGAAGAAAGTATTAGCATTTATTGATTGGTATAAACCGGGTTATAAGGCTGGGGGCACAATTACGGCTTTTAGTAATTTTGTTGATTATTTGGAAGATGATTTTGAGTTCAATATAATTACGCGTGATACGGACTATTGTGATAAAGAATCTTATGCTTCTGTAGTTAGTGATGAATGGAATTCGATTTCTAAATCAAATGTTTATTATATTTCAAGACCAAAATTAAATTTCAAGAGAATTAAAAAAATAATATCAATTGAAAGTTACGACTACGTTTATGTTAATGGAATTTTTTCATTTTATTTTTCTGTATTACCACTTTTGATTATTAGAAATACTCAGGTTATCGTCAATCCTCATGGAATGCTCTCTAAACAAGCATTTAGTATTAAAAATAATAAGAAAATAATTTTTTTAAAAATAATTAATTTTTTAAACCTTTATAATAAAACCGTATTTCACGTCGCTAATGAAGAGGAAGCCCAGGCGGTTAAGGAGCGAATCAAAGTCTTTCAAGAAATTAAAATAGCAAATCAATTACCTAGAAAGCTAAAACATGAGAATTTTAAAAAAAAAATTAAAAAGAATGAAATTCTTTGTTTAATATCAGTTGCTCGAATTTCACCAGAGAAGGGTACTAAATATATTTTCGAATTCTTAAGTAAAATTCAAAATACTAAAATTGTTTTAGATTTATATGGACCTATATATAATAAGGAATACTGGAAAGAATGTCAGTCAGTAATTACGAAGTTACCAGAAAACATTACAGTTAACTACAAAGGGAGTGTTGATGGAAGTACAATGAATGATGTATTACAAAATTATCATTTTTTTATATTGCCTTCAGAAGGAGAGAATTTTGGTCATGCAATATTGGAAGCTTTGTCCGCGGGTTGTCCGGTAATTATTTCGGATAAGACTCCGTGGAAATCATTAGAATCAAAAAAAATTGGATGGGATTTACCATTAGATAATCCACAGAAATTTGTAGATGCTATTGAAAAAGCTTCAGGAATGAACCAGAGTATTTATAACGAGTGGTCGAACAATGCGGTTACTTTCGCAAAAAAATTCTGTAACAATCCCGAAATTTTAGAGGAAAACAGAAAATTGTTTTTTTAATCTAACTACAAAACACATGAAAATTGATTTGTCTAAGTATAATAATTCTTGGTACAACCCGGGACCCAAATGGAAGCAAATTTTGTGGTATTTTGTAAGCGTGTTGTTTTTCGTTATACCTTTAAATCCAATTTCAGGGCTTAAAATTCTATTATTAAGGTTATTTGGTGCAAAGGTTGGAAATGAAGTGCATATAAAGCCTGGAGTTACTATAAAATATCCATGGTTACTGGAAATAGGTAATCACGTTTGGATTGGTGAAAACGTTTGGATAGATAATTTAGCAAAAGTCACTATAGAAAGTAATGTATGTATTTCACAAGGTGCGATGTTATTGTGTGGGAATCACAATTATAAAAAAGTAACTTTTGATTTAATCATTGGAGAAATACATTTAAAGGAGGGCTCTTGGATAGGTGCAAAGTCTATAGTTTGCCCCGGAGTTACGTTATATTCTCATGCTATTTTAGCCGTAGGTTCCATAGCTACGAGCAATCTAGATTCTTTAGGAATCTATCAAGGTAATCCTGCCGTAAAAATAAGACAGAGAAAAATAGAAGAATAAAAATGAAAATTTCCATAATAACAGTCTGTTACAATAGTGACGCGACTCTTGAAAAGACTATACTTTCCGTTGGCGGTCAAACCTACAAAAATATTGAACACATTATTGTTGATGGTCTGTCTTCCGACAATACGGTTAAAATTATTCAGAAACACCAAGATAAAATTGCGCATTGGATTTCTGAACCTGACAAAGGTCTATATGATGCAATGAATAAAGGAATTGAGATGGCAACAGGGGATATAGTAGGGATTTTGAATTCTGATGATACTTTCTTTTCCAAGGCTGTTCTTTCTGAAATTGCACTTTTTCATACTAAGAATACCATAGATGCTTCTGTCGGCAATATTATACAGCACAAGGCCGATGGCAAAGTAGTTCGAGCGTATTCTTCGAAATATTGGAAGCCTGAAAAATTAAAAATTGGATTTATGCCGCCGCATCCTTCGATTTTTTTTAGAAGAACTTTATTTAACACATTGGGCTTCTATGAGCTTGGATTTATTATTGGTGCCGATTATGAATTGATTACCCGCTTTTTTCTTAAAGCAAATATAAGTTGGAAGTATTCAGGAATAACAACAACAGCCATGTTAGTGGGTGGTTTGAGTAGTTCTGGTAGTAGTTCTTATCAACTCATTACAACAGAAATTCAAAAAGCACTTACAATGAATGGATTGTATTTTTCACCGTTTAAAATTAAGATGCGATTTGCATGGAAAATAATAGGATTTTTAAAGAAATGAACAGTAAAAAAAAAATTTACATTACTGGAATAACCGGTTTTGTAGGACAAAATCTTAGTCTGTATTTGGCTAACGAATTTGATCTTCATGGTATTTCCCGAAATAAAAAGCAGGGTATATTGACGTATGAAATGTTTCTGCAAGATGATTTGCCATACGATGCTGTCGTCCATTTAGCAGGCAAAGCGCATGACCTTAAAAATACCTCCCATAACAGCGAATATTATGAGGTGAATTTTGAATTGACAAAGCGCTTGTACGATCAATTTTTACAGTCGGATGCTAAGAAATTCATTTATATCAGTTCTGTAAAAGCTTCTGCAGATATAGTTGTTTCGCCTTTGACAGAAGAAGCAATACCCAATCCCATTACTGCCTATGGAAAATCAAAACTAATGGCGGAAGAGTATATTCTATCCAATTTATCTGCTACTAAAACAGTATATATTTTGCGTCCCTGTATGATCCATGGACCAGGAAATAAGGGAAATTTGAATTTGTTGTTTGCTCTAGTAAGCAAAGGTTTTCCTTGGCCTTTGGGCGCTTTTGTAAATCAACGTTCTTTTTGTAGTATTGAAAATTTATGTTTCATTATAAAGAATTTATTAGCTCAGGAATCTATTCCCACAGGTGTATATAATGTAGCTGATGATGAATCCCTTTCCACTAACCAACTAATCGAATTAATTGCTGCTACACAAAATAAGCGTGCTAAGATACTGACCATTTCAAAAAAATTGATTGTCGTTGCAGCAAAAATTGGAGATTATTTCTCTTTGCCACTCAATGCAGAACGCTTGCAAAAACTAACCGAAAGTTATGTGGTGAGTAATCGAAAAATTGTTAAAGCTTTACATAAGCCACTTCCTGTCAATGCAAAAGACGGCTTGGTAAAAACATTTCAATCCTTTAAATAATAATGCACTATACATTAATTACATTTATTCTGTTTCTCGCGGCATTAGTTTATTTTAAAATAGCTGATGTATACAATATCATTGACAAACCAAATCACAGAAGTGCGCATACTGAAATTACAATTCGGGGAGGAGGCGTACTATTCTGGTTTGCGGCACTATTTTATTTTGCGCAACATAGTGATGCTTATTATCTTTTTTTTACAGGGATTACAATAGTGAGCATGGTCAGTTTTTGGGATGATATTCAGAGTTTGCCCAATAAAATTCGAATACTGGCACATTTCAGTGCAATTAGTTTATTGTTTTATAATCTCAATGTTTTTGAGATCCTACCTTGGTGGGGGATTCTACTTACTTACATTGCCGCAATTGGTATCATTAACGCCTATAATTTTATGGACGGTATCAATGGAATGACAGGGCTTTACACGATTGTAGTATTGGGTTCGCTTTGGTACGTTAACCATTATGTTTTTGAATTTATTGATGGTACATTCATTATATATCCGATTTTAGCCAGTATAGTTTTCCTTTTTTTTAATTATAGAAAAAGAGCCAAATGTTTTGCTGGGGACGTAGGTAGTATTTCTATAGCTTTTTGGATTATTTATCTTATTTTAAAATTGATATTGAATACTGAATCTTTAGTTTGGTTGCTATTTTTAGGTGTTTATGGAGTTGAAACAGTAGCAACAATTCTACATAGAATTTATTTGAAAGAGAATATATTTGAAGCGCACCGTTGGCATTTGTATCAAGTTTTAAGCAATGGCTACAAAATGCAACATCGACTAGTCTCTTTTTTATATGCTTTTCTGCAAATGGTAATATCCACAATTGTTATTACGATGCATACTATTTTAAATGATTTTATTTTATTTGCTATTGTACTAGTGCCTTTGTTGCTACTGTATTGTGTTAAGTTTTATCTCTTGAAGAAAATTTTATATTAGGAATGAAAATACAAATTTTTGAAGGTGACGTTCTTAAAGATGAAAGAGGTTCTGTTTCTTTTGTAAATGATTTTAAATTTAAAGATATTGAAAGATTTTATATCATAACTAATGCTCCTGAAAATCCTATAAGAGCCTGGCAAGGTCATAAATTTGATACGAAAAATTTTTATTGCATTCAGGGAGCTTTTAAGATATCTTTTGTGAAAATTGATAATTGGGAGTCTCCATCAGCTAATTTAACAGTAGAAAGTGTCATACTACAAGAAAATTCAAATATAGTTTTGAGTATTCCTGCTGGTTTTGCAAATGCTATTCAATCCTTGGAAGTTAACTCACGATTAATGTCCTTTTCAACTCTCGCTCTGGATAAAGTCAAAGAAGATGATGTTCGTTTTCATTCAAATACTTGGAATCCAGATGGCGTCAAGTAGAATATATTTATCTGTGCCACATATGGGTGGAACCGAACAAAAGTTTGTTCAAGAAGCTTTTGTTACTAACTATATTTCGACAGCCGGTTTTAATATTGGCGAATTAGAAAGGAATCTCAGAAATTATCTCGGAAATGAAGCGCATGTAGGAGCACTCACTTCTGGAACAGCAGCCATTCATTTGGGTTTGGTTCTGCTAGGCGTTCAAGCTGGAGATACTGTGCTTTGTCAAAGCATGACTTTTTCGGCTTCAGCCAATCCTATTTTGTATCAAGGCGCTATTCCCATTTTTATAGACAGCGAAGAGGACACATGGAATTTATGTCCTGTAGCGCTAGAGGAAGCGATCCGTAGTGAAATTGAAAAAGGCAAAAAGCCAAAAGCCATTATAGCGGTTCATCTTTATGGAGTACCGTATAAAATTGAAGCAGTACGAGCGGTTGCTGATGTGTATGGAATTCCTATTCTGGAAGACAGTGCTGAAGCCTTAGGAAGCAGTTTCAAAGGTCAAAAATGCGGTACTTTTGGGGATATTGGAGTCTTGTCATTCAATGGTAATAAAATCATTACAACCTCTGGTGGTGGAGCTATTGTAACACCAACGGTTGCGCTCAAAGAAAAAGCCATTTTTTTTGCTACGCAATCCAGAGATGCAGCACCTCATTATCAGCACAGCGAAATAGGATACAATTACCGCATGAGTAATATTTGTGCAGGTATAGGTCGAGGCCAAATGGAAGTGTTGGATGCACACGTACAATTGCGTAGGGATATGCATGATTTTTATGTTGATGTATTCAAAGATATAGCGGCGGTAAGTGTTTTCACTGTTCCTAACTCGGACTACTTTGCTAATTATTGGCTAACCGCTATTTTAGTTGCCCCCGATGCCGCGAAAGGGATTGACCGAGAAGCACTGAGACTGGCTTTGGATCAGGCAAATATTGAATCGCGTCCCTTGTGGAAACCAATGCACTTACAACCTATTTTCGAGCACTATCCGTATTACGGCAACAAAGTAGCGGAAACTCTGTTTGAAAACGGTCTGTGTCTGCCATCTGGGTCTAATTTAACAGATAACGAAAGAATAAGAATAAAGGAAGCTGTATTGGCTTTCTTCTCGAAAGAGTAGGGGTATACTTTTAAAAATACGGTACAGCCGTCAATTGTTTCGGTGTACGGTTCTCGATACACCCCGCTAAAAAGCGGTCCACTCGAACTGACGCGTTCTCGTTTTTCAGACATTCTCGCTCACCAGAACGTCACATCGAGTGTTTTTGGCTTGAAAGTTTAGATTTAAAAAACAAATCGCAATCAGACAAAAAAGTATCGAGAAGTTTGTGTTTGCAACGGTTCTCGATACACCCCGCTAAAAAGCGGGCCACTCGAACTGACGGATTGATTATACAAATTTCACTATTCTAATCCTTAACGTCACTTCGAGTGTTTTTGGCTAGAAAGTTTAGGTTTATAAAACAAATCGCAATCAGCCAAAAAAGTATCGAGAAGTTTTGTGTTTGCAACGGTTCTCGATACACCCCGCTAAAAAGCGGGCCACTCGAACTGACGCGTTCTCGTTTTTTAGACATTCTCGCTCACCAGAACGTCACTTCGAGTGTTTTTGGCTATGAAAGTTTAGAATTAAAAACAAATCGCCATTAGCCAAAAAAGTATCGAGAAGTTTGTCTTTGTAACGGTTCTCGATACATCCCGCTAAAAAGCGGGCCACTCGAACTGACGCGTTCCCAATACACGCCGCTAAAACGTATTATATTTCGTAAAAGAAGTTTTAAAATATACGCTACAAGTATTTTATTCGTTTAGATATAAAAAAAGGCAGTTGCGTAGCAGCAACTATTTTATTTCCTATATTTGATTTGCATTTTTCAATCAAAAAAACATCACTTAAAATAAGACCAATTAAATTGAGTATTCCTATCAATAAAAAAGTATCCCAGTTCATTTCTGAACTTACGACAGCGTTAAATCGTAGAATGAACTTGCATAATTTAGGCTATTTACCCCGGTGGATTATCGTCAGCATTGATATGCTGATTTTAATGTTTTGTTTTTTCTCTACTTACATGATATTTAGAGGAATCGGCATGAATTATATTGCAACATCTCATAATATTACATTCATTAGTTCTTTTTTTGGGCTCAATTTGTTTTTCTTTTGGTTATTCAGGACCTATTCTGGTATCATCCGCCATTCCTCCAATATTGATGCAGTGAAATTGCTCTTCTCGCAACTGTCGGTTTTGGTTTTGTTTCTTCTATTTAATTTTATCAGTCAGATTTTTTTTAAAGAAAAGCCCTTCCTCAACACCGCACTTTTTATCAATATCGTGCTTTCTTTTTGTGCTTTGTTTTTGTATCGTGTAGTAGTGAAACAAACTTTTGAACTGTACTTCTCCGAAAAAAGTAATGCTAAATTAATTCGTACGGTAATCTATGGTACGGATGCCAATGCGATATCAGTTGCTAACGCTTTAAAGTTCGAAACTCCTACACGTTTTAAAATTGTTGGGTTCGTAGACAAGAACAATCAAAACGCTTCCAAGAGAATGTTGGATTTGCCTATTTTAGTGCAAAAGAAAAAGTTGCCTGCATTAATGCGTTCCGTTGGTGCGGGAAGTGTCATTATTGCGGACAAAGGATTGTCACGAGAGGAGCAAATTGTTATTGTGGATCAATGCTTGGAATACAATTTCAAAGTTTTTACAGTGCCTTTAATTTCGGATTGGGAGAATCAAAAAGAGATTTCCCAGAAAGTGAAGACCATTCAAATTGAAGATCTTCTTGAACGCAAACCAATTGTGCTGGACAGTAAAGCGATTTCTAAACAATTGAAGGATAAGGTAATTTTGATTACTGGTGCAGCTGGTTCCATAGGAAGTGAAATCGTTCGTCAAGTTTTGGTTTTTAATCCAAAAAAAATTATTATGCTGGATCAGGCAGAGACACCGCTCCATCACTTGCAATTAGAAACAGAAAGCATTAGCACTACGGCAAAAATACGAACCGTCATCGCCGATATTAGAAATGTGGAGGCGATGGATATGGTCTTTAAAACATACCATCCCCAAGTAGTCTTTCATGCTGCGGCGTACAAGCACGTGCCGTTAATGGAAGAAAATCCATGTCAAGCCATTTTTACCAATATAAAGGGAACCAAAAATCTTGCTGATTTAGCTTGTTTGTATAATGTGAAAAAATTCGTCATGGTCTCAACAGACAAAGCGGTAAATCCCAGCAATGTTATGGGGGCCAGTAAAAGAATTGCCGAAAAATATGTACAGTCGCTGCAGCTCAGAGATCAAAAAGAGAAGGGAACAGGGGCTACTAAATTCATTACTACCCGTTTTGGGAACGTATTAGGCTCCAATGGTTCGGTTGTCCCTTTGTTTACCAAACAAATTGCCGAAGGCGGACCACTAACGATTACCCATAAAGACATCATTCGTTATTTTATGACCATTCCAGAGGCCTGCCAATTAGTGCTGGAAGCCGGAGCAATGGGAAATGGAGGTGAAATATACATTTTTGACATGGGGAAACCAGTCAAAATTATTGACTTGGCGCGAAAGATGATTAAGTTAGCAGGATTTATTCCAGAGCGAGACATTAAGATTGAGATTGTAGGATTGCGTCCGGGAGAAAAACTTTATGAAGAACTGCTCAATGATACATCCAAGTCCATCCCAACGCACCATGCTAAAATCATGATTGCACAAGAACTTCAAGAAGAGTTTGAAGCCCTGCATACAGATATCAATGAATTGATTAATCTTTCTAATTTGTTTGCAAACGACGCTATAGTGGCTCAAATGAAAAAGATTGTGCCGGAGTTTAAAAGTATGAATTCGACGTATGAACTTTTAGATAAATAATTGGACAACCCTGTTGCAGACGTAGGGAAAAGATAGAACTCATTATTTTTTTAATTTTTGTTTGATTTCTATCTTTAATGAAACACTTGAGTGTTAGTATAATTATTTTTTGCAAGTAATCGCATTTCGTTTTGTTTGAAGAATTAAAAGTAAAAGTATTTTGTGATCCCTTGTTTTAAGTAGTTTTAGTTTCATTGTAGGCTGACTTCAATGCCACTTGACAATAAAAACGAAGTCCTAGTAAATGGTACTGCTGAATGTCTAAAAATAATATAATAATAATCCCTATATTTGCGCCCTTTTAAAATTTACTCTATGAAATACTTTTTCTTATTAAAAAAATCGATCCTATTTTTGTTTTTAGTGTTGTTGGGCTCTTGTGCATCTAAAAAAGACATGATTTATTACCAGGATATTGATGCTGTGGCAGGAGAAGAGAAATTAAATTCGTATGAAATTAAAATACAGCCCGATGATTTGCTGCAGATTTCGGTTTATGCCGAGGATCCTGAAATTGCAAAATCTTTTAGTTTGAATGTTTCTAGCGAAACGGTTGCTGGTGCTACTGCTGGTTCTGTTTATTTAGTAGATGCTTATGGATTTATTGATTTTCCTACTTTGGGAAAGCTGAAAGTGAGTGGTTTGTCCAGAACCAATGTACTTGAGATATTAGATGCTAAAATTTCACGATACATCAAAAAACCGATAATTAGTCTTCGCATTACAAATTTTAAAGTGTCTGTTCAGGGAGAGGTTAATGCTCCAGGATCTTATCCTATTGCTTCGGAACGAATTACATTAATTGAAGCTTTGAGTATGGCTAAAGATTTAACGGTGTATGGAAAAAGAAACAATATTTTAATCATTCGAGAAATTGACGGTGTGAAATCCTATAATAGAGTAGACATCAGTAAAGCGGGTTTTATGAATACGCCCTTTTATTACTTGGCGCAAAATGATGTCGTCTATGTGGAGCCTAATCAAAATAAAATCAACGGATCAGCAGTGGGTCCGAGTACGGGGTTGATATTCTCAGTTATGTCCATCTTGATTGCTTTAACCACATTAATTATTACTTCTTCAAAATAAAACAGTTTCATGGAAAATAATATGTTAAATGAAAATTCAGAACAGGATTTTCAAATAAGGGCTGTTGTAGATCAGTACGCATCCCATTGGAGATGGTTTGTATTAGGGGTTTTTGTCAGTTTGTTTGGCGCCTACCTCTATTTAAGGTATAACGTTCCACAGTACCGCGCGGCGACGACTATTTTAGTAAAAGATGAAAAGAAGGGTGGACTGTCCTCAGAATTATCTGCTTTTGCTGATATGGGAATTGGTGGTGGAAAAAGCAACCTCGATAATGAAATAGAAATACTCAAATCCAGAACTTTGGTGGAGAGTACCGTTCGCAAAATGAATTTGAATATCGCCTTTGTAGTGGAGGGTAAAGTAATCAATACTAATTTGTACAAAAATGCTCCAATTTTAATCAATTATTTAGAACAAAAGCCTGATTTTTACAGTACAAGCCGGTCTTATCAATTTTTGGCGCTGTCGGAATCTACTTTTCAGTTTGAAGACCTGTTGGGTCAAGGGAATGTGTTGGAAGGAAATAAAAAAGTTTTTCGCTATGGAGAACCGGTGAAGACGAAATATGGTACGTTAGTGCTAAATAAATCGCTTGTTAACCCAAGGCCTTATAATGAAGATGTAAATCCAATCAATATTGTAATTAGTCCGCTTGAAAATGTAGCCGCGAGTTACAGAGCCCGTTTGAATGTAGCTCCATTAAGCAAAACAAGTAGTATTGTCGAGCTTTCTCTCGTAGATCCTGTACGGCAAAAAGCGGAAGATTTTTTGGATAATTTAGTTCAAAATTACAATGAGGATGCTGCCGCTGATAAAAATTTTATTTCTGAAAACACCTCTAAGTTTATAGCTAATAGATTGGCCTTGATCACCGACGAATTGGACGGTGTAGAGCAAAATGTTCAGAATTTTAAAAATGCGAATCAGGTAACAGACATCGAAACAGAGGCAGGACTTTTTATTACGGGGTCTAATGAATACGATAAAAAAGGCATAGAGACTGATATACAATTGAATGTTATTTCGTCGATGGTCGATTTTATAAAAAAAAGCAAGCCGTCTGATTTATTGCCTACAAATATTGTAAGCGGGGAAGCTACTGAATTAATAGGATCTTACAATCAGTTGGTTTTAGACCGGAACAGAATCTTGAAATCGGCTACCGATGTTAATCCTACTGTGATTAAACTGAATGAGCAATTGGCGTCCTTAAAGTCAAATGTTGCATCAAGTTTGAGTCGCATGCAATCCAATCTAAGGATTCAAAAAAGAGATCTCAACAATCAGGAGGGGCTTTTGAATCAAAAAATAGGTAAAATTCCGGTTCAGGAACGGCAGTTTAGGGTGATAGCCAGACAACAAAAAGTAAAAGAAGAGCTGTACTTGTATTTGTTGCAAAAAAGAGAGGAAACAGCTATTTCTTTAGCAGCAACAGAGTCTAGTGCCAGAGTAGTCGATTCTGCTAAAGGTTCGGATGTTCCTGTTTCTCCTAAAAAAAATATTATTTATTTGGGTGCACTACTGTTGGGTATTTTAGTTCCATTTGGAGTGATTTACGTAATGGATTTGTTAGACACTAAAATAAAGAGCCGCTTGGATTTAGATGGAAAAACGTTAATTCCTTTTATAGGAGATGTACCAACCTCAGATACGCCGTCGGAAATCATCAAATCAGAAAGCAGAACAAGTTCAGCCGAGGCTTTGCGAATTATAAGAACAAACCTGGAGTTTATGCTTAGCAAGGTTCCAGACGGTCAGGCTAAAACTATTTTTTTAACCTCCACTTTTCCTAAAGAGGGGAAAACGTTTGTCTCTGCTAATCTAGCTGCTACTTTTGCACTTTCAGGGAAAAAGGTTTTATTGATTGGAATGGATATCAGGAATCCTAGATTAGATGAGTACTTAACTTTGCCGGATCGCGGTGTTACTAATTATTTGTCTTCTAAAAATTTAGTTCTAGAGGATCTTATTGTAAAATACGAGGGGTTTGAAGATTTCCATGTACTGCCTGCTGGTGTAATTCCGCCTAATCCTGCTGAGTTATTGATGAATAAGAAAGTAGACACCCTTTTTGAAACGCTAAAAAATCAATACGATTATATCATTGTAGATACAGCTCCAGTAAGTCTAGTTACAGATACAATATTAATTGCAAAGCATGCAGATTGTTTTATTTATGTGGCTCGTGCCAATTTCTTAGAGAAGAGAATGCTGAATATTGCCAACACCTTATACAAAGAGCAAAAGTTGCCTAATATGTGTTTGCTACTTAATGATACCGATTCAACAAAAGGGTATGGATATGGTTATGGCTATGGTGTCAAGGTTGAAAAAGCACCTTGGTATAAAAAAATATTTAAAATGTAATTTTTCTACCGCACCACTTTTAAAAAGGTTTATAAAGAATTAATTTCTTTGTAAACCTTTTTTTTATTTAAAGTGTTTTGTCTTCTATAGTTTGATTTGAGCTATAGCAGTATTTCAAATAAATAAAATAAATGATTCCTGCTAAAGTGGGATACCGTATTCGGTGTTCAGTCAGCCACTTTTAAAAGATCACGTTTAATAATTTGTCAAAAAGTAAGCTTGTTTGTGTTGTGAATTAATAGTACAGTTCGCTTTGATCACTTACTTTTTTTGTAGCCACTGATTCAAAGGATTCTCAGGGATTGATTCAGTTAATCTAATTCACTTTTTCTTTCATCTTGTGAAACATTGAAATTGGTAGTAAAAAAATGTTTTGCTGCAGTTTCTACTAAATACTAAAAAGTTATATCACTTATAGGTTTCAAAATAGTAAGAAAATAAGAAAAAGGTTAGTTCTTATTTTACAGCGACCTTAAGTAGCCCAATTTTTTAAAACTCTTGAATTCAATTAATAAATGCGAAAGTTAGGAATCTCAAAGAAAGATGAAATATTTTTTCAGAACAAAGAAAAGAAAATTAATTCTTTTCCCTG
>NZ_FRBU01000064.1 GCF_900142695.1 Flavobacterium xanthum | reverse complement strand
ACCTCGGAAAAGGCATCAATTTGATTCTCCAAATGAAGTATATTTACAATTATTAAACAATAATCAGGAATTCGCATTAATTAATTGAATCCACCCTTTGTGTAACTCTGTGAAATAAAAAAACTCTCGAAAAGTTTCTCAAAGCAAACGCAGAAACTCACAAAATTTAGTATTTTGATTTTCATATTTCAGTAAACCTCCGTGTATCTTTGCGTTTTCACTTTGTGCAACTCTGTGAAATAAAATAACTCTCGCAAAGTTTCACAAAGGAAACGCAGAGCCTCGCAAAGTTTATTTTTCGATTTTCAAATTTTAATAAATCTCCGTGTATCTTTGTGTTTTTGCTTTGCGAATCTTTGTGTTACACTAACTATGCTATTTCAAATAAAATCGTATTTACAATTCCTATGGCACTCAAAAAATGAGCATGCCGTACATTCTCCGTTTGTTTTTAGTTTGTTGACAAAATGTTTTTATGACAAAAAATCAAAACCGGAATATACATTTTTAAAAAAGTATAGAAACTCGCTATTAGCAAACAATAATACGATTGAAGTAACAGACTTTGGTGCGGGTTCAAAAGTTTTCAAATCCAATACAAGAGTTATTTCCAAGATTGCAAAAACGGCAGGGATTTCTTCGAAGCGAGCCGAATTATTATTTAGAATCACCCATTATTTTCAGCCTGACTTTATTTTAGAAATTGGAACTTCGTTAGGATTAGCGACGGCTGCGCTTTCATTAGGGAATTTAAAAGCAAAAATAACAACGCTGGAAGGCTGCCCGGAAACAGCAAAAATTGCTCAACTGCAATTGCAAACATTCAATTATAACAATGTAGCATCTATAGTAACAACGTTTAATTCTTATTTAGAGAAACGGAAGTCATCTGTGAATACTGCAACTGAACACTCGGGACTAAACACGGAACACTTTTCCTTAATTTACTTTGACGGAAATCACTCCAAAAAAGCTACACTGGAGTATTTCGAACTATTACTTTCAACCGTGACTAATGAAACCGTTTGGATATTCGATGACATTCATTGGTCGAAAGAAATGGAACAAGCTTGGGAAATTATTAAAAGTCACCCGCAAGTCACAGTCACTATTGACACATTCCAGTGGGGATTGGTATTTTTTAGGAGAGAACAGCCCAAAGAACATTTTGTGATTCGGGTTTAACCCAAAAAAAAAATGACAGCCATTGCTGACTGTCATTCTTATTTGAATTAATTATTCCTTATTCTTTTGCTCTTTTCATTTCTCCTGATTTAGCTCCCATTCTATTCAAAGTATACATTGGGCCAAATTTCACTTTCAAACCAGAAATTTTTCTATTGTCTTCAGCTGAAAGTCCTTCTTTTTCAACAGTATTCTTTCTGCTGTCTAGTGCTTCATACATCAATTTGATTTCATCCCAGTCTTCGCGAGAATATACATCTTTGTTATCTTCAACGGTATGAATAAATTGTTGGTACACATTATGAATGTTTGCAGCATTTACCCAACTAAAATTCATGTCCTCACCCATTTTACCTTCACCAAATAAGGCATTCCTCATTTGCTGCTTGCTGTTAGGTGCAGTAGCTACTGCAGCTGCTTGTGCTGCCATTTGTTGAGCTTCTACCTTCGCTTTCAAAGCTTCGTATTTTGCTCTACTTGCATCAAGACGTGCTTGCGCATCAGCATTATCTTTCATGTTAGCAATTGCAGCTTCAGCTTCTCCTGCTCTTAATTGGTACGATGCTTCTATGCCTTCCCAGTTTCCTTCAGCATCTGCTGCTGCAACATTACCTAATGAATCTACGTACATTACATAGCTATCCACTTTTTTTTCTGCTTGCTCCGCTTTTTCATCTTTACAAGATGTAAATCCAATAGCGATTACCGCTAATCCTAATGCTAATTTCGTATTTTTCATAATTTAAGTTTTGATTAATTATTTCTTAAACAAATGTAAATAACTTTGCTCTATGTTCAATAAATAACAAAAAATTATATAAAAAATCAATATAATTGTGAAATAAAAAAGATAAAAGTGTGAATTATACAAAACGAGACTAGAATTGTGTAAAACTTTAAATTCAGTTTATGCTTATCAATAAACTTAAAAATCAGTTTAAATGAAAAACAATTGAAAAACACAAAATTATACAGGATCTAAATTTCAGTGCTTGCGTACTGTAACAAATTAAAAAAAAAACTACTTATTAGTAGTTCAAAAGTTTTTGTACTTTTAAAATCTAAATTAATAGCAACCCGCGCACCGTCAAAGGTTAAAAATCATACATTCTAATGGCAAACCCGCTAATAAAAATAACTAATATCAAAAGAGATTTTGTATTAGGAAATGAAATCGTTTATGTTCTAAAAGGCATTGATTTAGAGATCAACAAAGGAGAATATGTAGCACTAATGGGACCTTCAGGATCTGGAAAGTCTACCTTAATGAATTTATTAGGGTGTTTAGACACCCCTACTTCCGGAACTTATATTTTGAATGGAAAGGATGTAAGCCAGATGAAAGACGATGAATTAGCAGAAATTCGAAATAAAGAAATTGGGTTCGTTTTCCAGACTTTCAACCTTTTACCACGAACAACTGCATTAGACAACGTGGCTTTACCCATGATTTATGCTGGGTTTTCTAAATCAGATAGAAACAAGCGCGCCTCCGAAGTATTGGATCAAGTAAATCTATCTGACCGAATGGATCACCAACCCAACCAACTTTCAGGAGGGCAACGCCAGCGTGTAGCCATCGCTAGAGCATTGGTCAATAAACCTTCAATCATCCTTGCAGATGAACCTACTGGAAATTTAGACAGTAAAACATCATTAGAAATCATGAAACTTTTTGGAGACATCCACGCCAATGGAAACACTGTAATTTTAGTAACACATGAGGAGGAAATCGCCGCTTATGCCAATCGCGTCATTCGTTTGCGTGATGGACTCATAGAAAGCGACACTACCAAATAGTTTTTTTTTCAGGAGCTTTTTCCGGCTAACCGCTACAATCTTTTCTAAAACCTTTCAGCCCTCAAAAGGCTTGAAGCTTTTAGAAAAGGATTTCCACTGTTATCCGGGCTAGGAAATCCAAATTACAATTGCGTTTACTACTACCAAACATCACTTTAAAAAATGAAAATCGCCCTATTAACCTGCGAAAAACTTCCCGATTTAAATCCCGAAGACCAAAAAATAATTCCAGCACTCGCCCAACACAATATAGAATCTTCCGCTGTTATCTGGAACGACAAAAATATCAATTGGACTGATTACGACTATTTAATTTTTCGCAATACTTGGGATTATTTCGAGAAAGAAACCGAGTTTAAACTTTGGCTGGACCACATAGAAAAATTAGGAATCAAAACACTAAACCCGATCGAAGTGATTAAGCTAAACATCCATAAGTTTTACTTGCGGAAAATGGAGCAACAAGGAATCACAATATTGCCCACTCTTTTTATAGATAAAACAAACCATCTTGATCTTGTAAAACGAATTCCTTCCCATTGGAAAAAAGCAGTCATAAAACCTGCTTTTTCTGCGGGTTCCTATCTAACAGAAGTTTTTGAAGTAGCAAATAGTACAAAAATAAACCAACAATATGCTGCTATTGCTTTAGAAAAAGAATTACTAGTGCAGGAATTCATGCCTCAGATTCAAACATTAGGCGAAACCTCCTTTATCTTTTTCAACAAAAAATTCTCTCATGCAGTGAATAAAAAACCGGTTGATGGCGATTTTAGGGTTCAATCTCTTTTTGGAGGAATTTATACCTTGGTGCATCCAAGTCAGGACATGATTCAAAAAGCGCAAAAAGTAGTCGATACCTTTAAAGAAGATTTACTATATGCTCGCGTCGACGGTATTTTAATTGACCAAGAACTTTACCTAATGGAAGTGGAATGTATTGAACCCGATCTGTATTTCAATCTAAGTGAAAATTCATTGGACCGATTTGTTGCATCAATAGTAAAATTAATAGCCTAAATTTGTTTTTTTAAAATCAAATACCCAGTAGATGAAAGTATATACAAAAACGGGAGACAAAGGAACAACAGCCCTTTTTGGAGGAACTCGTGTCCCAAAAGACCATGCCCGTATCGAAAGTTACGGAACTGTTGACGAATTGAATTCTCACATCGGTTTAATTCGCGATCAGGAAATGAATGCGCATTACAAAGAAATTCTTATTGAAATTCAGGATCGTTTGTTTACGGTAGGAGCTATTCTTGCGACGCCACCTGAAAAAGAAGTGAAGAAAAACGGAGAACTTCGGTTGAAAAAATTAGGAATTATAGAATCTGACATTGAATTATTGGAAAATGAAATAGATGCTATGGAAGAGGCGCTTCCGCCAATGACTCATTTCGTACTTCCCGGCGGACATACCACTGTGTCATATTGTCATATAGCGCGTTGTGTATGCCGCAGAGCAGAGCGTTTAGCAGTCCATTTAAGCCATAATGAACCCGTTGCAGAGGTCGCTATTAAATACCTAAACCGACTTTCTGACTATCTTTTTGTGTTGGCACGGAAGTTGTCTCATGACCTGAACGCTGACGAGGTGAAATGGATTCCGAGAAAGTAGTATTCAGTTTGCAGTGCTCAGTATTCAGTACGAAAACTTTAAACTTCAAACCTGAAACTTTAAACTAAATAAAACGTTCTTAACTTTAACTAAAAATAAATCATTTTTTACTTGTTTTTTTCAGTAAAAAATTTATTTTTGCACAAAATTAAATCGACAACAGATGTATTGGACATTAGAATTAGCTTCCTATTTAAGTGATGCCCCGTGGCCTGCCAACAAAGACGAACTTATTGACTACGCTATTAGAGCAGGAGCTCCATTAGAGGTGGTAGAAAACCTTCAATCTATAGAGGATGAAGGCGAGATATATGAATCAATGGAAGAAATATGGCCAGATTATCCTACGGACGAAGATTATCTTTGGAATGAGGATGAATATTAAAAAGTAAACCAATAAAAAAGTCTCAAAAGAGGCTTTTTTTTGGTTTAAATTTACAGAATTACACAATTAGAAATAAAATATATTATGAGTTTCATAAACAGTATTATCAAAGTCTTTGTTGGCGATAAGTCACAAAAGGATGTAAAAGCATTACAACCCTATCTTAATAAAATTAAAACTTTTGAAAATCCTTTAATGTCATTATCAAATGATGAACTTAGAGCGCGTACCGCATTTTTCAAAGATAAAATAAAACAAGATCGTTCTGAAAAAGATGCCAAAATTACTGCCCTTAAACAGGAAGTAGAAAGCATTCTTGATATAGATAAAAGAGAAGATCTTTACATCGCTATTGATGCACTGGAAAAAGAAGCTTACGATATATCAGAAAAAACATTGATGGAAATTCTTCCTGAAGCTTTTGCTGTGGTCAAAGAAACAGCAAGACGTTTCAAAGACAACTCACAAATTGTAGTTACTGCTACTCCAAAAGACCGAGAACTATCTGCTACAAAAAGTTACATTACTTTAGATGGAGATACTGCTATCTGGGCTAATTCATGGAGTGCAGCAGGGAAAGAAATTACTTGGGACATGATCCACTATGACGTACAATTAATTGGCGGAATGGTTTTACATGAAGGAAAAGTAGCCGAAATGCAAACAGGAGAGGGAAAAACATTGGTAGCCACTTTACCACTTTATTTGAATGCATTGACTGGAAATGGTGTGCATTTAGTAACCGTGAATGACTATTTAGCAAAAAGAGATAGTACTTGGAAAGCACCTTTGTTTGAATTTCATGGTATGACAGTAGAATGTATCGACAATTACCAACCTAACTCTGACGAAAGAAAAAAAGCCTACGATGCGGATATCACTTACGGAACCAATAATGAATTTGGTTTTGACTACTTACGAGATAATATGGCACACTCGCCAGAGGATTTAGTGCAAAGAAAACACAACTATGCCATTGTCGATGAGGTCGATTCTGTTTTGATTGATGATGCGAGAACACCCTTAATTATTTCAGGACCAGTTCCACAAGGAGACCGCCATGAATTCATGGAAATGAAACCAAAAATCGAAAACCTTGTTGCACTGCAACGTCAGCTTGCAAATGGTTTTTTATCTGAATCAAAAAAATTAATAAAAGAGGGAAACACTAAAGAAGGTGGATTCCAATTGTTAAGAGCGTATAGAGCATTGCCAAAAAACAAAGCGTTGATCAAGTTTTTGAGTGAAGAAGGAATCAAACAATTGCTTCAAAAAACCGAAAATCAATACATGCAGGATAACAAAAGGGACATGCACAAGGTTGATGAGGCATTGTATTTTGTTATTGAAGAAAAAAATAATCAAGTTGAATTGTCAGACAATGGTATTCAATACCTTTCCGGAGATACAGATTCCGATTTTTTCGTACTTCCAGATATTGGAACTGAAATTGCCGCTATCGAAAAGAAAAAATTAGACAAAGACGCTGAAGCGGAAGAAAAAGAGCAATTATTTCAAGATTTCGGAATAAAAAGCGAGCGTATTCATACATTGACACAACTTTTGAAAGCCTATGCTTTATTTGAAAAAGATGTAGAATATGTAATCATGGATAACAAAATCATGATTGTTGATGAGCAAACTGGTCGTATTATGGATGGTCGTCGTTATTCTGACGGATTGCACCAAGCGATTGAAGCCAAAGAAAATGTAAAAATCGAAGCGGCAACGCAAACATTCGCAACGGTTACTTTGCAGAATTACTTTAGAATGTACAACAAACTGGGAGGAATGACTGGAACTGCAGTAACCGAAGCAGGAGAGTTATGGCAAATATATAAGTTAGACGTTGTCGAAATTCCGACCAACAGAGGAATGGCTCGATTGGACAAAGAGGACTTTATTTATAAAACGACTCGTGAAAAATTCAATGCTGTAATCGAAGACGTAGCGGAATTATCTAAAGCAGGAAGACCCGTTCTTATTGGAACAACCTCGGTAGAGATCTCCGAATTATTAAGTCGAATGTTGAAAATGAGAGGCGTGACACACAACGTATTGAATGCAAAAATGCACAAACAAGAAGCTCAAATTGTAGAAGAAGCAGGAAAACCAGGTGTGGTAACTATTGCTACCAACATGGCTGGTCGTGGTACCGATATTAAATTATCTGCCGAAGTAAAAGCCGCTGGTGGATTGGCGATTGTAGGTACAGAGCGTCATGATTCGCGTCGCGTGGACCGTCAGTTACGTGGTCGTGCAGGACGTCAAGGTGATCCGGGAAGTTCTCAGTTTTATGTTTCTCTTGAGGACAACCTGATGCGTTTGTTTGGTTCTGAAAGAGTGGCCAAAGTAATGGACAGAATGGGCTTGCAAGAAGGAGAAGTGATTCAGCATTCTATGATGACAAAATCTATCGAGCGTGCGCAGAAAAAAGTAGAGGAAAATAACTTTGGTGTTCGTAAACGTTTATTGGAATATGATGATGTAATGAATGCGCAACGTGAAGTAGTGTACAAGCGTCGTCGTCATGCTTTGTTTGGAGAGCGTTTGAAATTGGATATTGCAAACATGCTGTATGACACTTGTGAATTGATTGTTGATCAAAACAAAGCAACCAATAATTTCAAAAATTTTGAATTTGAACTAATTCGTTATTTCTCGATTACTTCGCCAGTTACAGAAAGTGAGTTCACCAAGTTGAGCGAAATGGAATTAACCGGAAAAGTATACAAAGCAACATTAGAATATTACACCGAAAAAACGGAGCGAAGTGCCAGAGAAGCTTTTCCAATTATAAAAAGTGTTTACGAAGATAAAAACAATCAATTTGAGCGTATTGTAGTTCCGTTTACAGATGGAATAAAATCGTTAAATGTAGTTACGGATTTGAAAGCCGCTTATGAGTCTGAAGGGGCGCAACTGGTTGCTGATTTCGAGAAAAACATCACTTTGGCTATTGTTGATGAAGCTTGGAAAAAACACTTGCGTAAAATGGACGAATTGAAACAATCCGTTCAATTAGCCGTTCACGAACAAAAAGATCCTTTGCTTATTTACAAACTGGAAGCATTCAATTTGTTTAGAGCTATGATTGAAAACGTGAATAAAGAAGTCATTTCATTCTTGTTTAAAGGCGATTTACCCGCTCAAGAAAACCAACAAATTCAAGAAGCAGTTGACGCTGCTCCTAGAGAAGATTACGAATTGAGTAAAGATGAAATTGTAAGTAGCGAAGCTGCAAACCGCGAAGCTGGTGAAACCCAACAACGACAAATAACCGAAACGATTACGAGAGATATGCCAAAAATCAATCGCAACGATACTGTTAGCATTCAAAACGTGGCTACCGGACAAGTACAAGAAATGAAATACAAAAAAGCCGAAAGCCTAATCGCTTCAGGACAATGGGTATTGGTGAACTAAGCCCTTTTATTTCAGGACAACCCAAACTCCACTGCGCAAGTAGTGGAGTTTTTTTTTATCCTAAATTTATTTCAGGATCTTTTTTAGGATCTTTTTTAGGATCTTTTTTAGGATCTTTTTTAGGATCTTCTTTAGGAGCCACTCCCGCCCTACGCTACAAAGCATTTGGTCGCCCACCCTTTTTCTGGGCGCTGGCAGGAGCTTCCTTTGGTCGCTCTGCCACCACCAGAAAAAGCGGTGCGCAACCGTCATGCGTTTTTCGCTTCGGTCAGGGCTAGGGGTTTTGTGCTAAAATAGTTCGTTTACGGATATGCATTCACTATGAAAAAAAACGGCAAAAAAATAAAAAGACTATTTGATGATTTGTACTAAATTTATTATTTATATTTGTTAATAATGCGCTACACAGTAGCGCCTATACACCCAAATTTGGGTAGATAAGCGCTACTGCGTAGTGCATATATACTAGTTGGCAGTAATGTTAAAAAAAAATCGAAATGAGAAGAAATAATGAAACACCTTTAGGCTGTTATTTAATAATTATAATAATTGCATCGCCTTTTTTTTTAATAAGTATGTGTAATGATAGATTACAAGATAAAGAAAAAAAAATAAAGTATGACAAATTAGCGGAAGAACGAAAAAATTACCTTAATCAATTTGATTTTGATTTTGAAGAAGTTACCAAAGATATTGAAAATTTAAATCTTCAAAAAATTCAGAGGTCAAAACCAAATAAACCGCTTATCATATTCCAAAAAAGAGTATTTGATAAAAAAAACGAACTGTTTTTTACTTATGAATTAAATAAAAAACTAGAAAAAGGATATATGTCTTTTAAAAAAAATGAAATAAATACAATTGTAGTAATAAGTGACACTTTAATTAATGTAGGATATTATTCAAGAACCAATAAGATAGGGTTTAAAAATAACATCTTAATTTCTTATATCGATAAAAAAACAAATAGAGTAATTAAAAATTTTGAGATTGAAGGTGAAGAACCCCCGAAAGAAATAAGATATCACGAGAACGATGATTATAACAAGGTTTATGGAAAAAGACCAAGTGAATTAGAAATTTATGAAAATATAGTAAACAATATAAATTAAGAAAATGGAAAATTTTAAAATAAATTTGAATCAGAATTTATGGGCTCTAATTGTTTCATTATTAACATTAGGAAGTTCAGAATACTATAATTTGAAAACATCATATTATTTTGGGATTGTTCTATCCATTATCACAAGTATTTCAGTTATAATTTCTTTATACTTTTACACTAAAAACTATATTCAAAACAAATCTGTTTAAAAACACTACTGCCAACAGCTAGGGTTTCGTTGCGTTCGAAGAACGAACAATGAACCCGCGGTTGAACGGAACCGGTTACATGCCGTTAACACTATGGAGTTATCGTAA